>CAWHQE010000014.1:0-69239 GCA_963831485.1 uncultured Alphaproteobacteria bacterium
CTACCCTGCCCAGGAAAAATGAATGCGCGCATCGATATCCCTGTTCGGTTATGACCCCGGACGGGCGGTTAGGCCGGGTCGGCTCGATTGCCAAGGCGAGGGGAATTGATGGCCGATCAGAAGGAAGCCCGGATGCTCGGGCCATGGATGACCCTCGCGCTAGTCATCAGCGGCGTCGTTGGCGTCGGCATCTTCTATCTTCCGATCGCTCTCGCGCCGCTGGGCGGAAGTGTTCCCGTTGGCTGGCTGATCAGCGGCATCGGCGTCATGTCGATGGCCTACTGCGCCTCGCGGATCGTCAGCCCGGACGGCGGCGGGCTGCAGGCCTACGTCGAGAACGAGCTTGGCCCCGGCGCCGGCTTCATCGTCACCTGGGCGACCTGGTGTTCGAGTTGCGTCGGAAACCCGGCTGTTGCGCTTGCCGCTGCGGCCGGCCTCGCCAGCATCGTCCCAGGGCTTTCCGGTCACCTGGTCCTCCTGGCTTCCGCCTTCTTCGTCGTCCTGACCCTCGTCAATCTGCGCGGGATCAAAACCGTCGGCGAGCTCGCGATCGTCACGGTCCTCATCAAGCTACTCCCGCTCATCGCGGTCGTTGTCATTGCTGCGATTCTCGGCGGACTCGGCGGTCCCCTGCAGCCGATCGACGCCCCGCCACCCTCGCTCGGCAATATCGCGACCGCATCGGCGCTTTGCCTGTTCGCACTGACCGGCTTCGAATTCTCCTGTCTCCAGTCGGCAAGATTCTGAACCCGGAGCGCAATCTTGCGCGTGCATTGGTCTTCGGCCTCGCGGGAATTGCGGTGACCTATCTGCTGGTGACGCTCAGCCTCAGCCTGATCATTCCCAATTCAGCCATCGCGAAATCGATTGCCCCCTTTCCCCAGGCTATCGGCCTCTATTGGGGAAGCACGGCCGCCATTCTTGCGGCTGCGGCGATGGTCGTAAGCGCCTTCGGCACCTTGAACGCATCGATCCTGGCGTGCGGTGAAATGCTCTATTCCATGTCCTTACGGAACGACATGCCGCGCTTCTTCAGCCGTACGAACCGCTTCAACGCGCCTGATGCGGCCCTGCTCGCAAGCGTCGCCATCGGCTTCGTCCTACTGGCGCTCAATCAAGCGAAGGGAACGACCCAGCTCTTCACCTTCATCACGCTGCTGGCCGCCGACGCAGTTCTCTATCTCTATTCGGCAGCCGCCATCGCGGCAGCAATCAAGGACCGCAAACCGCTGACGACGGTCGCCGCGGTTATCGGCCTATTATTCGTGCTGTGGGCATTTTACGGCTCGGGCCTCGAAGCCTTCCTGATGTCGCTCGGCCTGCTCGCCACGGGCGTTGTCATATATGTGGTGAGAAGGCCCCGGATCCGTCCCGCCGAAGCGGAAGCATAGTAACGGTTTTCCTAGCGTCTGCGTCTCAATTCATTGGGAGAGTGTCGGTGGCAACATCAAGCGACGGCAAGATGGGCATCTGGATGACGTCGGCGCTCGTGGTGGGAACCATCATCGGCGCTGCGATCTTCATGCTTCCCGTCGCCCTTGCGCCACTCGGCCGCAATGCCGTGATCGGCTGGGTCGTCAGCGGGATCGGCGCCATGTGCATCGCATTCGCGCTGGCCCAATTCTCGCGCTTCGGCGGAGAGGGAATCCAGGCGAACATCGAGCGCGAGTTCGGACCAACGGTCGGCTTCCTCGTCGCCTGGTCGTTCTGGGTATCGAGTTGGGTGGCTCAGGCCTCCGTCGCCGTGGCGGCGGGATCGACCCTGTCGTTCATTGGCGGAGGAGCCAATCTGGTCCTTCCGGTTGCGATCGCTTCGGTCGTCCTGCTGGCCGGGGTCAACGCCATGGGCGTACGGGCGTCCGGCGGCCTGTCGATCGTCACGGTCGCGATCAGAGTTCTTCCGCTGCTCGCGGTGACCTGGCTATTCGCACAGCGCGGCGCGGCTGGAGGTCATTACGAGCCTTTCGCGCCCGCGACGATCAACCTCGCCAACCTCGGTTCAGCAACGGCGCTTACCTTTTTCGCCCTGACAGGATTCGAGAACGCGACCGCGCCGGTCTGCAAGGTTCGCGATCCCGAGCGAACCATTTCCCGCGCGCTGCTTGGAGGAACGGCCTTCTCCGCACTGATTTTCCTTGCCGCCGGCACAAGCATCCAGCTGCTCCTACCGGCCGACGCCGTCGCTCACTCCCCGGCTCCGTTCGCGGACGCGATCATGTCGCATTGGGGACGAATCGCCGCATCGCTTGCTGCGCTGGCGATCACGATCAGCGCGATCGGCTGCCTCAATTGCCTGCTCCTGGGCACAGGAGAGCTGGGCTACGCCATGGCGCTCAGAGGGGACTTGCCACGTGCAATGGCGCGAACGCGAGGCGAGAACACGCCCGTCGTCTCCCAGGCGGTCTCGGCGGGCCTCACCATCCTCCTGCTGCTGGCGAACAGCAGCCGGGCGACCGCCGACCTCTATACCTTCATCATCCTACTTTCGACCGCCGCCGTCATCGTTCTCTACTTCGTGGGAGCGTTGGCGGCGTGGAGAGTGACTCGAAAGCCAGGCGCGCGCGCCGTCATTGCGGTTGCAGTGCTGTTTAGCGTCTTCGCGCTATATGGGACCGGCGTGGAAGCGGATCTCTGGTGCCTGGTCCTGCTCGCCGCGGGCCTCGCGATCCGCGCCGTGATGCGGCGCCTCAGCTCGCGTTCGCCAGACGGCTCCAGCCCGCTGGCGGAGGCGAATCCAGCCGTGCTTCCGGAATGAACTTACGCATCTTCTTCGCGAAGCTCCTGAGGCACACCTCGCTCGTCCCGAGCGGTCCCGCCTTATAGGTCGGCGACTGCATGCCGAGCTGGACGCGAGTGACGAGCTCGGTGTCCTCCGCGTTGACCCGGCGGTTGATGCGCCAGTTGAGATACCGCACCGCCTTCATCTCGCGGCGGTCGTCCGGCAGCGCGTAGCTGATCTCGCGGAGCAGCGTTTCTGTGCCGCTGATCGGTAGGAACTGCATGAAGTCGACCTGGTCCGGATAGATGTCGAACGCGAGGTTCGGAAACAGCTTGTAATAGAGCCACTTGCGCCGGTGGCTCTCTGGCAGGTGATCCGCGGTCGGCAGGTAGTGCTGATAGGTTCGCTCGGACGGGTTCGCGGATTCAGTCTCAACCAGGTCACCCTGCATCCGGTCGGCAAAAGGTTGCGCGTCGATCCGGTAATTCCGTCCGAATAGGCGCGTCAGGCCCGGATGGCCGACCGGTATATGCAAATGGTCCGAATAATTGTCGCAAAGCGTCTTCCAGTTGAGGTGCCGCGAACGAATCGTGACCCGACCGAGCACCTCGAGATCCTCGAATCGATAAGGTTCGACCTCAACTTCGTAGGGAGCCATCATCTGCGCGACTGAGGGCAGCCCCGGCTCGAGCGTCACGAACAGGAAACCGCGCCAATTCTCGAGCGTAACCGGATGCAGGCCCAGCTTTTCCGTCTGAAGCCCCGGATATTCGCTCCGGTGCGGCACTCCAACGAGCCGTCCGTCGCGGCCGTAGCTCCAGGCGTGGTATGGGCAGGTCAGCACCTTAGCGCAGCCGCCGCTTCCGTCGACCACTCGTGAGCCGCGATGCCTGCACACGTTCGAGAAGGCTCGCACCTCATGATCGTCGCCGCGGATGACGATCACGCTCTCGCCGAGATATTCAAGCGTCCGCCACTCACCTGACTTACGGATCTCGCTCTCGTGACAGACGACCTGCGGTGAGGCGCGCAGAAAGGCCTTCTTCTCCGCCTCGAAGAATTCGGGATCGAAATAGAGCCAGCCGGGCAGGCTCATATCGTCGAGTGAACCAGGAGTTGGCTCGACGGATTTAAGCTGGGTCGCCATGACCCTGCTGTGCCATGACTAGGCCCCGGACCGCAATCCGGGGCCCGTCCCGATCAGTAGCCGCGGCCGCGCGGGAACTGGGCGTTGATGATCGTGCCGGTCGGAAGCTGGCACTGCCCAAGGCCGCCGCCCGCCATGCCCGAGCTCGGGCTCATCAGGCGGAAGTCGCAGCGCATGAAGCCGCCGGAACCCTGCAAGTTGGCAAGCACCTGGCCGCTGTAGTGGGTGATAGTGGCGTCATCCGGACCCCACGGACCCCAGCCGCCCCAGCCCCAGCCCCAGCCATGTCCGCCCCAACCGTGGCCCCAGCCGAACCCCGCTCCCCAGCCATTCCACAGCGGACCGTAATCATAGACCCGGCTCTCAGCTGTGATCTGGAAGAACGGTCCCTGGAACGTTTCACCATTGCTCAACTGGGCGATCATGGTGCCGTGAGTTCCGCCATTTTCGGTCCAGCTGAACGTGGCTCCGATATTCTGTCCGACGACTTGACCGGTGCCGACGCCACTTGTGGTGCAACTTGCCGCTGCGAGAGCGATTAATGAGGCCCCCAGTCTGATCGAGAAAGCCTTCATCGTGATACTCCTTTACTCTCTCGGATTTAAACGCTGATCAGCCATTTGCGCTCCCATGGCTGAACGACTCATTTCATCTGTGCAATGCCTATCCTGCAAAGTTCATGGTTCGGGTTGCCTTTTCGGAGCTGTTCGGCCATAGGCGCCGCACTGGCGCGGGAGGCTTGCCTCCGCGCTAGTTTGCTTTGGAAGACAGCCGGAGGGACGTCGCAATGGGCGGCGTCAGCGATCGGCCAAAAGAGAGAATGTGAAACATGCCGCTCTACGAGCATGTTTTCCTCGCGCGTCAGGACCTCGCCCAGGCCCAGGTCGACGCGCTTGCGGAAAACGCCACCAAGATCATCACCGACAATGGCGGAAAGATCGCCAAGACCGAGACCTGGGGTCTCCGTTCACTCGCCTATCGCATCGCGAAGAACCGCAAGGCGCATTACGTGATGCTCGACGTCGACGCGCCGGCTGCGGCCATCGCTGAGCTCGAGCGCCAGTCGAATATCAACGAAGATGTGATCCGCTTCCTCACCATCAAGGTCGACGAGCATGAGAACGGACCCTCGGCGATGATGCGCCGCGGTGAAAAGGAGCGCGAGCGTCGCTCCGATCGCGGCGATCGCGACGACCGCCCCAGCTTCCGCGCCCGTGAAGAGGAGGTCGAATAATGGCCCGCGCTTTCTTCCGCCGCCGCAAGTCGTGCCCCTTTTCGGGCAAGGACGCGCCGCGCATCGATTACAAGGACGTCCGCCTGCTCCAGGGCTTCGTGTCCGAGCGTGGCAAGATCGTCCCGTCGCGCATCACCGCCGTCTCTTCGAAGAAGCAGCGTGAGCTGGCTCGCGCCATCAAGCGCGCCCGCCATATCGGCCTTCTTCCCTACATCGTGAAGTAAGGAGAACGACCGATGGAAGTTATCCTGCTTGAACGCGTCGAGAAGCTCGGCGCCATCGGCGATGTGGTGAAGGTCAAGGACGGCTTTGCCCGCAATTACCTCCTGCCGCGCAAGAAGGCGCTTCGCGCCAACGAATCGAACCGCAAGGTCTTCGAAGCGAACCGCGCACGCATCGAGGAAGAGAATGCCGACCGCCGTACCGACGCCGAAAAGTCGTCGAAGGGCGTGGAAGGCAAGACCGTCCAGCTGATCCGTCAGGCTTCAAACACGGGCCAGCTCTACGGCTCGGTCAGCGCTCGCGATATTGCCGAAGCCCTTGAGGGCGTCGGCGCGCATGTTGCAAAGAGCCAGGTCGTGCTCGACCGTCCGATCAAGGCGATCGGCATGCACGAGGTGAAGATTGCTCTTCATCCCGAGGTCGCCGTCACGGTGAAGGTCAACGTCGCTCGCTCGCCCGAAGAGGCGGACCTGCAGGCTCAGGGCATCGACGTCATGGCGCAGATGTTCGAGCGCGACACTGCCGCGTTCACCGAGAATTATGATCCGAGCGCCGAGCCAGGCGCGACTGCCGAAGCTACAGCGGAAGCTCCAGCCGAAGAGGCCGCAGCGGCTGAAGGCAAAGAGCAAGAATAAGCCGATCCCAGCGAAGGCCGGGGTCCAGAATAAAGGCTGCCGCCTCCCGGGGCGGCGGCCTTTTTCATTGCGTCGAGCCGTTCGTCGCAAAGCATTTTTTGACATCGGAACGGTGCCCCGAAGCCTTTGTTGTACCCGCCAGAGCAAAGCGGGGGCGATGTGGAGGAGTATTCACATGGCCGATGAACGGGACGACCAGATCAACGACAACGACGGCAGCAAATCGACGACCGGTCAGGGTCAGCAGAGCGAATTCGGACAGCAGCAGAGCCAACAGGCCGACAGCCAAAGCTCAGAGCAAACGATGAGCGACCAGGGCTCGGAAGGCAGCTTCGGCGGCCAAAGCAGGGACGGCCAGAGCGACCAGTCTCAGTCCAGCACCTCAAACGATACGATGGCGGCCGACCAGAGCAGTGGCACGACCGGCCAGGATTTCAGGCGGATCGCAGGGAGAAGGCTTCATCGGCTCGCAGGGCACCGGATCGGACGAATATCTGCGCGAAGGCTCGACCGGCGACAAGACTGACGAGTCTGGCTCCGACGTGACCGGCGGCAGCGACTTCGCCAATGAGGGCCGCGGCGCGCTCGACGATGAAGATGATGAAGGATCCGGCTCGGAGGGATCGGGAAACTCCGGCGAGGGTGGATCGTTCTAAATCGCTTCTGTTTCATGAAGGCGCCGCGCTCCTCTCGGGACGCGGCGCTTTTCTCATGCGGCGACCTTCGCCATGATCACCGCCTCCCGTTCGATCCATAGCGCGAAGCTGGGCCGCGACAGGATCTTCGCCACATAATCAGCGAGGCGCGGATGGCGCCCGGAATCGATGCTCATGCCCATGTACGGCAAGTTCGCCATGGGACTCGCGATCGCGACGTCGGCAAGCGTAAGCCGGTCCTCAACGAGGAACCCGCTCTCAGGGATCGCTGACTCGAGATAATCGAGGATCGGCGGAAACTCCTCTCGTTCCGCCGTATCGGCAATCGAATCGTCGCCTGGCCGCCCCAGAAATCGTGGCGCGACGACGCGGTTGAAGAAGATCTTCCCGCCACACCCCATCAGGATCGTGTCGCCATATTCCTCGAACCAGATCGCCCTTCCCCGTGCCCTCGGCTCCGCCGGAATCAGGTTCGGCTCGGGATGAAGAGCCTCAAGATACTGAATGATCGCGCTCGAGTCCGCGAGCCGATAGTCGCCGTCGACCAGTGCCGGCATCTTCCTCAGCGGGCTGGCCGCGAGGAACTCTGCGCCGGGTTGGCCAGGCGCATCACCGGTCGGCTTGAGCTCGATCTCGATCCCCTTCTCGCCGGCAAAGGCCAGCACCTTTCGCACGAACGGCGATAGCGAGGAGCCGTAGAGAATCATATCGAATGCCTCCGCTCAGGCGGCGAACCGCGGATAAGCCCGTGCAGTTTGCCCTGTTTAACCCGCGACCCCAGTAGGAGAGCGAAGGATGAGCGGCAACAGCGGTAAGGGCGAGCCGGAACGGCATGCGAGACCCGACCGTCCGCAAGGACTAACGAATTCGGTCGAAGTCCGCGACGCGATCCAGCGCAACCGTCAGCACGAGCTTGCGCCAAAGGATGCGCCACAAAAATTTCAGCAAGGCCCGAACCTGCGCAGGTTATCGCGGCATCGAAACGGCGTTTCGCGTCAACTTGGGCTCCGCTTAGATTCGGCACCGAGCAGTCGGATTCTCGCGAACGCGCAACGGCAGCGGCGTCCCACCACATCGTTAGCCGGGTGCCAGTTGCGCTCGGTCCGTAGCCGTTCCCCTGCATCATCTTGCCGCTGCGTGACCACCCCGCGCACGAACAGCCAGCCGAGGGGCGACTCTACCACACCGACCGCGTCGGACGAGCTAGGGACCTCCCCGATTGTCCCTCAATAACGGCTTCGATGGTGCGCTCGCTTAACAGACGCCGCGCCGGCTTGATGGCCATCCTTCTCTCCTTTGACTGAGTTGCCTGTCACTTGCCACAGTGGCAAATTTGTAGGACAAAATAGAACCAATGTGGTTCACAGGGGACGTTGATGATTACACGGATCCGAGAAGTGCGGCGAGCGCGCGGGATGACTCTCGAGGATGTTGCGCAGCGCTGCGATCCACCCACCACAGCGCAGACGATCGGCCGGCTCGAAACCGGCACTCGGACGGTCTCGGTTGGCTGGCTGAACCGCATCGCCAAGGCGCTCGGAGTGGATGCCCAGGATTTGGTCGAAAGCAGCGCCAGCGACAAGCTCAAGGTCACCGCGGTCCTGGGTCCCGGCGGTGCGGTTGCGCCAAAGCGGGCTGCAATCCTGGTCTCTCCACGGGTCGAGGCGGGGCAGACCGCCGTCCTCGTCGGCGCCAGCATCGGGGACTATCGCTCCGGTGACGAGATTTGGTGCAAGACACTTGCGGCCGAAGACTACGGACGCGCCCTCAACCGCGATGTCCTCATTCCGCGTCCGGCGGGCCGGTTCATTTTCGGCCGGCTGATCAATCGCGACGAAGAGAAGCTGCAGATCCTCCCGCTCGATGCCGGCGGCCGCCAGCAGGTCGTCGCCAATCCCCCATGGCTGGCATTGGCCGTAAAGCTGGTGCGAAACCTCTAAGGGTCTTCCCTAACTCAACTCGCCTTCAAGTTCCGATTAAACTCCGGGCAGTTAGCGTCTCGACCGTCCCCAAACTCTGACCGAGGATGGAGTGGCTCGCAAGCACGGCATTTTTGCTCTGGCGATCGCAATTATCGCGCTCGCCAGCCCCTCGGGGGCTCCGGCGCAAGCCCCGGCTGGCACCAGCCAGATCGACGCCTTTTATGCGAGATATAATGCACCCTTGTGGTTCCCGAGTGGAATCTCGACGCCGGGCGCTAATGCGCTTCCATCGATTCTCCGGCGCGCTCAGCTGGACGGCCTCGCCGACGGCCCCGCCCTGGCGCAGCAGGTCGAGCAGGCGATTGCCACCGTCCGCTCCGATCCGTCCGCCACGATGCAGATGGATCGCGTCATTTCTTCTGTCTGGGTTCGCTACGTTCGGCTTCTCGAACGTAGGATGCCCGGCTTCGAATATGCCGACAATTGGGCGGCCCCGAGGCGAGAAAGCGTCCTCGATATCCTTTCGCGCGCTGCCCAGCCCGGACAACTTCAGCTGATCCTGAAGATTGCGTCGGTGAACCCCTTGTACGACAGTCTTCGCAACGCGCTATGGAACGAGATCCATATCTCGGGCCGCGCGCCGTCGTCCGCCGAGCTGGCCAATCTCTCCCGTCTTCGCTTCCTTGCGCCGGACGGCAAATATGTGGTCGTCGATTCGAGTGCCGCCCGCCTCTACATGGTGGACGAGCATGGGATTGCGGAACTCGATGCGGGTCATCGTCGGCAAGCCGGACACGCCAACGCCGCTGCTTGTCAGCGTTATCTATTATGCAACGGCCAATCCTTACTGGAATGTCCCTGACAATCTGATCCGCAGCATCGTCGCCGCGCGGGTGCTCACCCGCGGCAAGTCTTACCTGAAGGACCACAATTATCGCGTCGTCACGAAGCTCAGTCCGGATGCGGAAGAGGTGTCGAACGACGACGTAGACTGGGCTGCCGTTGCGGCCGGCAACTCCACGATCTTTGTTCGCCAGCTACCGGGGCCATACAATTCGATGGGAAAGCTGAAGTTCGGCTTCGCGAATGCGGAAGACGTCTATCTTCACGATACGCCGAACAAATCCCTCTTCGACGCCGACAGCCGCCTCATCAGCAACGGCTGCATCCGGCTCGAGGATGCGCAACTTCTCGCACGGTGGCTCCTCGGCAGCGAGCCCGCTCCAGAGTCAGACGCGGCGGAGCAGCATTTGGTCCTGCCCCAGCCCGTGCCGATCTTCCTGACGTACCTTACGCTGAGGCTCGACGGAGAGACGCCGACGGCCACCGCAGACGCCTATGGCCGTGATCCGGCCGGCGATGCAGGCCCGCCAGTCGCGAAATAGGTCTCGTCGAAGTGGTGGTGGGCGGTGACGGGCTCGAACCGCCGACCCTCTCGGTGTAAACGAGGGATCCCCGCGCAAATCTGCCATTTTTGCCGAAAGATGGCGGGCGATTTCGCCAATCTGTGCCGATTATGTTCCGGCTTCATTCTACCAAGTGGTACGCACTGAACCACCCGAAGCTCTCGGGTGTTTGCATTCGCCAGCCCCCACGGCCCGCACGAGCACCCCATCAAGGGCCGGAATTGGCCGTAAGCAGACAGTCGGCTTATGCGAGCTTTCGACCCATTCCTGCCATCAGCCGACTAGGTTCGCCTTCCGCCCAAAGCAGACATTAGCCAAATCGACTTGTCACCCGTTCAGGATTTTGTCTGACCACTAACTTTTGATATGTTTGGGCTGGCCTATGACTAACGGGCCGCTTATGAGGCTAGAAGCAGGCCCAGGTTGATTTAGGTCACCCCCCCCGATGAGCGACGAGTCCGAGCGTTTTCGTAAGCGTGCAGGCGAATGCCGCAAACTCTCGAATGATGCGCGCAACAGCCTTGACCGTGCCCAGCTTGAGCAAATGGCCGAAGATCTGGACGCTGAGACTGATAACATCGAAGCGCAGGAAACCTTCCTCAAGCCGATTAAGCCGGAGTGAGCCGCCAACGGTTCCTGCAGCTGGTGATCCTAGGAATCCTGATCGCTCTCATCCTCATAGTCGCGAGGCGTTTCGACGCACTCTGAAGCCACGCCTTAGTGAGGCAGTGGGAGATCTCTCTTCCGAGCTTTCAGTTTTTCGCCTTCTCGGCGTCCATCACCGTTAGCGGCGTCGCAGCAGCGCCGGCGATCAACGAGTCCGACGTGACAACCAGGGTCGTTCCCGGTCGCACAATCTGTGCAATGGCGCTCCTGAACCCGGCTGGGACGTGAAAGCGCTGCCATTCTTCGCGCGGGACTGCCTGATCAGAATTCGCGGCCGAGGAAAGCGACACACGCATCCAGTGCTGCCCCCCTCCATCGATATTTCGCAATGTGTAGGCCCACGTTCCGCTGACGGGTCCATCGACAGTGATCTCCGAAGCGCCGATTTCAACTCCGTTGCGCAGCACGATTGCCTTTCGGTCGGCACTGCTGACTACGATCGACACGGGGCCTGTTGGCGATTTGTCCGGGTGCCAGGCATAGCCACCCCGTGAAGTGGCCTCAGCTGGGCCCGAGGCTGCGACGATCTCTGGAGGGGGGCCGATCCTCGGCGTCACCTTCTGGTCCGTGATGATCACGGTCATTCCAAGTCTGGTTGCCCCATAAAGCAGCTTCGCGAAGCCTGCGGGCAGGCGAATGCATCCGTGCGAGGCAGGGAAGCCCGGCAGGTTGCCGGCATGCAGCGCCACGCCGCCCCAGGTCAGGCGCTGCATGTAGGGCATCGGCGCATTGTTGTATTTGGATGAATGATGCACGACCTGCTTTTGAAGCACGGTGAAGACTCCGGTCGGCGTGTGGTGCCCGACCTTTCCAGTCGAAACCGTCGTAGCCCCCATCGGAACGCCATTCCTGAAGAGCAGCGCGCGCTGGCTCGACAGGTTTACGATCAGGAGCATGGGTCCCTCGGGTGCGACCTGTGGCACCCAGACGAACTGACCGGCCTTGAGACTGGTGACGGCCTGAACGACCGAACCTGAACCAACCTGGATTTGCTCCGCTAGGAGGGGGCTCCCAAGAACTATTGCTCCTGGTCCAAGGAGAGGAAGCAACATTTTCATTACGCAGGACACTTGCTAGTGACTCACCACCAGCGCAATTGGGCATCGCTTGAGTAGCGCGCGAGTGACGCCACCGAACAGGAACTCGCCAGCACGGCTGTGACCATAGCCACCCATGACGATGCAGCCGGCTCCCTTCTGGTTCGCATAATCCACAAGCAGGTCCGGCACCAAGTCTTCCTCCAGCACCCAGGTATCGAGTTCGGCGTAAATCCCGTGGCGCGACAGATATTCGAGCAACATTGTAGGAGGAACCTGTTCGCCGTCGATAAGACGAAGCACGCAGACACTCGAGGACAGCTTCAGCAGCCCGACCGCATTACGAACTGCGTTCGCAGCCTCGTAGCTGCCGTTCCAGGCGATGACGGCTGCGCCGAATGGATCGAGTATCGTCTCGCCATCGCCCGGAATAAGGAGGGGAGTCCTGACCGCCATGAGGACGTCTCCGACGATCCCGATCTCCAGGCCTTGTCCTCGACCCAGGTGAGGCTGACGCCCCGTGACCACAATATCGCTGAGCGCCGCACAGCGAACCAGCTCGGTGACGGTGTTTGCGGCCACCTGCTGATAATCCCAGGGAACGTCCTCGGCCCTGAGGCGCGCCTCGAGGTCGGAGCGAAGTTTCTCCTCTTCCTCGTCGATCCGCTCCATGATCCCGTCGAGGACGAACAGTCCGCCAAAGCTATCCGTGGTCACATAGGCTTCGATCGGAGTGACGTGGAGGCATCTGAGGTGCGCTCCAGTGGCACGCGCGAGCGACAAGCCTGTTTGCAGCCTTTCCTTCAGGCTGGAGTCATTCTGGACGTGAAGAAGTATGGTCTTGATGGCAGAGCCTTCCGCAGTGCGGGAACCGAGGTCTGGTGCAGGCACTCGCTCGATCGTCGTCGTAGCCATTGCATTATCCCTTCGTTCTCATTCGCTCCGGATTGGCTTGAGGCTCAAGCCAACACGGGCGCCTGGCAATGCAGGCCCGTAGCCTGACAAATCTCGGCGAATGTCTCGGAGACATCACTCGGCTCGGGGTCGCGCATCGCGGCGTCGGCGAGGCCGAGGACGCCGATTACCCGATCTTGATCATCGCAGACCGGAAGCCTTCGGACCTGCTCGTTCGCCATAGTTTCGAGAGCCTCCTCGACATCATCCTCAGGCGAGCAGGTGGCGACATGCTCGCTCATGATACGCCGGATCGGCGAGTGGGAGTCGATCCCAGCCGCAAAGGCTCGCACAGCGATGTCGCGATCGGTGACGATACCGAGGAGGTCGCTTCCATCAATGATGGGCAACATGCCGACATCATTTTCCGCCATCAACCGTGCTGCTTGCGCGATGCTGTCCTCAGGCTTCACCGAATGAACGGCGCGCGTCATGATATCTTCGACCTTCATGGAAACCTCCTTGCTCGACAGCGAGCAGTCGCACGGATGGCGAGCGCATTCCTTACGGGAATGTCCGATCCGTAACTCTACGGATGCTCCGCTCATTCGCTGCGCGATTATGGCGACGGAAAGCAAACGGCAGGAGCAAGGCGATGGCCAGTGACACTCGAATCCTCATCGACGAACCTTCCATGAAGACGGGCAGCAAGGATCAGCAGCTCATGAAGGCGCTGGTCTATGGCGGGCCCGGCACGAAGTCGCTCCAGCAAAGGCCGCGGCCGACGATCCAGGCGCCCGGAGACGCAATCGTCAGGATGGTCAAGACGACCATCTGCGGCACTGACCTGCACATCCTCAAGGGCGACGTTCCGACCTGCGAGCCGGGACGGATCCTCGGCCATGAGGGGATCGGCATCGTCGAGGAAGTCGGCGCAGCGGTGACGAATTTCAAAGACGGCGACCGGGTCCTGATTTCCTGCATCTCGGCCGACGGAACGTGCGAATATTGCCAGAAGGGCATGTATTCGCACTGTCTCGACGGTGGCTGGATTCTGGGCAACACGATCGACGGTTGCCAGGCCGAATATGTCCGCACGCCGCATGCGAACACCAGCCTCTATCATATCCCCAGCGTCGATGAGGATGCGATCGTCATGCTCAGCGACATTCTTCCCACCGGCTTCGAGTGCGGCGTTCTCAATGGCAAGGTCTCGCCCGGTTCGGCGGTGGCGATCGTCGGTTCAGGCCCGATAGGTCTCGCGGCACTACTCACTGCACAATTCTATTCACCCGCGCGGATCGTCATGATCGACCTCGACGACAAGAGGCTGGCGAAGGCACTCCAGTTCGGTGCCACGGATGTCATCAACAGCGCCGATGAAGGGGCGCTCGAGACAGCGAAATCACTAACCGGCGACCGGGGGTTCGACACGGTCATCGAAGCAGTCGGCGTTCCGGCGACCTTCGAGCTTTGCCAGGAGCTCGTGGCGCCCGGCGGGATCATCGCCAATATCGGCGTCCACGGAAAGAAGGTCGATCTTCATCTGGAGAAGCTCTGGTCGGCGAACATTGCGATCACCACTCGGCTCGTCGACACGGTCTCGACGCCGATGTTGCTCAAGACTGTGGAGGCGAAAAAGCTCGATCCGTCCCGGCTGATCACTCACCGGTTCACGCTCGACAACATCCTCGACGCCTACGACACGTTCGGTCGAGCCGCCGACACCGGTGCGCTAAAGGTGCTCATAAGCGCCTAAAAGGGCTTCGAGAGTGCGCAGACACGCTCAAGGACCTAACCCACGGCGGCGCCGAACAGGTGGCCGACGGCAGCAGTCACAGCCATCGCCAGCATTCCCCAGAATGTCACCCGCAGCACAGCGGGACCGAGCGCTGCACCGCCCGCGCGCGCCCCGAGAGCGCCCAGTACAGCCAAGCAGACCAAGGACCCGACTGCGACCACTGGCACAAGAAGCGAAGCCGGCGCTAGCGCTACGACCGCGAGCGGAGCCAATGCTCCCGCCGTAAAGGTTGCAGCAGACGCCATTGCAGCCTGCAGTGGCCGGGCGGCGTGAACCTCCGACAAGCCGAGTTCATCCCGTGCGTGAGCGGCCAGCGAGTCGTGTTCCATCATCTGCCTAGAGACTAGTGCAGCAGTCTCTCTGTCGACGCCACGCGACTGGTAAATCCGTGTCAGTTCTTCCTGCTCGAAGGCAGGCTTCTTTTGCAGTTCGGCGCGCTCGCGAGCGAGATCGGCCTTTTCCGTGTCGGCCTGTGAGCTGACCGACACGTACTCGCCGGCGGCCATCGACATCGCGCCGGCGAAAAGGGCTGCGACACCGGCCAGCAAAACGCTCGAGCGGCTGGCGTTTGCCGCAGCGACACCGATGATCAGGCTCGCCGTCGATACTATGCCGTCATTCGCGCCGAGCACGGCTGCCCGCAGCCAGCCGATCCTGGAACTGGCATGCCTTTCCGCGTGCCCGTGTAAGCGTTGCATCAGCGGGCTCCTCCGCTCTTCTATTTAGACTGTCAGGTGACGAGGGCCAGCGGATCGCGTCCAGGAAGCTGTTGTGGTGGCAGCATCGGGCTTATCGCGTCCTGTTTGCTTCACAATGTTCAGCGCTGGCGGACTGCTCGCCTACGACTGCCTCGTCTGATCAGTGCCGGGTCCCGGATTCGCCCCGATTCAAAAAGCGATCCACGTAAAAACTCTTAGAGCATCATTGTCCGCCGCATTCGCGCCCGACAGGTCGAAATTGTGGCGCCGGCCGTTGAACTTGCCATAGAGGGTGTACTGCACGCCGATCCGTGCATTGACTCTCGGCCCCAACGGCGAATTGCCCGCTCCCCAGGGGGTGAAGTCGATCTGACCCAGCACGCCGTTGCTGTCTGGTCGACCATTGCCGTCATACAGATCGAAATTTCGCGAGCCGGAGATGCTGAACGGCGAGACCGTCACACCGACTTTGCTGTGCCAGGTGTAGCGAACCGCGCCACGCCATTCGTTCAGATGATAACGCGCGCAGCCGACGTTGCTGCCATCACCAATCAACGCGAGAGCGCAACTCGCGCGGAGGTTGCCGCTCTCGTGCTCGAAGCGGATGTTTGCGGTGAGCGAGTTTGACTTGCCCAGCGATTTCAGCCAGGAGCTGTCGATGCCCCAGTCAGTGTACTGGTCAGTGAAGCCGCTGGAGCGATCGCGACCAGGAAAGATTGACGCCTTCAAGACGTTTGCGCCGATTTCGAACGTCCCGCCGGCGACGTCGTCCTGGTAGGCAATCCGTCCGTAAGGAGCGAGGCCGTGCAGCGATCCCGGATCAGTGGGGTCCATGCCGACAAAATCGAGTATGCCGCGTGACGGGCTCGAATAGGCGCCCCCCTCGACATAGAATTTGTGGCCGATCCAGCCGTAGCCGGTAAGCCCGATTGCGTTCCCCGCGAGTGGATCATCGATCAGCTCGCTTGCATCCGGTGTCGCCGAAACCGCCGTGTCGGTGAACGGGAAACCCCACGCGGGGAGCGTATTCCAGGGATCCTGGACCGTGGGGTTGTTGGTAATGGTGAGACCAAGGATGGAATCCTCTCCGAATACGCTGGCGTTGGTGACCGCGCGAAGGTCAATATTGTCCCAGGACCAGGCGCGTTCTACTCCGTCATATGTAACGAGCTGTGCAAAGCCGCCGAAATGCTCGCCGATGCCGCCCGCGACAAACAGGCTGGCCTGATCGAGCACGAGATTGTTATTGCGGCTCAAATGGTCGGGCGGCGGGACCTGATCCTTCCTGGTATGCGTCCAGGACGCGATCGCCATTGCCGAAAGCGGGACGGCTCCGTGCATGCGCAACGTGTAGCCGCCGAGCTTGAACTCCCGACCGAACTGCGTGAGCTCCGGGCCAAAGCCGCCAACGTGGCAAGCTGCGCAATTGCGGCCCGTCTGTTGCGCAAAGGCGGGAACCGCCTCTGCCGGCCGGTGAAATAACAGTGCCGCGCCGAAAAGAACCACTCCTGGCAGAAGCGACCACCTCGCGGCGATCTTCATCTCAGCCATCGCGTTGTCCCCCCGTCTGGATCAGTTCTTCGGCTGATAGAGAATGCACCAGCCCGCTGGGCTGATCTGGCCATCGACCTGCTGGCACGCAGTCGGCGGCTGCCAGAGAGCACATGACTGACAGCGTTGCCCTGACTTCGGAATCGGCTGATAGTGGGCCTGCTGCTGGGAAAACTTTTTCGGCGCAGCAGAGGCGGAGCTCGTCAGTCCGGCCGCAAGGACGGCGCCGCCGCCCACTGCGGCGATATTCAGGAAGTCGCGGCGAGAAACTGTCTGATTACCGGGTCTCTTTTCATTCGACATGGCGATTACTCCACCTCGATCTGTAGAGAATGAGTGCGCCAGTCGGCCGGTGGTTGAAATACGTAGATTCGCTTAACGATCAGCTGCGAGCGGTTCGTCGGAATCATCCATGATCGCATCGAAGATGAGCCGGCTGGACCTATCTCTGTTCACCGATGCGCGGGGACCAAAGGACGGGGCGATAGACGATAAGGAACAGGAAAAAGGCCAGCGCCCAGAATGTCCCGGCGATATCGAGCATGGCTCCGTAAGGACCAAGACCGAGCGATGCAGCGACCCTCAGCACTGCGCCAAAAGTGGCGCACACATAAGCCGCGCATGTCATAGGCGCCGCTTTGAGTTTTCGCCCCGTGTGGCCAAGGCTCGCACGGCTCATCACCGCGAGGATCATCGTGGTCATTCCGCCTGCCGTGACCGCGTGCACGCCTGCACTCTGCGGAAGATCCAATCCTGCAATCGACAGCCCGAGCAGAAGCAGTCCGATCGGCACCCAGAGATATCCAAGATGGAGTACCAGCACCAACGGATCGCCGAGGACGCTAAATCCTCCCCAGCGCGACAGGCGGAGCGCTTGGGCTGCGGCGGCGAGGATGAGCATGAGCCCGGTCAGCCGGTTCCCGGGAAAGCTCAACCAGAACAGCAGTGAGAGCGCCGTCGACGCGATCACAACCAGGTCAAGGCTTTGGGGCTGGGTGGGGAGCTGTCTGGATCCGGCGCGTTTCACCATCCAGTTTCTGGTGAACGAGGGAATGATGCGCCCGCCGATCATCGATATCATGATGATCAAAAGCGCGATGGCACTCCGCCAGCCGAGGTCCGCTGGAATGAGCCCCGCTGAGCCAGCGTAGTCGGTGCCGTCCGCAATAGCGAAGGCAAGAACGAGCCCGACGATCGGCACGTTGCGGTTGGAGCTGGCAAGTACCTCGCGCCCGGCGAGCAGCCCCAGCGACACGAACAGGCCGACGTCGAGGATCGCCGCCAGCCACAAGCCGATCAGCGAGGAAAAGAGCACCGCGAGACGCGCCGCAACCCACACGCCGAACAGCGAGAGCAGCGGCTTGCCCGCGATTGGAAGCCGGCCGGTCCAGTTCGGAATGGCGGTTAGCAGGAAGCCGGAGACCGCTGCTCCAACAAACCCGAACAGCATCTCATGCCGATGCCACGCGACAGCCTCAAAGCGGCTTGGCAGGCTGATCTTTCCGGCGAGTACACAAAGCCACAGGGCAATGGCGATGACCGCCCACGTCGCAGCGCCGAAGAAGAAGGGCCGGAACCCGCCCCGAAGAAACGGATGCGCCGCAGCCATCCGTCTCTTTCGCAGGGCGAGCATCTGTTCGCCCCGGGTGACATTCGGCGCCTTGAAGTCTGTCACCGCAGCTCGCTTCTAATCAGCACGTCACTCGGCAGGAATAGCAACTGCGAGGCCGCGAGGTTTCCGGAGCTTCAAGAGGAAGTCTAAGGCCATGATTAAGGTTCCGACCGAGAAGACGACGTCACCCGGCAGCCTCATCCACTGCCAGAAGCGTGTCTGGTCGTAGAAGGCCTGGCTGCGGGCCCACGCAAACCCGTGCTCGTATACGGCATTGAGCTGCGGCCACCCGATCGGGAAGAAGTGGAGGAAGATCCACATCACCAGTCCGAGATTATAGCACCAGAAGGCGATCCGGCCCGGCGTCTCGTTGAATTGCACGTCGGGCCCTGCACGATAGCGCAGGCAGAAATAAATCAGCCCGAGCGCAAGGAGCCCGAACGCGCCGAACAGTGACGTATGTGCGTGGTTGAGGGTCAGGAACGTCCCGTGCTCGTAGTAATTGACGAGCGGCGCGTTGAGTGTTCCCCCACCGAAGACTCCCGCGCCGACGAAGTTCCAGAATGCCGAGCCGAGGATATACAGGTAGGCTAGGCCGTAATCGAAGCCTTCCCCTCCTCTGGCGGCCTTGATCGCGCGATGCTGCGAGATCGCCTCGAGGATCAGCAGGACGAGCGGCAGCACCTCGATGAACGAGAACATCGAGCCCAGCGGCACCCACATGCCGGGACCACCGGCCCAGTAAAGATGGTGGCCCGTTCCAAGCACACCGCCCATGAAGATTAGGATCAGTTCGAGGTAGACGGACCGTTCTGCAAGCTTGCGCGACACCAGGCCGAGCGACATCAGAAGGTAGGCGCTCATCGCGACCGCGAAGAACTCAAACGACTGTTCAACCCAGAGATGGACCACCCACCAACGCCAGAAGTCCGTGAGCGTGAAGGACTTCTCGATCCCGGTGAGCGGGATCATGCCGAAGACGTACAGCACCGCGACATTGATCGTCGCGGCCCAGATGAGATGCTCGAGGCGAATTCTGCCGCTCCAGAATTGCCGGGTAGCTTCGATGAGCGTGTCGCGGCTTGGCCACAGTGCGCGAAACATGAGGCCGCTCCAGCTCAGCAGGGCAACAAAGAACAGAATTTGCCAGAAGCGACCGAGCTGGATGTAGGAGAGGCCCTGATTCCCAAACCAGAACCAGCCTTTGTCGATGATGCCCTGAATTCCGAGATAGTTTCCTGTGAGCGCCGCTGCGACGACGAACAGCGACACCCAGAAGAGCAGGTCGACGAGGAACCCCTGGCCCCTCGCCTCGCGCCCGCCGGCGATCGCCGGAGCGATGAACAGACCGCTGGCGATCCACCCGAGCCCGATCCAGATGATCGGCGCCTGAAGGTGGAAACTCCTGAGGAAATTGTATGGCAGAATGTAGTTTAGCTGGACGCCGTAAAATGTCTCCCGGTCATAATAGGAGTGCGCCATGATGGCGCCAGCGCCCTGCGACGCGAGGAAGACGAGTGCCACCACGATGAAATATTTGCCGGTCTTGACTTGGCTCGGTGTCAGGGCGCGATAGGTCGCTAGGCCGCGCTCCATCGGCTCGTCGTCGGGGTGGTCGAGATAGGCTCGATAGAGCCAGAGGACGAACCCCATTGAGAAGAAGGTGAAGCAGAAGCTGATCCAAGTCCACTGGAAGGTGTTGGTGGTCGGCGTGTTGCCCACCGACGGCTCGTAGGGCCAGTTCTCGGTCCATGACGTGTTTGGATGGTCCGGCCGTCTCGCAACCGTAGTCATCGCGGAATAGATGATGAAATCAGCGGTCTGCGCCCGCAGCGTCGGGTCGAGACTTTTCGCCGGAACCCAGCCCGCCGACAAATTTTCGGTGCTGAGCTTCCTTGTCAGCTCGCCTTGCAGTCCCCGCACGGCCTGCGCCACCGCGTCGGGCAGCACGACCTTCTGTTGCGTGAGATCGATTCCCTGAAGCTGTTTCTGCATGGTTGAACTCGCGATGGCGTCGGCGAGTGCGCCAGCGGAGGACGAGGCAGCGGCTGTTGTGGGCTCCGGCGGTGTTCCGGCCGGCCCGGTCGTTGCCAGCGATTTGTTGCCGGGAGCCGTGGTGCCTGGAGGAGTGGTGACGGAGCTTGCGAGGCTTTGCTTGGTTAGCACACCCAGCCTCACGAGCGCCGAGGCGGTGTAATCCTCTCCGAAATACGACCCCATCCCGTAGATGCTGCCGTAGTCCATCAGGTCGGCTTTCTGGAAGCCGCCCTTCCCAGCAACAATGTCGTCGGCCGACATGATCACGTTGCCGCCACGATCCGTGAATGCCTGGGGCTGTGGAGGCGCCTTCTCGTACGTGAGTACAGTCGCCCAGCCGAGGAGTCCGAAACAGATGATCGCGACGGTCAGCAATATCCATTTGAGGATATCGCTGACTGGATCAATCGACGGTTGCGCTAGCTCTCGATCCTGCACTTGCGGCTCCCCCTGTTGCTGGCACCGACGTCCGCCACGCTACTAACGCCGGTAAGTTACGGCCCGCAAGACTGCGCACACCGCGCACTGGACCTTGTGTTGATGAGGCATCCGACCGACCGCATGCAGCCGATCCTGTCGTCTCTTATGATACGAGGCGCAGCCCGACCCCCGAACCCGCTTCAGCGGCGCGGACGAGAATTTCATAAAGTCTCGCCATTTCCAGATGCACGCGGCGTACACGAAAGTCGTGCGCCTGGTTCCCGGCCGCATTCTCGGTGGCAGCACGCGCCCGCAAATAGTCGAGATCGGCCTCTCCGGCGGGCATGCTCGCGCGCTGGCGGATGTGGCTCACACCAGAATCCCGCGAAGCCGTCGAACCGTCCGTGGCGCGCTTCCGTGCATCTCGCGCGAGCGCCGAGAAGCTGGCGGTCAGCTGCGGATGGTGATTGAGCCGCTCGGCCATCTTTTCAAAGCGACCTGCCTGGTCCAGCCATTGCTCGGCCGACCGGTCATCCCATCCAGTATGGTGTGCGTGCATTGTTCATCTCCTGCGAAAGAGAGGCTTTTGCCAAATGGTCAGCTCAGCCAAGCAATGGTAGCGACTGTTATCCCGAAGCAGAGAATCAGGAACGGCAGCAGCAGGACGAGAATGGTTGCCTCGAGAGCACTCGCACGGCCCGTTGCCGTCGCGATTCCGCGATGGCCGAAGTCGAACAGGCTCAACGCTTTGGTCCGGCTTCCTTCGGGGGCCTGCCCAGGAAAGAGGGCCGGAATTGCAAAGTAGGCAGCGATGAATGCGAAGATCACGCCGTAGACCACCGCCATGTGTCCGCCGCGGAATGCGAGGCTGAGCACGGCGATGAAGCCGGCAAACATTGTTACCATTGCAATGTAGATTGCCGTGGGAAGTTCAAAGGTCTGATCTTCGCAGGCGCGCTTCGCCGGTGCAGCGACGAGCTCGTCGCGAGCA
The DNA here is from genome assembly GCA_963831485.1 of uncultured Alphaproteobacteria bacterium. Classification (GTDB taxonomy): domain Bacteria; phylum Pseudomonadota; class Alphaproteobacteria; order Sphingomonadales; family Sphingomonadaceae; genus Sphingomicrobium. Next base: position 21,649 of record CAWHQE010000014.1, read on the forward strand.
AGAAGCTGTTCTCGAGTTTGACGACAACTCATTTCCCCGACTCCATCTCCTGACGCAGTCTGGATGGCGGCGGGAGCCCCACGGCTCCATCCGTAATGTCACGTAAGCGGCATCGAGAAGCGTGTGGATTGACGGCCGTTCTCGGCAATCGAGCACCCGGATACGGCGTGCATCAGCTAGTCCTTACGGGAATCTCCGTATCGCGATCGCCAACACTTGCCTCCACTGGAAGATCATGAGTGTCTGGAAGAGAATCCGCCTGGAACTCGGGAGTACGAGCGCCTTTCCGAGCGGGTCCGTCAGTCGCGGCTACCTGATTCAACTCCCGCTGGATGAAGAGGACCGGATCGATGGAACAGCGCTTGCGCTAAAGCCGCACCGGGCCACGGTCCGTCGGTACTGGTCCACCGAACCCGACGAGTCGGGGTTGATCATCCCGGTCGAAGGCGGCTGGACGATGCGCTGCAGCCGAGGACCGGATCGTGCGCTTCTGCTCGGCGGGCTGCCGATCCGGCTCGGGGAGCAGGTCTCCATCCTGGAGCCGGACGGCGGCGTCCTCCCCTTCCGCATTGCGGCCATCCGGTAAAGCTGCTGGCGCTCAACCTGTGTCGACCGTAGAGTGCTACGCCGGGGTGTTCGGGTGTATCTCAAATCACTAGGGAAATCGGCGACCGAAGCGCATCTGCGCTCGATCCTTGCTACGATCCCGGACGCTCTGATCATCATCGATGATATGGGGATGATCCTCTCCTTCAGCGCCGCCGCAGAGAAATTGTTTGGCTACCTCGAAGATGAAGTGGCCGGAGAGAACGTGTCGATGCTCATGCCCTCGCCCGACCGCGAACGGCATGACGGCTATCTGGAGAGTTACCGCGACACCGGCGTGCGCAGGATCATCGGTATCGGCCGGGTGACGACGGCGCGGCATCGTGACGGCAACACGTTCCCGATCGAACTCTCGGTGGGCGAAGCTCGGTTCGACGGCAAGCGCGTGTTCACCGGCTTTATCCATGATATCACGCAGCGGCAGCAGGCCGAGCTCCGCTTCCACGAACTTCAGTCGGAGCTCGCGCACGTCGGCCGGCTGAGCGAGCTCGGAACGCTGGCTTCGTCGCTCGCCCATGAACTGAACCAGCCGCTCACTGCCATTGCAAATTATTGCGAGGGAGCCGCCGCCCTCCTCGAAGCCGAAGTCCAATCCCGAGCAGCTCGAAATGACGCGCGAGGCGCTGCGCGACGCTGCGGAGCAGGCTATCCGCGCGGGCGAGATCGTTCGGCGGATGCGCGATTTTCTGAGCCATGGCGAGACCGAGCACCGCGAAGAGAGCCTTTCGCGGATCATAACCGAAGCGAATGCGCTGGCGCTTGTCGGGTCGCGCGAGCACGGCATCGATGTCCAGGTCCACTTTGATTCCGATGCCGAGCGTGTGTTCGTCGATCGAATTCAGATCCAGCAAGTGCTCGTCAATCTCATCCGCAATGCCATCGAAGCGATGCTGAATAGCGCCGTTCGGTCATTGACGATTTCTACTCAATCCGGCCCCGAGTTCCTGACCGTCTGTATCGAAGACACCGGCTCGGGGATCAGCGACGCGCTTGCGTCGCAGCTCTTTCAGCCGTTCGTCACTTCGAAGCAGGGCGGGATGGGCATCGGCCTGTCGATCTGCCGGACGATCATTAAATCGCACGGCGGCCGAATTCAATTCGAGCCTGGCGAGGAAGCCGGGACGATCTTTCGATTTACACTGCCCAGAGCAGAGGTCGAGGAATGAGCAAAGCCGATAAGCGTCTCATTCATCTGGTGGACGACGATGCGGCCGTCCGCCGCTCCGTCGGTTTCATGCTCAAGACGTCGGGCTTCCAGGTCGAAGCTTACAAATCAGGCATCGACTTGCTCAAGAACGCCGCCACGCTCGAAGATGGATGCATTCTTCTGGATATCCGAATGCCGGAGATGGACGGGCTCGAAGTGCAGCATGCGCTTCAGGAGAAAGGCGTCGGGCTGCCCGTCATTATCATGACTGGCCACGGCGACGTGGGGTTAGCTGTCAAAGCGATGAAGGCCGGCGCAGTCGACTTCATCGAGAAGCCGTTTGCGAAGGAAGCGCTCAATTCCTCTATCGAGGAGGGTTTCCGGCGCCTGTCGCGCAAGGAAGCCACGGACGACCGCAAAAAGGACGCCAGCATGCGCCTTCAATGGCTCACAACCCGTGAGCGCGAAGTTCTCGATGGCCTAGCGCAGGGGTTCCCGAACAAGACCATTGCTTATGATCTCGGAATCAGCCCGCGCACGGTCGAAATCCACCGCGCCAACCTCATGATGAAGCTGGGAGTGCGAAGCCTCTCCGAAACGCTCCGGATCGCATTCGCAGCCCAGGGCGAATAGCCCTTCGGCACCGACGCTTCGGAAGGATCAGTGCGCGACCAGCAGCGCGACCGGGCAATCCCTGGCGGCGTCCAAGTGATTCCGCCGAGCAGGAGTTCGCCCGGTGCAAGTATGGCCAATGCCGTCCGTTACGATGATGCCGGAACCCGTGATGCCCGGTAGCGGCCGGATGCATTGGTGGACCAGTTTCGCGGTTTAGCAATTCGGATCGGCAGTTTGGGACGGATTTCAGCTTACAGGCTTCAGAGCTGTTCCGAAGCCCCAGTCGTCGTCGCGCGCTGCAGTCATCTCCGCAAGGCCTCCCGGCCCCACCGTCAGCAAGTCTGCGTGACCGAAGCCTTTGGAGTAGTCGAGGATCGTGATGATCTCCGGATTGGCGCGCATTACCGCCGAGTGACCAGGTTCTGGTCGCTCGAGCCGCCGCAATCCCGGATGACGGTCAAGGAGCAGCCGGACGGCCCGTTCCCTCTGCTTTGGATCTCGTACTTCCGATGCGCGTGCAGCAATCGAAACCGAACGGATGGTGGCGGGGTCGTGAAAGTCGTGGCCGATCACGATCGAGACGCGATCATCGCGCTCGATGTTAGCGAATTTCTGGCTCTGCCGCGAGACGATGAAATAGATGAGGATATCTTCGTTGGCGTAGCTGACCATCGTTACCTGGGGCCAGCTGTCCGGACGCGACGTCGCGATCGCCATAAGACGATTGCCGTTGAGGATGTCGATCGCCTTGTCCTTCATCGACCCACCTCTCGAGTTGCAGCAGCTGCGTGCGGCTATTCCTTGGCGGCGAGCCCCATGCGCTCACGGTCGAATTCATCGACAGGAACGGGGTGATTCAGTTCCTGCTTCCAGGGAGCGGCCCGCGATTTGGCGGAAACCTCTTCCTTGCGATGGAACGGTCGAAAGCCATCGTTCCGGGTCATCTCACTGCCTCCTTGTCAGACTGTGTTTGGTCCGCTGCTCCAAACGAAGCCATACGCATTCCTACCTAGTGACATGCCATCCGATGACGGCGATCAGTATTCCCCGTAAAATCAACCCGATTTTGCGCGCATGGGGGAGCTTCCATGGAACAGCCTGCGCTCCAGATCCTGAACGACAACAGGATCATGAGCATCGCCACGGTGAGGCCCGATGGGTGGCCACAATCGACTATCGTCGGATATGCAAACGAGGGATGGCGGCTCTATTTTCTGATCTATCGCACGAGTCAGAAGTTCGCGAACATATCGCATGACAACAGGATCTCGGTATCGGTCGGCCACGAGCCGAGCCAGCTCCGCGAGATCAAGGCTGTCTATGCCGGCTGCTGTGCGCGGGAAGTGACCGACACCAGGGAAAAAAGTCACGCCTGGGAGCTGCTTGCTAAGCGGCATCCGAACCTCACGGACCTTGCACCGCCGCAGAAGGACGAGGTTGCGACCATGGTCGCGGAATGCCGTTATGTTTCGGTTCTCGATTACAGTCAGGGCCTCGGCCATACCGAGGCGCTGACGATCGAAGCGACCTGATAGAGCCGCTGTTTCCTTCTTCCTGAAGTGCCCATACATCGAAAGGCGGCGCGCTCGCGGCCTCGCACAACGCAATGAAACCGAAGCTCCTTACGACCCTCGAAAGCTACTCATGGCGCCTGTTCGCCGGCGATACGCTCGCTGGGATCACGGTCGCTCTCGTCGCTCTGCCACTCAGTATTGCCATTGCGATTGCGTCCGGAGCCACACCAAAGGCGGGGCTGATCACGGCCGTTATAGGCGGCTTTCTGATTTCTCTCCTCGGTGGGAGCAGGGTCCAGATTGGCGGTCCGACGGGGGCATTCATCGTCGTCGTAGCGGGTGTGGTCACTCAGTTCGGGTACGATGGATTGCTGCTCGCGACGCTTATGGCAGGAGGAATCCTGATCCTGGCAGCACTTGTCAGGGCCGGTCGCTTCGTCGCACTCGTACCCGAACCAGTCATCGAAGGGTTTACGGTGGGCATCGCGCTCATCATCGCCGTCAGCCAGCTCAAGGATCTCTTGGGCTTGTCGGCTGCACACGTGCCCGCGGATCTGGTGCACGGGCTACCAGCTCTCTGGGCAGCGCGTGGCCAGGTAAACCTCATGGCTTTGGTTGTCGGCCTGTTCGCGATTGCCGGCATAGCGCTGCTCCGCCGCCTCATTCCGTGGTTTCCCGGCTCGCTGCTCGTCATCGCGATCGCGTCGACTGCGATTGCGAGGCTTCACCTGCCCGTCGACACGATATTCTCCCGCTTTGGCGAACTTCCTTCCGGGCTGCCACCTCCATCCACACCTCATCTCAGCGTCGCCAGAATTAGCGAACTCCTGCCGTCGGCATTCGTCATCGCATTTCTCGCCGCCGTTGAGTCATTGCTGTCGGCCATTGTGGCGGACCGCATGATTGCAGGAAGCCATCGTTCCGGTGCCGAGCTCCTCGCACAGGGCGCCGCGAACGTGGTCTCACCTTTGTTCGGCGGGATTCCCGCAACGGGCGCGATTGCACGGACCGCGACGAATGTGCGCGCTGGAGGACGAACTCCGGTCGCCGGGATCGTGCATGCGGTTACGATCCTCATTATCATGTTGGTCGCGTCGTCGCTCGCTGGCTATCTGGCGATGCCGGCGCTCGCAGGCCTGCTTATCGTCACGGCATGGCTGATGAGCGAGCCGAGCCGATGGTCAGAGCGCGTGAGGCTGCGCGCGGGTGATCGGACACTGTTCTTCATGACTATGATTCTCACCGTGATCAGCAATCTGACGATAGCAATTGCCGTGGGCACCTGCGGAGGGCTGGCACTCCGTTTGCTGCGAAAGGAGGTCGAGCCGGTTCCGTGGACTCCGGCCGATCGCTCAAAGCTGTAGTGTCTGCAGTGCCTGGAAATACGCTGTGTTGAAGGGGCTATAAGCGAGCCCCGCGACTAGCTCTCGAGCAACCCGACCCAAAGTCTGCAACGGGTCAATGCTTACACTCGGCTAACCGCAATTTGGGTTGAAAGGATCGAAAGCAGCTTCTTAACTGCCGAACGTCCGCTTGCGGGTACCGGTCATGCCAGCTGCAACGACCGCGATGGGCGCATTTCAGCCACCAAATCGCGAAAATTCCCTGGCGAATGTTGGAGGACCATACCGCTCGGGCGGGAAGTTGTATGGCAGAAAAGGGTGAGGACAAGGACGGCGACAAGATCACAATGGTAAATCGTCGCACAGGTCAGCTCACAGAGCGGTACAGGGTGTTCCTTCCACCTAACGGTACGTTGGTTACGTGGATCCGGGGTACGTGTGAGCGGGCAGACTTCTCAGGATTTCCAGCCAAGAAGTTTTGAGCCAGCGCTAGACTGGTGGCAGGACGATCACTTTGGCCGCCTTCATCCCGCAACGGATGCAGCGGAAGCGACGACCCACGCCGCGAATGTCCACCAATCCAAGGCCCTTGACCGCAGCCGTGGCACTCAGCGTCCGCGTTGAATTGCAGTTCGTACAATCCACCCTCAGAGCGCATCCGAACCGCATTAGATCGCCGGTACTTCGAACGTGTTTGGCGAACATTCAGCCCCGATATGCCGATGAGAACGTTTAGGGAACATCGGCGCTTGTTGAAAGCGGGGGTAAGGCTTGCGGATAACAGCGCCTTAGTGCAGCAATAGAAGTGAGGGGGCTTGTAGTGAAACCGTGTCCCGAGTGTGCTGAGCAGGTTCAAGATGCAGCGAATGTTTGCCGCTACTGCGGACACAAGTTCGGTGCTTGGGCGCAAGCTGATGAAGGACTGAGAAAGCTCGGCTGTCTCGGTATGTTTGCGATCTTCGTCGCAGTGGCGCTCATCTGGAACGCATTTGATCCATCTCCCGAACACGGCTCACAAAGCATCCAGTCCAGCGACACTCAGCCCAATTCCGCAAACCCCTCGGTACATGTTGCAAACATAGCGGAAGCGAAAAGCGCCTCTCGCGACCTCATCAACGAAGCGGGCCACAGTTGCGATGTCGTGACCTCATTGAACCCAATAGGAAAAATCCAGAGCGGCGGGACAGTTCACCGCGCTAACTGCTCCAATGGCGGTCACTACGTGGTTGTGCTGTCGGAGGATGACCAACTTAGGTTCTTGTCGAGCTGTGCCGTATTCACTGCCTCAACAGGCGAACATTGCTGACAGGAGGGACAGAATGAGTGGTGATGATTACGAGAAGAAAACATGGACCCCGCAGCAAATCCCTCCGGGTGTCCACGGCACTGACCCGAAGCCCGACAAGGAGCCGCCCGCCGAGGCTCCTAAGCAGCCTGAGAAGCGGTAGGGACGAGCTATAGTGTGAGAAGGAAATCCTTGGAGAGCGCGTAATGCGGCAGGTGTTGGCTGCGATAGCTTTTGTTGCGGTGTTGGCGTTGAGCGGCTGCTCCAGTTGGAATGGCCCGGCAGGCAGCCCGTGGCATTATTGCAAGGTAACCATGGGGTATCGAGTGGGGTCCAAAGAATGGGCCGACTGCGTGGACGCCGACCCAGAGGTGCAGCGCGGCATTCAGATGGACAAAGCCAACATGCAGCTCGGATTGGCCGTCCTCGGCGGCGTACTCGAAGGATACGCCGAGGCAAAATCCGAGGGGCAAGGGCCGAACCAACTACCTATCTTTAAATGTCCCGATGGTCGCTTTGTCAGCAGCGGGCGGTGCTACAGGTCGCCAACGGGCCGCTATGTGGGTGGCCCGCCCCGCCTCGCACCTGACGGCACGTACGTGGGTGGTAGCGGCCCAATAATTCTTTGCCCTGACGGCACTTACGTGGCGGGCTCGCGCTGCTATCTCGCTCCTGACGGCAGCTATGTGGATGGCTAATTAGTGACTAGGTGGGCGGCCCAAACGTCCTTCGATCATAGTCAAAAGCGGCGGGCATTTTCGTTTCATGCGTAAGGGGAATGCGTTTCCCACAGCGCTGGCACCATACCTCGGTCCGCCGGTCGTTAAGTCCGTTAAAGCTGTTCTGCTCGCCACAGTGCGGACATTTGATAGGTAGCGGTCCCTCCTTCGCAACATCATAGCGCGTCCTGATTTTCGGCCTCATTCCCGCCTCTCCCCTTTGGTAACACAATATAGCGGCCTTGCCGACGCTTCCCCAACTGCTACGAAGAGGCGCCACAACGGCAACAGTCGCTGAAGAAAAAGTCTTTTTTTCCAATGGTTGGCCTCGGGATTTTCGATCCCATCGTCTCCACCCAAAGTAGGCTGACGGTACATTGGGACCAGCCGACGCTCTCGGATGAGACTTAGAAAGTGGCTCTTTTCTGTGGTGGGCGGTGACGGGCTCGAACCGCCGACCCTCTCGGTGTAAACGAGATGCTCTACCAACTGAGCTAACCGCCCGCGCTTGATCGGTGCGCAAGCTTTCCGTGCCACGCGGGCGCGGACCGGGCAACCCGCCTAGATCAGTTCTCCGATCGAGGCAGCCGGTCCATCTCTCGACCACCGTCACCGTCGAGTTCGATCAACATTTGGCGGACGGCTGCGCCGCGATCCGTTCGCGCGCGGTGAGCAGCGTCATCGCGGCACCAATTCGGCAGCCGGCTGCTTCCGCGGTACGAACAGCGCGCGCTCCACACCATGCGGCTCAAGCGCTCTTACGGCGGCGGCTGGGCGTTAGATCCATAATGGAGCGAAATTCTTCTCTGGAAATGGAGCGCCTAGACTCCTTGCGGCAATTCCCCGCCGCCCGAAAACGGCTCGAGGAATGGTTCGAGCCTCGGCGGCTTCCAGCCTGAGGTGGCGACAAACGCACGGTTGAGGAACGCACGTTTTCCGTAGCCAAGCGGCTTCCCGTCAGGCCCATCGACGAGCCCGCCGGCGGCGAGTAGCACCGCATGTCCTGCCGCCGTATCCCACTCGCTGGTCGGCGCCGCGCGCGGGTAAATGTCGGCTTTTCCTTCGGCGACGATGCAGAACTTTAGCGACGACCCGACTGAAACATAGCCGCAGTTGCCGACCGCTGCTTCGAGATAATCGATGGTCGCCTGATTAAGATGCGACTTGGACGCGACCGCAGTCGTCAGCTCGCCCCGCCGCCGCGTTGCAATCGGCGTCCGGCCCTTCCCCTCGTCGAGCCACGCACCTTCTCCAACGCACCCGACATGAAGACGCCCCGTCGCCGGGGCGAACACCACGCCCAGCTTCGGCGACCCGCGCTCGATCAGTCCGATGTTGACCGTATAATCGTCGCCGCCGCGGATGAATTCCTTCGTCCCGTCGAGCGGGTCAACGAGGAAATAAGTGTCGTCGTGTGCCGGGATGCGACCCGCAGCCACCTCTTCTTCGGCAACGACCGGAACGCCCGGCGCCGCGCGCGCTAGCGCGGTGAGGATAATGAGCTCGGCCGCGCGATCAGCCTCGGTGACTGGCGACGTATCCTGCTTCAATTCCACTTCAAACCCGCGGCGGACGACCTCAAGAATCGCCTCGCCAGCCTCACGGGCAGCAAAAGCGAGATCGTCGATCAGCCGCGCGTATTCAGCGCTCAACGCGGGGCCATCCGTATCCCGCCGTCGAGGCGGACGGCAGCCGCGTTCATGTAGATATTCTCGATGAGGAAGCAGGCGAGCCGCGCATATTCCTCCGGCTGGCCGAGCCGCTTCGGAAACGGAACCTGCGCGCCCAGTGCATCCTGGACGTTTGGCGGCATCATCGCGACCATCGGCGTCTTGAATACGCCCGGCAGGATCGTGTTCACTCGCACACCCTCATTCATCAGGTCGCGCGCGATCGGCAGGCCCATGGCGAGGACGCCCCCCTTCGATGCCGAGTAAGCGGCCTGACCGATCTGTCCGTCCTCGGCCGCCACCGACGCCGTATTGATGATGACGCCCTTCTCGCCATCCGCCATCGGGTCGAGATCGACCATGCCGAGCGCCGAATTCACGATGCAGCGGAAGCTTCCGATCAGGTTGATCTGAAGAGTCAGCTCGAACTGTTTCATCGGATAGAGTTTGGCAGCTTTCGTCTCCTTGTCGCGCGCGACGGTCTTTGCGGCAGTCGCAACGCCGGCGCAGTTCACGAGGATCCGCTCCTGTCCATGCGCCTCGCGGGCCTTCGCGAAGGCCATGGTGACCTTCTCGTCCGACGTGACGTCAACCTCGCAGAAGATGCCGCCGATCTCCTCGGCGACCTTGCTCCCCTGCTCCTGGTCGCGATCGAATATCGCCACTTGGGCTCCGCGCCGCGCCAGTTCGCGCGCGGTCGCTTCGCCGAGACCCGATGCCGCGCCGGTTACGACCGCGGCAGCTCCACTGATGTCCATTGCATTCCCTCGAAATTGAATCGCGTCCGCCTAGGCCCTCAACACTGCCCTAGACAAGACCGGCGTTGGCCTCGTCGCGACCTTGCCAAGCCTCACAGCTTGTCACCTCCCGGCCCCAGTTCATCTTTAATGCATATTGGCGTGCGAATATAAGAAGCTAGGATCAAATGGGGTGTTATCGGTGGGGGTTGCGCGGTGAAAAAGCTGAAGAGACTGGCGATTGGCGCTTCGGGCCTGGCGCTGGCCTTTGCTGCCGGTCCTGCGGCATCTGCGACGGACGGTCAGTCGGCGGCTGTCTCCGTCGGCTCGGCCGTCGCGTCTTTCTACGATAGCCTGCACTCTCAGCCGATCTGGTTTAGGGGCAATGCGAACACCGCGGCGGTCGCGCAGCTGACCGCCATCCTGCAGCGCGCGCCATTCGATGGCTTTCCCGAAGGACCGCTGCTCGCAACGCAAGTTCAGGCTGCCGCGGCTCAGGCGAGTAGCGGTAAGCCGGACGATATCGCCAGCGCCGAACGCGTACTTTCAGGCGCGTGGGTCCAATATGTTCAAGCCCTCAAGCGTCCGACTGCCGGCATGATCTATGCTTATCCTGTGCTCCAGCCGCAGGGGGATCGCGCCGACCAGATTCTGCTCACGACCGCAGCAGCGCCTTCGCTTGGTGCCTATCTTGCGAGCACGTCCGATGTGAATGCGATCTACAAGCAGCTGCGCGACACCGCCTGGGCCCAGGCCCAGTCGAGCGGCAATCTCACTCCGGACCCGCGCCTGCTCGCCAATCTCGACCGTGTCCGATCACTTCCAGCAAAGGGCCGCTTCCTGCTCGTGGACTCGGGGTCGTCGATGCTTACCCTCTATCAGGACGGGCAGGTCGTCGATTCAATGAAGGTGATCACCGGCACTGAAGAGCTGCCGACCCCCCTAATCGCCAGCTTCATGTATTACATCACATACAATCCGTACTGGCATGCTCCCGATCATCTCGTTCGAAAGACAATCGCGCCCAACTTCCTCCACGGGGGAATGAGCTATTTGAAGTCCCACGGCTATCACGTGATCGAGGACTGGAGCGAGCAGCCGACCATCATCGATCCCGCCACCGTGAACTGGAAGGGCGCGGCGGCAGGAACGGTCCATCTCAAGATCCAGCAGGATCCCGGCCCGTTGAATTCGATGGGGATTCTCAAATTCCCCTTCCCCAATCCGCAGGACATCTACCTGCACGACACGCCGGACCATGCGAAGTTCAACCTCGCGAACCGCAATCTCAGCAACGGCTGCGTGCGTGTAGAGGATGCCCGGCGGCTCGGCACGTGGCTGCTCGGCCGTCCGCCGGTTTCACCAGGAGACACGCCGGAAACGCGCGTTCAATTGCCGGCGCCTACGCCGATCTACCTGACCTACATCACGGCGCAGGTGCGCGACGGCAAGCTCAGCTATCTGCCTGACCTGTACGGCTGGGACAGCAAGCCGCCGCAGTTCGCCTCGAACTAGGCTCAACGAAATCTAACGATGCTGCGGCGGCGCCTTTGGCTGCGCCGCGGATCGACGTCTGCGGCGCGCGCGACAGCTACATAAAAGAAAACCGGCCCGGGCGAGTGCCCGGACCGGTTTTTCTTACTGCCTCTGCTCTTAGAAGCCGCGCTCTGGCGCCGGTGGCGGCGGAGGCGGTGGCGGAGGCGGTGCCGGGCACGTGTCGGTCGCCAGGATCACCGAGCCATCCGGGCACGTCTGCGTCGCCGGAGGCGGCGGAGGCGGCGGGGGTGGCGGCGGCGGCGGCGGCGGCGGAGGCGGAGGCGTGTAGAAGTTGTAGATCAGGCTCAGCAAGAGGCTGTGCGTGCGATAACGCCCGCGCAGCTGGTCGCCACCGAGAAGCCCGGTCTGGTCGTCGAACTTGACGTTCGGCATGTTGAAGAACTTGTACTTCAAGCCGACGTCGATGTTCTGCGAGACGGCCGTACGAACGCCCATGACCGCCTGCCAAGCCGGACGGCTGTCGGAACCATCGACGATCAGGTTAGGTGCGGCCGAATTCGGATCCATGCTGTAATGGACGCCGGCAATTCCGACGCCGAGGCCGACGTAGCCGCTCCAGCCATTGTCATCGCCAAAGTCGAGCAGGCCGTTGATCATGCCCGAAAAGGAGTGGGCGCTCCCACCGACCGGGAAGTGTGCGCCAAAGCCAAAGCCGGTCAGCGGTTGGTCGCGTGATTCCAGCTCGTTGAGGCCGGCGTGCTTGTAGCTAAGCTCACCCTCCAGACGAACCATTCCGAAATCGTATCCGGCGATCGCGTCGATGTCGTAGCCTACATCATGGCTGATCTCAAAAAGCCCGTTCGAAGCATGAGCAGCCTGATCCGCTGGATCGAACCGGTCGAGCTTCGTATTTTCAACGAGCATCGCGCCGCCCTCAAGTCCCACATAAAAGCTGTGGTCGCGGGCGAGCGCGGGCGATGCCATGGCCGTCGAAGCGAGCGCCACCGCAATGCCGAGCTTACGCATAGAATTGTCCCCTTTCAGATGCGTCTTCTAGATAGAACTGCCGGAACACATTATGAAAGGGCCGGGTGCCGTGCAAGCACGTCATTGCCTGTAATCTGTTGCCAAAATGCCTCAGTTAATTCGAGCCGGATTGCAGAAGTTCTTGAGAGGCTTTGGTTTTTCTAAAGCCCCAATCAGGCCGTGCTGACGCAATGTGTTGAGAATGTCGCCAATCGTTGCCCTTGATTCAGCGTCCACGACGGTCCCGCCAGAGGGCTCCGCGATCGCCGCGGACCTCGCACCGACTATCTGCTGACCGTCCACGAATAACGCGGATCCAGGCAGGGTCCCTGTCTCCCACGCCCCGCTACTGAAGACCGCGAAGGATGCGCTGGTGCGCTCGTACATGCGCATCCCTTCTCGGCGAGAATGAACCGCCAACCGCCGCTCGTCAGCGGTCCCGCCCGTCATGTTCGGCACATCGATCAGCGCCGGCTTCGTCGCCGCTTCGACGACGTCGCTGTTGGCGACGATCCGCTCCGCCTCTGCAGGGATCGACGGAGCCGGCTGCCACGCCGGCCGCATCTTCGCGCCGGTCACGAAGCCCTCGATCGTGGACTTCTCGACGATCCATGATGCCGATGTGAGGCCGGGCGGAACCACGGTCCCTGGCCCGACATTCATTCGGCCGGGCGGAAGCCGACGCGTCAACCTGTCCCGCGCCGCCCACTGCCGGTATAATATTTGCTCGACGAGCACCTTCGCTTCGTCGGCGGGGAGTACCGCGGCCAGCTCCTGCTGCGTTTCATTGCTACGCTGTCGCCCGCAATCGCCCGCAACTCCCCCGCCTGATAGTCACGTGCCGCAATTCTTCACTCTGCTCACCGTGTACGATTGAGCATCGCGATCAAGACATTTGTATCCTATCTGGTTATTATCTAAAATCCGACCTGCGTTCGAAGTCCGAACAGAAGCGCATCGCGCAGCTTCGGGTCGCCGTTCGGATTGACGATATATTGAACGTCGGGCTGAAACGTCAGCCAGCGGTTTATGACGGCGCGATAGCTGGTTTCGATGACCAGCTCGTTCGCCTTGCTGCGCGGGCCCTCGATCGCAAGCGCATGCCGGTAAGGCTCGCCCCAATGCGCATCGGCCAAGGCAATGCCGGCCTGATCCTCGTCGCGACCCTTGAACGTCCCGGTGTAGACCAAGCCGCCGCCCAGATAGCGGTCGAGCGGATTGAGCCGGTCGTTGGCGACACCGAACCGCAGCCAGCCGCGCAAGCCCTTGTCGCTCGTATCTGACGCGCCAACGAACCGCCGCTCGATAGTTAAGTAAGCGCCCTCGCTTCCCTCTCCCATGATCGGCACTCCTGCTCGCGCGCTGGCAAGGCGGTCCTCGAACTTCGTCGTATAGCCCCACCCCCCGAGCACGGCGCGCATTCGTCCGGCGTTGTATTGAGCCTCGCCGACGATCAGCGCGCCGTCGCCGTTCCCGAGCTCGACCGCAACCAGGCGTTGGGGGTGTCCGGGATCGCCCGGTACGCCATCGAGCACCGCGACGCGAACGGTCCACGCATCCGAAAGCCGGTAATCCCCACGCACCGCCAGCGAAGTCACCGGGAAGATCGAGGGCCCGTTCTTCCCCGATTGGGAAAAGTCGGGCCCGATCCCGTGGCTCGCGGTAACGAACAGTGCGCCCGTCTCTTGAACGTCGAACTCGGAATTGAGATCGAACAGGCCGATCTTCACCGACGCCTTGTCGCCCGCGAACTTCTGCTCGAGCCAGGCCTCGTAGAGACGCGCCGCGCGGACCTGCGTCTCGATGTTCGATGAGTCCTGGAAGTTGCCGACCAAGCTCCGGCTCATCCCAACGCCATTGTTGTACAAGCCGTAGATGAACAGCGTCGCACCGTGCCAGCCGAACGCGCGGTCGGCGTCGACCTTCACCGTCAGGTCGAGATTGTCGAGGTAACGCGTGCCCCTGCGCAGGCCGCCGCTCGCGTTGTGCCACATGTCGAATGTGTAGACGAGCGATGCATCGATCGCTTCGGGAAGATTGTGCTGAGCCGGCCGCGGGATGTGTGGCGTGGTGGATTCCGGGCCCGTCGCGGCGGGCTGCGCATCGGCCGCGGGATCGGCATAGGCAGCCTGAGCAGCACCCGGAGCAAGCAGCAGCGGGAAGCAGCGCGCGACGAGACGCTTCTGCCGCTCTCTCCCCATTGCTAATTGATCGCATTTGGCAACATGATCGACAAGGCCGCGCCTGGGTTGAATGAACGAACTTTAACTGGAACCTGCGGGGACCGAATTTATTGTCGTCCTCGTGCGCGATCCGACCACCCCCGTTCAGGACGAAGTGGCGAAACGCCTTCTTGCTCGCGCCGCTAAGCTTCGCGCCGAGGCTGAGCATTTGGCGACCTTGTCCGCGGGTTTCGCCGTTCGCCGGCCGAAGATAGCGAACGATAACAGCTAGGCCGAGCGCAGCAGTCCGTGCGTTTTTGAGGGTATCCCCCGATAGCAGCCAACCCGGAGTGCGGTGATAAGGCCGGCCGTTCACGCGCAAGCGCGCGCAGAAAGGCAGGTGCCCAGTGCCGAGCCGCTCATTTCTTGGACGCGCTTTAATTATCGCCGCGCTGCTGCTGACCACGCAGGGCGAAGCAAGAGCACAACATTGGCACGGCGGCGGAGGCTGGCACGGCGGAGGCTGGCATGGCGGAGGCTGGCATGGCGGCGGCTGGCACGGCGGCGGAGGCTGGCATGGCGGAGGTTGGTATGGCGGCGGGCGCGGCTATTATCGACCCTATGGATACGGCTTCCACTACGGCCCTCAATATGCCGCTTATCCTTATTACGGATACGGCTATCCCTGGTTCGCGCTCGGAGCCCTGTTCGCCCCGGTCATCTATCCGCCGCCCGTCTATTATTATCCGGTCCCGCCAGCGCCGCCGCAGGCGCCGGCGATGCAACAATGCCCGGACGGATCGGTGATCGCTGTTGGAAGCTACTGCCCGACGCACGTAGCGCCCCAGCCCACGCCTGCGCCTCTCCCTGCGCCGCCGGTCGAAAGAGGTGAGCGAGGCTGATCTCAGACGGACCGCTGTTTGCATTTCGTAAACAACTGTCGCGTACCCGACATATCTGGCGTGGCGGTGGCTTTTGGACGGAGCTCCGCTGATGAGATTTCTGAAGGGCATGCGCGACTATGTGTCGCCGGACAATGGTGCGGTCACAGCGCGGCTGAGCGCCGTGACCAATCGCGGCAAGATCGAGGTCTCCTCGTATCACTGCGGGGAGTCGGCACCCGTCGAGCGACGTCTCTGGTCGCAGGACGAAGTCGGAGCCGAGGCGGCGGCGTGTAAGCCAGCGCCGCTTTGATCCCGGGAATCATGATGCCGAAGAAGGTTCCGCTCGATCGCTTGCGCTCGATCTCAAGGCACCGAGCGGCTGCAAGGGCGCAATCGCCGCGGCGCGTCGACGACGACCATTCCCCGGACGAAGACGACGCCTCCGTCGAGTGGCCGATAAGACCCGCAACGCAGCTCTAGCCAGCGACGGCTTCCCACCAATATCGGGGTCAGGGCTTTCGCTTGCTGTCGGCGACGGTCGTCCCGTCGATGATCTCGGTGAGATCGTCGCCCAGCAGCGGCGCATAACTGCCGATGGTCGCCGGCATTGCGTCGGCAGCAGTTGCTTCGCCCTGTCAAAGCTCGACGTTCAATGACCCGTTCAGCGGCACCGCCGACCATTGCGCGGTCAGCTCGTCCAGCCGCGCCCGGATCTTCTCCACCTCGTCGGCCGACACCGGCACTGCCAGGTGACCCCGCGCCTGGCAGGATTGCTCGTAGCTCTCGAGTAAGTCCTCCGCCGAGACGCGCCCGCCCCACATCTCCGCCTGGAAGCTCTCGACCAGTCGCTCGACGGCCTCCTCCGCATCGCCGCCGGTGGTTGTGAAGCTCGCCGCCTGACCCTCCGCCACGAGGGACAGGAAGCCGCTGTGCGCCAGCATGCTCTCGACCGCGAAGTGGACCATGTCGTGCGGGATGATGCCCTGCTTGGGACATTTCATCGTCGCCGGCGGTTCGCCCGAGCGTTCGATCAGAAGATCGTCATACTTCCCGTTGCGCTTGGTGAAGGTTAGCCTCATGGCTCGCCACATCCGACAAGGCCATCATCGAGTCCAGGCGGATCAAATTCGCTTTACTAGCCGGATGCGACCTTCAGCGCTGCTCCAGGGCATGAACCCCGCTTGACTCGACCTCGCTCGCTTAACCCGTCGCCCCATTCATGTTCTTTCCGCCCGGATCGAGCGGGACATAGTTGGTGCCCCCGTCCTTCGTAACCCACAGCACGTAGCTGAAGTCGCCGAGGAGATTGGGTCCGCCCTGCTTGTTTTGGTTTGCGTTGTGGACTCTCAGCATATTGTTGTTCGGTCCGCTGACGTTGATCACGCTCAGCACCTCGTTCATTCCCTGCAGCGGACAATAGCTTAGCGCACCGAGCTCGGATGAGACCGCGTCCTGCTTCTTGTTGTTGGGCGGGAAGCCGTAGTTGTTCCCGGTGTTGTCCGTAAAGACGAAGGTGACGTCGAGTCCGTTATGACCGACGCCGTTTTTGTCCTGATTCTTGAACGTCAGGGTCTGGTTCGGACCTTCCGGAGGTCCGAGTGGATCATCCCCAACAGGCTGCAAGACGAACAGCGCCTTTCCGGCCGCGTCGAAGCCGGTCAGAGTAACATTCACCTGCACCTGTCGTGGCGGGTTCGGTCCCTGCCCCTGGTCCTGGCCCTCGTCCATTTCGAGGTCTAGGTCTTGGTCCGTCATGGTGTCTCTCCCCTGCGATTGCCTGACCAATTTCGAATGTATGGCTCGACATTGATTTAACTCGAATCTAACGACTGCGAACCTTACCGAACGGTAGCGAACTGTTTTCGTTCACTTTTCATCCACTCACGCGACTGTGCGCCTCGAAGACTCGCTCGGCTTTGCGAACCTGCTCCGCGAAGAAGCGGGCTTCGTCAGTCCCGACTCCATCAAGAAGATCCAGCGCTGCCTCCAGCGCGCGCGCTGCTTCATCAGAGCCGGCCGTGGCGCGCTTCGCTGCGAGCGCGTCGTAAGATCGAGCCATCAGCGTCTGCGGCGCATCGTCGCCCAGGACCGCGTAGTTCCGTTCCGCCTCAGCGAAAGCTCTGCGTGCCGCCGCTATGTCTCCGCGCGCAAGCTCGAGAGCCCCGATCAGCCAGTGTGACGTCCCCTGCGCCTCGGGGCCGAGCTCTAATTCCTCGGCAAGCGCCTGGCAGAGGCCGGCGAGGCCCATTGCGCCTGCAACGTCGCCGTCGTTGATCGTGACATCCTCATCACCCCAGCCCGGCCAGCAATTGGCCGCGGCGTTGAAGCACATCGCGCGGGCCCACCGCTTGAGCGCCGTCACGGTCTCGGACTGTCCCTGCAGCGCGGCCTGCCCAAGGCACCAGCTCGCACCAAGATGCGCAGCGACGATCATATTCCCCACGTCTCGATGCTGCCGGTAAAGCGCGTTGACGGCGGCCGACATCGCCGACGCTGCGACCTCACTGTGCGGCTCCAGCGACAAGAGGGCGACAGCCTCCGCCCCCCCGCCTTCGCGCATCGTCGCGGTCAGCCTGCCGGCGAGTTCGCTTGCGTCCACCGCCGCGCCTTCGCGAGACTTCAGAGGAAGCTCTTCAGCCCCCCGAGCAGCGACGACGCGCCGCCCTGCGCTTCGAGCAGCGAGGCGAACCGTCCCAGCGATCCCTCGCCGCCGATATGCTGCACGATCTGCGACAGCGTGTCGGTTGGAATGCCGGTGTGCTGCGAGGCGGTTTGCACCGTGTCCCCGTCCTGCGTGTGGGCATGAGCGAGCGCCGCAATCGCCTGCTCCGCCTGTTCGGGCGACAGCCCTACCTTCTCTGCCATGTTCTGAACCGTAACGTTTTCGTTCACCTGGCTGAGGATGCTGTTGAGAATGCTCATGCGCCACCCTTTCCCGATCGAGTTCGGGCGGCCTGACCCTCAACGTGCGGCAAGTCAATCGCGTCGCCATGTGCCAGCGGGCCAAAGGCAGCTTTCGATGGTGGTCTCAGGTGATTGTCGCAACACTTTACCTAATGAGAGGTGAGGTGAGCGATGGCGAAGAGACGACCGCCGTTTGTTCAATGCGACGGAGAGCGCGGAGGTATGGGATCGTTAGCAGCGTGGTGACGGGCTTGAATGAGAACACCAACGGGTTGCTGCACCAGTACTTCCCCAAGGGCACCAACCTTGCGGTGCGCTCCCAGGAACCCTTGGACGAGGTCGCGAATCAGCTTAATGGGCGACCGGGCAAGACGCTCGGGTTCGAAACTCCGGCCGAGCGTTTTGAAGCATGTGCTGCGATGACCGTCTAAAACGGCAACCCGTTCCTGCGATCGGCAGATACGCCGGTGTACCCTAATTTGAATTGAAATCGGGAGCGAGGCGGGCTGCTCCCATTGCGGACATCCGAGCGAGAACGATACGCTCGCTAATCCGCGTCCAATCATCCTGGGGGTTCGTCATGCGCACGTTTCTGGCTCTCGCTACTGCACTGCTTTCGGCAGGCGCCGCGGCCTCGACTTACGATCTCCCGGCGACTCCGCAGACCGTCGCCTGGGGCCATTATGACGCCACCGCCAAGCCGGTGCTCACCATCAAGTCCGGCGACACGGTCGTCGTCCACACGCTGCTGACCAACAGCCCAACAGGGCTCGAAAAAGCCGGCGTTGCGCCCGCCGACGTCCAGCAGAGCTTGCGCACGGTCTACGACGGCGTTCCGCAGGCCGACCGCGGTCCCGGCGGCCATATCCTGACCGGCCCGATCGCGATCGAGGGAGCCGAGCCCGGCGACACGCTCGAGGTCCGCATCGTCAAGATCGATCTCGCCATCCCCTATGCCTACAACGGCTTCCGCTACGGCGCCGGCTTCCTCACCGACGACTTCCCCTATCCGCAGGTGAAGATCGTGCCGCTCGATGCGCAAGCGGATGGTCGGCCATTTCGGCCCCGGCATCGAAGTGCCACTGCATCCCTTCTTCGGAAGCATGGGCGTCGCGCCGCCGCCGGCGTTCGGCCGTTATGACTCGACCCCTCCGACGATCATCGGCGGCAACATGGACGACAAGGCGCTAGTCGCGGGGACGAGCGTCTTCCTCGCCGGTCTACGTCCCCGGCGCCTTGTTCGAGGTCGGCGACGGCCACGCCGCGCAGGGCAATGGCGAGGTCGACATCACCGCGCTCGAAACCTCGCTGACGGGAACGCTTCAGTTCATCCTGCACAAGGGGATGAAGTCGCCCTACCCGCGCGCCGAAACGCCGACAGCCTATATCGCGATGGGGTTCGACGACGACCTCAGCCGCGCGACGCGCAAGGCGCTGACCAACATGATCGACTTCCTGGTCGCTGAAAAAGGGATGAGCCGCGACGACGCCTATATGCTGCTGAGCGTCGCCGGCGACGTCGAGGAAACCGAGCTGGTCGACCGCAACAAGGGCGTCCACGTCGTCCTTCCGAAAACGCTGTTCACGAAGTAGCGGGGAGCCTTCGAAGGCGGATTACAACAGGTGCACGCCGGCTGCGCGGATCGGTTCTCGCTCACCGAGCGTCCGCGCAACCACTGCGGTCAGCGTCAAGGCGAGCAAGACAGCAAGAAAAACGGTCGCTACCCTGTCCCGGGCGCGCAACCTCCCGGTGACGAAATAAGCGGCGAGCGCCGCCAGTACTGCTATCAGATAGAATTCGATCAAGGTCAGCCCCGGTGCCCTGGGCCGCACATTATGCATATCTCCGCTTAACAGCAGCTTTCGATCCGTTGCGCACCTCGGTCGCCTGACTAAACTCCAGCGCCATGATTTTCGCCAAGCAGCTTCGAGAGGGTGTTCGTGAAGGCCGGATAACCTGTTCCATCCGCATCTGGCACCGCCCGCGCGTGAAGGTCGGCGGCGCCTATCCGATGGAAGAGGGTCACATCGTCGTCGAATCCATCCGCCAGATCAGCATTGGTGACATCACTGGCGATCTCGCCCGGCGCTCCGGCTTCAAGGGCGTGGTGGACCTGCTCAAGGTCGCGAAGCACGGCAGCGGTACGAACGTGTACCTGATCGACTTCGAATATGTCGGGCCCGGCGAGCATGAAAGGGGCCGCCGGGTCTGGGAGCCCGGCGACCCAATCTGAATGCGAGTCCGTTCAGCTCTTACATCGGCGCTCTGATGACCCGCACGACGCGGTACGTGCGCGGATTGACCACATAGACGTAGCCATTGTCGCTGACGTACCGGAAGTTGTTGCGCAGACGATAGCGCGTGACGATCGGCTGCGGCAGCGCGCCGAAGTCCGTGTAGGTGTAGCTGGGCCCGAAGGCGTAACCGACGCGGTACACGGTGACGTGATCATGATGTCGGGCAATCGCCGGCGTCGCTGCAACGGCAACGGCGGCAGCGGCGACGGCAAGAAGCGTCTTCATGCATATTCTCCTCTGGTGGACGCTCATTCCAACGGACTTAGCTGCGACGCGTTTCCACGACGCCTGCACTTGTAATGATGATGTAATCTTGGACGGCTGCGGCCGCATTGCGGGAGGCGGGCCTTCTGATACCCTGCGATTTATTGCTGGGGGCCGGCCGCATGCATGTTCATTTGCCCAAGCCGCTAAATGGCTGGCGCGAGTTTGCCGGCGAGGTCGGAATCATCGTACTTGGCGTGCTGATCGCCCTCGGCGCCCAGCAGGTTGCCGAGAGCATCCATCAGCGCGGCGAGGTGGAGCAGACGCGAAAGGCGCTCGATGCCGAGCTGGCGCACAATCTCGGTGCATTCGACGACCGGCAGGCTTTGCAATCCTGTGCCCGGCGCCGGCTCGACGAACTCCAGTCGATCCTGAATCGCGAGCAGCAGGGCGCGCCCGCCCTTCGGCGCGACTTCGAGCCGCCGCTTTCCATCAACCTCCAGTTCGCGGTGTGGGACGCGGCGACCGGGGAAGCGAGATCGCTGATCCCGCTGGAACCGAAGCTTCAATATGCACAGCTCTATGACATCTTCCGCCGCTACGATCGTTGGAGAGACGAGGAGAGCGACGATTGGTATCAGCTCGCCGACCTGGACTTCAGGGCGCAACTGACCGCGGATGAGTTGAAACGCGCAAAAATTATCGTCAAGCGATTGCGGCGGCTCGATAGCTTGCTTCCCGCTTACTCATCGTTCCTGGAGCGCTCTGCAAAGCCGCTCAGAATCCGGCCGGAGCCTGACGTCGGTGCGCCGGCGCAGCAGTTGATGAACAGGAACCGCGCCATCTTCTGCGCGCCCATGATCTAGCTTTCCGGCGATTGACACCGCTAGCACCCCGCCGCAGCCTCGGCCCGTGGGGGGAATGCGATGAATAAGAACCGGGTCGAGCTGTTCAGCGACGGCGTCTTCGCGATCGTCCTCACCTTGCTCGTGCTGAACCTGAAGGTGCCCGAAAGTCATGGGCTGAA
Source organism: uncultured Alphaproteobacteria bacterium (assembly GCA_963831485.1). Classification (GTDB taxonomy): domain Bacteria; phylum Pseudomonadota; class Alphaproteobacteria; order Sphingomonadales; family Sphingomonadaceae; genus Sphingomicrobium. The sequence continues at coordinate 43,287 of CAWHQE010000014.1, forward strand.
GGCCCTGCACGACATCACGCCCGCGCTCATTGTCCACGCCGCCACTTTCTTCCTGGTCGGAGTCATGTGGGTGGGCCACCACGGCGCTCTCGCGCGCGTCGACAAGATCACGCATCGAGCGCTCCTCTTCAATCTGCTCATCTTGTTCTGGGTGACGCTCATCCCCTTTGGAGCGGAGAACGCTGCCGATCGTCCGCTCGAGCCGCTCGGCCCGAGTCTGCTCGCCTTCAGCTGCGGAGCCTTCTTCCTGTCCTATCTGGGATTCCGGTTCAGCGTGCACTCGACGATCGACGACGTGCCCGAGATGCGGCGATGGAAGCAGACTCGTGTCGCGATCGCCATCGCGTTGGTTATCGGGAATTTCGCTTGCGCAGCCCTGGCCTGGGTCTCGCCGTGGATAGGCTATGCCGGTGCGCTCGCCACGGTGCTAGTCTTTCTGCTTCTACGCAGCCCGCCCGAGTCCGAAGAGAAGTTCATGCGCGAAGGCCGAGCGCAAGAGATCGCTGCTGCTTAGTCGGTTCGATTACAGCGCTGCGAGCCGCAGCTGGTCTTGCTGGTTGAGGTAGCTGATCGTGATCGGAACAGCCTTCGGAAGCAGCAGGTGCTGCTCGGGAGCCGTAGGAACCGGCGGATCCTTCCCGAGCATCCAGCGCGCGAGCCGCTGCGCGTCCTCGAGGCGGACGCAGCCATGGCTGAGGTCGCGGTTGTCCTGGGCGAACAGCTCCTTCTTCGGCGTATCGTGCAGGTAGATGCCCTCGCCGTTCGGAATGTCGAACTTGAAGTGCCCGAGCGAGTTCGCGGGTCCGGGCAGCTGGCGAACATAGATCTTCGTGTCGCCGGCAGCGACCGACTTCCAGTCGACGCCGTCGGGCGACAGGATTTGGGCATCGTTCGCGAACGCGGACATGACCTGGTAGCCCTGATGCTCGAGATAGGCGTCGCCGTCCTTGAGCACGCGCGGCGCAATGACCGTCTTCGCGACATCAGGAGTCACATGCCAATACGGGTTCAACGTCTCGTAGTTGATGACGCCGCTCAGCGCCGGCGTCGGCGTATCCGGCTTTCCAACGATTACCTTCATCGAATCGCGGACATGACCATCTTCCATCATGTACAGCCGCGCCGATGCGGCATCGACCAAGATATAGCGGCCGCTCTCCGGGATATTCACGCCGGGCAGTGAATCGACATAGAGCTGTGGTGTCACAGTGCCCGCGATCGGCCCAAGCGCGGGGTAAAAGCGCACAAGGCCGTAAGCACACGCAGCGAGTGCCAGAGTTGCTGCGCCCGCGATCAAGTAGCGTCGGTTATGAGAGCTGGTTGCGGTCATGGTGCCCCCTTCAGACCGCGCGCATTATGAACCTTCGCACGTCGACTAACAATCAGCGATTCCCCTGATCTCCCTACGAGCCCATTCCATTCGTGCAGGAACTGCATCAGGGAGAAGCATGGACAAGCTCGTTGAGGAGACCGTTGCCGACGGCCGTTGGTTTCCGCTGAGATTCAAGGCGGACAAGTATCAGTTCGCGTTCATTCCGCCGGAGCGCCACCGGGAAACGGCATTCCTGGTCCACCTGCAGCCGCCCGCGAACGAGATGCGTGCGATCGCGCCTTCCGAGCTCAGCGGCGCGGAGCCGGATCGAACCGACCTGCACTTCATCCTTCACCTCGGTTTCGGCGGGTCCACGCTCCTCGGCAAGATTCTCGCGCAGCCGGGCGTTGCGCTCACCTTGCAGGAGCCGCCCGTCCTCACCGACATCGTCAGTTATGGCCTCACGAAAGATCGTCGGGAAACGGCGCAGCTGCTGCACCAGACCACGCAGCTCCTCAGCCGCCCGATCAATCCCGCCGAGGCGGTGATCTGCAAGATGACCCACGTTGGGAATGCCCTTGCCGCATCGATGGCGGAGGGCGCACCGACTTCGCAGCTCCTCTGCCTTCAGACGCCGATGGAGGAGATGCTCCTGTCGCTTGTCCTTCGCGGCCTCGGAGGGCGAATCTCAGGCCGGCAGATCTTTATCGCGATCCGCGATGCGAACATGAGCGTCATGCGCATGAGCGACCGCGATTTGGCCGAACATGCCGACCTCCACCTGGCTGCGCTGGCCTGGCTCTCGATGCAGAAGATGATGCTCGATGCGGCTGACCGCCTGGGCCCGCAAAGTGTCGCCTCGATCGTGACCGCTCAATTGATGCAAGACACCCGGGAGACGATCGCTGCTGTGGCCAGGCATTTTCGGCTGGACCTCGACGTCGATCGACGCATGGCCGAGCCCATACTGAAGGAGCACTCGAAGACCGGCGAGCCCTTCGATCCTCAAGTCCGTGCCGAACGGATCGCCGAGGGGTTGCGCCTCCACAGTGCCGAAATCGATCCGGTCGTGAAGTGGGCGCGGAAGATCGCCGACCGGACAGGAATCGACTGGGACCTGCCCTATCCCTTGCTTGGCTGACTGCAGGCCGACATTCCGCGCCAGACCGTGCAGCTCTTTCGCCAGATTCCGCCCGGGCTGAGGTGCCTCCGCTCGAAATCCGGCTATTCTTCCATCGGGTTGAGGGGGAGGAAGCATGCAGCGGATCGGTCTTTTCTGTGCGGCCTTTGCGGTCGCGGCTCTGGCGCGTCCGGTCGCAGCGCAACAGGCGATGGCCCAGCAGACGGTGCCAGCGGCTCAGCCGCAACAGGCCGAGCCGCCGCCATTCCCGGCGTTTCCGCCCGAACATCCCGTCGTTCGCTCAAAGGATCAGGCAGCTCCTCGCGAGCGTTATCCCGGGACCGAGCGTCAACACACGACGTCCAGACATCGCGCCACAGCCAGGCAGCACGCAACGTCTAAGCAGCACACAACTTCCAAGCATCATGCGACGTCTAAGCATCATGCGACGTCCAAGCATCATGCGACTTCGAAGCATCAGGCGACGCACGAGCATCACAAGGCTCCGAATCTTTCGAAGCGGACGATCCGGCAATGCCACAGCATGAGCTACAAGCAGATCATGAAGTCCGGCAACTGTCGGGCGCTGATGATGAGCGATCTCGAAGCGCACGAGCATCAGACCCAGCACAGTTCGCGCCACGCGACGAAGCACAGCAACACGAAGAGCCACAGCGCGAAGCAGCGGACGACCAGCACGAAGAAGCATCGCTCCCACTGACGCACCGGCGCGCCCTTTGTGTCGTCGTTCCGACAGAGGAACGAAGCGCCGGGGATGATTGTTGTTGCTGTTGTCGGATGCGTTCTTGCCGGACGTGAGTGACACCCTAAGGCCCGCCGCCTACCCTTTCCGGCGGGCCTTTTCCTTGCGCTGCCGACACCTAACTTTCGCCTTCTCAGTTGAATTGCTGATGGTTCGCCCGGCCTTCGTCGGCCAAGCCCGGCACACTCAGGCAATCTTGAAGGTGCGGGCAATGAAAAGCATTCGACTCCTGGCGCTAAGCCTTTCGCTGGCCGGTATTGTCGGCGGCCCTCTTTCACAGCCGGCCGTTGCCGGCACCGCTGCCGAATTGAACGCAAGCGGCAAGGCCGCTCTCGACCGGCTCTACGCCCAGTCCGACCGGGCGCGCCGATACAGCCGCGACGCGCGCGCAATTCTCGTCTTCCCGAAGATCATCAAGGCCGGCTTCATGATCGGCGGACAGGGGGGCGAAGGCGTTCTCTCGTTCACGGCCGACCAGCCGGCTATTACAAGATCGGCGCCGCCTCCTTCGGCCTTCAGGCCGGTGGGCAGTCCTTCAGCTACGCGCTGTTCCTGATGAACGATGCCGCGCTTACCTATCTCAGGAAGAGCAATGGATGGGCGATCGGCTCCGGGCCCAGCGTGGTCGTCGTCGACAAAGGCGCCGCTATGAGCACGACTTCGACAACGCTCGCGAAAGATGTCTACGCGTTCCCGTTCGGACAGAAGGGACTGATGGCCGGCCTCGGACTCGAAGGCTCGAAGATTACGCCCATCAGAAGGTAGGACCGCTCGAATGCGACGCCGGGCCTGCGCCGAAAAACGAGAAATTTGCTGCTACGAACGTGCTTGTATTTACCTTTCGTTAACTATATTAACATGCATGAATTTTATAAATCTACCGATCCTGAGCTCGCTGCCGTACCAAGGAGTCGCGCCATGCGTGTCGTAAGGATTGTTCTGGCGACCGCCATCCTGGCGGGAAGCACCGCTGCGGCCGAGGCAAAAGGCGTCGGCACGAATGCCAATAAGCCTCCCCAAGTTCAATCGTCGGTCAGGGCCAGCGATTGGGTTCCGGATGGGAGCAACCGGTCCCATAAGAACCGCCACAAGGGGCAAAATGGTTCTGCTTGTGCGAACGACACAGGCGGGAAGCCTGCGAACTGCTTCCCAACGGTCAGCCCGCAGTAACAGAGCCAGCGGTCGCTATCTCCTTCAGTCCTGACCTGCGACTGGATAGCGCCGCAGCATTTTGTTGGTTCGCGCGAGACGTTCACGGAACCGCCGGATCAGCTCGCGGCGCGGACTGACGTCGATCTTCGCATCAATGGTCACCGAGATCACCCTGGCCTTTCTTGACCTTCGTTCTCGCGTGTTGCCGGCGATCGAGCAGCGATGCTGCGCCGAGGCGCAGCATCACACCATATGTTCGGAATGGCCGTAGACGATGATCGTCATATAGCCGTCGCGCTCGGGCTTGGCGCCGGTCCCCATGCTCGCCTGGAAGCGCTCGGCCTGTGCGTCGTCGCAGCTGTACTGCGGCTGCATTTCGCCTGACGTCGCTACAACCTTGCAGCCCTTCACCGAGCCGTGCGGATCGATCGCAAGCGCCATCATCTGGCCACCCAGCAAGGTATCGCCGGTCTGCAAGTCGGGCTTGGCCGGCGGCGTGCCTGGATCGAACCGACGCTCGAACGTGATGCGCGTGACCTCATTGCCCTTGGTGTCCGAAGCCTTGCTCATCATCGACGCCTGGCTCGACGCGATATCGCAATCGGACGAATCCGACGGCTTGAGGCTGGTCTGGTAAAGGCACGATGACGGCTTGCCGTCTCCGCCGATCGTCACGGTGACCTTCTCCCACCAGGGCGAACTCGAAACCAAAGTGTCAGGAGCGGTTGCGGTGGCAGTCGTGGCTGCGAGCGCCGTGGCGGAGGCCACGAGCAGAGCGGCAGGCTTGAGCACTTTCAAACTCCTTCGCGCCCGCCGCTCCGGCGACCTAATTGCCGCCGCCTACCTGAAGCGCCCAACGCGCAGCGAAGATTTGGTTTCCGTCCATTCGTCGAAGGAACTTGTCGGCACTGCGTTCGCGCGGCGGACTGCCACTAGGCTGCGTCGGGGAGAGCGCCACGCAACGTCATCATGTCATGCAACCTGGTCGCGACACCGATCACGACCAGCAGGCCAAGCCCGAGCAAGCTGTCGCCCGGATCCTCGTAGATTATCGCCGCGACGAGCAGCGCATTGATGCCGAAGCCAATGACGGCCGGCGCAGGAAACAAGGGCATCCTGAATGGCCGGTCGAGACCAGGCTCACGAAACCGGAGCCGGATCGCAGCGAGGTCGGTGATCGCCGGGACCCCGATCGTGAAAGGCGCTCCGATCGCGATCAGCCGCTCATAGCCGCCGGTCGAGGCGAGCAGCGCAGCGCCGACCGTTGTGCACAGCAATGCGATCCGCGGCGTTCCCGATGCCGACACCTTCGTCAGCACGGAAGGAAGGACTCGATTGCGCGCCATGGCGAAGGCGATCCGCGTCGCCGTCATTGCCTGCAGGTTGCAGACGGCGATCACCGAAATGAGCGCGAGCAAGGTGATCGCGATTCCGCTCTCGCGGCCGAGGACTGCCGCCGCACCGTCCGCTAGCGCAAGCTTCGAGCCGGCAACCTGCTCGCGGCTGAGAACGTGCAGCAGCGCCAGGTTCACGGCGACATAGAGCACCACCACCAGCAGGATTCCGCCGAACGTCGCCCGAACCAGGTTGCGCTGCGGTTCGTGGATCTCCTCGCAGAAATAAACGCTTCCGTTCCAGCCGCCGTAGGTAATCGCGACGGCGCGCATTGCGGTCGCGAGCGTGGCGATCCCGAGCACGGGAGTGACGGCCGGAGCGGGCGCGGCGACTCCATGGCTGGGCACGAGCCACAAGAGGCCGATCAACAGGAACAGGCCGAGGCCTTTGACCGCACTGCCGAGCACCTGGCTCGCGCCGCACGTTCGGGTTCCAACCCAATTGACCAGCCCCACGGCAGCGATGAGGAAGACGGCGAGCATCCCGATTGGAAGCGCGGTCGCAAGGCCGAGCCGCTGCGTATATTCGGCAAACACCACCGAGACGAAGGAAATGGCGAGGATGTAATTCATCCAGTCGGCCCAGCCGAGCATCGTGCCGGCGGTCGGGCCGAAGGCGCGCTCGGCAAACACGTAAGGACCGCCGGCGCGTGGAAGGGATGTGCCGAGCTCGACGGTCGCGCAGGCATCGGCGAGGATGATCAGCCCGCCGACGATCCAGGCGCCGATGATCCATCGAATTCGTTCGGCAGCGCTCCGGCGACGATCCCCGGCGTGCGCATGATCCCCTGCCCGACCACCCCGCCGACCACGACGGCGAGGCCGAAACCGACCCCAAGGGGACCCGCAGCAGCTCGCCGGCCGCGCTTCCCCTTTCAGCAGGCAATATGTCAGGCTTCGCGACCATGGTGGTTCCCCCCATGGTCGCGAATATCAGATCGATAGGCGCCCGACGAGGAGGCGGAGGAGCTTGGCGCCACGCAATAATGATGGGCCAGCATTCCCCGAGGCGCAGAGTCGCCTGCGCAAAGCACAAAAGAAATGGGGGCCGGCATTGCTGCCAGCCCCCACTGCGCCGAGCGAAGGATCTGCCGGTGTTCGATCAACCTTGGTTCCCGCTCCGGAAGACCGGTTTGCTGACCCCGCTTCTCGATCCTGGCTCACCAGCTCAGGCGTCGCTTTCCATCCGAACCGCTCCCTCTTGCGAGGAGCCCGATCGATCTACCAGACTGCGCGGCCCGAAGGTTCGCTGGTCTTTCGACCTTTCCGGCCCGGCGTCTGGAACCGAAGTCCCTCGACAGCCAAAACCGTCCGATGTTCCGCGGCCCTTCTTGGGTCAACCACTCTTGCGTCCCGCTTCGCTCACCAGATCCCACGAGGAAATCCGGGAGCCGCGTCGCGCGAGAGGAAGATCACCTCTTCCGGCGCCTCTTCCCGGCTGGCCCGAGATAGAACCCGAAGGCTCTTCCCATTGCCTGCCGGCGGAGATCGGACCTTTGGTCACCTGCCGCTTCCTATCCTGCCGTTGCCGGCTCCTGAGAGAGGCCGGGACCGCCGTCCCGATCACCTGCTCACCATGCACATCTCGCTCCGAGTCGCGAAAGCAAAAAATGCGCGGTTCAAGCCTGTGGATAACGGGGATATCGGGAACAACCGTTGGAACCTTTTCCGATTCGTCAAATCGGCCGCGCTTCGGTTGCCGTTTCGTTCCCCTCCGCCTACCTCGGCCAAGTGCCTGAATCGCCTGCCCTGCGTCCCGAGCCCGCCTACCTGCAGGGCCTGAACCCGCCGCAGCGCGAGGCGGTGCTCACAACCGAAGGGCCGGTGCTCGTCCTGGCCGGCGCCGGCACCGGCAAGACCGCCGCGCTGACCGCCCGCCTCGCCCACCTCATCGCAACCCGCAAGGCGTGGCCGAGCCAGATCCTCGCCGTCACCTTCACCAACAAGGCGGCGCGTGAGATGACGCGAGCGCGTCGGTGCCGCTCTCCGGCGGTGCGCTCGAAGGCATGCCGTGGCTCGGCACCTTCCATTCAGTCGCCGCGCGCATGCTGAGGAGCCGCTGCCGAGCTCGTCGGCCTCCAGGCCGATTTCACCATCCTCGATACCGACGATCAGCTGCGCGTGCTCAAGCAGCTTATCCAGGCCTCCAACCTCGACGAGAAGCGCTGGCCCGCCCGTCAGCTCGCCGGCCTGATCGACCGCTGGAAGATAGGAGCTGAACGCGGAGCCAGGTCGACACCGGCGAGTCCGAAGCTTTCGCGGCGGGACGCGGCGCCGAACTTTACGCGCAATATCAGGATGAACTCCGGACCCTGAACGCCTGCGACTTCGGCGACTTGCTGCTCCACATGCTCGTCATCTTCCGGAAGCATAGCGACGTCCTCGACGCATACCGCGACCGTTTTCGCTACATCCTCGTCGACGAATATCAGGACACCAACCAAGGCCAGTACGAATGGCTGAGGCTGCTCGCCGAGCCGCGCCGCAACCTCTGCGTCGTCGGCGACGACGATCAGTCGATCTAGCCAGCTGGCGCGGCGCCGAGGTCGCCAACATCCTTCGCTTCGAAAAGGACTTTCCCGGGCGCGAAGATCATCCGCCTCGAGCAAAACTACCGGTCGACGTTACACATCCTTGCGGCCGCCGACGGCCTCATCGCGCACAATGCCGGACAACTCGGCAAGACGCTGTGGACTGATGCAGGCGACGGCGAGAAGGTTCGCGTCATCGGCGTCTGGGACGGCCCGGAGGAAGCGCGCCGTGTCGGTGAAGAGATCGAAAGCCTCGGCCGGAACGGGCTGTTGGCATTGACGAAAGCGCGATCCTCGTCCGCGCGCAGTTCCAGACCCGCGAGTTCGAGGAGCGGTTCATCGCGATCGGCCTGCCGTACCAGATCATCGGCGGCTTCCGCTTCTACGAGCGCGCCGAGATCCGCGACGCCATCGCCTATTTGCGGCTGATCTATTCCAGCCCGCCGACGACCTCGCCTTCGAGCGGATCGTCAACACGCCCGAGCGCGGCCTCGGCGACAAGGCGGTGGCGACGATGCATCAGCAGGTGCGCGTCAAGGTCAGGAGCCGCTGCTGATCGCCGCCGCGCATTTGCTCGACAGCGACGAGCTGACTCCGCAGGCGCGCCGGTCGCTCGGCAATTTCGTCGGCGATCTTGGCCGCTGGCAGCGAGATGGCGAACACCCTCCCTCATCCCGAGCTTGCGCGGATCGTCCTTGAGAGAATCCGGCTACACCGCGATGCTCCAGGCCGACCGCTCTGCCGAGAGCCGCCGGCCGGCTCGAAAACCTCGCCGAACTTACGCGCGCGATGGAAGAATATAAATCGCTCGGCGCCTTCCTGGAGCATGTCGGCCTGGTCATGGACAATGACGAAGCGCGCGGCGGCGAAAAGGTCACGATCATGACCATCCACGCCGCCAAGGGCCTCGAGTTCGACACTCTATTCCTCGCCGGGTGGGAAGAAGGCGTATTCCCCCGCAGCGGGCGCTCGAAGAGGGTGGACTCGCCATCCTGGAGGAGGAACGCCGGCTGGCATACGTGGCGATCACTCGGGCCCGGCGACGAGCAACCATCCTTCACGCCGCCAACCGCCGGATCTACGGCCGATGGACCAGTTCCATTCCGAGCGTTCCTTTCCGACTTTCCCAAGGGCCCATATCGAGGAAGAGACCACGATGACCGGCGGCGAAAGCCTGTGGCGCGCGCAATGGTCGGAGCGCGCCGACCATTGCCCACCTCGGTCCCGCCCAATCGATGCGCGCGAGTACCCGCGGCCCCGGATGGCAGCGCGCCTCCCGCGGAAACTTCAATCCCGAACCGCATCGGGTGATCGAGGCCCGCGCCTCGGCGGTCAGCCTCGGCAACCAGGGCCGCACCGACCTCTCGCTCGGGCAGCGCGTTTTCCACGGGAAGTTCGGCTACGGCACGATCGAAGAGATCGAGGGCAACAAGCTCGAAATCGAGTTGAGAAAGCTGGCCGAAAGAAGGTCCTCGACAGTTCGTCAGCGCGACCTGATCCCGCCCGAATTTCTAGGGTTTGTACCATTTAACGCTTCCCCTCGAATCGGATGAACCAGCTCCGATTGCGCGCAGCAGGGCTCGATGCTCGATTACTCCTTGGTCTCAAACTGTGGCAGTTGACCGTGGCCGTCCTCGGGATCGCCCTGGCCGTCGGTCTTGGGTTCAGTGTCGGGATTGTCAAGATTTTCCGTCTCAACCCGAGCAGTCAGCAGGCAGACCTGGCGATCGACCTGATGCAGGTCACGTCCACCTATATCGGTATCCTGCTGGCGTTCGCCGGCGTCCTCGCATGGCAGGACTACAGGGATGCGGCCACCGCCGTTGAAAACGAGGCCGGCGTGGCATCGCTGCTCTATCGCGACCTCGCCGCTTATGGTCCGGAGATGATCCGGCGCGCAAGAATTTGCGAGCCTACGTCCAAAGCGTGATTGTCGACGGGTGGCCGCTTCTGCGCGAAGGCAAGAGGAGTCCGGCTGCGGAAACGAAACTGCTGACAGTCTTCGATGACGTGTCGCCGGTTGCGCCGACCAACGAGCGTCAATCGGCAATCTACGGCGAGGCGTTTTCGCAGATGAACCAGCTGGTATCCATGAGGCGGCAGCGCATAGCGGCGAGCCGCGCGGAAATACCGCCGGTGCTCTGGATCGTTGCTATCGTCGGTTCGCTCCTGACGATCGCCTATGCTTCCGCGTTGTGAGTTCGCGATACGCATCGCTGATGATCTCAGGCACGTCGTTGACGATCGGGCTGTTGTTCCTGTTCTTGCTTAGCGTCGGATACCCGTTCCGACATCGCGACGGGGTCGGTCCTCAACCGTTCATCGAGCTGTCGCTATATTCGACAGGGTTGACCGGGCAACCGAGACTGCAACATCTCAACCCGCCGCCTGCTTCACCAGCCCCCGCACCCACGGGATGATCGAGGTCCAGCTCAATTCCTCCATCACTTCGATGCCGGCGAGCTTTCCGCGCTTCCAGACGACTTCCCCCGGCGGAATGTTGAGCCCCTCGACGAACGCCGAAACATACGCGCCGATTGCCGGGAGGTCGTCGCCTTCGATCTGAAGGCCCCGCGCCGAAATGTTCCGAAGCGTCGCCATCCAGAACTGCCCGCCGCATTTGATGTGAACGGACGCGCGGACCTCGATCCGCGGCATCGTCCGCCGTTCGCGCGTCTGGCTGACCAGCTTGCGGTTGAGGAGAGCGATCACGTCGATGCTGTCGTCGAAACGGACGCCGAGTTCCTTGCGCCCGGTCCAGGCCACCCTGCCGGCCGCGCGCTGGCCCGTTACAAGCTCGATCGATGCGCGTTCGCCCAGCGGCGGTGTCAGGTCGCTCGAGACCGTCACTCCGAGCGAGCTGATCTTGCGGATTGAGCACTCTTGGCGGGATCCGAGCACCGTGATGGCGCCGAAGTAGAAGGGACCCTTTTCGTCGCTTGCCCACGCGTCATCCGGCCATGGGAGGCGGTCTCCACGATTATCGTTGTGACTGAAGGGGCATCAGTCATGGTTCATCCGGCGCGTTTCCGAGAGGAGCATTGCGCGCCGACTAGCTAAGAACTCGCTAACGCCGCCTCTTGCGATATTCATCGAAAGGAGGTGGATTTGCTGGCGGCTGAAGGCCGAAGCGACCGTCCACCGGGAGTTGCGAGATGAAAACCCTAATCGCCTTCATACTCGGTCTGATCGCCCTTCCCGCTGTCCTCGTCATCGTGGGAATAGCTGGCCGTCTTCCCAGCAATTCCGTTTCCGAACCCCCAATTGGGAAAGCTCGCTCGGCATGCGCGCACTCGACGCGTCGCTCGAGAAAAGTCCGACGGGCTGAGAAACCCGATCGCGAAGGGTGACCACGTCGCCTTGGCTGCCGGTGCGAAGATTTACGCTGACAATTGCTCAGGTTGCCATGGCAGCGCGAAAGGACCGAGCGACTGGGGCGCGAAGGGCTTCTATCCGCGCGCGCCCCAATTCTTCCAGGAAGGATCGGACGTGAGCCCCGAGGAGGCCTTCGCCGCAATCCACGACGGCGTGCGCTATTCGGGCATGGGAGCGTGGCGGGGGCAGATGAAAGACGACGAGATTTGGAAAGTCGCCAATTTCATCGCCGGTTTTCGCGAAAAAGGCAGCAATATGAAGGACATGGATTAGAGTCCGAAACGCCCAGACCCGGCCCCGATGCGATACTATTGCTGCCCTTAGGGAGTTCCTAAGGAACCCGACTCGGGTCGCGCGCATTTTCGCACAAAAGTCAATAGCAAAGTTTAGGTGTGAAAAATGAAGCAGCTGGCAATAGCGCTGGCGCTGACGGGATCGTGCGTATTTGCGACCACCATCGCTTCCACGCCCGCGTCTGCGCTCGAAACCTACGAAGCCCAGATGGAAGCGAGCGACGCAGCCTCACAGGCGCGCGTCGACATGCTCGATGCCTTCGGGCCCAAGTCCTGAAGCCCGGCCAGTACGTCTGGCGCGACGTGCCTGACGACGCCGGTCCGCAACGGATCGTGCTGAGCCTCTCCGACCAAATGGCCTATTTCTATCGCGGCGACACGCTGGTTGCAGCCGCCACCATATCGAGCGGACGTGATGACAAGCCGACGCCGACGGGGATCTTTTCGGTCCTCAACAAGACGCCGATGCATCACTCGAACAAGTACGACAACGCGCCGATGCCCTTTGCCCAGTTCTTCGAACCGCACGGGATTGCGATGCACGCCGGCTACAATCCTGGATATCCGGCAAGTCACGGCTGCGTCCGCTTGCCGTCCGCTTTCGCCAAGAAGCTCTATTCCGTCACGGACGTCGGCACGCCAATCTATATCGGAGCATAATCGCCGGAAGGGCCGCGCCGCCTTTCCGGCGCGGCGCTATCCTTCAATACTCAAGCTTGATCGGCAGCCGGGATACGCTCATGCGGCCGATAGTTGAGGATCCCAAGCCAATCACGGAGAAAGCAATGGCCAAGAAGGCGACCGGCAAGAGCGGAAAAAGCAAAAGCCGGAAGACCGGGACCGCGGTTGGCTTGGGATCCTCAACGATCGGCCGAATGAGCGTATCCCGGCTGCCGATCAAGCTTGAGTATTGAAGGATAGCGCCGCGCCGGAAAGGCGCGGCCCTTCCGGCGATTATACGCCGATAAAGATCGGCGTGCCGACGTCCGTGACGGAATAGAGCTTCTTGGCGAAAGCGGACGGCAAGCGGACGCAGCCGTGACTTGCCGGATATCCAGGGTTGTAGCCGGCGTGCATCGCAATCCCGTGCGGTTCGAAGAACTGGGCAAAGGGCATCGGCGCATTGTCGTACTTGTTCGAGTGATGCATCGGCGTCTTGTTGAGGACCGAAAAGATCCCCGTCGGCGTCGGCTTGTCATCACGTCCGCTCGATATGGTGGCCGCTGCAACCAACGTGTCGCCGCGATAGAAATAGGCCATCTGGTCGGCGAGGCTCAGCACGATCCGTTGCGGACCGGCGTCGTCGGGCACGTCGCGCCAGACGTACTGGCCGGGCTTCAGGACCTTGGGCCCGAAGGCATCGAGCATGTCGACGCGCGCCTGTGAGGCTGCGTCGCTCGCTTCCATCTGGGCTTCGTAGGTTTCGAGCGCAGACGCGGGCGTGGAAGCGATGGTGGTCGCAAATACGCACGATCCCGTCAGCGCCAGCGCTATTGCCAGCTGCTTCATTTTTCACACCTAAACTTTGCTATTGACTTTTGCTGCGAAAATGCGCGCGACCCGAGTCGGGTTCCTTAGGAGCGCCCAAGGGCAGCAATAATGTCGCATCGGGGCCCGGTCTGGGCGCACTCGGACCCTAATCCATGTCCTTCATATTGCCGCCTTTTTCGCGAAAACTGGAGATGAAATTGGCGACTTTCCACATCTCGTCGTCTTTCATCTGCCCCCGCCACGCTCCCATGCCCGAATAGCGCACGCCGTCATGGATTGCGGCGAAGGCCTCCTCGGGGCTCACGTCCGATCCTTCCTGGAAGAATTGGGGCGCGCGCGGATAGAAGCCCTTCGCGCCCCAGTCGCTCGGTCCTTTCGCGCTGCCATGGCAACCTGAGCAACTGTCGGCGTAAATCTTCGCACCGGCGGCCAAGGCGACGTGGTCGCCCTTCGCGATCGGGTTTCTCAGCCCGTCGGATCTTTTCTCGAGTGACGCGTCGAGTGCACGCATGCCGAGCGAGCTTTCCCAATTCGGGGGTTCGGAAACGGAATTGCTGGGAAGACGGCCAGCTATTCCCATGATGACGAGGACAGCGGGAAGGGCGATCAGACCGAGTATGAAGGCGATCAGGGTTTTCATCTCGCAACTCCCGGTGGACGGTCGCTTCTGGCCTTCAGCCGCCAGCAAATCCACCTCCTTTCGACGAATATCGCAAGAGGCGGCGTTAGCGAGTTCTTAGCTACTCAGCGCGCAATGCTCCTCTCGGAAACGCGCCGGATGAACTATGACTGATGCCCCTTCAGTCACAACGATAATCGTTGGAGACCGCCTCCCATGGCCGGATGACGCGTGGGCAAGCGATGACAAGGGTCCCTTCGACTCCGGCGCCATCACGGTGCTCGGATCCCGCCAAGAGTGCTCAATCCGCAAGATCAGCTCGCTCGGAGTGACGGTCTCGAGCGACCTGACACCGCCGCTGGGCGAACGCGCATCGATCGAGCTTGTAACGGGCCAGCGCGCGGCCGGCAGGGTGGCCTGGACCGGCCGCAGGGAACTCGGCGTACGTTTCGACGACAGCATCGACGTGATCGCTCTCCTCAACCGCAAGCTGGTCAGCCAGACGCGCGAACGGCGGACGATGCCGCGGATCGAAGTCCGCGCGTCCGTTCACATCAAATGCGGCGGGCAGTTCTGGATGGCGACGCTCCGGAACATTTCGGCGCGGGGCCTTCAGATCGAAGGCGACGACCTCCCTGCAATCGGCGCGTATGTTTCTGCGTTCGTCGAGGGGCTCAACATTCCGCCGGGGGAAGTCGTCTGGAAGCGCGGAAAGCTCGCCGGCATCGAAGTGATGGAGGAATTGAGCTGGACCTCGATCATCCCGTGGGTGCGGGGGCTGGTGAAGCAGGCGGCGGCTTGAGATGTTGAGTCTCGGTTGCCCGGTCAACCTTGTCGAATATAGCGAGCAGCTCGATGAACGGTTGAGGACCGACCCCGTCGCGATGTCGGAACGGGTATTCGACGCTAAGCAAGAACAGGAACAAGAGCCCGATCGTCAACGACGTGCCTGAGATCATCAGTGATGCGTATCGCGAACTCACAAACGCGGAAGCATAAGCGATCGTCAGGAGCGAACCGACGATAGCAACGATCCAGAGCACCGGCGGTATTTCCGAGCGGCTCGCCGCTATGCGCTGCCGCCTCATGGATACAAGCTGGTTCATCTGCGAAAACGCCTCGCTGTAGATTGCCGATTGACGCTCGTTGGTCGGCGCAACCTGCGACACGTCATCGAAGACCGTCAGCAGTTTCATTTCCGCAGCCGGACTCCGCTTGCCTTCGCGCAGAAGCGGCCACCCGTCGACAATCACGCTTTGGACGTAGGTTCGCAAATTCTTGCGCGCCGGCATCATCTCCGGACCATAAGCGGCGAGGTCGCGATAGAGCAGCGACGCCACGCCTGCCTCGCTTTCAACGGCGGTGGCCGCATCCCTGTAGTCCTGCCATGCGAGGACGCCGGCGAACGCCAACAGGATACCGATATAGGTGGACGTGACCTGCATCAGGTCGATCGCCAGGTCCGCCTGCTGAGTGCTCGGGTTGAGACGGAAGATCTTGCGAATCCCGACACTGAACCCAAGACCAAGGGCCAGGGCGATCCCGAGGACAGCAACGGTCAACTGCCAAAGTTTGAGACCAAGGAGAAAATCGAGCATCGAACGCCCTACTCGCGCGCAATCGGAGCTGGGTTCATCCGATTTGAGGCAAAGCGCGCAAATCGGTAGAAACCCCGAGAAACTCGGGCGAGATCAGGCCGCGCTGACGAAGCTGTCGAGGACCTTCTTCCGTCCAGCTTTCTCGAACTCGATCTCCAGCTTGTTGCCCTCGATCGCTTCGATCGTGCCGTAGCCGAACTTCCCGTGGAACACGCGCTGCCCGAGCGAGAGGTCGGTGCGCCCCTGGTTGCCAAGGCTGACCGCCGAGGCGCGCGCCTCGATCACCCGATGCGGTTCGGGATTGAAGTTTCCACGGGAGGCGCGCTGCCAGCCGGGGCCGCGGGTACTCGCGCGCATCGACTGGGCGGGACCGAGGTGCGCAAAGGGGTCGGCGCGCTCCGACCATTGCGCGCGCCACAGGCTTTCGCCGCCCGTCATCGTGGTCTCTTCCTCGATATGGGGCTTGGGCAATTCGGCAAGGAAACGGCTCGGAATGGAACTGGTCCATTGGCCGTAGATCCGGCGGTTGGCCGCGTGAATGATGGTTGCTCGTCGCCGCGCCCGAGTGATCGCCACGTAAGCCAGGCGTCGTTCCTCTTCGAGGCTGGCTAGTCCACCCTCTTCGAGCGCCCGTTGCGACGGGAACACGCCCTCTTCCCAACCGGCGAGGAATAGAGTGTCGAACTCGAGGCCCTTGGCGGCGTGGATGGTCATGATCGTGACCTTTTCGCCGCCGCGCGCTTCGTCATTGTCCATGACCAGGCTGACATGCTCCAGGAAGGCGCCGAGCAATTCATATTCTTCCATCGCGCGCGTAAGTTCGGCGAGGTTTTCGAGCCGGCCGGCGGCTTCGGCAGAGCGGTCGGCCTGGAGCATCGCGGTGTAGCCGGATTCTTCAAGGACGATCCGCGCAAGCTCGGGATGAGGGAGGGTGTTCGCCATCTCGCGCCAGCGGCCAAGATCGCCGACGAAATTGCCGAGCGACCGGCGCGCCTGCGGAGTCAGCTCGTCGCTGTCGAGCAAATGCGCGGCGGCGATCAGCAGCGGCTCCTGACCTTGACGCGCCTGCTGATGCATCGTCGCCACCGCCTTGTCGCCGAGGCCGCGCTTGGGCGTATTGACGATCCGCTCGAAGGCGAGGTCGTCGGCGGGGGACTGGATCAGGCGCAAATAGGCGATGGCGTCGCGGATCTCGGCGCGCTCGTAGAAGCGGAAGCCGCCGATGATCTGGTACGGCAGGCCGATCGCGATGAACCGCTCCTCGAACTCGCGGGTCTGGAACTGCGCGCGGACGAGGATCGCGCTTTCGTCAATGCCAAGCCCGTTCCGGCGGAGGCTTTCGATCTCTTCACCGACACGGCGCGCTTCCTCCGGGCCGTCCCAGACGCCGATGACGCGAACCTTCTCGCCGTCGCCTGCATCAGTCCACAGCGTCTTGCCGAGTCGTCCGGCATTGTGCGCGATGAGGCCGTCGGCGGCCGCAAGGATGTGTAACGTCGACCGGTAGTTTTGCTCGAGGCGGATGATCTTCGCGCCCGGAAAGTCCTTTTCGAAGCGAAGGATGTTGGCGACCTCGGCGCCGCGCCAGCTGTAGATCGACTGATCGTCGTCGCCGACGACGCAGAGGTTGCGGCGCGGCTCGGCGAGCAGCCTCAGCCATTCGTACTGGCCTTGGTTGGTGTCCTGATATTCGTCGACGAGGATGTAGCGAAAACGGTCGCGGTATGCGTCGAGGACGTCGCTATGCTTCCGGAAGATGACGAGCATGTGGAGCAGCAAGTCGCCGAAGTCGCAGGCGTTCAGGGTCCGGAGTCGATCCTGATATTGCGCGTAAAGTTCGGCGCCGCGTCCCGCCGCGAAAGCTTCGGACTCGCCGGCGTCGACCTGGCTCGGAGTCCAGCCCCGATTCTTCCAGCGGTCGATCAGGCCGGCGAGCTGACGGGCGGGCCAGCGCTTCTCGTCGAGGTTGGAGGCCTGGATAAGCTGCTTGAGCACGCGCAGCTGATCGTCGGTATCGAGGATGGTGAAATTGGCCTGGAGGCCGACGAGCTCGGCATGGCTCCTCAGCATGCGCGCGGCGACTGAATGGAAGGTGCCGAGCCACGGCATGCCTTCGAGCGCACCGCCGGAGAGGGCACCGACGCGGTCGCGCATTTCACGTGCTGCCTTGTTGGTGAAGGTGACGGCGAGGATCTGACTTGGCCACGCCTTGCGGGTTGCGATGAGGTTGGCGAGTCGGGCGGTGAGTGCGGCGGTCTTGCCCGTCCCGGCGCCTGCAAGGACGAGCACCGGCCCTTCGGTTGTGAGCACCGCCTCGCGCTGCGGCGGATTAAGGCCCTGCAGGTAGGCGGGTTCGGGAGCCAGGGCAGGCAATTCAGGCACTTGGCCGAGTTAGGCGGAGGGGAACGAAACGGCAACCGAAGCGCGGCCGATTCGACGAATCGGAAAAGGTTCCTGCGATTGTGCCCGATATCCCCGTTATCCACAGGGCTAACCGCGCATTTTTTGCTTTTGCAACTCGGAAGAGGTGTGCATGGTGAGCAGGTGATCGGGACGGCGGTCCCGGCCTCTTCAGGAACCGGCAACGGGGATAGGAAGCGGCAGGTGACTAAAGGTCCGATCTCCGCCGGCAGGAATGGGAAGAGCCTTCGGGTTCATCTCGGGCCAGCCGGGAAGAGGCGCCGGAAGAGTGGATCTTCTCTAGCGCGACGCGGTTCCCGGATTTCCTCGTGGGATCTGGTGAGCGAAGCGGGACGCAGGAGTGGTCGACCCAAGAAGGGCCGCAGAACACTGGACGGTTTTGGTGTCGAGGGACTTCGGTTCCAGACCCCGGGCCGGAAAGGTCGAAAGACCAGCGAACCTTCGGGCCGCGCAGTCTGGTAGATCGATCGGGCTCCTCGCAAGAGGGAGCGGTTCGGTGGAAAGCGACGCCTGAGCTGGTGAGCCAGGATCGAGAAGCGGGGTCACAAACCGGTTTTCCGGAGCGGGATCCAAGGTAGATCGAACACCGGCAGATCCTTCGCTCGGCGCAGTGGGGGCTGGCAGCAATGCCGGCCCCCATTTCTTTTGTGCTTTGCGCAGGCGACTCTGCGCCTCGGGAATGCTGGCCCATCATTATTGCGTGGCGCCAAGCTCCTCCGCCTCCTCGTCGGGCGCCTATCGATCTGATATTCGCGACCATGGGGGGAACCACCATGGTCGCGAAGCCTGACATATTGCCTGCTGAAAGGGGAAGCGCGGCCGGCGAGCTGCTGCGAATCCTTGGGGTCGGTTTCGGCCTCGCCGTCGTGGTCGGCGGGGTGGTCGGGCAGGGGATCATGCGCACGCCGGGGATCGTCGCCGGAGCGCTGCCGAACGAATCATGGATCATCGGCGCCTGGATCGTCGGCGGGCTGATCATCCTCGCCGATGCCTGCGCGACCGTCGAGCTCGGCACATCCCTTCCACGCGCCGGCGGTCCTTACGTGTTTGCCGAGCGCGCCTTCGGCCCGACCGCCGGCACGATGCTCGGCTGGGCCGACTGGATGAATTACATCCTCGCCATTTCCTTCGTCTCGGTGGTGTTTGCCGAATATACGCAGCGGCTCGGCCTTGCGACCGCGCTTCCAATCGGGATGCTCGCCGTCTTCCTCATCGCTGCCGTGGGGCTGGTCAATTGGGTTGGAACCCGAACGTGCGGCGCGAGCCAGGTGCTCGGCAGTGCGGTCAAAGGCCTCGGCCTGTTCCTGTTGATCGGCCTCTTGTGGCTCGTGCCCAGCCATGGAGTCGCCGCGCCCGCTCCGGCCGTCACTCCCGTGCTCGGGATCGCCACGCTCGCGACCGCAATGCGCGCCGTCGCGATTACCTACGGCGGCTGGAACGGAAGCGTTTATTTCTGCGAGGAGATCCACGAACCGCAGCGCAACCTGGTTCGGGCGACGTTCGGCGGAATCCTGCTGGTGGTGGTGCTCTATGTCGCCGTGAACCTGGCGCTGCTGCACGTTCTCAGCCGCGAGCAGGTTGCCGGCTCGAAGCTTGCGCTAGCGGACGGTGCGGCGGCAGTCCTCGGCCGCGAGAGCGGAATCGCGATCACCTTGCTCGCGCTCATTTCGGTGATCGCCGTCTGCAACCTGCAGGCAATGACGGCGACGCGGATCGCCTTCGCCATGGCGCGCAATCGAGTCCTTCCTTCCGTGCTGACGAAGGTGTCGGCATCGGGAACGCCGCGGATCGCATTGCTGTGCACAACGGTCGGCGCTGCGCTGCTCGCCTCGACCGGCGGCTATGAGCGGCTGATCGCGATCGGAGCGCCTTTCACGATCGGGGTCCCGGCGATCACCGACCTCGCTGCGATCCGGCTCCGGTTTCGTGAGCCTGGTCTCGACCGGCCATTCAGGATGCCCTTGTTTCCTGCGCCGGCCGTCATTGGCTTCGGCATCAATGCGCTGCTCGTCGCGGCGATAATCTACGAGGATCCGGGCGACAGCTTGCTCGGGCTTGGCCTGCTGGTCGTGATCGGTGTCGCGACCAGGTTGCATGACATGATGACGTTGCGTGGCGCTCTCCCCGACGCAGCCTAGTGGCAGTCCGCCGCGCGAACGCAGTGCCGACAAGTTCCTTCGACGAATGGACGGAAACCAAATCTTCGCTGCGCGTTGGGCGCTTCAGGTAGGCGGCGGCAATTAGGTCGCCGGAGCGGCGGGCGCGAAGGAGTTTGAAAGTGCTCAAGCCTGCCGCTCTGCTCGTGGCCTCCGCCACGGCGCTCGCAGCCACGACTGCCACCGCAACCGCTCCTGACACTTTGGTTTCGAGTTCGCCCTGGTGGGAGAAGGTCACCGTGACGATCGGCGGAGACGGCAAGCCGTCATCGTGCCTTTACCAGACCAGCCTCAAGCCGTCGGATTCGTCCGATTGCGATATCGCGTCGAGCCAGGCGTCGATGATGAGCAAGGCTTCGGACACCAAGGGCAATGAGGTCACGCGCATCACGTTCGAGCGTCGGTTCGATCCAGGCACGCCGCCGGCCAAGCCCGACTTGCAGACCGGCGATACCTTGCTGGGTGGCCAGATGATGGCGCTTGCGATCGATCCGCACGGCTCGGTGAAGGGCTGCAAGGTTGTAGCGACGTCAGGCGAAATGCAGCCGCAGTACAGCTGCGACGACGCACAGGCCGAGCGCTTCCAGGCGAGCATGGGGACCGGCGCCAAGCCCGAGCGCGACGGCTATATGACGATCATCGTCTACGGCCATTCCGAACATATGGTGTGATGCTGCGCCTCGGCGCAGCATCGCTGCTCGATCGCCGGCAACACGCGAGAACGAAGGTCAAGAAAGGCCAGGGTGATCTCGGTGACCATTGATGCGAAGATCGACGTCAGTCCGCGCCGCGAGCTGATCCGGCGGTTCCGTGAACGTCTCGCGCGAACCAACAAAATGCTGCGGCGCTATCCAGTCGCAGGTCAGGACTGAAGGAGATAGCGACCGCTGGCTCTGTTACTGCGGGCTGACCGTTGGGAAGCAGTTCGCAGGCTTCCCGCCTGTGTCGTTCGCACAAGCAGAACCATTTTGCCCCTTGTGGCGGTTCTTATGGGACCGGTTGCTCCCATCCGGAACCGAATCGCTGGCCCTGACCGACGATTGAACTTGGGGAGGCTTATTGGCATTCGTGCCGACGCCTTTTGCCTCGGCCGCAGCGGTGCTTCCCGCCAGGATGGCGGTCGCCAGAACAATCCTTACGACACGCATGGCGCAACTCCTTGGTACGGCAGCGAGCTCAGGATCGGTAGATTTATAAAATTCATGCATGTTAATATAGTTAACGAAAGGTAAATACAAGCACGTTCGTAGCAGCAAATTTCTCGTTTTTCGGCGCAGGCCCGGCGTCGCATTCGAGCGGTCCTACCTTCTGATGGGCGTAATCTTCGAGCCTTCAAGTCCGAGGCCGGCCATCAGTCCCTTCTGTCCGAACGGGAACGCGTAGACATCTTTCGCGAGCGTTGTCGAAGTCGTGCTCATAGCGGCGCCTTTGTCGACGACGACCACGCTGGGCCCGGAGCCGATCGCCCATCCATTGCTCTTCCTGAGATAGGTAAGCGCGGCATCGTTCATCAGGAACAGCGCGTAGCTGAAGGACTGCCCACCGGCCTGAAGGCCGAAGGAGGCGGCGCCGATCTTGTAATAGCCGGCTGGTCGGCCGTGAACGAAGAGAACGCCTTCGCCCCCCTGTCCGCCGATGATGAAGCCGGCCTTGATGATCTTCGGGAAGACGAGAATTGCGCGCGCGTCGCGGCTGTATCGGCGCGCCCGGTCGGACTGGGCGTAGAGCCGGTCGAGAGCGGCCTTGCCGCTTGCGTTCAATTCGGCAGCGGTGCCGGCAACGGCCGGCTGTGAAAGAGGGCCGCCGACAATACCGGCCAGCGAAAGGCTTAGCGCCAGGAGTCGAATGCTTTTCATTGCCCGCACCTTCAAGATTGCCTGAGTGTGCCGGGCTTGGCCGACGAAGGCCGGGCGAACCATCAGCAATTCAACTGAGAAGGCGAAAGTTAGGTGTCGGCAGCGCAAGGAAAAGGCCCGCCGGAAAGGGTAGGCGGCGGGCCTTAGGGTGTCACTCACGTCCGGCAAGAACGCATCCGACAACAGCAACAACAATCATCCCCGGCGCTTCGTTCCTCTGTCGGAACGACGACACAAAGGGCGCGCCGGTGCGTCAGTGGGAGCGATGCTTCTTCGTGCTGGTCGTCCGCTGCTTCGCGCTGTGGCTCTTCGTGTTGCTGTGCTTCGTCGCGTGGCGCGAACTGTGCTGGGTCTGATGCTCGTGCGCTTCGAGATCGCTCATCATCAGCGCCCGACAGTTGCCGGACTTCATGATCTGCTTGTAGCTCATGCTGTGGCATTGCCGGATCGTCCGCTTCGAAAGATTCGGAGCCTTGTGATGCTCGTGCGTCGCCTGATGCTTCGAAGTCGCATGATGCTTGGACGTCGCATGATGCTTAGACGTCGCATGATGCTTGGAAGTTGTGTGCTGCTTAGACGTTGCGTGCTGCCTGGCTGTGGCGCGATGTCTGGACGTCGTGTGTTGACGCTCGGTCCCGGGATAACGCTCGCGAGGAGCTGCCTGATCCTTTGAGCGAACGACGGGATGTTCGGGCGGAAACGCCGGGAATGGCGGCGGCTCGGCCTGTTGCGGCTGAGCCGCTGGCACCGTCTGCTGGGCCATCGCCTGTTGCGCTGCGACCGGACGCGCCAGAGCCGCGACCGCAAAGGCCGCACAGAAAAGACCGATCCGCTGCATGCTTCCTCCCCCTCAACCCGATGGAAGAATAGCCGGATTTCGAGCGGAGGCACCTGAGCCCGGGCGGAATCTGGCGAAAGAGCTGCACGGTCTGGCGCGGAATGTCGGCCTGCAGTCAGCCAAGCAAGGGATAGGGCAGGTCCCAGTCGATTCCTGTCCGGTCGGCGATCTTCCGCGCCCACTTCACGACCGGATCGATTTCGGCACTGTGGAGGCGCAACCCCTCGGCGATCCGTTCGGCACGGACTTGAGGATCGAAGGGCTCGCCGGTCTTCGAGTGCTCCTTCAGTATGGGCTCGGCCATGCGTCGATCGACGTCGAGGTCCAGCCGAAAATGCCTGGCCACAGCAGCGATCGTCTCCCGGGTGTCTTGCATCAATTGAGCGGTCACGATCGAGGCGACACTTTGCGGGCCCAGGCGGTCAGCCGCATCGAGCATCATCTTCTGCATCGAGAGCCAGGCCAGCGCAGCCAGGTGGAGGTCGGCATGTTCGGCCAAATCGCGGTCGCTCATGCGCATGACGCTCATGTTCGCATCGCGGATCGCGATAAAGATCTGCCGGCCTGAGATTCGCCCTCCGAGGCCGCGAAGGACAAGCGACAGGAGCATCTCCTCCATCGGCGTCTGAAGGCAGAGGAGCTGCGAAGTCGGTGCGCCCTCCGCCATCGATGCGGCAAGGGCATTCCCAACGTGGGTCATCTTGCAGATCACCGCCTCGGCGGGATTGATCGGGCGGCTGAGGAGCTGCGTGGTCTGGTGCAGCAGCTGCGCCGTTTCCCGACGATCTTTCGTGAGGCCATAACTGACGATGTCGGTGAGGACGGGCGGCTCCTGCAAGGTGAGCGCAACGCCCGGCTGCGCGAGAATCTTGCCGAGGAGCGTGGACCCGCCGAAACCGAGGTGAAGGATGAAGTGCAGGTCGGTTCGATCCGGCTCCGCGCCGCTGAGCTCGGAAGGCGCGATCGCACGCATCTCGTTCGCGGGCGGCTGCAGGTGGACCAGGAATGCCGTTTCCCGGTGGCGCTCCGGCGGAATGAACGCGAACTGATACTTGTCCGCCTTAGAATCTCAGCGGAAACCAACGGCCGTCGGCAACGGTCTCCTCAACGAGCTTGTCCATGCTTCTCCCTGATGCAGTTCCTGCACGAATGGAATGGGCTCGTAGGGAGATCAGGGAAATCGCTGATTGTTAGTCGACGTGCGAAGGTTCATAATGCGCGCGGTCTGAAGGGGGCACCATGACCGCAACCAGCTCTCATAACCGACGCTACTTGATCGCGGGCGCAGCGACTCTGGCACTCGCTGCGTGTGCTTACGGCCTTGTGCGCTTTTACCCCGCGCTTGGGCCGATCGCGGGCACTGTGACACCGCAGCTCTATGTCGATTCACTGCCCGGCGTGAATATCCCGGAGAGCGGCCGCTATATCTTGGTCGATGCCGCATCGGCGCGGCTGTACATGATGGAAGATGGTCATGTCCGCAATTCGATGAAGGTAATCGTTGGAAAGCCGGATACGCCGACGCCGGCGCTGAGCGGCGTCATCAACTACGAGACGTTGAACCCGTATTGGCATGTGACTCCCGATGTCGCGAAGACGGTCATTGCGCCGCGCGTGCTCAAGGACGGCGACGCCTATCTCGAGCATCAGGGCTACCAGGTCATGTCCGCGTTCGCGAACGATGCCCAAATCCTGTCGCCCGACGGCGTCGACTGGAAGTCGGTCGCTGCCGGCGACACGAAGATCTATGTTCGCCAGCTGCCCGGACCCGCGAACTCGCTCGGGCACTTCAAGTTCGACATTCCGAACGGCGAGGGCATCTACCTGCACGATACGCCGAAGAAGGAGCTGTTCGCCCAGGACAACCGCGACCTCAGCCATGGCTGCGTCCGCCTCGAGGACGCGCAGCGGCTCGCGCGCTGGATGCTCGGGAAGGATCCGCCGGTTCCTACGGCTCCCGAGCAGCACCTGCTGCTTCCGAAGGCTGTTCCGATCACGATCAGCTACCTCAACCAGCAAGACCAGCTGCGGCTCGCAGCGCTGTAATCGAACCGACTAAGCAGCAGCGATCTCTTGCGCTCGGCCTTCGCGCATGAACTTCTCTTCGGACTCGGGCGGGCTGCGTAGAAGCAGAAAGACTAGCACCGTGGCGAGCGCACCGGCATAGCCTATCCACGGCGAGACCCAGGCCAGGGCTGCGCAAGCGAAATTCCCGATAACCAACGCGATGGCGATCGCGACACGAGTTTGCTTCCATCGCCGCATCTCGGGCACGTCGTCGATCGTGAGTCCACGCTGAACCGAAATCCCAGATAGGACAGGAAGAAGGCTCCGCAGCTGAAGGCGAGCAACTCGGGCCGAGCGGCTCGAGCGGACGATCGGCAGCGTTCTCCGCTCCAAAGGGGATGAGCGTCACCCAGAACAAGATGAGCAGATTGAAGAGGAGCGCTCGATGCGTGATCTTGTCGACGCGCGCGAGACGCCGTGGTGGCCCACCCACATGACTCGACCAGGAAGAAAGTGGCGGCGTGGGCAATGAGCGCGGGCGTGATGTCGTGCAGGGCCTTCAGCCCATGACTTTCGGGCACCTTCAGGTTCAGCACGAGCAAGGTGGAGGACGATCGCGAAGACGCCGTCGCTGAACAGCTCGACCCGGTCTTCTTATTCATCGCATTCCCCCCACGGGCCGAGGCTGCGGCGGCGTGCGGGCGGTGTCAATCGCCGGAAAGCTAGATCATGGGCGCGCAGAAGATGGCGCGGTTCCTGTTCATCAACTGCTGCGCCGGCGCACCGACGTCAGGCTCCGGCCGACGCGCAACGGAGTAGCCGCTTTTTTCTCTAAGACCTCGGAAATCGACTTCGGCAATTTCGGCAAAGAAGGGATGCAGCAGATCCGGGACAACCAGCCCGATGAGATAGCTGCGTCCCGTGACCAGACTGCGAGCCGCCAGATTGGGGCGATAATCCAGCTCTTTGACGCGGGCGAGAACGCGTTCGAGCAATACGTAACTGAACCAAAGGCGCGACATAACAT
>CAWHQE010000015.1:0-39617 GCA_963831485.1 uncultured Alphaproteobacteria bacterium
CGCTGACGTCCGGCTCGCGCGCTCCGTCGAACACCGGAGTGCCCATCGGAATGCCGTCCACCAGGTTGGACGCCAACTCGACGACAGCCTCGTCGTCGCGTGAAGTCGATATCCTTGGAATAGCCGTCGCCGTAGATGTCCTTGAGCTTGGCGCGGATCGACTTTGCGTCCTTGCCGCTCAGCTCCTTGCCGCGCTCGTGGATCTCCTCGAGCATGTCCTGGATCTGACGGCCGAGGCCGCGAGAGGCCCAACCGAGGTGAGTCTCGAAGATCTGGCCCACGTTCATGCGTGAAGGCACGCCGAGCGGGTTCAGCACGATGTCAACCGGTGTGCCGTCCTCGAGGAACGGCATGTCCTCCTGCGGCAGGATGCGGCTGATCACGCCCTTGTTGCCGTGACGGCCGGCCATCTTGTCGCCCGGCTGAAGCTTGCGCTTCACTGCGACGAAGACCTTGACCATCTTGAGCACGCCCGGCGGCAGCTCGTCGCCGCGCTCGAGCTTCTCGACGCGATCCTCGAAGCGCCGGTTGATGGTGTTCATGGCCTCGTCGTACTGGGCCTTGAGGGCCTCGAGATCGGCCTGACGCTTGTCGTCCTTGACGGCGATCTTCCACCAGTCGTGGCGCTCCGTACTCTCGATGATCCCATCGTCGAGGGTTGAGCCCTTCTTGATGCCCTTCGGCGCCGCAGTTGCGACCTGGCCGATCAGCATCTCCTTGAGACGCGAGAAGGTGGCACGGTTGAGGATGCCCTTTTCGTCGTCGGCGTCCTTCTTGAGCCGCTCCTTTTCCTCGGTCTGGATCGCGCGCGTACGGTCATCGATGTCGATGCCGTGGCGGTTGAAGACTCGAACCTCAACGACCGTGCCGCTGACGCCCGGCGGAAGGCGAAGCGAGGTGTCACGAACGTCCGAAGCCTTCTCGCCGAAGATGGCGCGGAGAAGCTTCTCTTCCGGGGTCATCGGGCTTTCGCCCTTCGGGGTGATCTTGCCGACCAGGATGTCGCCCGGCTCGACCTCGGCGCCGATGTAGACGATGCCGGCCTCATCGAGGTTGCGGAGCGCTTCCTCGCCGACGTTCGGGATGTCGCGGGTGATATCCTCCGGCCCGAGCTTGGTGTCGCGGGCCATGACCTCGAACTCTTCGATGTGGATCGAGGTGAAGACGTCGTCCTTCACGATCCGCTCGGAGATCAGGATCGAAGTCCTCGTAATTGTATCCGTTCCACGGCATGAACGCGACGAGCACGTTCCGGCCGAGCGCGAGCTCGCCGTATTCGGTCGACGGACCATCCGCGATCGTCTCGGCCGCCTCGACCGTGTCACCGACCTTCACCAGCGGGCGCTGGTTGATGCAGGTGTTCTGGTTCGAGCGCTGGAACTTCATCAGCGTGTAGATGTCGACGCCGGATTCACCGGCCCTTAGCTCGCCGCTCACACGAACAACGATACGCGTCGCGTCGACCTGGTCGACGATGCCCGAACGCCGAGCCGCGATCGCAGCACCGGAATCGCGCGCGACCGTTTCCTCCATGCCGGTGCCGACGAGCGGCGCCTCGGCCTGGAGCAGGGGGACGGCTTGACGCTGCATGTTCGAGCCCATCAGCGCTCGGTTGGCGTCGTCGTTCTCAAGGAACGGAATGAGCGACGCCGCAACCGACACCAACTGCTTGGGAGACACGTCCATCAATGTGATCTGGTCGCGCGGAGCGATCAGGAACTCGCCGTTGCGGCGCGCCGAGATGATATCCTCGGCGAAGGTATTGTCCTTGTTGATCTCGGCATTGGCCTGGGCGATGGTGTGCTTCGCCTCCTCCATCGCGGACAGATAGACGACGTCGGTCGTCACCTTCCCGTCGACGACCTTCCGGTACGGAGTCTCGATAAAACCGTACTTATTGACCCGGCTGAAGCTCGCGAGCGAGTTGATAAGGCCGATGTTCGGGCCCTCCGGAGTCTCGATCGGACAAATCCTGCCGTAGTGCGTCGGGTGAACGTCGCGGACCTCGAAGCCCGCGCGCTCGCGGGTGAGGCCGCCCGGCCCGAGCGCCGAAACGCGGCGCTTGTGGGTCACTTCCGAAAGTGGGTTGGTCTGATCCATGAACTGCGACAGCTGCGACGAGCCGAAGAATTCACGCACCGCGGCAACCGCGGGCTTCGCGTTGATGAGGTCGTTCGGCATGACCGTCGACACGTCGACGCTGCTCATCCGCTCCTTGACCGCGCGCTCCATTCGAAGGAGGCCGACGCGATACTGGTTCTCGAGCAGCTCGCCGACCGATCGGACTCGGCGGTTGGCGAGATTGTCGATGTCGTCGATCTCGCCCTTGCCATCCTTAAGGTTCACCAGCTCCTGGACGACCGCGAGGATGTCTTCCTTGCGAAGCGTCGTAACCGTGTCCTCGACGTCGAGGCCGAGGCGCATGTTGAGCTTCACCCGGCCGACGGCCGAGAGGTCGTAGCGCTCAGGATCGAAGAACAGGCCGTAGAAGAGCGCATCCGCAGTCTCGCGCGTCGGCGGCTCGCCGGGGCGCATGACGCGGTAGATGTCGGCAAGCGCGCTGTCCCCGTCCTCGCTCTTGTCGGCCTTCAGCGTGTTGCGAATCCACGGACCCGTGTTGACGAAGTCGATGTCGAGCAGCTCGAGCGTCTTCACGCCGGCTGCGTCGAGCTTGGCGAGATTCTCCTCGCTGACCTCGTCGCCGGCTTCGACGTAGATTTCGCCGGTCTTCTCGTTGATCAGGTCGAAGGCCGAATAGCGGCCGTAGATTTCCTCGGTCGGAATGAGGACGTTCTTGAGCCCATCCTTGGTCGCCTGGTTGGCGCGCCGCGGCGTGATCTTCTCGCCGGATTTGAACACCACCTCGCCCGTGTCGGCATCGACCACCTCGTGGTTCGGCTTCTGGCCGCGCCAGGCTTCGCCGACATATGGGATCTGCCAGCCGTTCTTGCCGCGCGTGTAGACGACCCGGTTGTAGAAGGTGTTGAGGATTTCCTCGCTCGACATGCCGAGCGCGTGCAGCAGTGCAGTCACCGGCAACTTGCGCTTGCGGTCGATACGGACGTTGACGATGTCCTTGGCGTCGAACTCGAAGTCGAGCCAGCTGCCACGGTACGGGATCACGCGCGCGGCGAAGAGATACTTGCCGCTGGCATGGGTCTTGCCGCGGTCGTGGTCAAACAGAACGCCTGGCGAGCGGTGCATTTGGCTGACGATGACGCGCTCGGTACCGTTGATGATGAAGGTGCCGTTCATCGTCATGAGCGGCATGTCGCCCATGTAGACGTCCTGCTCCTTGATATCGATCACCGACTTGGCCTCGGTCTCCGGATCGATCTCGAACGTGGTCAGGCGCAGGGTGACGCGCATCGGTGCGGCATAGGTGAGCCCGCGCTGGCGGCACTCGTCGGTGTCGTATTTCGGATCCTCGAGCTCGTAATGGTCGAAATCGAGATGCGCCGTGCCGGCGAAGTCCATGATCGGGAAGACCGAGCGGAGCGTCTTCTCCAGGCCCGAGACGTAACCCGTCTTCGGATCCGAGCGGAGGAACTGCTCGTAGCTCTCGCGCTGAACCTCGATGAGGTTCGGCATCTCGCTGATTTCGTGGATGTTGCCGAAGATCTTGCGGATACGCCGCTGCTTCGTCCTCGCCGCGTTGGTCTTGCGAGGTGCGTCGATCGCTTTGGTGGCCATGTGCTTCCCTGCGCTGCGCGGGAAGCGCACGAAAGCGCTCCCGCAATTGTTCTCCGGCCTGAAGCCGGACCGTTGTCTGGAGCGCTGTCCCGCCACCCTCTCCAATGCGTTCGGTCCGTGCGCCAACTCGGACCCTGTCCCGGAGAGGACGGGAAAAGCCCCGGGCGCACGTCACCGTGCGGCGGAGCCGTCTATTTGTGGATGCGTTCCATATAATCCTATTTTCGCGCTTGTGAAGGGGCTCCGCCGACTTTTGCAGTGGCCGGCTCCGGTCTCTGAAATTTCCTCCACAACGGAGAGATTTGGCTACCATAATCGAATCGGTTCGCGTCGTTTCAAGCCTCGCCTTCAGCTACGAACTCACCCGTGCGTTATCAGCGTTCCGAAATCCCAGTGAAACTGGTTGGCGTTGCGGCGGCGAGGGAGTTTTTCTCAGGGTGCTTCGCCGAACAAGATCCGTCGCGGGAATGCCTTTGGGTTGCGCATCTCGACCAAGATTTTCACTGCCTCCACCTCTCACACCATGGCGGGGACGACTTCCCGCTCCGCGAGATTGTCAACGATGCGGCACTCTACGGCAGCTCCGCGCTGTTGCTGGCGCATAATCATTCGAGCGGTGATGCTCGCCCCAGCGAGTCCGACCTGCGCCCGACCCGCCGGCTCGCAGCCATCGCCGAAACGCTGGATTGCGTGTTGCTAGACCACTTCGTCTTCGCTGGCAGCGATTGCACCAGCTTGAGGCGCCTCGGCTACCTCTAGGCTTTGCAGGGCTTGATCGCGCCTGGCGCTGGGCGCGACCCGGCGATTCGGAACGAGATGAAATAAGCATCGCCGCCGGTCAGGCGGGAAGACTTCACGGGTTTGAGATTGAGCGCCGCGAACTCGCATTTGAGCTGCGCGGGCGGCATTCCGTGGCGCTTGACCGGCCGATCTGCATCGACAACCACGACCATTCCGCCAGGCTTCAGTCCCTCGCGCATGTGCCACAGGAACGCATAAGGCGAGGCCACCTCGTGATACATGTGGACGAGGAAGATTCGGTCGAAAGTATGCGGCGGAAGCTCGGGGTCGTCCGGCGTCCCACGTCTGACGGCCACATTATCGAGCCGCTGGCGCTGGACTCGATCGGTGAGCTGGTCGGTGACTTCCGGCACAATATCTTCCGCGAGCACCCGGCCCTTCGCGCCGACGACTTTCGCGAGACGGACCGTGTAATAGCCCTCGCCGGCTCCGACGTCGGCAACCCACATCCCCGCACGGACACCCGCGAGCTGCATAACCTGCTCGGCCTCGCCGACCCGGTCGCGCGCGTCCTCGGTCGAGAAGGTGTCGCCGACGATCGGCGCTACGTCTCGCTGGGCTTTCGGAAACCGCAGCTGCTGCGGCTGCTGACGGCAGGATAGCAGCAGAAGAGCCGCTAGGACGGCGGCCCTATTCCACATCCTCGACCTCGACCCGCTCGCCGGTCACGCGTTGCGACAGAGCGGCGGCCATGAAGCGGTCGAGGTCGCCGTCGAGCACGTCTCCCGGCGACGTCGAAGTGACGCCTGTGCGGAGGTCCTTCACGAGCTGATAGGGTTGCAGCACGTAGGAGCGGATCTGGTGGCCCCAGCCTATGTCCGTCTTGGCGGCATTGGCGGCGTCCGCCTCGGCCTCGCGCTTCTGCAGCTCTGCTTCATAAAGCCGTGCCTTCAGCTGCTTCATGGCTGAGGCGCGGTTCTTATGCTGCGAGCGCTCGTTCTGGCACGCGACAACGATCCCCGTCGGGATGTGCGTGATGCGCACGGCGCTGTCTGTCGTATTGACGTGCTGGCCTCCTGCCCCGGACGAACGGTAGGTGTCGATCCTGAGGTCCTTTTCATCGACCTGGACGTCGATATCCTCGTCGATTTCCGGATAGATCCAGACGCTCGAAAAGCTGGTGTGGCGCCTAGCATTGGCATCGTAAGGGCTGATTCGAACAAGTCGGTGGACGCCGCTCTCGGTTTTCAAATTGCCGTAGGCGTTCTCGCCCTTCACCAAAATCGTCGCCGACTTGATCCCGGCCTGCTCACCCGAATGGTGGTCGATCATCTCGACCTTGAACCCGTGCCGCTCGGCCCACCTTGTGTACATACGGAGCAGCATCTCGGCCCAGTCCTGACTCTCCGTGCCGCCAGCGCCCGCATTGATCTCGGCATAGGCGCTGTTGGCGTCTGCCTCGCCAGCGAGCAGTGCGGCGACCTTGTCGCGGTCTGCACGCTCGGCAAGCTCGGCGAGGCTTCGAATTGCGTCCTCGACCAGCGCGTCGTCGCCCTCGCTCTCGGCCAGCTCGATCAGCTCTGACGTGTCGGCCAGCTCCCGCTCGAGCAAACGAGTCGCGCCGATCGCTTCTTCCAGCCGCCGCCGTTCCCTCATGACTTCCTGCGCCGCCTTGGGTTCGTTCCAGAGCGTCGGGTCCTCGACCTTGGCGTTCAGTTCCTCGAGCTTCTTCAGCGCTCGGTCCCAATCCAGGAACCGGCGCAACAGCGCGGTCGCGGCATTGATCTGATCGATATGGGCCTGCGCTTCGGCGCGCATCTTCAAAACCTCTCGAGGATGAGCGCTACTAGAGCGTGTTCTGAGTTGGCAAGCCGCTCTGCGGTTTCGGTGCCGTCGCAACCGGCGCAGAAGCCTGCGGCGCTTGTCCCGGGCCCGGCTGCTGCCGCTGCTGTTGCTGTTGCTGCTGCTGAGCGGTGGCCGCCTGCTGCCAAAGCGACAGATATTGCGCGCTGTACGGATCTCCGAAGGTGCTGCGCTGACTATGAATAGCCTCGGTCTGCGGCTGGAATGCCTCCCAGATGACTTCCGCCTTCGGGTCGTTGTCGGTGGTCGGGAAGGCACCGAACACCGGCTTGCCGCTGGCGCGGTCGATCCGGACCCAGCGAATGCCAGGCGGTGCGGCGAATGGCACCTTGGGCTGATCCTTGAGCGCGGTCAGCGCCCATTCCTTCCAGATCGGCGCCGAGATTCGGCCGCCCTGCGCCCACGAACCCATGGGCTTCGGATTGTCGTAGCCGACATAGACTCCGGCGACGATATCGGGTGTGCCGCCGACGAACCACACGTTGGTCGGGCCGTTGGTAGTGCCGGTTTTGCCGAACAGCGGACGGTTGAGATCGCGCAGGACCGTCGCCGTGCCGCGAATGATCACGCCTTCCATGACATGGACCATTTGGAAGGCCGCCATGGGATCGACGAGCTGACGGCTGCGGTTCGGCGGCCTCGGCATCGCTACGCCGTTCCAGTCGGGCGCATCGCAATTCCCCATCAACGCGCAGCGGTTGTCGGTGCGATAGATGACCTTGCCATCCCGGTCCTCGACATAGTCGATCGTCGTCGGCTTCACCGATCGTCCCTGGTTGGCGAGGGTCGCATAAGCGTTCGTCAGCCGGAGGACGGTCGTGTCTCCCGCGCCGAGCGCGATCGACAGGTAATTCTGATAATCACCCACGCCGAGCTTGCGCGCGGTATCGGTGATCTTGGGCATGCCGATGTTAGCCGCGGCGCGCACCGTCATTAGGTTGCGCGACTGCTCCAGGCCCCAGCGTAGCGTGTGCGGCCCCGCCGAGCGCCGGTCGAAGTTGACGAAGCACTTCTGTGGTAGACCCGGCCCTTGATCGACGCAGTAAGGCGCGTCGAGCTCGATCGTCGCCGGCGTGAAGCCATTCTGGAGCGCGGTCACATAGACGATCGGCTTGAACGCGGAGCCGGGCTGCCGGAGCGCCTGGATCGCGCGATTGTAGCTCGAACCGATGACGTCGAATCCGCCTTGCATCGCGAGGACGCGGCCGGTGTGGACCTCTTCTACCAGCATGCCGCCCGAGATCGAGGGGACCGACTTCAGCTGATATTCGCCGGGAGCCGTCTGCTTGACGATCACAACCATGCCGGGCTTGAGCGAGTCGAAGGCTCGGCCGCCGACCCCCCGGACCGGCATCGACGCTCCCGAAACCGGCAAGGTTCCCCTCGATCCGTTAGTGAAGCCGACCGTTGCTGCGCCGTCGCTCTTGGAGAGGACGACGGCCTTGAGCCAGTCTGGGAAACCGGTGCCGACTGGAGCGCGATCCAGCTGGCCTGCCCAGTCCTTCGACAAATCGACGGTCATGCCGAGGTCTTTCCACCCGCCTGCGCCACCGAACTTCACAAGCCCGTCACGGAGCGCCTGCGCCGCCGGGTCCTGCATGTTGGTGTCCATTGAGGAACGGACCCACAAGCCGCCGCTGTAAAGGCTGTTCGGTCCGTCTTTGGCATCCTCGCCGAACTGCTTGATCAGCTCCCGGCGGACCTCTTCCATGAAATAGCCGCCCTGTTGGCGGAATTTCTCATTGCTGCCGTAGCGGATCGTGCCGAGCGGGGTCGCGGCGGCAGCGTTCCATTGCTCCTCGGTGATGTAGCCGTTGCGGGACATCTCGCGAAGCACATAGTTGCGACGGTCGAGGGCCTTCTGGGTGGCACGCACCGGGTCGTAGTTCGACGGGGCTTTCGGCAGGATAGCGAGATACGCGGCTTCCGGAAGCGTCAGCTCATCGACGTCCTTGTCGAAATAAGCGCGCGCGGCGGCCTGAACGCCGTAGGCGTTACGGCCGAGGAAGATTGAATTGAGATAGAGCTCGAGGATCTGCTCCTTGCTGAGCGTGTCTTCGAGCCGGAACGCCAATATGGCTTCGCGCGCCTTGCGACCGACGTTGTAGCTGCTGTCCCGGAGCAAATATTTCGCGACCTGCTGCGTGATGGTCGATCCGCCGGCAACGCGCCCGCCGCGGCCGAGGTGCGTCGTGTAGTTGAAGACGGCCTTGATGAACCCGCTGTAGTCGATTCCGTGGTGGTGGAAGAAGGACTTGTCCTCCGCCGAGATGAAGGCGTGGACGACCAGTGGCGGAATCTCGTCGTATGAAAGATCGACGCGGCGCTCGCGGGCGAAAATCTGGACCGGGTCACCATTGTAGCCGCGCACGTTGGTGGGAAGCGGAGGCTGATAAGCGAGCAAAGTCTGTGCCGACGGGAGCCCTGACGCAAAATAGATCCACATCGCGGCGACGAGCACGAGCAGGCCGGCCACCGCCCAAGCGATCAGGCGGACCCAGGTTCGCGCCCACCAGGGATCGACCCACTCGTGAACCCTCTCGTTGAAGGCCACGAGGTCGGGAAGCTGCCAACCGGGAGAAGTCAGACGCTCGAATTTCATTCGCCGACGCGTCTAGCCTGTCCCGGCTGGGCAGCAAAGCCAGTTAATCGCGATCTTGTTCCGTTAACGGTGCGCGCGGGCGGCAATGTCGGTCTCGATCGCCTGCGCCAAGGCGTGCGCGATCTTCGTTCGCTGCTCGGGTGAACGCAGAAGCACTTCGTCGTCGGCATTGCTGATATAGCCCGCCTCGAAGAGAACGGCCGGCGCGTCCGCGCGGCGCAACACGTGGAATGCAGCAAATCGGTGCGGGTTCGGCCTTAGCTCGAACCGCCCGGCGGATTTGTTCACCAGCCGTGCCGCAAGATCGGCCGAGGCGCTCATTTGCGATTGCATGGCAAGGTCGGACAGCATCGCCTCGAGGGAGCCATCCGAGGCCTCATCGGCGCTTCCGCGGTTCTCCGATTCTGCCAGCCTCGCCGCCTCGGCATCCGAAGCGACATCGGAAAGCGAATAGACCGTGGCGCCACGAGCGAGCGGATTGGGTGCGCTGTCGATGTGGAGCGAAACGAACATCCCGGCATTGAGCCTGCGCGCGACCGCGGCGCGCTGGTCGAGCGTCAGATATCGATCGTCATCGCGGG
Source organism: uncultured Alphaproteobacteria bacterium (assembly GCA_963831485.1). Lineage (GTDB taxonomy): Bacteria > Pseudomonadota > Alphaproteobacteria > Sphingomonadales > Sphingomonadaceae > Sphingomicrobium. The sequence goes on from CAWHQE010000015.1 coordinate 9,481, forward strand.
TCATGGCGACGCGTACGCGACCGTCCTTGAGCAGATCGTCGCGAAGCTCGCGGGCAAGCGCCAGGGTGAGATCTTTCTCGTTGACCTCACCGGAAACGCTGATCGCTCCCGGATCGCGGCCGCCGTGGCCGGCGTCGATGACGATGATTGGACGGCCCCGCGCCTCCGGAGCGCCGTAAATCCTGTCGCTGACCGGCGGTGGAAGGTTGACCGTCAGACTCGATTGAGCCGCCGCCCCGCTTCGCCCGGCAAAGGCGAACAGGACCGCACCCGCGGCGAGCACGCAAATGCCCGCCCCGGCTAAAGCCCCTCCTTTGCCCAGTGGTCGCGTCATCCACCAACCCATTGACCCGCAATGCATTATCATCACGGAAAGATGGTTAACAGGGAATTTAGCGGCTGAGCCCCGCCGCTGATCGAGCGCGCTCCGCCACTGACTCCATATCGTCTCCGTGGCGGTAGAGCCAGGTACCCCCGACGCACAGGACGGTTTCGAGCGACAGCCATTCGGCGGCGTTGTCCGGGCGAATGCCGCCGGTCGGACAAAAGCGTATCTTCCCGAAAGGCCCTGACAGGGCCTTGAGTGCACCCAATCCACCCGAGGATTCGGCGGGGAAGAATTTGAATCGATCTAGCCCCAGATCGAGGCCGCGCATGATGTCGGCGGCGGTGGCAACTCCTGGAAGGTAGGGAATGCCGGAATGGGCGATCGCTTTGGCAAGCGGTTCCGTGAGGCCCGGAGAGACGATGAATTGCGCCCCGGCTTCCGCTGCCTCGTGAAGCTGCTTGCCGTTGAGCACGGTTCCGGCGCCGACGATCGCCTCCGGAACCTGACGCATTTGCCTGATCGCATCGAGCGCCCGAGCAGTGCGGAGCGTGACCTCAAGGACCCGGAGGCCCGCGCCGACAAGGGTTGCGGCAAGCTTCGCCCAATCCTCGTCGCCATCGAGAACGAGCACGGGAATGACCGGCGCCGAGCGCATGATTTCGTCGATGGTCATCCGTGCTCCTTCGCAAAGGCCGCAGCTGCGCCGATGAGTCCGGGCTGCGGATGGGTGATGAGCTTCACCGGCATTTCGTCCATCCGCCGCTCGAACCGGCCCTTGGCAATGAACCGGTCGCGGAACCCCGAGCGCGCCAGGTAATCGGCAAGCCGAAGGCCGACTCCGCCGGCAATCACCACTGCGTTCGCGCCCTGCGCCAACGCCAGGTCTCCGGCGACTGCGCCGAGGCTGAGGCACAAACGGTCGAGCGCCGCGGTTGCGAGGCTGTCGGTGCCGGCAAGCGCCGCCGCCCAGAGCTCCTTCTCGTCGTGGATGGTGACGTCGAGATTTTCGATCGTAGCAAGCGCTTCATAGAGGTTGGGAAGCCCCTGCCCAGCGACGACTCGCTCGACCGAGACCCGCCGGAAGCTCTTCCGGAGCTCTCGGAGAATTCGGTCCTCGAGCTCGTCGAGCGGTGCGAAGTCGATGTGTCCGCCTTCGGTCTCGATGACTTCGTATCCGCCACCCGTCCTCAGCAGCGCCGCGACTCCGAGGCCGGTGCCGGGGCCGACAATGCTCGTCACACCCTCCGCCGGAAGGGGTGTCTCCGGCCCGCAAAGATGGCGGAAATGCTCTTCGCCAAGCGTCGCGACGGCGTAAGCGACGGCGCCGAAATCGTTCACGATCGTATAGTGATCGACGTCGAGCCTCTCTTTGATGAGCGCCGGCCGGATCACCCAGGGATTGTTGGTTAGCTTCAGGACATCGCCGCCGACCGGCCCAGCGAATGCGATCGCAAGCGAGTCGGGGAGATCGATGCCCGCCCTACGGCCGAATTCCTGCCAGGCGAGCTGAAAGCTGCCGTGCTCCGAAGTCTTCAGCGTGACTGGATCGTCAAGACTAACGACGCGACCGCCGTCGATCTTGGCCATCGCGAAACGAACGTGAGTACCGCCGACGTCGGCAACCGCGATTTTCTTCACGCTTACTCCGATTCCATGGCGGCCAGAATCGCGGAGCCGCCTGCTTCCGCTTCGTTGCAATGCATCCGCATCAGGCCGAACAGCTCGCGGCCCGTCCCCACCGCCGGCGGCGGCGAGTTCGCCGGCGCACGGGTGGCGAGATCGACCCCGACCGCTTCGAGTTCTCCCGAGCGCGCATCGAGCCGGACGATGTCGCCGTCGCGAAGCCGCGCAAGCGGCCCATCCGGCAACGCTTCCGGAGAACAGTGAATTCCGCCCAGTACCTTGCCGCTCGCACCCGACATGCGTCCATCGGTGACCAGCGCAACCTTGAAGCCGCGGTCCTGCACCACGCCGAGTGCTGGCGTCAGCTTGTGCAGCTCCGGCATGCCATTGGCTCGAGGGCCCTGGAAGCGGACGACGACGACGATGTCGCAGTTAAGCTCTCCGGCCTTGAAGGCTTCGAGCACTTCGTCCTGGTCGGAGAAGCAGCGCGCGGGGGCTTCGATCGACCAATTCTCAGGGTCGACTGCGCTGATCTTGGACACTGCGCGACCGAGATTTCCCTGGACCAGGCGGAGGCCTCCATCAGCCTGGAACGGGTCGGACGCGGGGCGAAGCATGTCGATGTCGGCGCTTTCCTCCGCCGGCTTCCACACCAGCTCGTTGCCGTGAAGCTCGGGATTCCCGATCCAGGCGTCCATCGAATCCGCGCCGGCGGTGTGCCGATCGGTGTGGATGAGCCCTTCGCGCCCGAGCGTGTAGGTGACGAACGCCATCCCGCCCGCATCGTGGAAATCGTTCACGTCCTTCTGCCCGTTTGGATAGACGCGCGTGACGAGCGGGACCGCTGACGAAAGCTCGGCGAAATCCTGCCAGTCGATGAAGATGCCCGCCGTTCGGGCGATCGCCGGCAGATGAATGAAATGGTTCGTCGAACCTCCCGTCGCGAGCAAGCCGACCATGGCGTTGACGATCGCCTTCTCGTCCATGACCTCGCCGAGCGGCCGCTCGCCACTTCGCGCAAGGTCGGCGAGGCGATGCACAGCCGCGCGGGTCAGCGCCTGCCGAAGCGGTGTGCCCGGGTTGACGAAAGCTGCATTGGGCACGTGCAGTCCCATCAGCTCCATCATCATCTGGTTGCTGTTGGCGGTGCCGTAGAAGGTACAGGTGCCGGATGAGTGGTACGAGCGGCTTTCCGCCTTTAGGAGCTCGTCCCTGCCGACTTTCCCTTCAGCGAAAAGCTGACGAATGCGCTGCTTCTCCTTGTTGGGCAGCCCGGACGGCATCGGGCCGCCAGGGATGAGCAACATGGGCAGGTGGCCGAAGCGAAGCGCGCCGATGAGTAGCCCGGGAACAATCTTGTCGCAGATGCCGAGCAGCGCCACCGCATCGAACATGCCGTGGCTGAGCGAGACCGCCGTCGCCATCGCGATCACGTCGCGGCTGAACAGCGAGAGGTCCATCCCAGGCTGGCCCTGAGTGACCCCGTCGCACATGGCCGGGACTCCGCCCGCGACCTGCGCCGTCGCGCCGACCTCGCGCGCGAAGATCTTCATCTGCTCGGGATAGCGGCCATAGGGCTGATGGGCCGAGAGCATGTCGTTGTAAGCGGTTACAATTCCAATATTCGGACCGCCGAGGGTGCTGATCTTGGCCTTGTCTTCGCCGGAAGCTGCGAAACCATGCGCGAAATTGCCGCAGGAAAGGCGGCTCCGACTGATGCCGCGCTCTTTCTGCTGCGCCATCAGTTCAAGATATCGGCGTCGGGTCGATTTTGATCGTTCGACGATCCGATCGGTTACTTTGTCGACGACGGGGTTGAGAGCCATAGGTGCGCCCTACTCGTGCCAGCTGATGCCGTCGCGCTCGGTCAATGCGATCGCAGCTGATGGCCCCCACGTGCCCGCCGCATAAGGCCGCGGAGTCATCCCCTTTTCAGCCCAGGCAGCGCGAATTCGGTCGATCCAGGTCCATTGCGCCTCGACCTCGTCGCGGCGGACGAACAGGGTCGGATCGCCCTCGATCAGGTCGAGCAGAAGGCGTTCGTATGCGATCCGACGGCGGTATTCGCTGAACGCGTTGGCGAGCCCGATGTCGAGTGGGATTTCCCGTAAACGCACGCCTTGCCGGTCGAGGCCGGGGGTCTTCGACATCAGCCGAAGCTCGATGCTCTCTTCGGGCTGCAGGCCGATGATGAGCTTGTTGGGCTTGGTCGTCGCTCCGCGCGAGGCGAAGATCGAATAGGGTACGTCGCGAAACTGGATGAAGAGCTCAGACGTGCGCATCGGCATTCGCTTGCCTGTGCGGAGATAGAAAGGAACTCCCTTCCACCGCCAATTGTCGATGTGCGCTTTCAAAGCGACGAAGGTTTCGGTCGCACTTTCGTGACCGATCTCCTCGACATAGCCAGGGACAGGTTCTCCATCGATGGCGCCGCGCGTGTACTGACCCGTGACGGTGCTGAATTCCGCCTCGGTTGTCGAAATCGGCCGAAGGGCACGGAGCACCTTCACCTTCTCATCGCGCACGGCAGTCGCGTTGAAGTCGCTCGGCGGCTCCATCGCCACCAGGGCGAGCAGCTGCAGCATGTGGTTCTGGACCATATCGCGGAGTGCGCCCGCGCCGTCGTAATAGTCGCCGCGCCCTTCGAGCCCGATGGTTTCGGCGACCGTGATCTGAACATGCTCGATATGCGTGCTGTTCCACAAGGGCTCGAACATCGAGTTCGCAAACCGCAGCGCGAGCAGGTTCTGGACCGTCTCCTTCCCGAGATAGTGATCGATCCGGAATGTGCGGTCCTCGGGGAAATGCGCCGCGACGGAATCGTTGATCTCGCGGCTGGTCTCGAGATCGCTGCCGAGGGGTTTCTCAAGCGCCATTCGAACGGTCGGGCAGGCGAGCCCGGCTGACGCGAGCCCGTCGATCGTCTGTTTGAACAGCGAGGGCGCAGTCGAAAGGAAGATACCGACGCCATGACACGGATCGCCGATCTGCTCGGCTAGCCCGGCGAAGGCTTCAGGATGTGTGATGTCGATGGTCACATAATGGAGCCGCGACAGAAAACGCTCGGCGACACCCGCGCTGTAGAAACCTTCCGGCAGATGTTCCTTCAGCGCCTCGTCGGCCCGTTCGCGAAAGGCGGAATCATCGAGTTCGGTGCGCGCCGTGCCGATGATCCTGAGGCTGTCCGGCAGCAGCCCATCGGAATCGAGGCCGTATAACGAAGGGAGCAACATGCGCCGAGCAAGGTCGCCGGTCGCGCCGAACATCACCAGTGTCGAGATCCGGTCAGCCATGCGCGCGTGCTATAGACGGCGAATTGTTAGCGCAAACGACGAATATGTAGCCGCTGCTGCTCTCCTACATGCCCGCGGCCGCGAAGGTGTGGCCGTCGGGATCAAGCTCCCTCAGATCGCGCCCACGGGTTTCTTTGCCGAACCAGGCGACGAGGATCAGCGCTGATATCGTCGGCACCATGATTGCGATCGAGACCATTCCAAGCGGGGGAATGAGGGCGAGGATCGCGAGCAGCTGGGCGAACATGCCGCCCGCCTTCGTGCAGGCAGCGACGATTCCAGTCGTGCGACCGCGGATGCGGAGCGGAAAGCTCTCGGCTGTATATGGAAGCAGCATCGCGATGAGACCATTGGTGCCGATAATCAGAAGGGCGACGGGGAGGACTGGGTTGCCTGCTCGGGTGAGTTCGAGCCAAAGGACACCGACCAAGCCCGCGAAGGTGACCACGAGCGATCCCGCGAGCGACCATTTGGTGCTCCAGCTGCTGTAGAGATAAGCGACCACGAACACCGTGGGGAAGGCAATCAAGGCCGATTCCGCGAGCAGTTTGCTCGATACGCCGACACTGTAACCCTTCGCGACCAGGTCGGCCGGGAGCCAGAGCAGCAGCCCGAAGTTGATGACGCTGAAGCAGATGGCCGCAAGGCTGAGTGCAATAAGCTTGCCGAAGAATGCCCGGCCAGTGAGCGCAACCGACGGGCCGCGCTCGAGGGCGATCTGCTCCGCGGGGCGAACCTGTCGGGCCCTGGAGCCGAACCGCTCCATGACCCGGCGCGCTTCCTCCCTTCGACCGCGCGCGAGAAGGAATTTGGCAGATTCAGGGATGAACGCGCCAAGCAGCACGAGGGACAGGCCCGTGGGCAGGTTGAGTATCCAAAGGATCCGCCAGCCGAAAAATGGCTGGAGCAGCGCAGAAAAGGTGCTTGCCGCGAAATATCCCCCGACAGCTCCAAGGCCGCCGACGAGCACCAGGCTCCATCCGCGGTGCTTGCTCGGCATCATCTCGGCGAGCAGCGCGTAGGTGACCGGAAGCATCCCTCCTGCGGCAACTCCCATCATGAAGCACATGCCCACGTTCCAGGCGAGGGAGGGCATCGCTCCGCAAATTGACGTTCCAACGAACATCACGGCGGACAGGAGGATCGTCGCCTTCCGCCCGTAGATGTCGGCGAGCACGCCCCAGATGACCGAGCCGATGACCGTCCCCGTCAACGCTGAGAAGGGGAATGACGACACGGTCGCCTTGGTGACGTGATATTCGGTCATCATGCCTGGGAGCGTGAATCCCAGCGTTGCCGGTTTCATGATGTCGATGATGAGGGCAATCACCAGCACCGACATCAGGCCCCAATGGGGACCGCTGAGCGGTGCATCCTCGGGCGGAGTGACGATGATGTCCTCTGACGCAGCGAGTTGGCCGGCGATGTTCCTGGGAAGAAGACCGTAGGCGGCGATTCCACACCCGGCGACGATTGCCACCATGCCCAGGATCATGTCCCAACCGATCGGCATCCCGGCGAGAACGAAATGATTGTGCCGCCCCATCAGGAACATCGGCGCGTGCATCAGAACGCCGCCGGTCACCATGATGACGCCAAGTACGAAGGCCCAGACGCCGCGGCGGTCGGATAGGGTGCTGGAGCTGACCATCGGCTTTGCGGAAATAGCAGCGCAGGAACTGCTGTCACCCTTGTAGAAGGAAAGTAACAGATTTCGGTGCATTTGTGCGGCTGCGAAGGTTGCGGGTGCTACTCTGCGATGCTAACTCAATTGGCAGTCCCCGGCGGCCGCCGAGGAATTCATGCCACGGCCGGTGCGACGTGCCACGGCTCCACGAGGTTGAAGCTCGAATGACGCCACAGACTGCCCTTCATTCGCATTTCGATGAAGCGGCGCCCCCTGCGCACCGGCGCGGAATGGCTCGTCGAGCAGACACGCATTCCAGTCATCCTGCCATCGCAACCGGCCTGTACGCCGGCAGCGGGGCCCTAATCATCGCGCGCCGAAGCGTCCTAACGCCGAGCCGGCGCGCCTGGAGAAATTTCAATGTCCATGCGCATGCTTATCGATGCGCGCCACCCGGAGGAGACCCGGGTAGCGGTCGTCAAGGGAAACCGGATCGAGGAGTTTGACTTCGAATCCGCTGAGCACAAGCAGCTCAAAGGCAATATCTATCTAGCCAAGGTCACAAGGGTCGAACCGTCGCTTCAGGCGGCGTTCGTCGACTATGGCGGAAACCGCCACGGCTTCCTGGCCTTCAGCGAAATCCATCCCGATTATTATCAGATCCCCAAAGCCGACCGCGAAGCGCTGCTTCGCGAGGAGGCAGAGCATGCCGCGGAGGAAGAGCGGCTGCGCTCGGCCGAGCTTGAGGCGATCGAGGACGAGCCCGACGAGCATTCCGAGGACGAGCCTATCGGCGAGGATTTCGAAGCCGGCGAAGCGACCGCGACAACGACGGAGGCGGGTACGGGATCGAGCCGTTCGCCGGTCGATAAATCCGCGGCCGACGAGCTCCGAAAGAAGCGGCAGGCGCTGCGCCGCCGCTACAAGATCCAGGACGTGATCCAGCGCCGCCAGGTGCTCCTCGTCCAGGTCGTGAAGGAAGAGCGGGGCAACAAGGGTGCCGCGCTGACGACCTATTTAAGCCTCGCTGGCCGCTACTGCGTGCTGATGCCCAATACGAGCCACGGCGGCGGCATCTCGCGCAAGATCTCGAACGGCGCGGACCGAAAGCGGCTGAAGTCGATCATGTCGGACCTGAAGCTCCCATCGACGATGGGGCTGATCGTCCGCACCGCCGGCCTCCAGCGCACCAAGACAGAGATCAAGCGGGACTTCGACTATCTCGCGCGGTTGTGGGACGAGATCCGCGAGCGGACGCTTGGAAGCACAGCGCCGGCTTTGATCTACCGCGACAGCGATCTCATCAAGCGGGCGATCCGCGACCTTTATCATCGCGAAATCGAAGAAGTGATTGTTGAGGGCGACGAGGGCTACAAGCAGGCGCGCGGCTTCATGAAGCTGCTGATGCCGAGCCACGTCCGCCGGGTGAAGCAGCACAGCGAGACTACGCCGCTGTTCCAGCGCCACGGCGTCGAGGACCAGCTCTCGGCCATGTACCAGCCGATCGTGCAGCTGAAGTCAGGCGGATATTTGGTCATCAATCCGACCGAGGCTCTGGTCTCTATCGACATCAACTCGGGCCGCTCGACGCGCGAGCACAATATCGAGCAGACTGCCTACAACACCAATCTTGAAGCGGCGCAGGAGATCGCGCGGCAGCTGAGGCTGCGCGATATGGCGGGCCTGATCGTCATCGACTTCATCGACATGGAGCAGTCGAGCCATGTCCGGAAGGTCGAGAAGGCGATGAAGGAGGCGCTCAAGAACGACCGCGCCAGGATCCAGGTCGGCCGGATTTCAAGCTTTGGCCTGATGGAGATGAGCCGGCAGCGGCTTCGCACCGGCGTCCTCGAGGCATCGACCAAGGCCTGCCCGCACTGTGACGGCACAGGCCTCATGCGCACGGCGGCCTCTGCCGGCCTGTCGGCGCTTAGGATCATCGAAGATGAGGCCGCGCGCGGACGCGGCGACAGGATTTGCCTCCGCGCGGGCAAGGAAGCTGCGGTCTACGTCCTCAACAAGAAGCGCGCCGAACTCGCGGACATCGAACAGCGCTACGGCGTCTGGATCGAGATCCTCATCGACGAAGGCTTCGAGGGCGCGAGGATGACCGTCGACAGCTCCGGCGGGCGTCCGGTCGCCCCGCCGCGGACCGAGGCTGCGCCTGCGGAGGAAGAAGAAGAAGAGGAAGAAGAGACGGTCGAGATCACGCTGGAAGGCGAAGAGGAAGAGTATGAGGAGGAGCCTCGCGAGGAGCGCGAGGCTGGAGAAGGCGATCGCCAAGGGCGCCGCCGCCGTCGCCGTCGCCGCGGAGGCCGAGGCCGCGGCCGGCGTGAAGGTGGCGAGGCCGAGGCAGATGCACCGGCGCAAGAAGAGCGTAGCGACGCCGCCCCTGAAGAAGCACCGGCAGAGCAGGCGGAAGCTGTCCGGGAAGAGTCGGGGGAAGGCGGAAAGCGGCGCCGGGGAAGGCGTCGTGGCCGCAAGGGTGGCGATGGTGCTGCTGAGGCTGAGGCTCCGGCTGAAGCTGCGGTGGAACCCGCTAGCTCGCCGATGATCGAGACGCCGATCGACGAGGAAGCGCCGATTGCGCAAACCGAGGCCGCTGAAGAGCCGGCGCCGAAGCCCAAGCGGCGGCGGTGAATCGAAGAAGGCCGTCGAAGCGGAATTGGCAGTCGCCGAGCCCGCGCCTGCCGAGGCTGCGCCCGCAGAAGCCGCTGGAGAGGCTGCGGAACCAGCCAAGCCTGCACGCAAGCGCCGCTCGAAGGCCAAGCCCGAGGCGGAACCTGGCGAGACCGCCGCGGAAGAGCCCGTCAACGTGCCATCAGCGAACAATGACACCGCAGCGGACAGTGGATCCGAGCCGCGCAGGGGATGGTGGCAGCGCACCTTCGGATAACTTTCATCACCCGTTCAGGCCCGAAGATGGTAATCGGCGGTCGATGAGATCGCCGATCTCCCGCTTCGCGCGCATGTTGATGCTCGCGCTCATCCTGGCGGCAACCAGCTGGCAGCCGGCTGCTGCACAGGACAACTCGGGGCCGCAGATCCTCCGGGACACAGAGACTGAAGCGCTGTTCCGTGACATGTCCGTGCCGCTGATCAAGGCGGGAGGGCTCGATCCCGGCAGCGTCAAGGTCGTCCTGCTCAACGATCCTGAGATCAACGCCTTCGTGTCGCAAGGGCAGACCGTCTACCTCCAGTCGGGCCTGATCGAGGACGCTGACAATGTGAACCAGGTACAGGGGGTGGTCGCGCACGAGCTCGGCCACGTCATCGCAGGCGATTCCATTCGAAGCGGTGAAGGCCAAAAACAGGCGATGGGGATCACGCATCCTGTCGCTGCTGATCGGCATTGCCGCCGTGGCCGCCGGAGCCGGTGACGCAGGCATGGGCCTGATGATGGCGGGTCAGCGGGCCGCTCTTGGCGACATGATGGCGTTCACGCGCGCGCAGGAATCGACGGCGGACGCCACGGGCATGCGCCTCCTTTCGAAAGCGGGGATCAGTGGCAAGGGCATGCTCGATTTCTTCGGCAAGCTGCAGAACCTGGAATATCGGCTCGCCATCTATTCGAAGGATAGTTTCGATAGGGACCACCCTTTGTCGTCGGAGCGTGTTCAGGCGCTGCAGCAGACGCTTCAACGCGATCCCGCCTGGAACAAGCCGACCGATCCCCAGCTCGAGGCAAGGTTCGAGCGGGTGAAGGCGAAGCTGCTGGGCTTCGTCGATCCGAGGCAGGCGGTCGTCAAATATCCGGAGAGCGACCAGAGTGTCCCGGCCCACTATGCCCGAGCCTATGCGTACCATCTCGGCGGCTATCCGGATAAGGCGGAATCCGAGGCCAATGCGCTCCTCGCGATCGACCCGCACGATCCCTATTTCCTCGAGCTCAAGGGTCAGATTCTCCTCGAGGACGGTAAGCCGAAGGAGGCGCTGGCACCGCTCAGGGAAGCGACGGAGCGGTCGGGCAACGCGCCGATGATCGCGGCGATGCTTGGTCACGCTTTAGTCGAAACCAACGACGCTAAGAATTTCGACGAGGCGAAGGAAATCCTGAAGGTTGCGGTCAATCGCGACAATGAGGACCCGTTCGCCTGGTACCAGCTCGGGATCATCTACGACCACGAAGGCGACCAGCCGCGGGCGCAGCTTGCGACGGCGGAGCGGAGCAATCTTCAGGGTGACCCGAAGATGGCCCTTGCAAGCGCGCAGATGGCGATGAAGGGCATTCCTCCGGGAACGCCGGACTATCTTCGGGCGCAGGATATCGCCATGGTGTCCCGGGCCGAGCTGGCCAAGAAAGACAAAAAATACCGGGACCCGAAGGACCAGTGAACGAAGCGACAGCGCCGCGTAGATCGGGAACGATTGGAGCGGGCATAGCGGGGGGCATCATCGGATCGCTGCTGACGGCGGCGGTCCTTTTCTTCGCGCTCCCCAACCTTCTTAGTAGCCGGATCGTTCGGCAGGGCCTGCTTGCCGATCCCAAGATCCTGACCGATGCGGTCGATGCGCTTCGGGATGCGCAATATGAGCCGGTGCTCGCTGCGAACCGCTCGGCAATCGAAACGCCGTTCGGAAGCTCGTGGAGGGGCGCGGCGAAGCCCGACGTCACTTTGGTCGAATTCTTCGATTATGCCTGCCCTTACTGCAAGGCGAGCAATCCCACCGTCGACCGTTTGCTCCAGGAGGATAAGGGCCTTCGCATCGTCTATCGCGAACTGCCCATCTTGGGTCCCGACAGCGTGACCGCGGCGAGGCTGTCGCTCGAGGCGTCGGAGCTCGGACGGTTCGCAAAATTCCACGATACCCTATGGGCTGCGGGACGCCCTGCGCCCGACACGATTGCAACCGCAGCCGAGGCAGCGGGAATCACTCCGCACCCGCAAAACGATGTCGCGATCGAGGCAGAGCTCAAGCGCAACTTCCAGCTCGCCGGCCAGCTCGGGGCGACGGGCACACCGCTGTTCGTCATCGGCGACCGCGTGATGAACGGCGCCGTCGGCTACGATGCGCTGAAACAGGCGATCGGCGCTGCGCGCGCGAAGAAGAGCTAGGGCCGCTTACCGTTCATGATGAGTTGCCCGCCGCTCGTCGAAGCCATTGTTGACTCCCTCGCACCCGCCCCTCCATTCCTCGCGCTTCGAGGGGAGGTCTTTGCATGCGTAAATTGTTGGTGTTCACGCTTCTGGCCGCAGCGTCCGGAATGAGCGCAGCGCGGGCTCAGACGGTGAGCGATGATCCTTATCTGTGGCTCGAGGACGTATCTTCGCCCAAAGCGATGGCGTGGGTGAATGCTCACAATGCGCGCAGCACGGCGGTGCTCGAGGCAGACTCTCGTTACCAGCAATATTACAACGAAGCGCTCGAGATCGCGCAGGCGAAGGACCGAATTCCATACGGTTCGTTCATCGGTGGTCAGATCTACAATTTCTGGCAGGACGCCGACCACGTGCGCGGTATCTGGCGACGCACCAGCATCGAGAGTTACGCCAGCGGCAATCCTCACTGGGAGACCGTGCTTGATCTCGATGCGCTTGCCGGCTCGGAGAAGGCCAACTGGGTCTGGAAGGGTGCGCAGTGCGCTCGGCCGGCGGAGCGCCGCTGCCTGATCAACCTTTCCGACGGCGGTGAAGATGCGGTGACGATCCGCGAGTTCGATCTTCCGACGAAGAAGTTCGTGAAGAACGGTTTTGCGCTCCCGAAGGGTAAGCAGGACGCGACCTGGCTGGACGAGAACAGCTTGCTCGTCAGCCGCGAATGGAAACCGGGCGAGCTTACGGAATCGGGCTACGCCTATGTCGTGAAGCGCCTGAAGCGCGGCCAGCCGCTGTCGGCGGCGGTCGAGCTGTTCCGCGGCACCAAGAAGGACGTTTCGGCCGGCGCCGGAGTGCTGCGCGATGCCGAGAATCGAACACTTCCCGTTATCGTCGAGGGCACCGACTTCTGGCATTCGAAGAACTTCCTGATCGGCGCGAAGGGCAACCGCCGGATCGGCATTCCCGAGAAGGCGCAGCTGGTCGACATGATCGGCGGGCGCGTGATCATTCAGACTCAAGAAAGCTGGTCAGCCGGAGGCAAGGACTTCCCCGCCGGAAGCCTGCTTTCTGTGGACCTGGCGCAGCTCCGAGCGAACCCTGCGCACCTCAAGCCGATGCTTATCTATGCCCCGGGCCCTCGCGAGGCGCTTGAGGGCGCATCTGCCGCCAAGGGCGCGCTTCTGGTTTCGATCCTCGACAATGTCCGCGGCCGAACTTTGGTCTTCAAACCGGAGGCCAATGGGACTTGGACGCGCTCGGCGCTGGAGCTTCCAGACAATTCCACCATCGCCATTGCCGACACGAGCCACACGAACAACGAGGCTTTCCTGGCGGTGACCAACTTCCTGACGCCGCCGTCGCTGTGGCTAGCTGATGCAGGCACCGGCGATGTGAAAGAAATCATGCGCCAGCCCGCGAAGTTCGATGCGTCGGGCCTCGTCTCCGAGCAACGCGAAGCGATTTCGACCGACGGGACCAAGATCCCCTACTTTTTGGTCCACCGAAGCGATATCAAACTCGACGGCAACAATCCGACCCTGCTCTATGCCTATGGCGGGTTCGAAGCGAGCCAGACGCCGACCTACGGCGCGATCACCGGCAAGCTGTGGCTCGAAAAGGGGGGCGTCTACGCGCTCGCGAATATCCGCGGCGGCGGCGAGTTCGGTCCGGCATGGCACGAGGCGGGCCTCGGGACCAAGCGCCAGATCATTTACGACGACTTCGCCGCAGTCGCGAAGGACATGATCGCCAAGAAGATCACCAGCCCCCGCCGGCTCGGAATCCGCGGCGGGTCGAACGGCGGGCTGCTGATGGGGGTTGAATTCATTCAACATCCCGAGCTGTGGAACGCGGTCGATATCGAGGTCCCGCTGCTCGACATGATCCGCATCTCGAAGATCGCTGCAGGCGCGTCGTGGGAGGGCGAATATGGGAGCATTGACGATCCCGCCGTGCGCGCCTTCTGGGAGAAGACCTCGCCCTATCAAAACCTCCGCCGAGACGGGAAATATCCGGTGCCCTTCATCTTCACGACGACGAAGGACGACCGAGTCGGCCCGCAGCACGCGCGCAAGTTCGCCGCGCGCATGGAAGAATATGGCCTGCCCTTCCTTTATTACGAGAACACCGAAGGCGGCCATGCGGCGGGCGCCAATCTCAAGCAGGCGGCGCACACCAGTGCGCTGGAGATGATCTATCTCACCCGGCGCCTGATGGACCCGCAGGAGCCGCCCACGCCAGCGGTCACGACGACTGCAAAATAGTCTGGAAGCGAAGGCCGACGTGGCGATCCAGGTCCGCCAACGTCCGCCGTCCCAGACAGCAATTCACTCATTTGCCTTGCGGGTGGTCCTCCGCAACCGACTTAAGCAAGTCTGATTTGGCTTGGACCAGCTTGAGGCATTCGTTCATCACTTCGGAGGCATTGGCGTTGTTAATCACGCGTTCCTGTGCAGCGAACGCCGCCTTCAGCTGAACCGCTGTCGTCCCGTTATCGATTCGACCCATGAAGAAATAGAGCGAAGCGCGCGCCAGTGTGCGGTCCTTATCGTCCGTCGAACTGTTGGCGAACGCATTGCTGACGAGAAGGCATCCCGCGGTGGTCGGAGCTGGCGCTTTCACGGCCGCAGTGGGAGGAGCGGAACTCTTGGTCTGGGGCTGACCAGACGCGGTCGTGAGCATCAACGTTGCGATTAAGGCGAGCCTGGCGTTCATGGTGGTGCCTCGCTTCTTAGCTAGCGGCCTGGGACCGCCGGACGCTCGTACGAATGGAAGAGAAGGTCAAATGACACGTGAGTGTCGGCTTTCGGAAACGGCCGCCCCTTGCGGACATCGAGTCACCTGCCAGCTTCATTCAGCAACCCACCGCCGCACAGCCTGGTGCAGGGCAGCGTCGCCTTCAAGGTGAGCAACCTAAGCTCGTACGAACAGGGGGCTAGTCGGGTTCGTCAGAGCGATCTGAGCGAGCAATCATTCGTCCCGCGCGGACGCAAATTCCAATTCCTACAAGGCCAAGTAGACCGGCAACGATCAAACCAACGATGATGATGGTCGGCCTGCCGTGCATGGCCGCAATGGCGATGAGCAAGCCGAAGAGGGATGCGAGGATCCAGGCCAGATCCGCAGCTCTGGCCATGATTCTCCGGTAAATATTGTGTTTCACTTACCCGGCCCCCCCAAAGCGGCGCGTAGCTTCTTCGACACGGGGAGGCGGCACGAATTCACGACAGCATTTTGTCCGATCACGACAGGGCAGTCTGACGGTTTGCGAGGAATTAGCTCTCCCGAGCGCCCTTGAAGCCCTGCGCCACGACGTACCACTCGCTGGAGTCCTTCCGGCTTGCCGGTGGCTTGGCGTGCTTCACGCTCGAGAAGTTACGCTTGAGCTCGGCGACCAGCTGATTGTCCGCGCCGCCGGCCAGCACCTTGGCAACGTAGGCGCCGCCTGGACGGAGCACCTCGCGGGCGAACTCGAGGCCGGTTTCGACCAGCGCCATTGTGCGCAGATGGTCGGTCTGCTGGTGTCCGACCGTATTGGCTGCCATGTCGGATAGGACGAGGTCGGCCTGCCCGCCCAGCTCCGCCTTCAGCCGCTCGGGCGCGGCTTCGTCCATGAAGTCCATCTGGAGGATGGTGACGCCGTCAATGGGGTCGGTCGGAAGCAGGTCGATTCCGACGATGCCAGCCTGCGGAGCCTTGCGCCGGACGACCTGGCTCCAGCCGCCCGGTGCGATGCCGAGATCGACGACAGCTTTGATCCCCTTCAGGAGGCCGAAGCGCTCATCGAGCTCAAGCAGCTTGTAGGCGGCACGGCTGCGATAATTCTCCGCCTTGGCGCGCTTGACGTAGGGGTCGTTGAGTTGCCGCTCCAGCCAGCGCGTCGACAAATCTTTGCGGCCTTTGGCGGTCCTCAGCCGCTTCACAATTGCCAGCCGTCGCGCGCCATCAGCGATCGGAGAATGCCTTCGCGGATGCCGCGGTCGGCGACGCCGAGGTTTTGCGCGGGCCAAATCTCAATGATCGCTTCGAGGATGGCGCAGCCGGCGACGACCAAATCGGCGCGCTCGTTGCCGATGCACGGAAGCGCCGAACGCTCCTGATAATCCATGCCTGCGATCATGCTGCTGATCTTTTGCATCGCGTCCACGGGGACATGAAGGCCGTCGACGGCCCGGCGATCGTAGAAAGGCAGCGCCAAATGGACGCTGGCGAGCGTCGTGACCGTGCCGCTGGTCCCCAAAAGCCGGATGCCGTCGCGCTTCTTGGGTAGCATGGTCGTGAAATTGGCGAACGCGCGCCGCGCACGCTCGCGCATCCTCTTGTAAGCCTTAAGGCGATCGGGCCCTTCAAGTGCTTCCTTGCCCTCGCTTTCGGTGAGTGACACGACACCCCACGGAGCGCTCCACCAGGCGCGGATCCTCGGAGTGCCTTCTTCCTGGTCGATCAGCACTAGCTCGGTCGACCCACCGCCGATGTCGAAGATGAGGGCCGGGCCGTCGCCAGGCTCGAGCAGCTTATGACAGCCGAGCACCGCGAGACGCGCCTCTTCCGCCGGCTCGATGATATCGAGAACGATCCCGGTCTGATCGCGAACCCGATCGGCAAACTCCTGGCCATTATGGGCCCGGCGGCAAGCCTCGGTCGCGACCGAACGCGAAATGGAGACATTGCGACGCCGGAGCTTGTCCGAGCAGATCGTCAGCGCGCCGACCGCCCGGTCCATCGCCTCGTCGGACAAGGCACCGGTGCGTGAAAGGCCTTCGCCGAGCCGCACGATGCGCGAGAAAGCATCAATGACCGTGAAGCCGCCAGTCGTCGGACGGGCGATGAGAAGCCGGCAGTTGTTCGTGCCGAGGTCGATTGCTCCATATGTGTGGCGATGCGGCTCCCGCTTTGGCGAGAAGCCTTGATTCGATGGCCCGCTCTGCGCGCGATATGCTTGCTGCAGAGCCGGCGCACTGGCCGCACCCTGCGCCATGACACGCCCGTTCTTTCCTGCACCGCCCCTAAGCTGGGCGGCTGACTTGATGCGGTTTTAATCACAATTTTATGTGGTTGGGCAAGTCCAGCGGAACCCCGACGCCGCCGTTGACAGGGAAAACAGCCCTTTCTATCTCGCCGCATCCCAAGCTGCCCCGTCGTCTAATGGTAAGACTACGGACTCTGACTCCGTCAATCGTGGTTCGAATCCACGCGGGGCATCCATCGACCGTTTAATCGCCGCTGACGCAGATTAGCCTTGCCGTGCAGTTCGTCGCGGCAGCGTAACGGTTTGCCGATGAGCGTTGAATTGGAATTTACCGTCGCATTCCCGACATTCGGCATCCGTGATTCCTCATTGCCGGGCCGAGGTGGGAGGAACAATGATTTATCGCGCATGGAGTGGCGCGCTGTTGATCGGCGCGGCCGCGATTGCATCATCGGGAGCGAGCGCAGCCGCACCCACACCCAGTACGGCTGGCGTATCATCTTTGCTTTTAGCCGGCCCGGACATGCTCGGCACACACGCCGTGCAAATCAGGGCGGAACGTTTCTCAGACAGTCTCAAGAGGGCGCGGGAGGATGCATCGGCATCACCGCTGCTGCAGCGTCTCGTTGCGCCGGCGCGTAACTTCTCGCCGCTTCAGAAGGTTGCTTTCGTCCAGGCGGCGGTCACTTCGAGCATTCACTGGGTGTCCGATGCGACCGAATGGGGCCAGCATGATTATTGGGCTAGCGCGAAGCAAACACTCGCGCGTGGCGCCGGCGACGCGAAGAACCGTGCGATCGTCAAGTTCCAGGCGCTACGGGCGCTCGGCTTCAACAATTCGGACCTGTTCCTGACGCTCGCCCGCGACCGCGTTGGGGGGCCGATCACCGTTCTGACGGTCCGCAGCGGCGGCCGTTACTATATCGTCGACGATACAGGCGGACCGCCCTTCCCCGTGGAGGCGCGGCGGTTTGAGTTCCAGCCGGTGATGAGCTTTGGAATGTACAGCTCGTGGGTGCACGTCGGACCAGCCCCGGTGACGATGGCATCCGCCCTAAGCAATTCTCCGGCGGTCGCGCGCAAGTAAGACGGGCCTCGCGACGGCGCGGGCTGTGCTATGACCAATGCAGCCCGTAGCTGGGGGAGATCAGCCTTGCTTTGCTCGCGATCCATTGCGGTTGGTTGCATCATCCTGTGGCTTTCAGGATGCGGCACCACTGAACGGCCGCCCACACCTAGGTCGGTGTCGCAGCGGTCTCCGGTAAGCCGTGTCCAACCTTCGGTCTCCGCAGCGACGTTCGTTGCGGAGAATTCATCGATCGAGCTGTTCGTAATCCGCTCGTCGGAACTCGCTCTTCAGCGGTCGTCATCGCCCCCTCTCCGCGAATTCGCCCAGCGGATGGTCGATGATCACAGGGGAACGAGCGGGCAATTGGCGCTCGAAGGCCGAAGGTTGAACCTTCTCCCCTCCGCAACGCTGGCAACGGGCGAACAGGCGATGCTCGACGCCCTGCAGGCGAGCAGCCAGTTCGACGCCGACTTTGTGCGCGACCAGCGCGCCGTGCATCAGCGCCTGGTTAGCATCGATCGCGCTTATGCGGCGAACGGCAGCAGCCCGACGCTGAAACCGGTGGCGTCCGCAGCCCTTCCGATCGAGCAACGCCATCTGAGGTTGATCGCGTATCTCTAAAGCGGGGATTCACAGTAAATGGCCGCGTAACCATCTCCTCTAAGCCAATATTCTCCTTAGTTCGTCAGATGCGGACGCATGGCGATCCGCGCTCTTTGCCTTGGGTTTTCGGTAGCTGTGGCGGCCCTCGCCTGTCCCGGCACGGCGTCAGCTCAATCATGGTCGAAGACCGAGGCGATCCTCGGCACCAGCAGCGCCTTACAGGCTACACTTTCGCAGCAACACGCTCCGCAGCCGGTGCCCGCAACCTATTCAGTTCCGCACGCCAGCCAGCTGATACGCCCGGACGTGGATGACGGGGCTCTAAGCGGTCGTCCCGATCTGTTCGGCACAGTGGCCCTGCAAATTGGCCACACGCCACTGGATGCACGCTGGCGCGCCGTCGAACATGCATCGCTAAAGGGTGCACCCGCGCGGTTTGCGGCGGCGCTCAAGAAGGTCGGCCCGATCGAGCAGCTTCGCCTGGTGAACCGCTATGTGAACGACCGCGTCCAGTATGAGGACGACCAAAGCCGGTTCGGCCGGCCGGATGTCTGGTCCTTAGCGAACGACACGCTCCGGAGCGGCCGCGGGGACTGCGAGGATTATGCGATCGCCAAGCTGCAGCTGCTTCGAGCGGCTGGCTTCAGCCAGCGCGACCTCTATCTCAGCATCGTGCACGACCTCGTTCGGCGCGCCGATCACGCGGTCGTCGTGGCTCGCGCTGATGGTCACATGTACGTTCTGGATGACGGGACGAGCGAAGTGCTCGATGCGCGCGTCGTGACCGATTACCGGCCGATGCTTACCTTCGCCTCATACGGCGAGTGGACCCATGGTTATCGGATCGATGCTCCTCAGGCCACGCCGGCGCTCGCAGAGGCCGATCAGCGTTCGCGAAGCGCGTCGCTCCTGGCCTTCAACGCCGGCTTCAAAAGGTAGGTGAGGACGCTCTTCCGTCCGGTGATGATCTGCGTGTTGGTCATCATTCCGGGCGTGATCGGAAGCGGATGGCCTGACGCCATCAGATAGCTCTTGTCGGTCTCGACGATGACGGTGAAGTAAGCTTCCTTCTCCTTGTCGTCGTAGATCGAGTTCAGCCGAGACCTGCACGACTTTGCCTTCAAGACCGCCGTAGATCGAGAAATCGTAGGCGGTCACCTTCACGAGTGCCCGGTCGCCGACCTTGATGAAGGCGATGTCGCTCGGTCTCACGCGCGTCTCGACGAGAAGCTTGTCGCCTAAGGGAACGACTTCCATGATCTTCTGGCCGGGCTGGACGAAGGAGCCGATCGTCGTCACCTGGACGTCGTTGACCACGCCGTCGACCGGAGAGCGGACCTCGGTGCGGTTCATCTTGCCTTCGGCACCGCGAAGCGACTGCTCGTTGACGGCAATCTTCGCGTTCACCTGGCTGCGTTCATCGAGCGCCTGCTGCTTGAACTCGTAAGTCGCTTGTGAGGCTTGAGCCTGCGCTTCCTGGACGGCGGCCATCGCCTTCCCTTGCTGCTCGCGAGCAGCGGCAATCCGTCCCTGGATATCGACGACTTCGCGCTGCTTTTCGAGCAGGTCGGTCTGCGGGACGATGTTCTTGGCGGCGAGCGGCGCCATCATCTGCACCTGGTGCTGAGCAAGTCCCAGGGTGCTTTGAAGACTGCTGATCGTCGCTGCTGCTTCGGCGGCATCGCGACGCGCCTGCTCGGCGTTTGCCTGCGATGCTGCGACCTTGCTTCGGAGCGCATCCTCGCGCGCGGCCCGGAGGGCCTCTTCACCCGCGCAGTCGGTGCCTTGGCACGCCACGTTCGTGCCCATGCCCTCCTGGGTGAGACGCGCGGATCGTGCTTGGAGCGACTCGGTCTCCGCCTGAAGCTGGCCCAGTTGCGATTCGCTGTCCGGGTTGTCGAGACGGACGAGCAGCTGTCCCTTATGGACTCGCTGTCCGGTGCGGACGAGCAGGTCGCGCACAGTCGCCGGATCCGCAGCAGTGATGGTCTGGAGCTTGCTCGAAGGGATGACCTTTCCTTCGCCGCGAGTCACCTCGTCCACTTGTGCGATGCTCGCCCACAGCATGAAGACCGCGAAGGCTGCGGCGGTCGCGACGATGATCATGCGCGCGCCTGTCATCGGCTGGCGGTGCCTGATCTTTGGTCCGACGAGTGGAAGGCTAGCCATGTTACGCGTGCTCCAAAATTTACCTGCTGCCGGTCGGTGTGCCGGCAGCCGAAGCAGTCGCGACCTCAGCCGGTGCTGCGGCCGCGCTTTGCTGCGAGGCGATCATTTTTGCAGCCGCACCGCCGCTCTCGTCCGGTCCGGGAATGTGCAGAGTCCAGCCCTTGGAGGTGTCGAGCAGGCCGCCGACATCGTCGGAAGCTCGCGCAATTGGCGGCCCGAGATCGGCCTCAGCCAAAGCGACACCCCCGCCGTCGGGCGCGGGAGCCGGCGGCGGCGGACGCATCGTCAGCGGATCGCGAGGCTCGCCGATGTAGCGGCCAGTGAATGCCGCTGGCTGGCCCCAGGCACCGGGCCAGCGGTAGAAGATGTGCTGACCGATCGCGGCAACCTTAGAAAGCAATGGCGCCCAGCGCGGCGCGACATAGTCGGCGTGATAATGAGTGGCCTCGCCGATGGACCGCTCGACGTAGCCGGACAATGCGGCGCGAGCGATCTGCTCGGCTTCGCGCCAGGCGCCTTCGGCCGGACGGCGATAGAGAGCGCCGTCGCAGACAAAGGTGAACTGGCACGTGCCGGTTCCAGCGCCCTGATAGACGACGCCGCAGATCGACTTCGGAAATGCAGGATGGCGCAGCCGGTTGAGGACGACCTGCGCGACTGCGCGTCGGCCCTCGAGCGGTTCCGATCCCGCTTCATAATAAACAGTCTGGGTCAGGCAGAGCAGCGCCCGCCGTTGGTCGGTGTCGCTTCCGGCGAAGGCAAAGCTCTGGGCAGCATTCAGCGGGGCGTTCGCGAACGGCAGAGACGCGTTGATGATCTTCGCCTGATCGCCGACCGCGCGCATATCCGTGAGCGCCGAGCCACTCGTCGCTTCGACGAGCGAAGCCGGCCTCGGCCTCGGAAGAGCGACAGTTACCGCATCCGCCGGCTCATGCGCAGGAATAAGCAACAGGATCGCCGCCGCCGCCGCGAAGATCGCGAGCGCGCCTGCCGCGATTCCGGTTGTGGAGCCTTTGCCGGTCACCGCTGCGGCACTCCTTGCTGGCTCGCCGCGGAGAGTTGGCCGAGGATCTGGTCGCGCGGCCCGTCGGCTATGATTTTGCCGCTATCGATGACGATCAAGCGCGTGAGGATCGATCCTCGCGCTTGACCCGGATCATCACCAGCGCGATGATCACCGCGAGGAGCGAGATCCCCGCCGACACCAGGTACCCCCGCCCGAACCCGTAGGCGAGCGCGTGGTTGCCCAGCGCCGTCTGCGCGCGCCGCCGACAGGTGCGCCCCGTGCGTGGCGGCGATGGCCGACTTCGTGTTCGACGCCACCGCCGACCAGGCCACCGTGCCGAGGATCGCCAGGCCGATCGACCCGCCGACCTGCTGCCCGGTGTTAAGCAGCGACGACGCCACCCCGGTGTCCTTGTTCGGCACCTTCGCGAGCGCCACCAGGGACAGCGGCACGAACGTCAGCCCCATCCCGAGGCCGGTCAGCATCATCGGCCCGAGCAGCCCGCCGGCGTACGTGCTGTGCTCCGTGATCCGGGACAGCCAGAACATGCCGCCGGCGGCCAGCAGCGGCCCCACGGTCATCAGCGGCCGCGCGCCGATCCGCGCGACCAGCTGCGAGGAGAGGCGCCGGCCCCGACCATGATCAAGGCAACCATCGGCAGGTACGCGATCCCCGAGCGGACCGGCGAGTACCCCCAGACCTCCTGCACGAAGATCGTCATGAAGAAGAACATGCCGAAGATCGCCGTGCCGATGCACAGGCTGATCAGGTACGCCCCGGTCCGGTCGCGGGACGCGAGCACCCGCGGCGGCACCAGCGCGTGCCGCGACCGTGCCTCGATGAACGCGAACGCCCCGAGCAGCACCACGGCCGCCACCAGGCGTCACGATGACCTTGGTGCTCACCCCAGTGCCCGATCGCCTGGCCGTTGCTGAACGTGGTCGCCGCCTCGGACAGCCCGTACACCAGGGCGCCCAGGCCCAGGGACCCGGTGATCGCGCCGGGCAGGTCGAAGCCTGCCGCGCACTCGCTCCGACTCGCCGAGGACCCGGGGCGCGAGCAGCACGAGGACCAGGCCGATCGGCACGTTCACGAAGAACACCCAGCGCCAGTCGAGCGTAGCTGGTCAGCAGCCCGCCGGCGATCAGCCCGATGGCCGCGCCGGCGATGGACACGCGCCGCGTACACGCCCATCGCCCGGTTCCGCTCCTTGCCCTCGGGGAAGGTGACGGCGATCAGCGACAGCGAGGCGGGTGCGGCGAGCGCGCCGCCGATGCCCTGGATGACCCGGGCGGTGAGCAGCCAGGCCTGGTCGGTGGCGAACCCGCCGGCCAGCGAGGCGAGCGCGAACAGCGCGATGCCCGCGATGAAGATCCGCCGCCGCCCGAGCAGGTCACCGGATCGCCCGCCGAGCAGCAGCAGCCCGCCGAAGGCGAGCGTGTAGGCGTTGACGACCCATTCCAGGTTCGTCCCGGAGAAGTGCAGCGCGTCCTGGATGTGCGGCAGCGCGACGTTCACGATGGTCGCGTCGAGCACGACCATGAGCTGCGCGGCCGCGATGACCACGAGCGCGAGCCCGAGCCGTCGTGGCGGCGCCGCCTCCGCGCGCGGCGCCCCCCGTCTGGCGTGAGGTTGCAGACAAAACAGTTCCCTCATCCCGGTTTCGGTCGTTTTTATTCCGAACGTACGGTTGCGTCTCTACTGTCAGACGCCGTCTCAGGAGCGGAATCAGCGCTCGGCCCGTGGCTGCTCAGCATCTTCTTGAGCAGCCCGAGGAAGCACTCCCGTTCCGTGTCGTCGAGCGCGTAACACCAGGGCATCCGTTCGGCGAGTTCCTGCATCAGCCGCTCCTTCGCGGCGATGCCTTCCTGGGTAAGCACCAGGTTCTTCACCCGCCGGTCTCGCTGGCTGGGCTCCCGCTTGGCAAGCCCGGCCCGTTCGAGCGCGTCCGCCACGGCCGTGACGAACGACGCGTCGCACCCCATTCGCTGCGCGAGTTCCTTCATGGCCAGCACCCCGTCCAGTTTGACCAGCGCGAGCAGGTCACTGGGTGCCACCCGGAAGCTGGCCGCGATCGACTGGCCGATCCCGGCGAGCTGCTTGACGAGTGCGCCGAACGCGTCGAGGATCTCCCGGTTCAGCGCTGGCCCGTTCGCCTGCGCCTCTCCTGACTCCCGTGCTTCGACGCTCACGTCTGTTCCTCTCCAGTAAACAGACCGACTGTCGGTCTGTCAAGGGGCAGGCTTCCCTTAATCCCTTGACTAACTGAACCATTCAGTCGCTCAAGTTTCTTCCCGGCGGAGCGATTATTTTCTGGCGTCGTACATAGGACACGGTCGAGGGCGTGTTTTGTGACACAAGTCCGGGGCGGCCGACGGGTCAGTTCGAGCTGGAGCGGGCCCAGATGTTGATGCCGGCCTCGACCGCGTCCTTGTCGATGGCCGCGAGCTCGTCGTCGGTGAAGCGCGGTCTTGGCCCGCCGCGGCCAGGTTCTCCTCGAGCTGCGCGACGCTGCACGCGCCGATCAGCGCCGAGGTCACCCGCTGTCGCGCAGCACCCAGGAGATCGCCATCTGGGCGAGCGTCTGCCCGCGGGCGGCGGCGATCTCGTTCAGCGCCCGGACGTGCGCCAGCGTCTCGCTCGCTGAGCTGGTCCGGCGACAGCGACCCGTTCCTGCTGGCCCGCGAGCCCTCCGGGATGCCGTCCAGGTACTTGGTGGTCAGCACGCCCTGCGCCAGCGGCGAGAACGCGATGCAGCCGACGCCCTCGGCCTCGAGCACGTCGAGCAGGCCGCCCTCGATCCAGCGGTTGAGCATCGAGTACGACGGCTGGTGGATCAGCAGCGGCGTGCCCGAGCGACGCGCAGGATCCGGCCGCCTCGCTGGTCCGCTCCGGCGAGTAGGACGAGATGCCCGCGTACAGCGCCTTGCCCTGACTGGACCGCGGTGTCCAGCGCGCCCATCGTCTCTTCGAGCGGCGTGTCCGGGTCGAAGCGGTGGCTGTAGAAGATGTCCACGTACTCCAGGCCCATCCGCTGCAGCGACTGGTCCAGGCTGGCGAGCAGGTACTTGCGCGAGCCCCATTCGCCGTACGGGCCCGGCCACATGTCGTAGCCCGCCTTGGTGGAGATGATCAGCTCGTCCCGGTACGGCCGGAAGTCCTCGCGCCATCAGCCGGCCGAAGTTGATCTCGGCGCGGCCGTACGGCGGTCCGTAGTTGTTCGCGAGGTCGAAGTGGGTGACGCCGAGGTCGAAGGCGCGGCGCAGGATCGCGCGCTGGGTGTCGAGCGGGGTGGCGTCGCCGAAGTTCTGCCACAGGCCGAGGGAGACCGCGGGCAGCTGCGATGCCGCTGCGCCCGCAGCGGCGGTAGGGCATCTTCTCGTCGTACCGGTCAGAAGCGGCAACGTAAGTCATGAACAAGAGTCTGCCACTGCCCGTCGCGCCGGCTTCCTGCGCCGACCTTATTCGAGCGGCTGGCGGGCGATGCCCCCTGGGTCGCGGCCGGCCAGCAGCCAGCCAAGGACCGTCGCGGCAAGCGGCATGCCCACCAGGATCACCAGCAGGTTGGTCACGGGGATGCTGGTCAGCGACGACAGGCCGTCGAGCGAATTGCTCCTGAAGAAGCCGATCGCCGCCAGGTACCCGCCGACGATCCCGACCACTGCGCCGGTGAACGCGAGCGCGCCCGCGGTCGTCGCCGTGATCGTGCGGCGCGTGCTGCCGCCCGCCCCGGTCGCGGACAGCGTGCGCAGGTCACGGGCCGCCTCGCTGCGGACGAGGCCGACGCTCAGGCCGAGGATGCCGATCGCGAGCACGATCCCGAACAGCGTGGCCGCGTCGATGATCTGCGCCAGCGACGGGATGCTGTTGCGGGTCTCGACGCCCATGCCGGCCGCCGCGGCGGTCCGCTGGGCGTCGGTGACCTGGGTGGCGGTGAGGCCGTTCGGCACCTGGATGAGCCAGCCGTCGATCCCGACCGACTCCTGCAGGTGCAGGGTGGCGATCGCGTGCTCGGTGACCACCGTGTTCGGCGCGGACGTGCCGGACGGGAGCTGGCTGATCTCCTGGATCGGCGGGTTGGCGATGCAGCTTCCCGCCGGGCAGGGCCACTGGTTCGGCCGTTGGGCCCGTTGCCCTGGGCCGACGCCTGTCCGCCGGTGCCCTGGTTGCCGTAGGTGAGCTGCATCAGGCTCATCGTCGACAGTCCCGGACGCATCGTGAGGATGTCGGCGTCGGGGTTGATCTGCGACTGCTTGATGCCGAACGCGCTCAGCAGCTGCGGCGTCGCCACGTAGATCGGGCCGGACCAGGAGCGCCCGTTCGCGGCGTGGATTCAGGTTCACGCTGGTGTTCTCCAGCGCGATCACGCTGGTCGTGCCGAGCTCGGCGGCGATGTCCTTCGCGACCTTTGGCGCGGCCGCGATCTGGGCATTGGTCGGGTTGTTGTCAGGAGCCGCCGAGCGGCCGTTGCCGTTGCCTGGCGCGTACACGATGAGCTGGTTGGACGTCGAGGTTCGGGCCGGCGTAGTCGAGGGCGTTGGCGAACCTGGCGGCGCTCGCCACGCAGATGATGACCGCGATCAGCGTGCTGAGGCTGATCGCCGCCAGCGCCGGTCCGGACCGGGCCCGGTACCGGGCCAGATCCCGCAGCGCCAGCCGTATGGCGATCGGGCTCCGCCGCCCGGCGGCGGCGACCACCGACAGGAGCGCCGGGGCGAGCAGCACGATGGCGACGGCGAGCGCGATGAAGCCGACGGCGAGTTCCAGCGTCCGGTTGTTCTGGCCTCCGCCGCTCGCCAGCCGTGCCCCGGCCGCGCCGAGCAGCAGGAACGCGCCGACCAGGAAGCAGATGACCGACCGGGATCGCCAGGTGGCGGGTCTTCTTCGGCGCGGGCGGGCTGCCGGCGAGCGCGGCCACGACCGGGACCTTCGCGATCGTCTTCGCCGGCCGGGAGGCGGCGAAGTAGGTCGCGATGATGGCGAGGGCCATCGAGATGCCGATGACCGTCCACGGCAGCTGGAACACGCCCATGACGTGGTGCGCGCTGTTCTCGCGCCTGCGGGCGGTAGGCGAGCCAGGCGAGGAAGCCGAGCACCGAACCCGGCGACGGCGCCCACGATGCCGGTGGCGGCGCCGTTGGCCCTGACGACGAGGCGGATGTGCCGCTGCGTCGCGCCCTGGGCGGCGAGCATGCCGATCGCCCTCAGCCTGCGCTGCGCGAGGACGGTGAACCCGCCGACGCCGACCAGCGCGATGAGCAGCATGCCGAGCACGGCCGCGGCGATCGAGATCGTCTCGGGGTTGATCTCGTTGGTGTTCGCCACCGTCTGCGCGGTCGTCACGTTCATGGTGCTGGTGCCGAGGCTCGTCGCGCTCACCCCCGGCGCGTCGAACAGCACCGTGACGCTGTCCGGGTTCGTGACCTGGCCGGGGATGACCAGGGCGAACTCGTCGAGCAGGCTTTGCGGGTTCTGGACGATGCCGGTTACTTTCCTGGTGACGCCGTCTGACGGTCCAGCTGCTGCCGATCCGCAGGTTGAAGTCGAGCTCGCGACGCCGCTGGTCACGGCGATCTGGCTCGCCGTGGCGGGATATGCGCCGCTGACCAGGCTCAGCATCGGACCGCCGTACGGCCCGTGCGGATCCTGCGCCCGCAGCTCGAAGGTGTTCAGGGTGCCAGGGATCTGGGCGCTCTGGTTCTCGATCACGTCGACCCTGCCCCAGCGGTTCTCGAGGTTCTTGATCTGGGCGTTGACGCTCGCCGGGCGAGCCGGAGAACGAGGCGGCGTCCTGCGCGGTGCCGAGCACCCCGGCGACCGGGGCCGGCGTGTTGGTCGCGACCGTCGAGGCGACGACGGTGGCGCCGACCGCGACGGTGATCAGCGCGAGGATCAGCAGCTGCTGCCGCCATTCGCGGCGCAGCAGCCGGATGGCCCAGCGGACGACCGCGCGGCGGGCAGGCACGCCCGCCGTTCGGCATTCTGTGCGCGGGCCGTTCCGTTACCGCCGTGGCGCTCACTGGTGTCGCTCCGGGGTGAGCAGGGACTCAGGACCCGGCGCCGCAGCGGTCTGGTCGGTCACCCGGCCGTCCCGCAGGAACACCACGCGGTCCGCCCAGGACGCGAGCTGCGCGTCGTGGGTCACGACCACCGCGGTCATCCCGCCCTCCTTGCACGCGTCGAGCAGCAGGCGCATCACCGCCTGCGCGTTGGCCGAGTCCAGCGCGCCCGAGGGCTCGTCGGCGAGCAGCAGCCTCCGCTCGCCCACCATCGCGCGCGCGATCGCCACCCGCTGCCGTTCCCCGCCCGAGAGCTGGTCGGGGTAGTGCGCGGCCCGCTCGCCCAGGCCAAGCTCGTTCGAGCCCGCGCAGGCCGGGGACGCGCGCCTTGCGGGCGGACACGCCGTCAAGCTCAAGCGGCAGCGAGACGTTCTCCGCCGCGGTCAGCCCTGGCAGCAGGTTGAAGTCCTGGAACACGTAGCCGATGACGCGCCGCCGCAGCCGCGCCTTGGCGTTGCGAGACAGCTTGCTGACCGGCTGCCCGGCGATCAGCACCTCGCCGGACGTCGGCTCCTCCAGGGTTCCCGGCGATGGTCAGCAGCGTGCTCTTCCCCGAGCCGCTGGGTCCCATCACCGCGACCATCTCGCCTTCGTCTGCCGTCAGGCTTACCTCGCGCAAGGCGTGCACCTCGGCGTCCCCTTGCCCGTAGGACTTGGACACCTGGCGCAGCTCCAGCATGCTCATCGCCGTACTCTCATTTCCCGCCGGTGCCGTGGCAGCGGCGCTCGTGTCTGGTTTCTGGGGCTCGCCTGGTCCGCCCAGGTCGTCGCCCCCTCGGTTGCCGCGCGATTGACGCGGGCTTCTGCGGCGTCCAGCCACCTGACGACCGAATCGAGCCGGAACAGCTCGGCGTCGATCGCCAGCGACATGCTCAAGTCGCCCTCGGCGTCGTATTCCTTGATCCGGGTCCACTGCTGCATCAGCTCGACCAGGTAGCGCCGGTGCGCCTGGATCACCGCGTGCACGTCGGCGCTCGGCACGTACAGCGCCACCAGGACCTTCATCACGAGTTCGTCGCGTGGCGGCGAGCTCAGGTCCGGTGGCGTGCGCAGCCATCTGGCCAGCTCCTGCTCGCCTTCGGCGGTGATCCGGAAGCCCTTCTGCGGGCCTTCCTCGCCGGTGCCGTCGGACTCCACGAGCCCGTCGCGCTCCAGCCGCTGCAACGTCGTGTACACCTGACCCCCGTTCAGCGGCCAGACCTCGCCGGTGCGCGCCTCGAACTCCTCGCGAAGCTGCAGGCCGTACTTGGGACCTTCGCTCAGCAGCGCGAGCAGCGCGTGGCGGACGCTCATGACCTGGTCCTACTTGGCATCATGCTGGGTACGCTACTGAGTAGCACGCTGGATCGCAGTGGTGCTGAGCACCCAGTTGCGCGGAGGCGCAACCCCCGCCCAGGGTGGAGCTAGCTACAGCCGACCTGTCCCGTTCGTTCGCCTCGCTAACGAGCCGGGTGGGATGATTCTGCTGGACCTCAACGGTAAGAATTGCTTGCTAGCGGAAGGGGTTGCCGATGTACGACGCGGTGCTGTCGGAGACCGTCACCATCACCGGCCACGAGGGAGACGCCATCGAGGCGTACTCGGCCAGGCCGCTCACGCCGGGTCCGGTGGGCGGCGTGGTGGTCATCCACCACCTGCCCGGCTACGACCGGCAGACCAAGGAGTTCGCCAGGTCTCTCGCCGTGGGCGGGTTCAACGCCGTGATGCCCAACCTGTACTCGCGGGAGGCGCCGGGCGCCGACCCGGACGACGCCATGGCGGCCGCCAGGTCGCAGGGCGCCATCCCGATCCCCGACGAGCGGGTCGTCGCGGAGGTCGAGGGCGCGGTCGCCTACCTGAAGGGGCTGCCGAACGCCAACGGCAAGATCGGCGTGATCGGGCACTGCTCGGGCGGGCGGCAGTCGTTCCTCGCCGCGGTCAGCCTGCCGCTCGACGCGGCGGTGGACTGCTACGGCGGGTTCGTGGTGGGCGAGCCGCCCGCCGGGCACCCGCTGGCCGGGTGGCAGCCGATCGTGACCAGGACGCCCAGCCTCTCGTGCCCGCTGCTCGGGCTGTTCGGCAAGGAAGACAAGTTCCCGTCGCCTGAGCACGTCGCGGAGCTCGAGCAGGCGCTGCGGGAGGCGGGGAAGACCTATGAGTTCCACAGCTACGACGGCGCCAACCACGGGTTCATGCAGGTAGACAGCGCGCGCTACCACCCGCAGAGCGCGGTGGACGCGTGGGGAAAGATCCTGGACTGGTTCGGCCGTTACCTGGCGGCCTGACGGAAGGAGTTGCGAGCAGTGTGTACCTACCTGACCGAGAAGATCGCGATCAGCGGCAGCGCCAAGGGCGGGTCCGGCTGGTTCCGGG
>CAWHQE010000016.1:0-5452 GCA_963831485.1 uncultured Alphaproteobacteria bacterium
ATTGCTTGTTGAGCAGTCGCTGAATCCGCCGACGACGGTGACAAGACGAATTCGTCGCCGAGGAGAGCGCGGCATAAGCCGTAAAACCATTACGCAGGGGATGCCGGATGCCTCCGCTGAGCCTGTATGCTCATGCGCGCATCCACTCTCTCCATTGCGCACGAGACCGCCGGTGCAGCGCGCACCCGGCATTCCCTGCACCCTCCTGTTTTCGGAGGGTGAACCCGTCATGCAAAGACTCGGGCGCATCGCGCCGCGAGAATGCGAAGTCATATGCTTTGAGTGGAGCTAAGTCGTTGTACTGCTACGGAAAACCGTGGCTGGGGAACTAGGATTCGAACCTAGACAAACAGAGTCAGAGTCTGTTGTGCTACCGTTACACCATTCCCCACCTAAGACGCTGATTCAGCAGAACTTTTTTCGGAAGTTTTGCAATCAGGGCCAGGAGTTTTGCAAACCCGGCGATTTGCAGGGCCCATATAGCCGGGCCTGCGTTCGCGGTCTAGTCTTCCTTTGTGGCTCTAGCCTCCTTGTTACAAGACGAAGCCGCTTTTGGCCGTCGGCGCCGACCTTCATCTGATCGCGGAACCGCATGTAATGCTCGACGTTCTGGCGGGACATGCCGATATCGTTGGCGATCTGGTCGACCTCATAGCCTTGCTCGGCGCGGGCGAGGATGCCGGTCCCGCGCAGCCCATGGATGGTCGGATGGTCGGCGTCATCAGGATCGATGTCCCAATCGTATTTCTTGACCTGGGCGCCAACCCATTCCTTCCAGCGGCGGCAGATGACGCGGCCTTCGGGTGTATCGGCAAGCCATCGTCCCCAGCGCGCGCGAAGACCGTCGGCCGTGTATTGCGCGCCCTTCGGCGAGTAGAGATACAGATCCTCGCGGAAACGATCGATCGGCTTCAGCCAGCGGGAGTTCGTGAAACGTACTTGGGGCGAGAGCCCACCGCGACCGCAAACAGGGCTCTGAACAGCTATTGATTTCGTTGTTGGTTCGGACAGCACTCGAACCTGCAACCAGACCGCTAGAAGCGGCGGGATCAGGATCGACTTCATCGATTTCCGTGCGCTTTCGTTGGAGAACAATAGTGTTTAATGCGTCTTATGAGGTGGATCTCTGGTGCTGCGAAACTGGTGCGGTTCTGCGCGCTCTGTGTGTATTGATGGTGCAAGGGGGATCGCCATTGACGGCGTCGCAGCAAGCCCGTCAGGCTCATAACCTGAAGGTCATAGGTTCAAATCCTATCCCCGCAACCACTTTCGTTATAACTCACTCACCGTCCCGGTTTAACCGCCGGGACGGACTGACATTTTCTTGGGGAACGCGGAGACCGCCCCGCGGACGTTCCTAGCAAGCATTTGATTTCGTGCGTACCGGTCTAGAAGCGGATCTTGATTCCGCCATACGGAACTTCGGATTTCCCGCCGCGGCCAAGGTAGTCCGAGATCGGA
This sequence comes from uncultured Alphaproteobacteria bacterium, assembly GCA_963831485.1. Taxonomy (GTDB): domain Bacteria; phylum Pseudomonadota; class Alphaproteobacteria; order Sphingomonadales; family Sphingomonadaceae; genus Sphingomicrobium. The sequence continues at coordinate 1,462 of CAWHQE010000016.1, forward strand.
GACTTGGGCGAGGCGAACTGCAGGAGAGGGCCGGATTCCCCAGGGCATTGATAAGCTTTCTAACAAAAGCTTTGGGGTAAGCAGTGAAATCAAACCCGCCGCTTTTGGCTCCTCATACCGTCAGGTACGACAGGATCTCATCCCGCGCGATGCCGTCGGCCGCCCCCGTGTAGACGACCTCGCCGTGGTCCATGATCGCGATACGATCAGCAATGCGCTCGACCAGCGTCAGATTCTGTTCCACGATCAGGAAGGCCCTGCCGTCACGCTTACGTGCGGCGATCAGGTCCGCCATCCGCAACACATGCTCAAACTGGACGCCTTCGGTCGGCTCGTCGATCACGACCATAGCGGATCTCTCGGCCAGGCCGCGAACAAACGACAACAGCTTCTTCTCGCCACCCGACAGTGTGCCCGCATGCTGGCGCAGCCGTTCCGAGAGCCGGGGGAATGCCTCGAAATAGCGATCGAAACCGTCGAGCCGCCGGTTGGCCCGCATCAATGTCAGATTCTCCGCGACGGTGAGGTCGTCGAACACCACCCGCTCCTGAGGGCAATAGGTCAGGCCGGCGACGAGATTGTCGTACGGCTGCTGCCCGGTAATCTCCGCGCCCGCCATTCGCACCGTGCCCGATCCCGGCTTCAGGAAGCCGCAGGCAAGCTTGACCAGCGTCGACTTGCCGACACCATTGCGCCCGAGCAGGCACACGGCTTCGCCTCGGCCCACCGACAGCGAGACGTCGCGAACGACGAGCCCCGAGCCGTAGCCACCGGAGACATGGTCGATCTCGAACAGCGCCGGGGTTCTCATCGGGAGCCTCCGACGTAGACCGCGCGCACGGCGGGATTGCTCTGCACCTCTTCCACGCTGCCGTCGGCGAGGAAGCGACCCTGGTGCAGCACGACGACGCGGTCGGCGAGCCGCCGCACCAATTCCATGTCGTGCTCGATGATGATGATCCGAAGATTGAGATATCGCTGCGTCCACTGGATCGCGTCGATCACCCGCGCGGTTTCCTCGTGCGACAGACCGGCGCATGGTTCGTCGAGCAGAAGCAGCCTTGGCTCGGTGATCACAGCCATCGTGAGTTCGAGGATCTGGCGTTCGCCGTGCGAGAGATCGGATGCCGGCTTGCCACCTGAGTTGAGGAAGCTGAAGTCGGCGGCGCATCTCGTCAAGCAACGGCGTGGTCCAGCCGAACAGGCTTGGCCGCAAGAGATCGAGCCCGCGCCAGCGTCCGGCCCATAGCGCGATCGCGAGATTCTCGTTGATGGTTAGCTTTGGAAAGACCGACGGCGTCTGGAACTTGCGCCCCACCCCGCTCCGTGCCACCGCCGCCGGCTCCGGCCGCAGCACGTCGACGCCGTCGATCACGATGCGGCCGCCGCCCTTCGGCAGCGCGCCGGTCATGACGTTGAGCGCCGACGTTTTGCCTGCTCCGTTCGGGCCGATCACGCACAACACCGCCTCATCGCCGATCTTCACCGACAGTCCGTCGAGGATAGTGACGTCGCCTATGCGCACGCGTACGTCCTCGAAGCCGACCGACAAGGGAGCGGCGACCCGCGGCTTGTCATGGCGCGCGCGATACTGGGGGAGCCGGACTGCGCGCGAGACGCAGCCGCTTCAGCGGCGCGAACAGCGTCATCAATCCGCTGGGCAATCGCAGCACAACAACGATGAAGAACAGCGCGATCACGATCTCCCACCAGGGGAAGCGGTCGCGCAGCTCGGCGGAGAGCACGCCGACGACAATGGCGCCAAGCACCGGGCCGAGCACTGTCGCCCGCCCACCCACCGCGGCGAAGATCACGAGATCCCCGGAGAAGGTAAAGCCGGCGAGATCCGGCGTCACCAGGTTCTGCTGCGGTGCGTAGAGCGCACCGGCGAGGCCTGCGAGCCCGCAGGCGACCGCGAAGGCCACAGCCTTCAGCGCGGCGACGTCGTAACCGAGAAACGCGAGCCGACGTTCGTTGTCGGCCACCGCACGCCACAGCGCGCCGATTGGCGCGCGCAGGAGATAGTCGACAGACGCGATGCCGAGCCCAAGCACCACGGCGATTAGGTAGTAGAGGTCGAGGAAGCCGTCGAGGCCGGGCAGTCCCGGAATGTTGCGTAAGCCATTGAAGCCACCGGTGACGCTCGTCCAGCTGGTCGCGACTTGGAATGCGGCAAGCGTCAGCGCCAGCGTGATCAGTGAAAAGGACGGCCCCTGGTCGGAGCGGCCGCGAAACACAAGTGCCGAGAACAGGAAGCCGCACAGCGCGACAATCAATGCGGCGACGGGAATGACGAGGAAGGCGGCCGGCGAGGTACCAAAGCCGAACAGCCCATAGGCTGTGGCATAGGCCGCGAGCGCGACGAACATGCCCTGCCCGAGCGGTAGGATCCCCGCCTGCCCCCAGGTCAAGCCGACCCCCATAGCGGCGAGCGCGTAGAGGAAATAGAGGCCGAGTTGATAGGCCCAGAACTCGCCGACGAATATCGGCACGAGCACCAGCAGCGCCAGGATCATGCCATTACGGACGAGGAAAGAGCCCACGGGGTCGCTGCCAGAGGAAGAGGATGGAAAGGACCAGCATGGCGAGATAGGCCGTAGTCGGACTAACCGCAGCCGTAAACACGCTTTGCAGGCCACCGATGATGGTCGAACCGGCAAGCAGGCCGGTGACCGTTCCCATGCCGCCGACGACGAGCGCGAAAAACGAGTTGACAATTAACGTCAGCCCCATGAAGGGCTCGACCGGGGTAAGCGGTGCGATCATGACACCGGAGATGCCCGCCCAGGCGGTGCCGGCCACAAAGGTGTTGCGCGCGAGCTGGCTCGTGCGAATGCCGACCGCCTCCGCCAGTACCGGATTGCCGACCATGGCGCGGATGCGCGCGCCGGTGGAAGCCCGGACATACCAGACGGATAGTGCAATCAGCACGGTCACCGAGATGGCCATTAGCACAAGACGGTAGGCCGGATAGGCTTCGCCGAAGATATTCACGGAGCCGCTAATCGGGATGTCGACGCTACGGAAGCCGCGACCAAAGGCAAGCTCGACGAGCTTGCGAAGCAGAAGCCCGAGACCCCACGTGGCGAGCAGCGTCTCGAACGGGTCATAGCGCAATGGCCGGATCAGAAATCGCTCGACCACGAGGCCGACGAGCCCGCATACCACGGCGGCAGCCGGCACCGCCACTAGATAGGGCAGCCCAGCCTTCTGTACCATGTAGGCGGTGTAGGCGCCCATCATGACGAATTCGCCATGGGCGATGTTGAGCACATTCAAGAGGCCCATGACCACCGCAAGGCCGAGAACGAGGACAGCGAGGATCAGGATTTCGTAAGCAACATTGATCGCCTGGGTAACAAGAAGGGACTCCATCCTAACCCCGTTCCCCCGTTCGTGTCAGGTGCAGGTCTGCTGCGTGGGCACGGCCGTGAAGGATTCTACGACCGTGAACTTCGTCCCATCGCAGCGCGACAAGAAAATGTTCTTCGTCGTGTGCCGTCTCGTCATGGTCATCGGCCCGCTCGGGGTATCAAAGGAGATTCCCTCCGCCGCCGCAGCGAACTCTTTAGCGGCCAGCGACTTCGACTTGGCGGTTACCGCAGCCGCAAAAATGAACGCATCGTAGAGGCCTTTCGAGATCGTGCACTGCTGCGGCGCCTTATCGCCGTACTTCTTGTCCAGTTCTCCGATGAAGGCTTTGTTCTCCGGCAGGTCGATGTCGGCGAAATAGCCGAGGCTCGAATAGAGGTTCTTGCTGGCGTCTTTACCGATGCCCATCAGCGTGTTTTCCTCGAGCAGGCACGACAGGCGCACAATGTCGTCCGACAAATTGAAGTCGGCGAAGGTGCGGTTGAAATTGACGTTGTCGCCGCCGACCAGTGTCTCCAGCACGATCGCGGGCTTCACGCTTTTGATCTTGGTCACCGTGCTCTCGAATTTGTTCGGCGCACCGAACGGATAATAGTCCTCGGCAACCACCTTGCCACCT
>CAWHQE010000017.1:0-48325 GCA_963831485.1 uncultured Alphaproteobacteria bacterium
TATTGATGGCCGGAAAGCGGATCTATTTCGATCAGAACGAAGTGCCCCATCCTAAATCCCGATAATGAAGCCAGTCGCAAGCTCCTCATGCAGCATCCGGATTGCGACAAGCACGAGGGCTGCTGGCTCACAGATGGCGGAGATATCATTCGCCCTTCGCCCTTCGCATTGGATGCCTTACCCAAAGCGCCCAAAAATTATTCAATCTAGGGCGGGCGCTGTGCCAGGCATTGCTATCTAAAACGCGCCCAGGCCATTCGAGCCACTGAGTTGCCAGCGCTAAGCCAAACATCGGGATAATATCTGCAGCAGCTCGGTTTTTGGCGGGATAGAAGCTGACTTCCAAAGTGGTGCCAAGCCACAGGGGAGCTGTGTAGCGGACGCCAATCTGCAAAGAGGCGGACTTGAACTGACGGCCAGAAATAAGCCGACTGGCCTACCCGAATTCCGTCGATCATGTCCAGGAGGCCATGAGTGGCCACGTGCCCCGATAACTACTGCCGCGGTAATGGCACGGACCTTCAAACGCTTATGAAATAAGGCGGCAACGATTCCGCGAGCCAGAGCGACAAAGAGTGAGTGCGTTGCCCCGCGGTGGGCATAGAATTGAGTACGTCGAGAGTCCCCATTGATCAGCCCAGACAGGGTTAGTCAGACCGTCTAGGTCGGAGCCGCTGCCGCGATCGATGCCCAAATCATAGGACGCCACTGAACGGGACTTCTGGCAAATGCGATCGCGCCGGCTAAGGGGACTAGAGCGGAGTTGTTGTCAGGGGCATATTTCGATCCGTAGCGGGCGCTGACAGCTCACGCCAAACTCGTCAATCCGCGTTCGCTTGGAACCAGGCGAGCTGGCCATCTGCCTAAATTGTCAACGGACTGCAGAGCTAACGACACTTTGACGTGACGGGCCTCTAATTGGAGATTTTCGGCGCTTGAGCAAATTGGTCGCGGGCTCTTATCGCGCACGATTTTATGCTCTTCGGGACGTCATTTGCGGCTGCGCCATTGGCATCTGGCCCTAGAGCGGACGGAGCTATGCCTCCGCGTCGAGCAGTAGCATACAAGTGGTCGACTGAGAATCAGCGTCCCTTCGGGCTAGCGCATCTTTCCGATTAATCGGCGAGTAACATCGCACGGACCGCAAACGTGAATGCGATTTTGGCTCTCGCTTCAACCCGCACGGGCTCCTTCTGACTCTTGCCGGCGGCGGGGCTCTTCTGACTTGTATGGGAAAAGAACAGCAATTTCATCTTCGCTGAGGCACAGCTTCCGGATTTGAGGCTTGACCCACGCTTTCTTGCCTTCGTTGTTCTTTCCCACAGGATGCTACCTCCCAACCTCTAAATGGCGAGAGACTTGATAAATCGGCCGCCGGTGCGGAATGCGAGGCCGCGTCGGATCTGCGAACGGCGCGCACTTCGGCCTCGACGCGAGCAAGACGCTCGCCTGGTCGGCAATCCGTAATTGTCGAAATCAATCCGCTTCACGCGCTCGCCGGTCTCGAGGATGAATCGTCGAACCGATTTGAACATCCGTCGCGCACGATATTCGTAGAGCTGTAACCTCGCTCCCTTTAAATCCTCGACGAGCAGTCGACCAGCGTATTCCATGCACTCTAAATATACGGTAGGCGAGAATAGTTGCTCCCAAGGTGAGGGCTATATCCTCCCATTTTGGTGGGACTTTCCACGTTCCGGCGGCGACCGCTCCAGTTATGACTTCACGTCAATGTTTCACGATCAACACACCGATGCTGACGCGGAACGAACGATTACGTTATCGCAAAGAGATGTTTTAGCTGCGCGGCGGCTCCTGAAACTGCTTTTGAGTACCGAACGCGCATCGCTCGACGAGCCCGCGCAGCCTGCAACGCGCAAGCGGCGATGTCCCCACCCCTCCGTAAGCGACCGCGTCTCGGCGGTGGTGCTGTCGGCATCGCTGCCACAAATAGCGCTTGTTACAGCCATGCGTGCGGCCGCGAGTGGACCATTTGCACACAGAGCAGTCGCTACATTCCACACTGCATCCGGATAATTGTCGCGGACGTCCATCACGTTGCGGCCGATGTCGCTCGCCGAGTGCGCCGCTTCGAGCATCGCAAAGACCTCCAGGATGGGTCGGCCGTTTTCTTCGCCAATTCTGAACAGCGGACCGCCAGAATTCCCTGGCAAGGCCGCGCAGTCGTGCAGGATCGCGAGCGAACGCATGCCGTGGATGTGGCAGTTGGTGTCGATCGATACGCCCTAAGTCAGAGGCCTCTCCGACGGGTAGCCGGCAATTCCAATCGCTTCGTCAGTTCCGGGAAGCCGTGCGCTGAGGCGGACGTGGCCATAAGTCCTCCCCAGGCATTTGCGGAGCCGGATTAGCGCCCAATCGTCGATCCGCCCGGTGACACCCGAGCGAGGACGGGTCTCAATTCCGCCCTCAGCCACCACCCGCCCACAAGTCGTCGTCCACGAGGCCGCGGGTCCGTCCACATTGACGGCGAACGTGATCTGACGGCCCTTTGCTGATCGTTGGTCGCCGAACGCATGCTGGACTGTCAGCGCATGACAGTCGTCTACGAGGAAGGCGGTCGCATACTCGCTCTCGGGCGCGCCGTAGACGATGCCGACCGGTGCGAAGAGTGAGCCGGGCGGAGTGGCGATGGTCATTCGCCGATCGGCACCGAAGATGACCGCGTTGGCTCCGCTAATCGGAATGAGGGACGCGAAGAACGCGACGATAAGGAGGACCGGCCACATGGCGGCCATCCAGGTAAAGCGGCCCTACCAACCTGCTCTCACCAATTCCTCCGAACTGGTGCAAAAGTCGATTGGTCGCCCGCGGCAACGCCTGCCGCGCGTGCTGTAGATATAGAAGCTGCAATTAGGGCGAGGATCGCCGCCAGACCGACAACGGTCCCGATGTCGTGCTCCCAGATCCGCCAGACCTTATCCATATACAGGTTCAGCACGGACAGGCGCTTCCGTCCCGTCCGCGCATGGCCTGTGACAGCTAGGGCAAATCTAAATCGGACTTCCGTGGCGATTGCCCCGCCAGGCTCGCGTGAGAAATGACTACACTATCATAAATCGCATTGTGTTCAGATTTGGGACCTCGACGAGACCTGATCCTTTGACCTGAACGAAGCGGTGAGGCACTGTACACTTGAGCTGTTAGCTGGGGGAATTCGTGCACTTCTTATGCCGAGCGGGCATCACTTACCGTCGCGCCATTGGCGACTCGATCTGCTCGACGAGCAGGTCAAGAGCCATTGCAAGCTATGCGGCGCAGCGGTTGTCCGAACCAGCAAGAAAAACGGTGAGCAAACTGAAGTCCTTCGGGCGCCAAAACTGAACTCGAGAACTTCAGCCCGCTGTGCGCCTCGCTGGAGTAGCAGCAGTTGTTATGGCCGTCGCATCAGCAGCTCTTTGGGCAGGTCAAAGCGCCCAAGCGACTCGCGCCTCTGTGACGGCAGATCTTCCTCCCCAACGAGACGCGACCCAAAAGAGGATTTCATACCCCGATCTACTTACCTCAGATGAGACTCTTGCAGGGGATGAGCGGCAATAGGTCCAAGCTCGCACATCTCCCAACACTATCACCGACTACGCCAAGCCCTGAACAATGATGAAAGGGGTTCCGTAAAGTCGGCTTCGCGACATTGCGAATTGGCAATCGATCCGAAAGCTGCAAGTCATTCGATTCTAACTGCTGATGCCTCGTGCAAGCGAACTGAGACGGGAGGAGGAAGAATGGCCGACCCCCACGTCTATTCGAAAGCTTCGAATTAATCCCGAAGACGAATAAGCATCAAGCAAAACATCAGGAAGAGTGCTTAGCAGCGATGCAAGTAGGGCCGCCCGCTGTGGAGAGAGCGGCCCAGCGCCGCGTGGCCGCCGAGCGGAAGCACAAGATCTTGAAGTTGCCGCTGTGGGTGACGCGCGCCGGGAGCTCGGCCGACACGCTTGGCGGGGAATCGTGAAAATTAGAATTAGCGCACCTCCACGGAAATTAGTGGTTGGCCGCCGCAGCACTTTCACTCATAAGAAAGTCTCATCGCCGTAGTACTGGAGCGTAGAAGCCTAACCAGACACTGGGGAGCATGCCAATGCGTCGGTCGCGCCAGCTGATCGCATCCGCTGCTGTTTCTTTCTTGTTGCTCGCGACCTCGACGGCCGAGGCGGCCTCCACTGCCACGCCTCCCGCGCCCAGCGGCGATCCATGGCTTGCGCTGAGCATGCTTACACCAAGCGGCTCAATCGGCCTGGCCGGGCTCTGAAGCCGTCGCGCAGCCTGAAGGTTCGCCCCTCTCCCCGCCCCAGTATACCGGTACTTCGACACCGCCATTGCCCGTAATCGCCCTGTGGCTGGGGCTGATCGCGCTCGATATCTACCTTGTGCTGAGGCACGACCATCACGGCCACCCGAACAGCCCCGCCTAGCCTCGTCTTGTGATAATCGACGTTGCCTCGTCGGAATTTGTGACGGAGCAGTCCTCAATCGCTTGCTGTGCGGGATCGAAGGGGTTCCCCTCTCCACCCGCGTCGAAGTCGCCAGGGCCTACAATCTCGGACGACTGCCGACTTCCGACAGTTCCTGTTCGTCGAGAATTCTTTCGAGTGATCTGGCGAAGACGTAGCCAGCACCGCCGAGCGCAGCGACGACGAGGGCCAGGAGCCATTGGCCGAGCACCATCAGCGAGATGGCGATGATCGCCGCGAAGGCCGCCCATACTGCAGGCTTAGACAATGCAATCTCCACGCTTTTCGTCAGTCAACCTGAGTTTCTACAGCATTGTCCGTTAAGAAAGCCCTTCCCCCTGCCGGTCCGAAAACTGTCTCCCTTGCAGCGGCGGCTTTGCACTGGACCTCCACTAACTTAAGTTATATTCGTTCAATATATGGCCGATAGGGTCGCCGAGTTGCGCAAGAAGTCTCGACATTGCCGAGAGCTGGCCGACTTCAGTCCACCGGGGGTGATGCGCACCGAGCTTGCAAAGATGGCCGCCGAGTACGCGAATGAAGCGGAAAAGCTTGAACTAGGCTATCACGCCAAGGCGCTTCAACAATAGGTCCAGGACCACCGGGTGCACAGGCCTCTTGAACCTCAAGCCCGCTCGAGGGCCGTTAATCCAGCAGACGTCAGCTTCGAGCACCTCGAGCCCCTCGGACTTGACAGACATCCGGTCTCCCACGCTGGCCCGCTCGACAAGCTCGGCGTTGCAGCCATGAGTGGAGAGATCAAACAAGCTCACGCGGTTACTGTTGCCCTGCGCCTGAAGGACCACTTCCGCAGTAACCTCGAGTTCGGGACGTGCGACGCGGAACCTGTGTCCGGCTCGCCTCGAACCAGCGCACCTCTGCCGCGATGGAGCCGCGGCCGAGAACGTTGAGTTGCACCCTTTCGTCCGGTGTTAACTCTGTCGCGGTTCTGATACCGCACCCCCCGTAATTCAGTCGACGAGCTCAACACGATGGCTCACTCCATCGTCGCGGATGATGTGGCCAGTGAGCCTCACGAGGCGTCGTTCGCAACGACGACCCGGGTCGTACTGATTCGTCGATTTTGGTTGGGACGGGTCGATCGGAAACCCCGTAGGTTCCGGCTAACTCGCGAGTGAGGCCGCTACTGCTGTTTATGGGGAATCGGTGGGGACCGTCGAGCGAAACTGTGCCCGGCGACATTTCTTGGCGCTAATAACATGCACTGCACTCTGCGATCTGAACGATGGTCGAGGTTCGCCCTTCCTCGTCCCAGCTCCTCTCCCTATAGAAAGGTTCTTGGTACGCGATCTCTACCTTCCAATACCATTCGTCGAAGCCCTCGGACGCGCTGCAATTGCACGATCTCAATTAGAGTTGTCGTTCAACTTGATTGCAGCGATTTTGGCCAAGGAGCCAACTCACGGCTCAGTGTATTGGCCGCGCGACCCGTTTGAGACGAAGATTGCTCATCTCGCGGCAATCTCGAGATCACGCCTACTAAAGCACGCCTGGTGGATAAAGCTGAGGCAGATCGCCACTGACGCCAAGACACTCAACCAAGAGTACAACAACGCGACAATGGGAACCATCTACAGCCGGGGCGGCGGATTCCTCGAAGAGATTATGCGGCCGCTTGCGGAAAAATTGAACGTAGCTCCCCCACCCCCCTGCATGACTCCAGCGAGGATCGACGGGTTAGCTGAGAGGTTTAGGGATCTCGCCCGAGATACATGCGAATTGGGTGGGACTCTGCTCAAGGCGGCTGAAAGGCTGCGCATTGGGAGAGATGAAGGTTAGCCAGCGAACACGGCCCCGGTTCGGGAGCGATCGACAGATCTCGTTAACCAAGGCCTTGAACCCTTCGCTTACCGTGTCCGCGCTACATGCCCTGGAATGCGCATCCAGCGGATGGGATTCAAACGGACATGTTCGGCTTCCTGAAGAAACTTTGGCTCGACCGGTGTGGCAACGTGCTCACGATCTTCGCGATCTCGCTGCCGCTGATGATTGGAGGCCTCGGTCTCAGTGTCGAGGGCGCCAATTGGTACCAGACGAAGCGCGCGCTGCAGAACGCGGCGGACGAGGCAGTAGTCGCGGCCGCAACGAACAACACCTCAACTTACCAGAGTGAAGCCCGGGCCGTCACGGCCAAATATGGGTTCACAAATGGATCCTCAAACGTAACTGTGACCGCGAGCAATGCGGCTACGTGCCCAGATGGGACGACCACTTGCTACAGCGTCACCATCACCAAGAAGCTGGAGCTTCTGTTCCTGCCGATCTTCGGCTTTACAGGAAACTCGACGATCGGCACCGCCGGCGCAGAGCTGATTTCGTCGACTGCCGTCGCCAGCTTCCAGACGAGCCCGCGCAATTATTGCATCCTTGCGCTCGCCGGTTCGGCGCCAAGTGTCAGCGCTGTCGAGTTTCTGACCAACGGTGCGCCCAAAGCCGATCTAGCCGGCTGCAGCGTCATGTCGAATGCGAGCATGGATTGCAATGGCCATGACTTGAACGCCGACTATGGTGACGCGCACGGCACGGCCAGCGGCTGCGGGAAAGTGCAAGAACTCGAATGTCCCCGAGGTTTCGGACCCGTACGCGGCGCTTGCATCAAGTATCCCGGACCCCGGCACCACGTGTTCGGGCGGCTACCCCCAAGAGCCGTCAAAGAAGGGCCCAGCGCTTCCAGCAAGCAATCTGCTCTCCGGCTCAGTGACCTACGCCAGTCCCAAGACCTTTTGTGGAGATCTGCAACTCACAGGCAACGTGACGCTGACCGGAACCAACAACGTGATCGTGGTCCGTAATGGGCAACTCGACACGAACGGCTACAGCATCACGACTGCCACGGGTGCCTCCGCGACGATCATCTTTTCCGGCACCAACGGCAGCTACAATCACACCCCGACCGGCGGTGGGACGATTGATATCTCCTCGCCGACCTCCGGAACCTGGTCCGGTGTCGCGCTCTATACCGATCCAAGCCTGACGACTGGTGTCGACATCAGTGCAGCCGGCAATAGTCCATCGTGGAACATTTCCGGCCTCGCCTACTTCCCGCACTCCTCAGTGACGTTCAGCGGCGCCGTCGGCAAGGCGACCACCGGCCATTCCTGCTTCGTGATGGTGGTTGACAACATCCGAAATCAACGGAACCGGGAGCATCCTCAACCGCGGTGAGTGCGATCAGCAGGGATTGACCATGCCCAACAGCCAGATTGCAAACCGCGGCAGACTGGTAGCCTAAGATGAGAAAACAGCTCCGCTTCAAGAACCGGCTCTTCGGCGACAACTCCGGCCTAGCGACGATCGAGTTTGCGCTCGCGTCGACCGCGCTGACCGTGGGACTTCTTAACGGCCTGGAAGTCGCGCGCTGGTCGCTGCAGAAGATGGAGGTCGCGAACGCCGTACACTCGGCGACGCTTGCGGTTTGGAATGCCTGCGACACCAAGCATCTGCCCGCGATGCAGCTCGTCAATAGCGTCATGAAGTGTTCGGGCCTCACGAATGCGATCAACACCGGGCTTCAGACAACCTCGCTCGGAAGTTCGGTAACGCCCGCGAGTGGTTATCCCACTGAGGGGTATTATTGCGTTAACTCAACCTCGGGCGTGCTGACGAACGTCGCGAACTACACGGCGACCAAGCCTTCCGATTGTTCAGCCCAGGGCGATGCCACTCATACGCCAGGCGATTACGTCGTTATCCAGGCGACCTATACCTACACGCCGCTGATCGGCAGCGGTCTCACGGTCGGCAGCATGCTGCAGTCCACGATGACATCGACGGGATACATCAGGCTCCAATGACCATGCCCAGCACCAAACGCCTGCTTCATAGCGAGCGCGGCGCCGCCGCGGTCGAGTTCGCAATTTACTCGACTGCATTCCTGGCGATGCTGTTCGGCGGGATTTACGCGTCCATCGCCGGATATACGTCTGCGAGCTTACATGCGGCGGTCGAGTCGGCGGCTCGCTGCCGGGCAATGGGCACGACGTGCACTGATGCGACCAGTACCCAGAACTTCGCGGCGGCGAAGTTCCACAATCTCACTGACACGTCAGCAACGTTCGTGTCGAGCAGCCCCGCCTGCGGCAACAACGTCACCGGATCGATCAATTACCGGATGGACTGGATTTTGGTGAAGCGCACAGTGGCGCTTACGGCCGCTGCATGCTTCCCCAACCAGTCCGCGACGGCGCCCTAAGTCGATTTGTTCGGAGATCGCGCTTCCGCCATACCGGTCGCGGTGCTGACCGCCTTCCCCGCTTCATTCGCAATTTGGCCCGCGAACTGATTGGCCTTGGCCTTGGTCATTCGGGCAAGCACGGGAGATTCGTGCGCCATCTCGAAAAGCGCGCGAAGCTCAAAGCCGAAGTTGTCGATGCCTCGGCCATAAATCCTTCCGTGTAGGGAATTGTGGAGATCGTCGCGAAAGGCTCGGGGACCCTGTCCGCCAACTGAAGCAGTTGCTCACGCCAGCCATTTCGTAACCACTGCTGCGCAGTAATCTCAAGAGGTGCGGGTCCTCACGGATTCTGCGATGATGCTGGCGCCTCGTCCCTTTGGAAGCAATGGTGAACGCCTAAATCTACATCGTCTCTGTCCAGGATCTCTTCGATCGACCTGGCGAAGACGTAACCAGCACCGCCTATTGCAGCGACGGCGAGGCCGAGAAGCCATTGGCCGAGCACGATCAAGGAAATCGCGGTGATTGCCGCGAAAGCGGCCCATGCCCCAGCCTTGGACAATATGCTTCTCCATCCTTTGCGCTAGCCGCAGAGGCAGTCGTCCTACGGCAACCCGGTTAAAAAGAGATTTCGTTGCTGCAACAAACCCGGCTGGGAGACGGGCTGAATCTCAACACTAGGTGATCGCCCCCAAGCGCTTGAGCAATAGATCGAGCACTGCGGGGTGCAGCCGGTTCTTGAACATCAGTCCGGCGCGATGACCTTTCACCCAGCAAACGTCGGCCTCGAGCAGTTCGAGGCCTTCGAATTTAACCGACATCCGATCGCCTTCATTCGCTCTTTCCACGAGCTCGACGCTACACCCGTCGGTCGACAGGTCGTACAAGCTGACTCGGTAGCTGTTGCGGCCTTGAGCTCGAAGACCCACGTCCGCGGTGACCTTGACGCGCGACGTGCGGCGCGGAACCTGCTTTCTTCCCTCGTCCATCGAGGGCGAGAAATCCAGGCCGGCTCGACCATCGTTGAACCAGCGCACTTCTGCCGACATGGAGCCGCGACCGAGCACAGTAAGCTGAACCGTTTCACCCGGCCTCAACTCAGTGGACGTTTCAATGCCGCACCCTCCGTAATTCAGGTCGAGCAGCTCGATCACGTGGCTCACACCGCCGTCGCGAATGACGTAACCCCGAAGGCTGACGGGGCGGCGCTCGCGGCGCCGATCGCCCGGGATCTGGTTGGTCAATTCTGGTTCGGAAGAGACGATTGGGCACCTCGAGAGCTTGTCTCAGTCGCGCGGAATGCCGCCACTGCTGTTTACGAGAAGCCTCGGTTCCGGTCGAGCGAAAGTCGGGCTGCCGACAATTGTTCACGTCCGCTTGGAGGCGCCGATTCCAACACCGGCGCCAAATGCACGCGGATCGACCAAGCGGTACGACAACCGCTGGCGGATTCGCCCTCAGTCGGACCCCCTCTCGGGTGATCCACATCGGCGGCGTGACGAGTGATCAGCTGGCGGCAAGCGTTTCCGCTAAAAAAGGCGCAGTCGGCTTCTTTGGTGCGAACTAATCCCCGGGCGCGTTCACGCCCATCGCCGCCCATCTTTTCAAAAACGATTCTTCCCCCGGAGTCAGCGGCTTGCTTTTCAGCCCCGGTCGTCTGCAATTCGAAACGGGGAGGCGCTTGATGCTTCGAACGTGTCGGAGCGCGGTCTTTACGTTGAGGTCTTCACCGAAGCCCAGTCCAATCCGGTCGCCGTCGACCCACACCACACGGCTTCGAATCTCTCGACCCTTTCGCGAAAACATCACGTTCGTTCCAACAGCAGGAAGGTTTGCTCCCTCGATGAAAGCGCCGTTCGAAGAGAGATTTCGGAGTTTGACTGACATCGAGCGACCTCCGAACGCGACTGTCGCGGAAAGCATCACCGTCGCACGCGACGTGGCTCGTCTTTCACTCTGTGGCAAAGACATTTCACCTTCCGGCCGCCGAAAGTCCTAGAATTATCAGATTCTTGCACCCGATCACCATTGAACGGCGGCGCTGTCCCAAAAGAGGGCATGGTTAGAGATTCATCAACTGCTCGGTACTCCATGGCGCTTACAGCCTCCGTAGCGCGAGCCGACGGTAACAGGGATTGGCGGGTTCTATCCAACCGGCCTCATAACTCTGGCGATGAAGGCGGTAAGGACCAGCATTGTCAGAAGAGCGCTATCCTATCTCGGAGCCTCAATCTTGAAGTACCGGCAAGAGCGACGACGGCAACCGCCGCCTCAATCAGATAGATCCGGTTCACGGCATCAGCTCCGGACCTGCGAAATCAGGCGAAGGCGTGGTCGAGCCGCGTGCTGGCAATAGCTTGCAGAGCTGCGCCGCCTCCGTCGCGATGCCCGACTGATCCTTCGTCGTTGTTCTGGCTATCGGAGACCTGAAGGGTTCTAAGTTGTCGGCTTTGGTCGAAAGTTGCCACTCGGATAGGCCTACGTGCAGGCCGGGAAATTGACCTTCTTGACCAGCGCTAGATACCGCGGATCGCGGCGGATCGGGTCGAGGAAAGGGTCAGTCCTCACTCCGTGACGCCTGGGTCTTTCACGGCTAATCCTTTTTCTAGCGCCTCGAAGGCGCGGTCGAGCTGTCGCGCCTGCGCGTACACCTGCGCATATTGAAACATCGCGGAATCGCCGGAGACCTTCTGGATTTGCGAGACGCTCCCTCGAACAGCGCTCGTGTCGCGCGCTCTTCCAGCAATGATCCCTTCGGCTAGCGAGCCTATATAGATCATCGGCGGGAACGAAATTGAGTTGCGACCGAGCGTCAATCGGACGGTTCATCAGGATCAGCGCGTTCGCAATCAATTGGTGGGGCCATTCGCGACTGGGTGCGAGCTGAAGCGATTTCCGTGCCGCCTGGATTGCCTCGGCATATCGCCTGAGGTCGATGAGGATGGCTGACCGAACCGAGTAACTCGTGGGAGTAAGAGGATTGAGGTCGGCAAGATGGTCAGCAAGCTGCAGCGCCTTGTCGGGCTCTCCGCACACATACCAACGGATGTACATTGAAGTCGAAATGACCTTTGGATCGCCGGGTGAAAGGGCAATTGCCTGGCGCACGTACTGTTGCGCTTGATCGAAATTGAAGCGGTCCTCCTCGATGCCGGCGAGTTCCGCGTAAGGCGATCCTAACTTCGGTGCGATCGCTATGGCTCTTCGCGCCGCCGCCTCTGCAGCATCTTTGCCTCTCGTCATTTCATCCGCGTTTTCCGAATATGACGTCGCGAGATACTCGAGGAAGCTCGCCTTCATTCGGAAGGCATTCGCATAATTGGGGTCGCGGGCGATTGCCGCATCCAACATTTTCACGACCCTCGCGGACCGCCTGCTCGCTGGTGTCGTTCTTATAAAGCTCCGAAGCACGCAGGTAGAGATCCTGAGCGGCGCTATCGTTCGTTCCCCCAAGGGTCAGCGCGGCCTTTCCGGCTTGTCCGAGTGCGACGCTAAGCGAATCGGCGACATTGCTCGCAATGTCGGTCTGGATCTTGATCTCGTCTCCTGGCGCTCGGTCGTACGTCTCTTCCCAACGCTGAACGCCATCACTCCCGTCGACCAGCTGCGCGCTGATACGTACCATTGACGAAGATCGACGAACGCTCCCCGTCAGGATGTTCGCGACGCCGAGCTTCGACGCGACGACTTTGGTATCCAGGTCCTTTACCGCTTCGGACGAGGCGCGCCCGATCACCTGCAGTCCGATGCGCGTCAGGGCCGAGCGAAGTTCCTCGGCAATACCTTCAGAAAAATATGCCTGGGTGGCATCGCTTGAAAGATTGTCGAACGGAAGAACCGCAATCCTTTTTGCATTTGCCCCGCTTGATTTCAGGAGGAACCAACCGCCCGTCGCCGCCACGGCTGTTGCAGCCGCCGCGCTTCCGAGGACGAGCGTGCGACGGGAGATTGCGTCTCCGTGATTGCCAAGGTCTACGTGGGCAATGTCTTCACCGGCGACGCGTCGGCGGACCGCCTCAGCGATGGCGAGGAAGCGCGGGTCGGCTGGATCTCCTTTCCATCCCTTTAGAGAAATTGCCTGCACTTCGCCGAATCCGAGAGGCGGTTCGACGGGATCAAGGCGCACGGGCAAATAGGCACCGCGCTTTCGGGCGCGGGTGGCTTCGTCGCGAACAAAGTCGCCCTCAATGCCAACGGAACGTTTGCTCCACACGACGATGACGCATTTCGCCGCCTCGAGATGCTCTTGGATATCCTCACGCCAGTGGGCGCCACCGCCGATGTGCGTGTCCCACCAGACGGTGAAGCCTTCCGCCTCTAGTGCGGCGACTAAAGGACGAAGGCGCGGACGGTCCTCAGCCTTGTACGAGACAAATACGTCCGTCGCACCGATCATGCTGCCCCCCGGCAACGAGGCGTTGACGTTATGTCATATGCTTCGATTTACAAACCCCGGACTTTAGCCGCGCGCTAACGACAAGAATGGATGAGAGAAAGCTGGATTGATGCTAATATTTGCCTTGGAGGTCGCTTTCGCAATTCTGGTCGCGAGAGTGCAGTTGTATCTCAAGCAAATTGATCACCGCTTCTGATCAGGTCACGGGCATATGCGGCAGTGTATGTGATCGGCATGGCAGTCGCGATGCTCGTCGGCCTCGGCACGTTTCCGTTCACAGGAGTGCGATGGGTGATGGCCGGACCTTCATAACTATCGCTTCAGCCAAGCTCGCGTGGGAGCATTATTTCGGAAGCTATGTAGCTCCGGTGCCAGCCCCGAACCGCTGATTGGCTAATGACACTTCACTGCGGCCTCTGGTCGACCATCAGTGCTTGTTCAAGCTGACTGTCGAACCGATCTCTGTCGTTCGGAAAGCGGACCGACTTTAGGGCCTCCTGACGCCCAATCGCCGCACGCTCGATCAAGTAACCTGCTGGCAATTTCCGCTGCACACAATCTCTAAGAGCGACCCCGCTGCCGCTCGCAGTGACATAAAATCGCACGGGCCATTGCGGCGGCTCACTGTTTTCCTCGACGAAAACCTTTTCAGGTCTGCACGCCAAAATATCGCGAAACATTGAAGGGCGCCTATCGTCCTGAATCACGAAGGATGACGGTGGCAACCGTTTGTCCACACCGTCAGAACCGACGAGGACATTGAGAGGGTGAGCGAGTTGATACGTCTCAAGTGAGGGATAATGGACGACCCACGTCGTCGACGAATCCTTATGCCGGAAAGCGATAGCTACAGCGTTTAAAGCAATTAGGACGCAAGCCGCTATTGCGAGAAGGCGCGTCCGTTGTGCCCTAGCAGTGACCATGCTCGCATTCTGTCGTGGCCAACTAATGCCTGCAATGGGTGGAAAGCTGACCTAAGCTGGCGAGTGGTAAAGGGTCACGCAGCGCGAGTTGATGTCCGGGGCGGTGTCCGCGTCAATATTGAGGATTTCTGCTTCGTGCTCGGCGCAAAGCTTCTGCACTCGCCGTGCGGTTTCTACGATGGAGGAAACTGACTTTGCGGCCTGAACCTTGAGGTAAAGGAATTCGCCTTCCCAGCCATCCGCACTCTCCCAGCCGCTACCGCGCAGAGTATCAGCAATGCGTTCAAGGTTCTCCGGTGGCCCCATCAAATAGAAGGTCAGCCATAGCTGGTCTCCGTTGAACTCGGACAGGGCACCAAGCTTTGGTAGCTTCGCTTCGACTTGCTCCTCAATCGAGTTTGGTTGTCCCATTTCCCATCATAACGCGCCAACTGCTTATGTCAGCTTTCGGTCGAGAGCAGACGCGCGCCGAATGTCGCAAATGGGTGGAAAACGGAGATAAGCCGGTTAGATCTCCCCTGTGCCGAATCATCATTTCAATAGGTGGAGGCGCCGTTGTCAGTCGCGCGTAACCAGTTGCGTATCATCTGCGAAACCCTTGAAGGTAAAGCACGAGGATTTGAGCTCCACGCCGAGCAGCATGCCTCTTCTGGAAGCCAAAAGATGGCGATGTCAGCCGAATCCCAGTTAGAATGGGCGGCGGCCTACCGTCGCGCAGCGGCAATCATCCGAGATCAGATCCCCTCTGAAAGCTCAGACTGAGGCCTCAGAGTCACGCGACGCCAGCGGCAGCAATTGATGTCGTGGACGGCGCTCCACTCGACCGGCATTTTTGTTGGTCACTGTGGAGAGGAGGACACGATGGAAGATATTGCGGTTGTCGGCGTGGATCTCGCAAAGTCTGTATTCCAGGTGCACGGGATCGATGCGCGAGGGCAAGTCGTGCTGCGTCGGAAGCTGAGCCGGTCGAAGCTGCTCTCATTCTTTGCAACGCTGCCGCGGTGTCTAATTGGGATGGAGACCTGCGCGAGTGCCAACCACTGGGCGCGTGAGCTGATTGCGCTCGGGCACCAGGTGCGCCTGATGCCGCCGCAATATGTGAAGCCGTACGTGAAGCGCTCGAAGAACGATGCGTCGGATGCAGAAGCGATCTGTGAAGCCCTGACGCGGCCGACGATGCGCTTCGTCGGGATAAAGTCGACCGAGCAGCAGAGCGTGCTGGTACTTCATCGAACGCGGCTCGATGCTGACCCGTCAACGCACCCAGATCGGCAACGCGATCCGCGCCCATCTCGCCGAGTTCGGGATCGTTGCACCCGTCGGCAGGATCGGACTCGATCGCCTGTTCGCAGTTATCGCCGATGAGAATGATCAACGTGTCCCACCTTCAGCCCGCGCCTGCCTCGCGATGCTCGTCGATCAGTACCGTCTGGTGCTGACCCATCTGCTCGAGACGGATCGAGCGATCCGCACGCATAGCCGCGCAACCGAGCTGGGGCGGCGGCTGCAGGACATCCCCGGCGTTGGGCCATTGGTCGCGAGTGCACTCGTCGCGACCGTACCGGACCCGCACGTCTTCAAGAACGGGCGGAGCCTGTCAGCATGGCTGGGTCTAGTGCCGAGGCAGAACTCGTCGGGAGGCAAGGAGCGCTTGGGCGGCATCACCAAGGCAGGCGACACCTATCTTCGCAAGATGCTGTTCGTCGGTGCCATGGCAGTGATCCGCCATGCAGAGCGGTTCGGCACACGCAAGCCGTGGTTGATCAAGCTGTTGAGCCGCCGGCACCCACGCATCGCTGCGATCGCATTGGCGAACAAGATCGGGCGGATCGCCTGGGCATTGATGACCAGCGGCGAGCGCTACCGCGAGCCGGCGATCGCATGAGCTAACGCGCCAAAGGCGCGAATGAGGTTGGCAAGAGCAGGAGACTGACTGACGCTAAAGCTGCCCAACGGCGGGACCGATGATCCGGGAGAACCCATTTACGACCCGGCGCTTTCAAGCGCGTGCAATTGGTCGGGACCCAAGGATCGGCGGAAAAG
This sequence comes from uncultured Alphaproteobacteria bacterium, assembly GCA_963831485.1. Taxonomy (GTDB): domain Bacteria; phylum Pseudomonadota; class Alphaproteobacteria; order Sphingomonadales; family Sphingomonadaceae; genus Sphingomicrobium. The sequence continues at coordinate 16,027 of CAWHQE010000017.1, forward strand.
GCATCATGGCCAGCGGCACAGGGATACGCCGCATCAACAGGTCGAAGACATGGCCGCATCCCAACGGAGCAGCGAAGTGCAGCAGGCTGAACTTGCTAACGGAGCGCCGTCCAGACAGGGTCGGAAACGGACGCTAGCTGAAGCGATACGTTTCCAAAGGTCCGAGTTGCGGCGTCAGATCACGAGCGGCTGCGCAACCGCAGTCCTACCGCTCTCCGGAAATAGGTTTGCCATGACTCGGGCCGGCTCAAGCCGGTAGTGCTGTGAGAGTGCGCCGGCAATGAGCGAATTGAGCTCGGTCGTCGGCCTGAGGTCGCGGCCTTGATAGAGAGATGAGGTCGATAATCCCGGCCAATCGGCAATCACATTGCCACCACGAACCGCGCCCCCAAGCAGCATGGCGACGGACGCTTCTCCGTGATCGGTGCCGCCCGTTCCGTTCGGGCTCACGGTGCGGCCGAACTCTGTTGCGACGAGCACGAGCGTGTTCGCCCAATCGCTGCCGAGGCCTGACTTCAATGACCCGAGAATCGCGTCCAGGTTCTTCAGCTGCGCGGACAGCCGTCCGCGCTGAGCAGAATGCGTATCCCAGCCATTTGTCTCGATCATCGCGATGCGCGCACCGGATTTACCGGCAAGGAGCTTTGCCGCGACGCCCCCAATCGCGGCACCGTTTCGTCCGCTGGCGTCCACGTCGCCCGCGGTCATCTGCGTAGCCACCGCCTCGCTCCACAGGGAGTGTAGCTGCGCGTCACCTTCGTACATGGCAGAGACGCGCTGAAGCAGGTCGTAGCTGGGTCCCACAAGCTTCGACGGAGCGTATGAGGAGACCTGGTTGGTGCCGCGCACAGCCATGGGAAGGGTGTCGGAAAGGGCGAGCGCCTTCGAATTCCTCCGACGGAAGCAGGCCAAGCAAGCGATTTAACCAGCCGTCGCTCAGCTGATAGGCGGCAGAGCCGCCGGTCTCGAGCACGTTTTGGCCGTCGAAGTGGGAGCGATCGCGATATGGCGACGCGACCGCATGGACGAACAGCGCCTCCTTCGCGCCGTACATGCGGGCGGTCTCAACGAGCGCCGGATGGAGCGTGAAAAAGCTACCGAGCTTGACCCCGGAGCGAAGATCTTGATCGAACTCGCCGCGCACGCTCGCTTGAAGCGGATCGCCGGTCGGGCCGACGATCGAGAGGCCGTCCGCCGCGCCACGTTGGATGATGAAGACGAAGCGGCGTCCAGTGCTCGCGCGGGCAAAGGCCATGCGCGGCAGTGAAAATGTCGCGACGGCCGCGGTGCCGGCACCGAGCACGAACCTGCGTGTCAGCATCATCATCTCCTCACGAACTCGGGGCTGACGAGGAGAAGTGCCAGTCCCTCCTGCGGGCTTTCCGCGCGTGCGATCGCGGTTCGCGTCGACTGCGTCAGTGAGCCGGGGAGGACTTTCTCGGCAAGCGCCCTTGCGTCGACCGAAGAGCCGGCTCTGTCAGCAAGCCGCTGCGCGACTTCGACCCGGCGCATCAGTGCCTCGGGCGCGGCCCAACTGGCAGCAATATCGTCCCAGCCCGCGGGAGAGCCGGGCTGCCAGGTCGGTTGTCCAAGTTCCTTGAGCATGGCTGCCGCTTTCGTAGGATCGAGCTCGTGTTGGTCGAGGGCACGCATCGCGGAAACGGACCATTCCCATGGTGTCTTGAACTTGAGCGGCTGCGGCGCCCATGCCTCGGGAGAATCGATCAGGGCTCGATACACTGTCGGAAGGTCACCGGCGCTCGAAAGATAGGCCTGCGTCAGCCGATCGACCATCGCAGGAGGCGGGTCATCACCCGCGAAATGCCGCGCAAGTTTGGTTGAGATGTGTCTGGCGGTCGCAGGGCTCGAGGCCAGTTCGAACAATACGGCTCGCGCTTGCCCTTCGCCCTGCTGAGCGTAGCGCTTGCCCATGATGGTGCGGTCACCCGGCTCGTGCAGCGCATCAGCGAACACGAAGCTACCGTCCTCGCGCCCGCCAATGAAGCGGGCGAGCGGCCCGCGTGCGATGCCGCTGACCGTCCAGCCGGTCAGTGCCCGCGCGAACTCCGTCACGTCCGCCTGGCTATAGCCCGTGCGCACGCCGAGCGTGTGCAGCTCCATGATCTCGCGGGCGAGATTCTCGTTCAGGCCGCGCTGTTTGCCACCGCGCATGGCCGCGAATCTCCCGACCGATGAATTGGGGCCGATTGACTGCGCCTGGTCGAGATAGACAAGCATCGAGGGGTGTTGCTCGACGGCGAGGAGGAGGTCGAAGAAGCGTCCGAACAAGTGTGGACGGATTGCCTCGAACTCGAGCAGCCCTGCGAGGCCGATGACTGGCAGCTTGTCCACCGAGACAGCGAAATGATTGGCCCAGAAGTAAACCAGCCGCTCGGCAAACGGGCTATCTGTGGTGAGCGCCGATGACAGTCGGGCGGCATTCATCGTGAGATAGTCATCGCGGATCGTCTGGCGCAGATAGCGCTTCACCGGATCAACCTGCCGATCATCGGATTGCGCGGCCGCGGGCTTCAATGATGCAGCCTCCATGCGGCGATTGGCCCGGCCGCCGATCCGTGCCTCGGCCATATAATCGGCGAGCTGGCCGATCACCGCGCTTCTGCTGGGGACTTGAGCGAGCACTTCAGGGCGTGGTTGGAAGGTCTGGAATTGGCGCGCGAGCCACGTTCTGGGATCAGCGGGTGGCACATCGTTCGGCCGGGCACCGAGGCCAAAGCGATTCAGGGCGATTGCAATACCAACCACGGCCACTTCCTTGCGGCGCAAGGTTCATCAACTCGGCTGAACCGGCTCTGAAGCAAGGCTTGGGCTTTCGGAAATCGGGAGCCGCTGCATGGGGTCGTTTTCGTGATTTCTGCTGCCCCCCCCTGCCCACACCCTTCCTCCCCGCCGTTCGCGTCGAAAGTCGTCCCCCATCGGGACAGTGGATTATGAGCGGTTGCAGCCAGGGTCTCGCTCACGTCACACGAATGTGCCGGGTTGCATCCCCTGTGAGCCGGTGCGGTTCCGGGAGACCGCGGTCAAAGATCCTGCGTAGGAAGGCCCGTGCGTTCGCAACGAAGCGCGGGCCTTCTTTGTAGGGCAACTATTGGCGCGCCAGAGTCCCTGACAGTGCACTTCGCCAGCCACTGACGAGCCTTTCGCGGTCCGCTGATCCCATTGCAGGCTCAAACCCGTCGCGCTGCTTCCAGGTTCGTTCGATCGCGTCGAGGTCCGACCAGAGACCCGTTGCAAGGCCTGCAAGGAACGCTGCGCCCAGCGCCGTCGTCTCGAGATATTGCGGCCGCTCGATGCGGAGTCTCGAGAATGTCGGCGAGGAACTGGCACAGCCATTCGTTCGCGGCCATTCCGCCGTCGATCCTGATGGCGCCTGATTGCGCTGCACCGTCGCGCTTCATCGCGTCGAGGAGGTCGAGAGTTTGATAGGCGACCGCTTCGAGTGCTGCACGAGCAAGATGCGCGGCGGTCGAGTTGAGGGTCAGCCCACAGATGGCGCCGCGGGCGTCGGGATCCCAATAGGGCGCGCCGAGGCCCACGAAGGCGGGAACCATATAGACTCCGTGGCTGTCCGGCACACGCGTTGCCATGCTGTCGGTCTCGGAAGCGTCAGCGATGACTCCAAGGCCATCGCGCAGCCATTTGACGGCGGCGCCGGCGACGAAGATCGATCCTTCGAGCGCATAGGTGGTCTCACCGGCGAGCCGATACGCTGGAGTGGTCAGCAACCGGTGCCGAGAGCTGACGATTTCGCGGCCCGTGTTCACGAGCATGAAGCAGCCGGTGCCGTAGGTCGATTTGGTCATCCCCGGCGCGAAGCAAGCCTGGCCGATCAGCGCTGCCTGCTGATCGCCCGCCATGCCGCCGATCGGAAATTGCCGATCGAACAGCCCGGGCGCCGTCGCGCCGAAGATGTGAGCATTGTCATGGACGTCGGCTAGAAGCGGTAGCGGCACCCGGAAGAGGTCGCACAGCTCCGGCTCCCAGCGGCCCGCGCGAATATCGAACAGCGAAGTTCGACCCGCGTTCGTCACGTCCGTCGCGTGGGCCCGTCCGCCAGTCAGACGCCAGAGAAGGAAGCAGTCGATCGTCCCGCACGCAAGTTCGCCCCGTTCGGCGCGAGTTCGTGCTCCCGGCACATGATCGAGAATCCAGGCGATCTTCGTCGCCGAGAAATAGGGATCCAGAAGCAGGCCGGTCTTCTCACGCACCAACTCTTCGGCGCCGTCGCACTTGAGACGCGCACATTCCTCCGCCGTCCGGCGGTCCTGCCAGACGATGGCCCGATGGATCGGATCGCCGGTCGCCCGATCCCATACAACGATCGTCTCGCGCTGGTTCGTGATCCCCAATGCCGCAACGCGCTCCGGCGCGACGGCCGATAATGCCTCACCGACGACAGCAATGGCGTCGGTCCAGATCCGCTCTGGATCATGCTCGACCCAGCCGCGATCGGGATAATGTTGTGGAAGCTCGCGCTGTGCGACGGCGACCGGACGCGCCTCTGAATCGAACAGAATTGCGCGCGTCGAGGTCGTGCCTTGATCGATCGCCAGAGACATGATCGGCCCGCCCCACGCGGACCAGCATAGGATCGCGTCGCCCGGCCCGGAAGGGGGTTCTCAGCAGTGGTGCGACCTCCCTAAGTCGCGACCTTCATGGAATTCCAGGTTGCTCCGCGCCACGAAGGCGACGGCTTCCGTTTCGACGTCGGCGGAGGCGGAATGGCACGCTCCTATTTCGTGCCGACGGCAACCCAGCAGGACTTCACCGTCTTCTTTCGCGAGCTTGCCGACGACTTCGGCATGCGCATGCCGCACGCATACAGTCGCGCGAAAGAGCGCCCGGCCGCGCCATTTCATTGGCGGCCGCTTCTGACCGAGAATGTCCATCCGCAGATCCTCGTCGGTTACGGCGATCCTGCAGTGCTCAAGACGGACGAGGGATGGTGGCTGGTCGCGACATCGAACGATGCGCCGGACGCCTTTCCGATCCTTCATTCCGACGATCTCAAGAAATGGGAACCGAAGGGATTTCATCTTCCCGTCGGGACAGGAGCCGGCCTGGACCGCGACAGGCCGCAACACCGGCGATTTCTGGGCGCCGGAAATGGCAAAGGTCGGCAATGAATATTGGACCGTCTTCACCGCCCGGCAGCTCAGCAACGCGCTCGCGATCGGCCTCGCTCGAGCGCCTTCGCCGCTGGGCCCATGGGTCGACAATGGCCAGCCGTTGGTCACCGGCAAGCCCGTCAATACGACGGGCCTCGGATTTGACGCATCGCAGCCGCTGATGAGCGGCGGGGTCATCGATTCGCACCTGTTTCTCGATCCCGCGGCGGCGACCGCTACCTATTCTGGAAGGACGACACGAACGGCATCTGGCCGCGACCGTTCGCCATGCTGCTTCGCCAGCATCCAGAGCTGATCGACGAGCTGTTTCTGGACGAGGAGGATCGACCGGACCGCGGCTTTCGCAGCGGCGATCGTGCCCTGGGCAAACGTCCAGCGGCCAATGACCCGCTTTTTCCTTATGCAGCCGTTGATCGAGGCAGCGCTGCACAATTGGCAGAAGGTCCGCGGGGTCCTCGGCGAATTTGGGCTGAAGGCGACAACGATCGTCGAAGCGATGACCACGCCCATACGCGCGCAGCGGATCGCGGACGATGGGCGATCGCTCCTCGGCGAAAACAGGATCGTGCTCACCAACGACCAGGATTGGGAAGGACATCTGATCGAAGGGCCGTTCGTCACCTTCCAGCAGGAGCCGTTACTGGCTATTCTATGCCGGCAACGATTTCTCGACCCCGGCCTACGGCATCGGCGTTGCGGTCGCCGATCATCCGCTTGGTCCCTACACCAAGCAGGCGCAGCCTCTGCTTCGATCGACGCGCGAATGGGTAGCGCCGGGCCACGCGTCGGTCGCGCCGGGCCTCGATGGCCAGCCGCAGCTGTTCTTCCACGCCTTCCATCCGGGAACCGGTGGCTACAACGCCTTCCGTGCGCTGCTGACGGTCGGGCTGCGCTTTACCCGCGACCGGGTCGACGTCGTCGAGCTTGCCAGGCGATTAGTTGCCGGGCCGGATCGAGCCGCCGCCATCGACGGCGCTGGTGACGTCGGGATTGCCCCAGTAGCGAACCGTTCCGCCGCCACGGACCGCGCCGGTCAGCCTGGCTGCGGCGCGAACGAACAAATCGCCGCCGCCATTGACCGCAGCGGTGACATCGCTCGCATTGACGGCGCGCGTGTCGATCTTTCCGCCGCCATTGACCGCAAGCGGTAAGCTCACGTTCCGAAGGAAAGCCCGCTGCAACGCTGATGTCGCCGCCGCCATCGACCGCCAAGGTCGGGACACGCGAGCGACTGGACCTCGAGGCGCAGGCGATAATGCTGCGGACAATTGCGATCGCACGCGTCGATCTCGAGGCTGCCTGAGCGCTGCACATAGATATGGGTGAATTGGCTGCTGCCCTCGAGGATCGTCACGCGCTGCGTGGCCCGGGCACAATGAGTGACACTTCCGCCGCCGCGTAGCCCGACGGCGTCGAAATGCGGCACCGACACTGTTTCGGCGGCAAAGGCCGGAACCGACGCGACCAGCGCCATTGCGAAAAGCGGAACGATTGCCCGAATCATGGTTCACCTCTTTCTGATGCGCTACATCTGTAGCGCTACAATTGCAGCGTGTCCAGCATTATTGCAGCAGACGGCCGAAAAGCGCAGTTGCGCCGCATGATCCGCATCATCGGAAGTTTCGTCAGCCCTTATGTTCGCAAGGTCCTCGCGTGCATGAACCTCAAGGGCCTCGACTATGAGGTGGACCCGATCACGCCCTTCTACGGCAATGAGGAGTTCGAACGCCTCAGCCCGCTTCGCCGCATTCCGGTCCTGGTCGACGGCGATTTCCATGTCAGCGACTCATCCGTCATCTGTGCATATCTGGATGAGGCTTATCCGGGCCACGCTTTGTTTCCGGCTGATCCGAAAGACTGCGCCCGAGCGCGCTGGTTCGAAGAGTTCGCCGACAGCCGGCTGGGCGACATCTTCATCTGGGGCCTCTTCTATCAGAAGATCGTCCATCCGATCGTTTGGGGCGAGCCGGGCGACCAGGCCCGCATCGAGAAGTCGCTGAGCGAAGATATCCCGGCCGCACTCAATTATCTCGAAGGCGAGCTGCCGGCGGAAGCTTTCCTCTTCGGCGGGATCGGCGCCGCGGACATTTCGATCGCGACCTTCTTCCTCAATGGGGCTTATGCGGGGTTCGAGCCCGATGCGAAGCGATGGCCGCGGACGGCGTCATTTGTGAAGCGCGCCCTTGCTCACCCATGTTTCGCCGACCTGCTTCGCTTCGAAGAGGTGCAGCGCAGCGCGGAGATCAAGGGACGCCGCCAGGCGCTCCTCGAAGCCGGTGCTCCGCTGACCCCCGACACGATGGGCGTTCGTGAGCCGCGGAAGGGAATGATGCGGCTCTAGCCTGCTAATGCTGCTGCTGAGTCTGCCCCGAGATCCAGTGTTCGAACCGCGTCCTCAGTGACGGCTTCGACGGGATATATCCCGCTTCGACCGGAGGCGCGTCTTCCTGAGGTTCGTAGATCGTGAGATTGTCCGGGAGCTTGGGCCGAAGCGTCTCGCGCCCGCGAAGCAAATCTTCCGCCATCGCCAGCGACCGGTGCACGTCTTCAGCCGTGAACGGCTTCATCAGGCAGCCGAGCGCGAGATCCGGCATCGGGAAGCGCGGCGCCTTGCCGCTCACGAAAAGGCAAGGGACTCCGAGATCGTTCAGGCGAACGGCAACCGAAAAGCCCGTGGTTCCATGGGCGAGGTGAAGATCGAGAAGGACGAGGTCCGGATCATGCCCCTCGGCCGCGGCGATCGCCGTGTCCGCATCGTCCGCCATGGCGACCACGCGATACCGCGGATTGTCCTCGACCAGATATTTGAGCGTGATTGCCAGCTGGGAATCGTCTTCGACGATCAGAATCCTAAGCACTTGCGAGCCCTCCCCGAAGCCGCGGAAATCCTTATCGGTTTTTCGCGGATTGATGCTGCGCTCGGAACGATTCCAAAGCGAATCCCTCGTGAACAAGATTTACGCCAAGCGGAATCTCAGCTGCGCCGAAACGAAGAAAGCGCCCCGGAACAGGAGTCCGGAACGCCTTCTTTGCACACAATTTTTCAGGCTGATCAGGACGCGTAGAAGATGTGCGCGCCGATCTGTTCGACTTCCTGGAGATTGTGGCGCCATGCTGGCGCGACATAATTGGCGTGATACCAAAGCACGTTCGTGCCGACGCTCGGGACGATGTCCGCAGCGGCAAGCTCGGCGACCGCTTCGGCCTTGCGCCATGCGTCGGAATTGACATCCGCCTGCGGGAACTCGCCGTGGCGAACGAACGAGAACTGGGCCGGCTGCTTCACGACACTGCACCAATCCGGCGGATAGCGGCCGGATGCGGCGCGGTTCATGACCACCCGGGCGACGGCGAGCTGTCCTTCGAGCAATTCACCGCGCGCTTCGAAATAGACGGCGGTCGCCAGGCAATTCGTCTCCTGGTCGAGCGGCGCATTCGTCGCATATTTGTCGACCAGCGCATAAAGCGGCCAACCGCCTTTGTAGAGCCACGAGGCTTCCTTGGCGATCGACGGCGACAGCGACAGCGTGACCGACTGGGCCGGCTGCTGCTGAAAGACTGCGCCGGCCGCATTCGCGACGGCGGTCGTCGCAGCGACGACCGGCTGCGCCAACGTCGACGCAAGCGAGGTCGCGGCGGTGCCCAGCGGCTTTGCCGAGGCATCGACGTCGACGGCGCTCACCGCCGCCTTCAGATTGTAGTTGATCGGAACCGCCTGCGCTGTCGCGCTCGAACCCATTGCGAGCACAGAAATACCGACGAGCGCAGACGCAACGCGTCCGCCGAACAAATTGATCACTTTTCCTCTTGCCCTCTGCTGGCGGGCTGCCCGCTGGAGACGCCTTCGGCGCACTTTTGAAACTCCAGCGGGGGATGCCCGTCTTGCCTTTTGAGCCCGGCGTCTACAGCGCCTTCGGCTCCGCTCTCATTCGCTAAAGGCCAGATAAGTTATGTTTACGGGTCGGCCAACCCATCGGCGGTGAACCGTTCGCAACTTCGGGATAGAATTCGGAACTCTTTCAATTTGTTCAGTTTTCTGAGCTTATCCACAACTTTAGTTGGTCGGTTCACCGGCCATTTCGCTCGGCTCATCGGGCATGTAACAAAAGGCGACACGGAGGTGTCGCATTATGGGCCATTGGCTGATGAAGTCGGAGCCGGAAAGCTACAGCTGGTCCGATCTCGTTCGTGACGGCGGGACCGAATGGGACGGCGTTCGCAACAATGCGGCGCGGCTGCATCTGAAAGCAATGAAGAAGGGCGACGAGGCCTTCTTCTATCACAGCATGTCGGACAAGGCGGTCGTCGGGATCATGCGCGTCACGCGCGAAGCGCAGCCCGATCCCAAGGATCCGAACTGGGTTTCAGTGCGCGTCGAACCGGTGAAGGCCATCTCGCCGGTCACTCTGGCAGAAATTAAAGCGGAGCCGCAACTCGCCAAGATGGAGTTGATCCGTCAGTCGCGCCTGTCAGTGGCGCCCGTGCGCGACGAAGAATGGAAGCTTGTGTTAGAACTGTCGGCGAAATGATCGTCCTCGCATTTCTCGCCGCGGCCGCGCAGCCGGCGGAAAGCCCGAAAGTCTTCATGCAACGGCTTTACGCCGGCTACCGACAATCGAATTACAGCCCCTTCACGCATCCGGAGCGGGTCTTCGCGCCGCGGCTCCTGGCAGCGATCAACGAAGATTCGAAGCTGGCTCACGGGGAGGTCGGATATCTGGACGGGGATCCAGTCTGCCAATGCCAGGACACCGGTGGCATGCACCCCAACATCGCGAGCGTGACGCAGCAGGCTCGCGAATGGGCGACCGTCAAGGTCTCGATCGGATGGGAACATGACAAGGCTCGGCCGGTCACATTCAGCCTTCTTCGAACGCGAACTGGCTGGCGTATCGCTGACGTTAGCTCGGCCGACGAGCCGAGCCTGTTGAAGAGCCTGGAAGCCGCAAATCGTCAGGCGCGCAAGCAATAGCGAGGCTGCGTCCAACCCAGCGGCCGCTTCGTTGAACGTCCGGGACAACCCGAACCTGGCCAATCCAAAAATGGCAAGAACCGTCAACACGCTGCGACGTCGTGGTTCTAATCATAACTGCATGATCTACATCGCTTTCATAGCCGCGCTTGCAGGCTCAACTGCAAGCAGTCCTGCCGCAGAACCGACTGCGGTTGTCGTCCTCTATACCGATCTCAACCTCGCCTCCGGCCGCGGCCGAGCCGAACTCGATCGACGCATCCTCGCCGCTGCACGCGCTGCCTGTGACGAATCGCGGCTGCCTGGTGCCGCGCAACAGAAGCGCGTTTCGGAGTGCACCAAGGCTGCGCTTGCCCGCGCCGAGCGGGACGTCGAGCTCGCCTCCGCAAAGCGCGGCAACGCCGCCGAACTCGCGCGGAACGAGATTGTCGGCGAGCACCTGTGATCGTCCGCCGCCGCGCGCCGCAGAGCGCGGCCGGATCCGCCCTTCGACATCGCTTTGCGCATAATGTCCGGCATTTCCGCACGAGGAAGGGAATGACGCAGAATCAGCTCGCGAGCGCGGCCGGTCTCGGACGAACCTTCATCAGTCAGGTTGAGCAAGGCCGGTTTAGTGTCACGCTCGAGACGATCGGCGCGCTTTCGACTGCGCTTGGAATTTGTCCGACGGTGCTGATGCAATTGCCTGAGCAATCTTCAGCTGCTTGATTTACTCCAGACCGGAGACTGGCCGAAGGCTCGCCGGTAAGCATGGCTGAAGCTGCTGACGTCGGCGAAGCCAAACTCGTCGCAGATCGACCCGATGGCAAGGCCGCGCCGCCTCGCCTCGTCGATGACCAGCTTGAGCCGCAGTTTGCGATGATAGAGCGCGGGAGTGTCGCCGAAACATTGCTGGAATCCAGCGAGGAGACGGAATGGCGAGGCACCAACGGCTGCGGCGAGCTCGTCCAGGTCAACCGCCCGGTCCGTGTTCGCGTGAAGATAGGCCTGCGCAAAATTTGCTCGGCGCACCATCTCGAACCGCGTAGCCGGCTTGGCCCCGTCAACGGCTTCCGATTGATTTAGAAGCGTCGTCGAAACCAACGGCAATTGCGAGCGCAGGCTTGCGACGAGTTCGCGCGCGACCTCGTTCTTTGGGCGCGCGCTCTTCCAGAGCGCCTCGACGGTCTTGTGAAGCAGCGGTCCGACCGGACTCCACCCGCTGCCCAGGATTTGCGGACCAAACAACCATCCCATCTCGTCAGTCGCTCCGCTGACCAGCGTGCACATGCCGAGCGTGCCCGACCGATCCACCTTGCGGATCTCGCACTCAGCTCCATCCTCCTGCGGAGCGATCATCACCTGACCTTCGTCAATTCGATAACCGCGTCCTCCGATCCGGTAACTTTCGGAGCCGCGGGCAACGTATCGGATGCAAAGGCCGCGCGTGCCGGAGCTCGCCGCGGCGCCCTGCTCAATATTTGAAAGAACGACGGCGTCGCCTCCGATGAAAGGCGGCGAACCCGCGCTAGGCGCGCCGGGCTCAAGGCGGCCATGCAATTCGCGATAGCTTACGCCGGCATTCGCCTGCTTCACCGAGCGGTCCCCAGATTTCGGAAACGGACTTCAACCCACGGAAGATTAACGGAATCTGTCTGTTCGTCCGAATGACGAAGGCGTTTCGACGAACGACAGCAGGACGTAGCATTTATGCTGCTTCGGCCGGCTTCTTGTCATCGTTCCACAGCAGCACCTATGCTCCTTCCTGCTCGGCATGCCGTTCGGCAAAACCATTGGGGGATTTCCATGCCAGTTCAGAAGTCGCTTGCTTTCGCGAGCCTGTTCCTCCCTGCCTTCGTGCTTTCGGGCGCGACCGCCGCAACTCAAGGCGCTGCAACGTCCGCTTCGACCAATTGGAGCGACGACCAACTCGACGCCGCCAAGGTCGATTACTTCTTCAAGACCATGGAGAAGTTCGGCGACTACGCGATGGCGCATCCCGATTTCGACATGGACGTGATCGCGATGGATGGCAGCGAGACCGAAGCCGCCTATGCCAAGCGGATCAACGGCGATCAAAAGCTGCGGACCGTCTTCACTTCGATGGGCATCGACCCCGTCCGCTATGCAAACGTAACCGGCATCATGGTCGGCACGATGTTCGGCGTCGGTCTCGCTGGGAAGAACCTCGACCTGTCGAAGATGCCGCAGGCCGCTCAATATTATGTCGCGCACAGGGCGGAGATCGATGCCCGGATGGCTGCCTTTCATGAGAAGGAGAAAGCCATCGCCAAGCAACACGGCGTTGACGACAACTCCCAATAAGCGTCGAGCGGACGCCGATCAGGCGGCTTCGAGCTTTCGCGCCTCGCGCTTGCGCTCGTGGGGGTCGAGGAAGCGCTTCCGGATCCGGATCGCTTTGGGCGTGACCTCGACCAGCTCGTCATCCTGGATGTAGGCGATCGCCTGCTCCAGGCTCATGCGCTTGGGCGGAGTGAGACGAATGCCTTCGTCCTTGCCGGAGGCGCGGAAGTTGGTGAGCTGCTTCGACTTCAGCGGGTTGACCTCGAGGTCCTGCGGCTTGGCATTTTCGCCGATGACCATGCCCTCGTAGAGCATCTCGCCTGGCGAGACGAAGAGTATGCCGCGCTCTTCCAGCGCGTTCAGCGCATAGGCGACTGCGGGGCCCTGCTCCATCGAGATCAGGACTCCGTTCTGACGTCCGGCGATCGGTCCTTTGTAGGGCCCGTAGCGCTCGAATAGGCGGTTCATGATGCCGGTACCGCGAGTGTCGGAAAGGAACTCGCCGTGGTAGCCGATGAGGCCGCGTGACGGCGCCGAGAAGGTCAGCCGCGTTTTGCCGCCACCCGACGGGCGCATGTCCGTCATCTCGGCTTTGCGCATCGCCATCTTGTCGATCACGGTTCCGGAAAATTCGTCATCCACGTCAATAACGACCGTCTCATAGGGCTCCTCGCGGCCGCCGGGGCCTTCGCGGAAGAGCACGCGCGGCCGGCTGATGCCCAGCTCGAAGCCTTCGCGGCGCAGGGTTTCGATCAGCACGCCAAGCTGGAGCTCGCCGCGTCCGGCAACTTCAAAGCTGTCATTGTCGGGGGCGGTGGTGACGCGGATCGCGACATTGCCTTCAGCCTCGCGCTCCAGGCGCTCGCGGATGACCCGACTTTGCACCTTGTCGCCGTCCTTGCCGGCGAACGGGCTGTCGTTGACGGAGAAGCTCATCGCCAGCGTCGGCGGGTCGATCGGCCGGGCGTGCAGGGGCGCCTGCACCGACGGATCGGCAAAGGTATTGGAAACGGTCGCCTTGATGAGACCGGCGATGGCAACGATTTCGCCCGCCTCGGCGCTCTCGACGGGCACGCGCTCGAGACCGCGGAATGCGAAGACCTTGGTCGCTCGGCCTTCCTCGACGACGTTGCCGTTCACGTCGAGCGCTTTGATCGGCATGTTGACCGTCAGCTTCCCGCTCTCGATTCGGCCGGTGAGGATCCGCCCGAGGAAAGGATCTCGGTCGAGCAAGGTGGCAAGCATCCGAAACGGGCCGGCATCGACGCGCGGCGGCGGGACATGCCTGACGATGGTGTCGAACAAGGGTGTAAGGTCCCCGTCGCGGACATCGTCGGTAAGTCCAGCGTACCCGGCTCGCCCCGAGGCATAGAGCGTCGGAAAATCGAGCTGCTCGTCATTGGCGTCGAGATTGAGGAACAGTTCGAACACCTCATCGAGAACTTCGGCTGGGCGCGCATCAGGGCGGTCGATCTTGTTGACCACGACGATTGGACGAAGGCCGAGGCTTAGCGCCTTGCCGGTGACGAACTTGGTCTGGGGCATCGGGCCTTCGGCGGCGTCCACCAGCAGGATTACACCATCGACCATCGACAAGATCCGCTCAACCTCCGCTCCGAAATCGGCGTGGCCGGGCGTGTCCACGATATTGATATGCGTGCCGTTCCATTCGACCGAGGTGCACTTGGCGAGGATGGTGATCCCCCGCTCTTTCTCGAGGTCGTTCGAATCCATCGCCCGCTCCTCGACGCGCTGGTTGTCGCGGAAGGTCCCGGACTGGCGGAAGAGCTGGTCGACGAGTGTCGTCTTGCCGTGATCGACGTGCGCGATGATCGCGACGTTACGCAGGTTCATCATATTTTCCCGGAAAATTTCGCCGCGCCATGTAGTCGTTCAGTCGCCATGTTGCAATGCAGCATGGCACGCTGCGCATCGTTGATCGTTTGTCTGATCGGATAAACATTCGAAGGAGTTCAGCGATGCCAGGCAAACATACCTCCAAAGAGAAACGCAAAGCCCGTCACATCGAAAAGGGCTACGAGAAGAAAGGCGTATCCCATCGCGAAGCCGAGCATCGCGCCTGGGCGACGGTGAACAAACAGGACAAATAGCGAACGCTGGAGCGCGGCGGGCTTAGCGCTCAGCCCCGCTCCAAAATCTCGATCGCACGCTCGACCGCGCGGAGTTCGCTCGGCGCGAGCCGTTCGAGGCGTGTCACGAGGCCGCTTCCGCCTCGCGGCCGCTTCGTAAGCGATTCCTTCCCACTTTCCGTCAGCCGCATCGCGAGACGACGACGATTTGCAGGATCCGAAGTGCGCTCGATCAAACCATCGCGGACCAAAAAGTCTACCGAACGGCTGACGGCCGGGGCTCCGCGGCCGACGGCCGAAGCGACCTGATTCAGTGTCGCCGGCTCGTGTGCGGCCACTGCCGCAAGCAGGTTGCGCTTGGCGCGATCGGAACGCTCAGCCGGCCCATCGGCGATGAAGCGCTGCGCAACGGCAGCCAGCCGAGCGGATAGCGCTTCAGGTGACCCTCCCCAGAGCATGTTTGCACACTAGCAAAGGTTTGGCCTGATGCAACTTTGCAGCTAGCAGCGACAAGTGAGTACGCGCCCTTCCCTGCCCCGTAACGTCTGGGTGCTCGGCTTCGTCAGCCTGTTCATGGATCTGTCGAGCGAGATCTACCACGCGCTCCTGCCGGCCTTCATCACGCTGGTGCTGGGCCTGCCCGCCACCGCTCTAGGCGCGATCGACGGCGTTGCCGAAGCGACGGCGAACATGGCCAAGCTATTCTCGGGGCGGTTTTCCGACCGGAGCCTCAGCCGAAAGCCCTGGATCATGGGCGGCTACGGGCTTGCCGCGCTTTCCAAGCCGCTCTTCCCGCTCGCCACCAATGCGCCGCTGGTGATGCTAGCGCGCTTCGCCGACCGAATCGGAAAAGGCATCCGCGGCTCCCCGCGCGACGCGATGATCGCTGACGAAACTGCGCCTGAGATCCGAGGCCGCGCGTTCGGGCTCCGCCAGGCGCTCGACACGGCGGGCGCGCTACTAGCTCCATTGGTGGCGATCGGACTGATGGCGCTGCTCGCAAGCGACATTCGCGCCGTCTTCTGGATCGCCGCCATTCCCGCGGCGATCTCGTTCCTGCTTGCGTGGCTCTTCGTCAGGGAGCCGCAACAACAGCTCGCGCCGATCAAGAAGTCGCCCTTCTTTGCCGGCTTCCGCAAGCTCGAGCCCGAAACCAGGCGCCTGCTCAAAGTCGGATTCCTGTTCACCCTTGCGCGCTTCTCGGAAGGCTTCCTGATCCTCAAAGGGATCGACGTCGGCCTTTCGGGCGCGATGTCGCCGCTCACACTGGCGATCTTCAATCTCGCCTATGTTGCGCTTGCCTATCCGGCCGGAGCGCTGAGTGATCGCATTCGTCCGCGCGCGATCCTCATCGGCGGCATCTTAACGCTGATCGCAGGCAATCTCGTGCTCGCCGAAACGAACAATTTCGTTGGCCTCGTCATCGGCACGACGCTTTGGGGCGCGCATATGGCGCTTACTCAGGGAATCTTCTCGCGGATGATCGCCGACAGCGCTCCGGAGGAGCTGCGCGCGACGAGCTTCGGTGCTTTCTATTTCGTGACTGGAATCGGAGCGCTGCTTGCCAGCCTGGGCGCTGGATGGCTCTGGGATCGGCAAGGGGCGTCAGCGACATTCATCACCAGCGCCGCAATCGCCGCGGTGGCTCTCGCGATGCTGAGCCTGCTCCCTGAAGAGCGGCGTCCTATCGCGTGAAGCCTTCGCCTTTCTCGGCCTTCTCGAGCAAGAGCTTGGAGAAGCTGAATTCGGGTTTCATCCGCTCTTCCTGGCGCTTCAGCCCGTCGACGATCTTCTCCAGCCCAACACGGTCCGCCCAGAACATCGGGCCACCGCGATAGACCGGCCAGCCGTAGCCGTAGACCCAGACGACATCGATGTCCGACGCGCGCTGAGCGATGCCTTCCTCGAGGATTTTCGCGCCCTCGTTGACCATCGTGTAGAGCGTCCGCTCGACGATCTCCTCATCGCTGATCTCGCGACGCTGGACGTCCTGCTCCTTCGCGAAATCCTCGATGATCTGCTGGACGACAGGCGACGGCGTCGGCCGGCGCTTCTCGTCATAATCATAGAAGCCCGCGCCCTTCTTCTGACCCCAGCGGTCGATCGCGCAGAGCGCGTCGCGGATCGTCTCGACGCGATTTGGATCGCGGTGCCAGCCGATGTCGACGCCGGCGAGGTCTGCCATCTGGAAGGGGCCCATCGGCATCCCGAACTCGACATGAACTCGATCGACCTGCTCGGGCGTCGCCCCCTCGAGCAGAAGCTTGGTCGCTTCGATCTGCCGCGGCATCAACATTCGGTTGCCGATGAAGCCATGGCAGACGCCGGCGACGACGGGGACCTTCCGGATCTTCTTGCCGATCTGCATCGCGGTCAGGAGGACGTCGGGCGCGGTCTTGTCGCCGCGGACGACCTCGAGCAGCTTCATGATGTTCGCAGGCGAAAAGAAATGCATGCCCACGACGTCGGCCGGACGAGAGATGCTGGCCGCAATTTCGTTGATATTGAGATAGGACGTGTTCGAGGCGAGGATTGCTCCCGGCCTGGCGATCTTGTCGAGCCGGCCGAAGACCTCCTTCTTCACGTCCATATTCTCGTAAACCGCCTCGATGATGAGGTCGCAGTCTGCCAGCGCTGCGAAATCGAGCGTCGGCTGAAGGTAGCCCATCGCCTTCTCGACCTGCTCGGACGTCAGTTTTCCCTTCGCCGCGCTCGCTTCGTAATTCTTGCGCATCACGCCGCAGCCGCGATCCAGCGCTTCCTTGCCCATCTCGACGATGGTCACCGGAATGCCGGCGCTGAGGAAATTCATCGAGATGCCGCCGCCCATCGTGCCGGCGCCGATCACTCCAACCTTGCGGATTGGCCGCGGCTCCGTGCCCTCCGGCAGGCCTTCGATCTTGTTGGCCTTGCGCTCGGCGAAGAAGAAGTAGCGCTGAGCGGCCGACTGTTCGCCGCCCATCAGTTCCATGAAGAGCTTCCGCTCTTCAATGACACCTTCGCTGTAGGGCTTCTCGGTCGCGACCTTCACCGCTTCGATATTTTTCAGCGGCGCCTCGAAGCCGCGAAAGCGCTTCGCATTCTCCTTTCGGAACTCATCAAACACTGAGGGGTCCGTGTCGGCCATGCGGTCTGGGCGCTCGGAGGACTTCTCGATCGGTCGGACGTCGCGGACCTCCTCGGCGAAGCCGACTGCATGGGGGATGAGATCACCCTCAACGACCCGGTCCACGAGGCCGCAGTCGAACGCTTCCTTCGCGCCGATCGGATTGCCCGTGGCGCACATCTGCAGCGCCTTCCTCACGCCGGCGACGCGTGGAAGCCGCTGCGTCCCTCCCGCCCCCGGAAGCAGGCCGAGCTTGACTTCGGGAGTACCGAGCTTCGCCGACTTGTCCGCGACACGGTAATGGCAGCCGAGCGCCACCTCGAGCCCGCCGCCAAGCGCCGTCCCATGAATCGCCGCGATCACCGGCTTCGAGCAATTCTCGATCGTATCGACCACCGACGGGAGCCATGGCTGCTGCGGCGGCTTGCCGAACTCCGTGATGTCCGCACCGGCGAAGAAGGTCTGGCCCTCGCAGGCGATGACGACGGCGCGCACCCCTTCATCCGCCTCGGCTTCAGCGATCGCGTCGACCAACCCCCGCCTGACCGGCGTCGAAAGCGCGTTTACCGGCGGGTTGTTGCTGAGGATGATGAGCACGTCCCCATGCTTGCGGGTCGAAATCGGGCTCGTCGTGGCCTTGTCCATCACGTCGTCCATGTCGGTTCTCCGACAAAGGCCGCTACGTCGCTGCCGACAGCGTTGCAAGCCGCGGAACCGAGTGCCTATTCAGGCGTCGCTCGCGGCGAGGACCTAGAATGGACGATCCTTCAGACGACAACGGCCTGCACGAAGAGCGGGTTTCGCTCGACCACAGCGCCAAGACCGTCGCCAAAAGCACCACAGAGCTCGCCGACAGCGCCGATCGTCGGACGACTCTTGCCGGCGACCGGACATTGCTTGCGGCTGAGCGAACCTATGCGGCGTGGGTAAGAACGGCGCTCGCGGCGCTTGCCAGCGGAGTGGGAGCAAGGGCGCTGACGCACGAGGTCCTTCCGCAATGGATCGGAAAGGTCAGCGGATCGCTGCTCGTCATTTTCGCTGGCTTCTGCCTGATTGCCGCGGTGTGGCGCGAAATTCAGAACTCCGAAATCGCCCACTCCAGACATGCGGCGGATCCCCGTCGCACTCCTTGTACCGATGAACTTCTTCCTGTTGCTGGTCGCGATTGCGGCGCTGGTTGCGATCTGGGCCACTTAGCCACTGGAGCTCAGCTCCGGGCTTTGATTCCGCCGATGATGCCGAGGATGAACGAAGTGACCAGCGCCAATTGAATCTTTCCGTCCGGGTCATCCCAGCCGAAATATCTTCCGCCCCAGCCCACCAGCGCGATAAACATGGCGATTACGATACCACCGACCATGCGAACTCCTCCCGAGCGCCGGTGAGAAACTGACCGGCTGGTGCCAATTGTCCGACCTCAAGGTAAAGGGAGGGTAAAGCTTGCCCCTGTGCGTCTCCGCATCCATAGGGCGCCACGCTTAGGAAATTAGCAGGCGATCACATGAAAGCGCGCGTCTTCATCACGCTCAAATCCGGCGTCCTCGATCCGCAGGGCAAAGCCATCCATCACGCCCTCGAGGGGCTCGGCTTCAGCAGCGTCAACGACGTTCGCGCCGGCAAGCTGATCGAGCTCGATCTTGCCGACGGCACCAGCGATTCCGACATCGAGGACATGTGCCGCAAGCTTCTTGCCAACACGGTCATCGAGAATTTCCGGATCGAACGGCTGGAGAACGCATGAATAGCGCCGTCATCGTCTTTCCCGGATCCAACTGCGACCGCGACCTTGCAGTTGCGCTCGAGCAGGTGACGGGACGGAAGCCGGCAATGGTCTGGCACAAGGAGGCCGAGCTTCCCGACGGCATCGACTTCATCGGCGTGCCCGGCGGCTTCTCCTACGGCGATTATCTCCGCTCCGGCGCCATGGCAGCCCGTTCGCCCGTGATGCGCGCGGTCAAGGACGCGGCAGATCGCGGCGTGCCGGTGATCGGCATCTGCAACGGCTTCCAGGTCTTGACCGAGGCCGGGCTCCTGCCCGGGGCGCTGATGCGGAACGCGGGCCTCAGCTTCGTATGCCGGCCGGTGAGCCTGCGCGTCGAGAACAGCCAGAGCCTCTTCACCTCGGCCTATGACTCGGGCGAGCAGATCGTCTTTCCTGTCGCGCATCACGACGGCAATTATCAGGCCGATGAGGCAACGCTCGACCGGATCGAAGGCGAAGGGCGCGTTGCCTTCCGTTACCTCGAAGAGTGCAACGGATCCGCCCGAAGCATCGCCGGCATCCTCAATGACGCAGGCAATGTATTGGGCCTGATGCCGCACCCGGAGCGCGTGGTCGAACCTGCGCACGGCGGCACCGACGGCCGCAGGCTGTTCGAAGGCCTTCTCGAGACGGTCAGCGCTTAATCGGCGATCGCGAAGGGCGTGAAGTTCGTCCCTATGTCGTAGACATCGACGCCTTCCTTGCGCTTCAGCCATCCGACCACCGCGTAGGTCGCCGGCGTCAGCAGCACTTCCCAGCTTACCTTCAGGATGAACTGGCTGAGCATCACCTGCCCGAGGGTGTCGATGGGCCAATCGGTCATTCCGTAGAAGGCGATCGGATAGAAGATCAGGCTGTCGATCCCCTCGCCGACGATGGTGCTCCCCCAGAAGCGCATCCAGAGACGCTTCCCGCCACTCCAGATTTTCATCTTCGCCATGGTGACGGATTCGAGGAAGTCGCCGACGAAGAAAGCGGTCATCGATGCGAGGATGATCCGCCAACCGGAGCCGAAGACACGCTCATAGGCCTCCTGGCCCGTCCAGCCCGGCGCTACAGGGAGGTGCACGACCGTCCACTCCATCAGGGCCATGAACAAAAGCGCGGCAAACCCCGTCCAGATTGCTCGGCGCGCGCGGGCGTAGCCGTAAACCTCGGTCATCACGTCATCGATCAAATAGGAGATCGGGAAGAAGAGAATTCCCGCTCCGAACGGCCAAACGCCGATCCAGGGCAGCGTCACGAATGAGCGCTTTTCTGCCCCGATCACGTTCGAGAGGAGGATATCGACGACGAACGCGACCAGGACGAAGTCGAAATAGCGAAAGTGCGCGCCGCGCATCTCGCGTGCTTCGACGCGCTGGAGCCCCTTCCCTTCTGCTCTCATTTCTTGAGGGGGTAGCGCGGTTCCGCTTCCCGTCAATTGCCGCTACTTCTTCTGCCACGCGCCCGTAGCTCAGCTGGATAGAGCACGAGCCTTCTAAGCTTGGGGTCGCAGGTTCGAGTCCTGCCGGGCGCGCCAGTGTTCCGCCATTTTCCTGTTATTGTCAGGGTGCGACGTTGCGCTCGAGCATCTGGATGCGCTCGCTGCAAACGGCATGGACCACGCGCCCGAGTTCCTCGACGCGCTCGCCGAGCCAGGTGAGCTCTTCGGCACTGATGCGATAATGTTTCGAGTATCGGGCTTTCACGTAGGCCTCCTTGAGTTTCTCGAACATCGCGCGTTCCCTGCGCGTATCCATCGGCCAGACATAGGCCAAACGCCGGTCGATGCGCTCGGCCTGCGTGCGCAGGAACGCCAAGGTTGTGCACGTGCGGCGTGTAGAAGGTGCAGACCAGAAGCACGCAATGGTAGAGACGCTCAGTCGCTTGATGCAGGTCGAACGCCGCCTCCTTGAGGCGACCCTGGTCTGCGATGTGAAGCGTTCCAGCCTTCGAGCATGCCCGCCGCCGGAAACCATTCCTCAAAATACTCCTTCGCCATCGCCAGCGCCTGCGCCGGCGTCTTCGGCTTGGGCTCGGCAAGCTCGCTGCCGTCGCTCTGGTAGATGGCGATTCCGTCGCGCGCGACGTCCATGAAGAAGAAGCGCCCGTGCGCGAGACCGTCGTTCACCTCGTGCAATGTGTGGACGATGAAGTTGACCGGCGTCTTCAGCGTCTTCGTGATCGCTAGCTCGCGGTTGAGCCGCTCCTCCGCCTTTACCCAATATTCGACGCGGTCGGTGAGCCGCTGGTCGTTGACGATGATCAAGAGGTCGAAGTCGGACTGATAGCCCTTGGCCGTATGCGGCTCGTCGACCCATCCGCCGCGGGCGTACGAGCCGTAGAGGATGATCTTGAGGATGCGTCCCTTCTTCTTCCAGTCCTGGGTCGCGAGCGAGCGCGCCTCCTCGAATTCCTCGAACAGGATCTGGACCACGCGCTCGAGCTCGCGCTGCTTCGCAGGCGGGAGATGATCGAGCTCGGTGCGCATTCTGACGTTCGTTCCCGTTTCTCAGGGAGGATGCAAGCCGGACCGTCCCGCGCCGTCTCGGGCGACACCCTCTATTCGTCTTGACGAGCTAGTTGCCAAAGGGGCCCCGCGCTGAAGGGAGGCGGCCCCGCGCTGTTCGACGACGAGGTTGTCGATTGTCGTCAGTCACGAGTGACATTCATTCGTCTCGATTATTGGCGCGACATCCTCTCTCCGACGCACCTGAATACGTCATCGCAGAATGTTATCTGGTCGTGCGTTGGTCCGACTTCTAAGCTTTGGGTCGCAGAATCAAGTCCTGCCGAGCGCTCCAGATTGCGGAGGTTCAGATGCGCGCCGCCAATGCCCTGTTTCTTGCCTCGTTGATCGCGAGCCCGGTTCTCGCGGATCCACCCGACATTCATGTCGATGTGCAGGTCCGGAAAGGACAGGAGGTCAACGTCGTCGAGCACGACATCGCGCCCGGCCAAAGCGTCGGCTGGCACATCCATCACGGTACCGAGATCAGCTACGTGCTCTCCGGAGCGCTCAACATACAGATTGCGGGCGGTCCCATTCGCCATGTCGTCAAAGGCGATACGTTCGAGATCGACCGCGACACGCCGCATCGCGCCACAAACGATGGCACCGAAACTGCCGCCCTTCTGATTACCTATCTTAGGGACAAGGCTGGGCCACTGGCTATCCCGGTGCCGGCGCCCCAGGTGCACTGAACTACGGAACCAGCTTGCCTGGATTCATGATGCCGAGGGGGTCGAGTGCGTGCTTGATCGCGCGCAGCGCCCGGACTCGCCCATAAGACGCGAGGCGCGCGAGCTCGCCCCGCTTCAACTGTCCGATGCCGTGCTCCGCGGAGATCGATCCGCCGGCAGCCGTGACGAGATCATCGACGAAGCGTGTGATCTCCTCGCCTTCGCGTTCGTACCAGTCCGGGCCGGCGTGGCTCCCCGCTCGGACATGGAAATGGATGTTGCCGTCTCCCAGATGTCCGAAGCCGGTGGCAATGACGCCTGGAAATTTCTGCTCGACCTCGGCCGACGCCTCGACGATGAACCGAGGCATGTCGGCCACGGCGACGGAGATGTCATGCGCCAGCGTCTGGCCTTCCGCGCGTTCGGCCTCGGAAATGAGGTCGCGAATCTTCCAGAAGGCATTGGCCTGCGCTTCGCTCGAGGCGAGCACGGCGTCCCCAATGATCTTTTCCTCGAGGGCCTGACCGAGCAACCGTTCGAGTTGCCCGCCGACGTCGATCACCGCCTTGCTCGTCGTCGCTTCGATCAACACGTGCCAATCATGACTTCCGCGAAGCGGCGGCCGGGTACCGCGGACATGCTTGATGACGAGCTGGAGGCAATCTTCAGGGACCAGCTCGAAACCCTCGACGCTGTCGGTATGCGCCTGAAGGAAGCGCAGCAGGTCGAGCGCCTTCTGGGGGCTGTCGAGCCCCGCCCAGGCGACCGCGCGTCCCGCTACTGCGGGAACAAGCCGAAGCGCGACGGCGGTGATCACGCCAAGTGTGCCTTCGGCGCCAATCAGCAATTGGTCGATGCTGTAGCCGCGATTGTCCTTCTTCAGGCCGGACAGGCCGCTGTAAATCGACCCGTCGGGAAGCACCGCCTCGACCCCGGCAACAAGAGATCGCATCGTGCCGAACTTCAGCACCTGCGTCCCTCCAGCGTTCGTGGAGGTTAGCCCGCCGATGGTGCAGCTCCCGCGCGCTCCAAGCGTGAGCGGAAAGCGCATTCCCACCTCGTCGGCGGCCTCATGCAGCGTGGCGAGCACGACACCGGCTTCCGCCACCGCCAGATGGTTTTCAGCGCTCATGGACCGAATTTTGTTCATTCGGCGCATCGACAAGAGGAGCGCGGACCCGTCGGCCGGCGGCGTCGCGCCCGCGGCCATGCCCGTATTGCCGCCCTGGGGGACAAGCGGCACCCGATTGTCGGCAGCGAGACGAACGATCTCGACCACTTCCTCGGTCGATGCTGGCGCCAGAATAGCCGGAGCCGCGCCGTGGACGCGGCCTCGCCAGTCCGTGACCCAAGGCTCAATTTCCTTGGGATCGGTGACCACAGTCTTCGGGCCAAACCGCCGCTCGGCTTCGGCGATCAGCGTGGGCGCACCCCCTGTCATGGCGGACGCTTGGCACGGAGCGCAGCGCGCGTCAAAGCAGCTTAGATGAACAATTCGCCCATCACGATGATCGTCGCCCGCGCCGAGAACGGCGTGATCGGCCGTGGCGGCACCTTACCTTGGCACATTCCGGCCGACCTCAAGCGCTTCAAGGCGCTGACGATGGGCAGCGTCATGGTGATGGGCCGGAAGACCTTCGAGAGCCTGCCCGGACTACTGCCGGGACGGCGCCATGTCGTGCTCACCCGGGATCAAGCCTGGCATAGAGAAGGGGCAGAAGTCGCGCACAACAGGGATGAAGCGCTTCGGCTTGCGGCCGGCGAGCGCGTCTCGGTGATCGGCGGAGCCGACCTTTTTCGGCTCTTCCGTCCGCTCGCCGATCGGATCGAACTGACCGAAGTGCTCGACACGGTTTCCGGCGATACATTTATCGACGACCCTCGCGATACGGGCGACTGGCGCGAGACTTTCCGCGAGGAACATGAGGCGGAAAACGGCCGCCCGCCGTTTCGCTTCGTAACTCTGGAACGTGCCTAAGTCTTGGGTCTCGCCGCGGCGTAGGTGCGGAAACGCTTGAGCTGCTCGGCGAGCACTCCATCCACTGCTGGAGCGAGCTTGTCGGCGCCTCCATTAGCGAAACCAGCGACCTTATAGTCGAGCGTCAGCTGCGATCCGCCAGCGATTGTCTTGACCTGCACGTCCATGACGCCGGTCGTCGCTTCGTAGAGCAGCGGCCCAAGCGATCCCGTCATTAGAATGCGCTTGCCCGGATCGACGAAGACGACATGCATATGTTCGACCCCTCCGCCAGTTTTCGGAATACGCTCGCAAAAGCAGCCGCCGGCGACGAGCTCGAGCCGGAGGTTCGAAGAATCGCTGCTATAGGTATGCTCCGGATCCCACCAGGCTGGGAGCTCCCCGAACGCCTTGAAGGCGACCTCGGGCGGCACGACCAAAGGCAGTGTTTCGCGCACTTCGAACCCGTTCGCCGACGCGCTCACAACCTCCGCAGAGGCAGACGTCGCGCCAAGAACCAGCAAGACCGCAAGATATTTCATGGTCCCTCCGGCAGCGGAGGATGCCTCAGCTAGGATGCGCCGTCCAGAATGGCGTCGATCTCGGCGGCGACCTCGTCGACAGAGGCCATGCCGTTGACTCGCCGGACGAGCCCGCGGGCCTCGTAAAACGGCAGGATCGGCTTCGTCTTCGCGCGATACTCGACCATGCGCGTGCGAACGGTTTCCTCATTATCGTCCTTGCGGCGCTTGAACTCGGTCGATCCGCAGACGTCGCAGACGCCCGGCACCTTCGTGGGCCGAAACGTCTCATGATAGCCGGCCCCGCACTTCGCGCAGCTGAAGCGGCCGACGATGCGCTTCACCAATTCGTCTTCTTCGACGGCAAGCTCGATCACATAATCAAGCCGGCGTCCGCGCTCGGTCAGCAAGAGATCGAGCGCTTCCGCCTGCGCGAGGGTCCGCGGAAATCCATCGAATATCGCGCCCTGCTCGGCCGCCGCATCGAGCCGCTCGCCGATGAGCGCGCCGACGATGGCATCGCTGACGAGCTCGCCGCGCTCCATGACGGCTTTGGCCTGAAGGCCAACCGGGGTCCCGGCAGCGACCGCTTCGCGAAGCATGTCGCCGGTCGACAGCTGGATCATGCCGCGGTTCACCTGGAGGCGCGCGGCCTGAGTGCCCTTGCCGGCGCCCGGCGCGCCCAAAAGAATGATGTTCAGCACCCCCGCGCCTCTCCCCTGATCGCCGTCCGGCTAGCGCCGCCGCGGCGTGGTCTTGAGCTTCGCCTTCTTGATCAGGTCGCCGTATTGGTGCGCGATCAGGTGGCTCTGGATCTGGCTCACCGTGTCCATCGTTACATTGACGACGATCAGGAGGCTCGTGCCGCCAAGCTGAATGTTGAGCCCCGCCTGCGCGGAGAGGATCTGCGGGATGAGGCAGATGACTACCAGATAAGCGGCGCCGACGACGGTGATCCGGTTCAGGACGTAATCGAAATATTCCTCAGTCGCCTTGCCGGGGCGGATGCCAGGAATGAAGCCGCCGTGACGCTTCAGATTGTCCGCCGTTTCCTCGCTGTTGAACTGCACCGCCGTGTAGAAAAAGGTGAAGAAGGCGATGCCGATGCCGTAGAGCGCCATGTAGGCCGGCGCGTGCGGTTGGAGAAAAGTGCTGATCGTGATCAGCCAGTCACTCGCGCCGCCCTCGGTCCCGACCGTCCGACTGCCCGCCCAGTTGAGCACCGTCAGCGGCATCAGCAGCAGCGATGATGCGAAGATCGGCGGGATCACGCCCGCGGTGTTGAGCTTGATCGGCAGGTGCGAGCGCTCCTGCTGCATGCCGCGAACCGTCTGTCGCTTCGGATATTGGATGAGGACCCGCCGCTGCGCCCGCTCCATGAAGCAGATGAACAGCACCAGCACGACGCTCAAGGCGACGATGCCGACTACGAGGAGGCCGCTGACCGAGCCCGTCCGGCTTCCCTCGAGTAGCTGCCCTACTCCCTGTGGGATTCGGGCGATGATGCCGGCCATGATGATGAGCGACACGCCGTTGCCGATGCCGCGGCTGGTGATCTGCTCACCGATCCACATCAGGAAGAGGGTTCCGCCGATGAGGCTGACGGTGCCCGCCAGCTCGAACAATATGCCTGGTTGGACGACCGCCTGAATGCCCTGCTTCACCGACTGGGATCTCAAGGCCCTTCACGGCGAGATAGCCCTGCACGAGCGTGATCGCGACGGTCAGGTAGCGCGTGTACTGGTTGAGCTTCTTGCGGCCGGTTTCGCCCTCTTTCCTCAGCTGCTGCCAAGGCCCGTAGAGCGTCGCGCCGAGCTGGATGACGATCGACGCGGTAATGTACGGCATCACGCCGAGCGCGACGATCGAGAAGCGCTGGAGCGCGCCGCCCGAAAAGGTGTTGAAGACGTCGAGGATGCCGCCGCTCTGCGTCTGGTAGAGCGCAGCCATCGCGGCTGGGTCGATGCCCGGCACCGGAACGAACGACAGCAGTCGGAACAGGATCAGCCCGCCAAGCGTGAACCAGAGCCGCTTCTTGAGCTCGTTCGCTTTCTGGAAATTCGCGAACGTAATACTGGAGGCAAGTTGTTCGGCTGCTGATGCCATCGACTAAAAATCCCCGGAAAAACAAACGGCGGCGTAAAGGCCTAGCGCCTCCCCGCCGCCGATATAGTGGCTCGAGGCCGCTTGTCTAAGGCTCTCAGGCCTTCGCGGCAGCGGCCTTGCGCGAGCCCTTCTTCGCTGCGGCCAGCTCGGCCGGGTTTTTGCGCTCGATCAGTTCGATCGAACCGCCAGCCTTCTCGACCGCCTCGCGCGCGCCCTTGGACACGCCGGCGACCTTCAGCGCCAACTTGGCATTGAGCTCGCCCTTGCCGAGGACACGGACGCCATCCTTGCCACCGCGCGCCAGGCCGGCGCCCTTCAGCGCGTCGTGGTCGAGCGTGCCCTTGATGTCGAGCTTGCCGGCATCGATCGCCTTCTGGATCGCGCCGATGTTCACCTCGGCATAATCGCGGGCAAAGATGTTGTTGAAGCCGCGCTTCGGAAGCCGCATGTGGAGCGGCATCTGGCCGCCCTCGAAGCCGGCGATCGATACGCCGGAGCGCGACTTGGCGCCCTTCTGGCCGCGTCCGGCGGTCTTGCCGAGACCCGAGCCGATGCCGCGGCCGACGCGCACGCGGCCCTGGCGCGCGCCCTTGTTATCCCTGAGTTCGTTGAGTTTCATCGTTCTGCACTCGCTTTCGCTTTTCTCGCGCAGCCCCAAAAAGGGGCGGGTTTGGTTATGCGGCCTCTTCGACCTTCAGCAGATGCTGCACCTTGCGGACCTGGCCGAGCACTTCGGGAGTGCCCTCCACTTCCACGGTGCGGTGCAGCTTGTTGAGGCCGAGGCCGACCAGCGTCGCTCGCTGGGTCTTGTCGCGGCGGATCGGCGATCCGGTCTGGGTGATCTTGATCTTCGCCATCGTGATTACTCCGTGACCGCTTCGGCCTGGGCCTCGGCTTCGGCAGCACTGGCGCCGCCACGTCCGAGCAGGTCGGCAACCTTCTTGCCGCGACGCTGGGCAACCGAGCGTGGGCTCGTCTGCTCCTTGAGCGCCTCGAAGGTCGCGCGGATCATGTTGTACGGGTTCGACGTGCCGACCGACTTGGTGACGACATCGGCAACGCCGAGGCTCTCGAAGATCGCGCGCATCGGGCCGCCGGCGATGATGCCGGTACCGGCGGGAGCAGTGCGGATCGTCACCCGGCCAGCGCCGAAGTGGCCAAGACCGTCGTGGTGGAGAGTGCGGCCGTCGCGCAGCGGAACGCGGATCATCGCTTTCTTCGCCGCGGCGGTCGCCTTCGAAATCGCTTCAGGAACCTCGCGAGCCTTGCCGTGGCCGAAACCCGCGCGGCCCTTGCCGTCGCCGACGACGACGAGCGCCGCAAAGCCGAAGCGCTTGCCGCCCTTCACCGTCTTGGAGACTCGGTTGATGTGGACGAGCTTCTCGATCAGCTCCTCCCCGCCTTCCTCATCGTCACGTCGTCCGCGACGGTCGTCGCGACGGCCACGGCCACCGCGGTCACCGCCGCCCCGGCCACGGCCACCGCCGCGACCGCCACGGGGACCACGTCCCTGCGGCTGCTGCTGCTCGACAACCGGCGCCTCGGCGGGCGCTTCGACCGGCGCCTGCTCGGTGCTTTCCTGAACGACTTCAGGCGTTTCAGTCTCTTGTACCATTTAGAACTCCAGTCCGCCTTCGCGGGCAGCGTCGGCGAGAGCCTTCACACGGCCATGGAATAGGAAGCCGCCACGGTCGAACACGACGCTCGACACGCCGGCCTTCTTGGCGCGCTCAGCGAGCGTCTTGCCGACGGCCGCGGCGCTGTCCTTGGTCGCGCCGGTCTTGCCCTTGAGGTCCTTGTCGAGGCTCGAAGCGGAAGCGAGCGTCTTTCCCGCCGTGTCGTCGATGACCTGGGCGTAGATGTGCCGGCCCGAGCGATGGACCGAAAGGCGCGGCTTGTCCGACGCACGCGCACGGAGCGTGGTACGGACCCGGCGGCGCCGGCGATCGAAGAGAGAGAGTTTCGCCATGGCTACTTCTTCTTGCCTTCTTTGCGGAAGATGTACTCGCCGCGGTACTTGATGCCCTTGCCCTTGTAGGGCTCCGGCTTGCGCCAGCGGCGGATCTCGGCAGCGACCTGCCCGACCTTCTGCTTGTCGATGCCGCTGATCTCGACCGTATTCTGGTCCGGAGTCTTCACATCGATGCCTTCCGGCAGCTTGTAGTTGACGTCGTGGCTGTAGCCGAGCTGCAGGCGCAGGTTCTTGCCCTGGGCCTGGGCGCGGTAGCCGACGCCGGTGATCTCGAGCACCTTGGTGAACCCTTCGGTCACGCCCGTGACGAGGTTCTGCACGTTGGTGCGGGTCATGCCCCATGCGGCGCGGTTGCGCTGCGCGTCGGTCAGCGGGCGTCACGCGGATCTCGCCCTCGCCGATCTCATACTTCACTAGATCGTCGAGTAGCTGCATCGCGAGGGTGCCCTTGGGCCCCTTCACGGTCAGCATGCCGCTCTCGACGGTGGCGGTGACGCCGGCCGGAAGAGCGATCGGTTTCTTGCCAATGCGGGACATCAGAACACCTCCGCCAGCACTTCGCCGCCGACATTCTGCTCGCGCGCTTCGGCGTCCGACAGCACGCCGCGCGGGGTCGACACGATGATCGTGCCGAGACCGTTGCGGATGCGCGGAAGCTCGCGCGCGGCCGAATAGACCCGGCGGCCGGGCTTCGACACGCGGGCCAGATGGTGGATCGCGGGCTGGCCCTCGAAATATTTGAGCTCGATGCGCAGGCCCTTCTGGCCCGCAAGCTCTTCCTCGGAATATCCGCGGATATAGCCTTCGCGCTGGAGCACATCGAGGACGCGAGTGCGCAGCTTCGACGCCGGCGTCAGGATCGAATCCTTCTTCGCCTGCTGGCCGTTGCGGATGCGGGTGAGCAGGTCACCCAGGGGATCGGTCATTGCCATCCGTATAATCCTTACCAGCTCGACTTGATGACGCCGGGGATGAGGCCCTTGTTGGCCAGCTCCCGGAGCATGATCCGCGACAAGCGGAACTTGCGGTAATAAGCGCGCGACCGGCCGGTCAGCTCGCAGCGGTTGCGAACCCGGTCGGGTTCCCGTTGCGCGGCAGCTCAGCCATCTTCAGGCGCGCGATCAGGCGCTCGGTCTCGTCCTTCGACTCATCGTTCGCGATCGCCTTCAGCTTCGCGTACTTGGCCGCATTTTTCTGGACGAGCTTCTTGCGACGCTCGTTCTTGTTGATCGAACTCAGTTTCGCCATGACTTAAGTTCTTCTCCTAACGGGGAAACCGCTTACGCGGCTTGCCGCTGCTCCTCTGCCGGGAAGGGGAAATTGAACAGGCGCAGCAGCTCGCGCGCCTCCTCGTCCGTCTTCGCCGTGGTGGTTACGATGACATCCATGCCCCGGACCTTGTCGATCTGGTCGTAGTTGATCTCGGGGAAGATGATCTGCTCCTTCAGTCCCATGGCGTAATTGCCACGGCCGTCGAACGACTTGCGGATTGAGCCCGCGGAAGTCGCGGACGCGCGGAAGCGCGATCGTGACCAGCCGGTCGAGGAACTCGTACATGCGGTCGCGGCGAAGCGTGACCTTGACGCCGATCGGCATGCCTTCGCGAAGCTTGAACTGCGCGATCGACTTCTTCGCCTTGGTGATCACCGGCTTCTGGCCCGCGATCTGCTGCATCTCGGCAGCCGCGGTCTCGACGCGCTTCTTGTCCTGGGTCGCCTCGCCGACGCCCATGTTGATCACGATCTTGTCGAGCTTCGGCACCTCGAGCTTGTTCTTGTATCCGAACCTCTCGATCATCGCGGGGACGATGCGCTCGTCATAATCGGCCTTGAGCCGGGGCGTGTAATCCGTCGGCGTCTTCGAGGGCTTGGCAGTCGTCTTCGCAGCCTGCGGCACCGAGGCCTCCTCGACCTTGGGCAATGCCTCAAGAGCCGCGGCTTCGGTCTTCTCGGCGTCGCCGACGCGCTCGACCTCTACCTGCTCGGTCGCGGGCTCCTGCGCCTCTTCGACCTTCTTTTCATTGTCAGCCATGGATCAGCTCTCCGGACTTGGCCGCAACGCGGACCTTCTTTCCCTCGCGCACCTCGAAGCGGACCGGGTCGGCTTGCCGTCGCCGGTCGCGATCGCGACCTTGGAGACGTGCAGCGGGGCTTCCTTGCGCTCGATCCCGCCCTGCGGGCTCGCCTGCGACGGCTTGCGGTGGCGCGCGTGGACGTTGATGCCCGACACGATCACCTTGCCTTCTTTCGGCATCGCCTTGATGACTTCGCCGGTGCGCCCTTGTCCTTTCCGGACAGGACGACGACCGGTCGCCTTTCTTGATCTTCTGCGCGGCCATCACAGCACCTCCGGCGCGAGGGAAATGATCTTCATGTGCTTCTTCGCACGAAGCTCACGGACGACCGGGCCGAAGATACGGGTGCCGATCGGCTCCTCGTTCTTGTTGACCAGCACCGCCGCGTTGGAATCGAAGCGGATCACCGAGCCGTCGGGACGGCGGATGTCCTTGGCGGTGCGGACGATCACCGCGCGGTGAACGTCGCCCTTCTTCACGCGGCCGCGCGGCGCCGCTTCCTTGACGCTGACGACGATGATGTCGCCGACGCCCGCGGTACGGCGCTTCGAGCCGCCCAGCACCTTGATGCACTGGACGCGTTTGGCGCCGCTGTTGTCCGCAACGTCCAGGTTGGACTGCATCTGGATCATGGTTCGACCCTTATCCTCTCAATATCTTCTCAGGCGTCCGCTTCCGCGACGTCTTCGGCCTTGGCCTTCTTCGCCGGCTTCTTCCGGCCGGCTTCTTCAGCCGTTTCCTCGGCCGGCTCCGGCTCGGCTGCGGCGGCGACGGTCTCGGGTCGGCGATATCGACAGCTGCCGACCTTCGCGGTGCCGATGCGGTCGACGACCGTCCAGGTCTTCAGCTTCGAAATCGGCGCGCATTCCTCGATTCGGACGATCTCGCCGACGTGGAATTCATTCGCCGCGTCATGTGCGTGGTACTTCTTCGACAGCTTGATGATCTTGCCGTAAAGCGGGTGCTTCACCCGCCGCTCGACACGGACCACGACCGTCTTGTCACCCTTGTCGGACACCACGGTGCCGGTGAGGACGCGCTTTGGCATCTCGTCGGTCTCCTCAGCCCTGCGCCGTTCGCGCGTTGGCGCGTTGGTGCTGCAGCGTCTTGATCCGCGCGATGGTGCGGCGCACTTCGCGCA
>CAWHQE010000018.1:2500-267590 GCA_963831485.1 uncultured Alphaproteobacteria bacterium
TCGAGCGCGTCGCGCCCATGTTCGCGCAGGCAATAGATGATGTCGCGCTCCGAAACGATGCCGACGATCCGGCCGTCCTCAACGACCGGAAGCGCGCCGATCCTTTTCTCGCCCAGCCGCCGGACGACGTCGAACAATGAAACGTCGGCGGCGATCGTTTCGACGTTGCTGCCTTTTCCTTCGAGCACTGCCGCGATCGGTCATGGCGTTCTCCTTTCGAGACTCGCCTCCCGCCCTTCTTGATAGTCCCACTTCGCGCGGCCAAAGGGAAGCCGTGCCTGTCCATGACCCGCTTCCCAACCCGCTCAATTCGATGAGGCGCCGGTTCTGGCGGATCTTTCGGCTGCTCGCATTGCTGTCGGTCGTTATCGCCGCGATTGCAGTGGTCCTGGTCGGCGAAGGCGATCCAACGCTTCACGTCAACATGCTGGTCGCGACCGCCCTCGGCGTCGGCTTGACGCGTCCTGCTCGGCACGGCGCTGATGACATTGGTGTTCCTCAGCGCGGATACCGGCCACGACGACGCTGCGGGAGAGCAGGCTCATTATAAGGAGAAGGAATGACCGACCTCGAGCGCGCGCCGATCCTGCGCGTAATGCCGGGCCCCACCGACATCAATGCCAACGGCCACATCTTCGGCGGCTGGGTGCTGAGCCAGATGGACATTGCGGCGGGCATCGTCGCCTCGCGCCGCGCCCGCGGTCCGGTCGCGACGGTCGCGATCGAGGCGATGAAGTTCATCGCGCCCATTCATCTGCGCGACCTGATTTCGGTCTATGCGGACGTCGAGCGGGTCGGCCGGACCTCGATGGGGGTCCGGATCGAAGTCATCGCGCACCGCGACCTCGGCGCGACCGAGGTCAAGGTCACCGAGGGTCTGTTCACCTTCGTCGCGCTGGACGCGAACAACCGTCCGCGTCCGGTCGACCAGGCTTAAGCGGCGGGCGCCACTTCCTCGTCGCTGTCGGGCCGGCGCGCCGTGCGCGTGCGGCGGCGCGGACGGGGCGCAGCAGTTTCCTCGTCGCCGGCAGCTTCGTCGGCGCCGATCGCCGGCGGAAGCACATCGAGCGGAAGGCTGTCACGCCGCCGTTCAGGCGAGGACGCTGCTCGGACTGCTGATCGTCCTCGTTCGCACCGCGCTCTTCGCGGTTGAAGCGGCGCGGCTCGCGGTCACGGCGCGGCTGCCTCTCCTGACGCTCGCGGCGATCCTGGCGCTCATCGGCCTCGGAGGTTTCACCCTCACCCGCCTCGACGAGCTCTTCCTCGCCGCCATCGTCGTCCTCGAACTCATCGTCGCGCTGACGACGAGCTGCGGGTTCTGTTCCTCGAAGCGCGCGCGGCTCTCGCTCAGCACGCGGAAATAATGGTCCGCGAACTGGAGATAATATTCGGTCTGGACGCGGTCGCCCGACGAGCTGCGCGTCGCGCGCCATGCTCTTGTATTTTTCGAGCAGCTGGGCGGCATTGCCGCGCTGGCGATTGTCCTGCCGGTTCCCCGGCTGTCCGCCGAGGTTCTGGCCCCTCTGTCCCCCACGACCGCGCCGGCGGCCGCCCTGACGATTATTGATCAAATGCCTACGTCCTTACGCAGTAGCTGCTATCCCCTTGGGTCCTCGGTCGAGCAGGGCCGCGCCCATGCGCGGCTCCTGACCCTCTCGTTCCGGTCTGCGCTTTTTGAGCGTCAGACGAACGGCCGATTGCGTCGGGGGTTGGAACGGGATGCGCTCAGCTTTCTAAGGGAGCGGGCCCGGCCCAGGACACCGATGTAGTGCGCCCGACAGCGGATGCCAAGCGCTTTTCTCTCAAACCCAGGTTAACAGGACCGCGCGAGGGCGGGCGGCGAGGTCGTTCGCGACCTTCGCCTGCAGCCCGTCGCGAGCGAGAAGATCGACTACCGAGCTCGACCTGGTCCGGTGCAATCTCGATCGCCGCGAGCCCGCCGGGATTGAGCAGCCGCGGGAGCTGCGGGGCGAGCTCGCGATAGGCGTCGAGGCCCTCGCGACCGGCGAACAGCGCCTCGTCGGGCTCGAACTCGCGAACCCCCGGCCCGAGCTCCGCGCCTTCGGCGATGTAGGGCGGGTTGCAAAGGATGAGGTCGAACCTTTCCAGCAGCCCCGTCGCCCAGTTGCCCTGCATCAGCTTGACCCGCGCTTCGAATCCGAGCCGGCGGGCATTGGCCGAAGCATAGGACAGGGCTGGCGCGCGACATCGATCGCCGAGGCCGGTCGCTTCCGGCCAGATGTCGAGCGCGGCGAGCAGCAGCGTTCCCGGACCGGTGCCGAGATCGAGGATCCGCTTCGGGTCCCGAAGACCCTTCGAAATGCTCGATCGCCGAGGCGATCAGCACTTCCGAATCCGGCCGCGGAACGAGCACGCCCGGTCCGACGTGAAGCTCGATGTTCCAGAAGGCCCGACGGCCGGTGATGTAGGCGACCGGTTCGCCTTCCGACCTGCGCCGCTCGACCATGCTCCCAGAAGCGCTCGGGCACCGTGCGGTCCGGCGGCGAGAGCAGGAGCTTGTCGCGGTCGATATGCAGCGCTTCGGCCATCAGCAGCTCGGCATCGAGCCGCGCCGTGTCGCTCGTTTTGGTCAACTGGCGCGTGGCATCGTCCAGCGCGCGGGCGATCGGCTTCACGCCTCTTCCAGGCCCGCGAGCCGTTCGGCTTCGTCCTCGGCGACCAGCGCATCGACGATCTCGGTCAGCCCCGGACCTTCGAGCACCTCGTCGAGCTTGTGCAGCGTCAGGTTGATGCGGTGGTCGGTGACGCGTCCCTGCGGGAAATTGTAGGTGCGGATCCGCTCGGAGCGGTCGCCCGAGCCCACCATCGATTTGCGCGCGCCGGCGCGCTCGCTCGCCAGCCGCTCGCGCTCCATCTCGAACAGCCGCGTGCGCAGCACCTTCAGCGCCTTCGCCTTGTTCTTGTGCTGCGATTTCTCGTCCTGCTGGATGACGACGAGGCCGGTCGGAAGGTGGGTGATCCGAACCGCGCTGTCGGTGGTGTTGACCGACTGCCCGCCGGGACCCGACGAGCGATAGACGTCGATGCGCAGGTCCTTGTCGTCGATCTGAACGTCGACGTCCTCGGCTTCGGGAAGCACGGCCACCGTCGCTGCCGAAGTGTGGATCCGTCCGCCGCTTTCGGTCGACCGGCACGCGCTGGACGCGGTGCACGCCGCTCTCGAATTTCAGCTTGGCGAACACGCCGCGCCGCTGATCGATGCGATCGCTTCCTTATAGCCGCCGACTTCGGACGAGCTGGCGCTGATCAGCTCGAACCGCCAGCCCTGCGTCTCCGCGAAGCGCTGGTACATGCGCAGCAGGTCGCCGGCGAACAGCGCCGCCTCGTCGCCGCCGGTGCCCGCGCGAACCTCGAGCATCGCCGCGCGCTCGATCGGCGGCATCGCGCGGCAGCAGCTGGATCGCCAGGGCGCGCTCCGCGAGCGGCAGCTTGTGCCGGATCTCCTCGGCCTCGGTCGCCGCCATTTCCTTCAGCTCGGGTTCGGCAGTCGGATCGCGCGACCATGCCGTTGAGCACTTCCAGCTCTGCTCGAAGCCGTCGCACCTCGCGCGCAGCGGCGGCGACAGGCTCGATCGCCGCATAATCCTTCGACAGCCGCACGAATTCCTCGGGTGCGAGGTCGGCGCGGGCCATGGCTTCGGCAAGCTCATGCCGGCGCGCCTCGATCGACGCGATCCGCTCGGACGAAATCTGGGTCATCGAGCGATCGTTTCCGCCAGAAGATCGAGGGAGACGGCCCGCTGCTCGCCGCTCGCGAGGTCCTTCAGCTGCGCCTCTCCACGCTCGAGCTCGTCATCGCCGATGATCGAGCGCGAACAGCGCGCCCGCCTCGTTCGCTCGCCCGAGCCGCTTCTTCATGTTGCCTCGGTAGGCCATGTCGGCTGCGATGCCCGCTCGACGAAGGCCGGCAGCAATCCGCTGCGCTTCCAGCTCGGCGCGCGGACCAAGTGGCACGATGACGACCGAGGGCCGCGCCGGCTCGGGTGCGCCGATCATCATCGCCAGGCGCTCGATTCCCGCCGCCCAGCCGACCGCGGGCGTGTGCGGACCGCCGAGTGCCTCGATCAAGCCGTCATAGCGGCCTCCGGCGAGCACCGTGCCCTGCGCGCCGAGGCGGTCGGTGACGAACTCGAACGCAGTGTGGCGATAATAGTCGAGGCCGCGCACCAGACGCGGCGCCCGCTCCCACGCGATCCCGGCAGCATCGAGACCCTGCGGTGACCTTGCCGAAAGAAATCTGCGGCTTCGGCGAGTCAGGAAGTCATCGATCATCGGAGCGCTGTCGACGACCGGCCAGTCCTGATGCGCCTTGCTGTCGAGGATGCGCAGCGGATTGCGCTCGAGCCGCGCCTGGCTGTCTTCGCTCAGCGCCGCAGCGTAGCCGCGGAAATGTTCGTAGAGCGCGTCGCGCCAGGCGGAGCGCGTCTCCGGGTCGCCGAGCGTGTTCAGCTGCAGGATCGAGCCGTCGCGATGCCGAGTTCCTTCAGCAGCTGGTCGGCAAGGCCAAGCAACTCGACGTCCGCCTGCGGCTCGCCGGCGCCGATGATTTCCGCATCGAGCTGGTGGAACTCGCGGAAGCGGCCCTTTTGCGGCCGCTCGTAGCGGAAGGCGGAGCCATGCGTCGCGACCTTGAGCGGCGCATATTGCTGCCACCCTTCGCTGAGATAGGCGCGGCAGATTCCGGCAGTGAACTCGGGTCGCAGCGTGATCGATTCGCCGCCGCGATCCTCGAACGAATACATTTCCTTGGAGACGACGTCGGTGGTCTCGCCGATCGTCCGCGCGAACACCGCAGTCTGCTCGATCGTCGGCACCTCGATGCTGCTTGAACCCGTACAGCCGGCGAACGCGATCGAACGCCGCGATCACCGCCGCTAGGCGGTCGGCTTCTTCTCCGAGCAGGCTTTGCGTGCCCCGGACGGGCTGAACTGGCGTCATGGTCGCGCGCGCTAAAGCACAAATTCGCGACAAGCGAAATTCGCTCAGCGCGACTGCCCTGCTGCCGCATCTCCTGGAACTGCCGCCGGAACCAGCTCGGGTTAGGCAGGAACAGCTTGCGGAAGCTGATCATGATCGTCCGTCCGAGCGGATCGAGCAGGTCCGGCTGATAATTCAGCGGCACCGCGCCGTCGATGTCGTGCACCTTCGGCCTGCTGTTGAAGATATTGTCGACTCTCAGTTGGACCTGGCGTTCCGCGGAGCCACGGATGCTTGACCGCGCACCTCAGGGATATCGCCGGGATTGGCGAACAGCCTGCAGGTCGAACGTCGCGAGCGGCGAGAAATGGAGGTTGTCGCCGGTGAGCGTGTCGACGTTCGTCCCGCTGCGCCAATTGCCGCCGAACCGCGCGCCGATGCCGTTGTTGAAATAGCCGGCCTGCGCCTGGACGTTATGGCGAGGAGTGCCGCCGCTCTGCCCGGCGGCATCGCCGTGCAGATAATCGAGCTCGGGCAAGCCCGGGCGCGATCTTGACCTTATCGACAAAGGTGATGGTGTCGGTGAGCGAGAAGGTCAGCCGGCCGCGATTGCCGCCGCCGAAGAAGCCGCCGCCGCGACCGCCGCGCGCCGCCGCCGCCACCGCGAAGCCGCCGCCGCCGCCGCTGGGCGCCGCGCGGTCCTGCCTGTCGCGGCGGCCGCCGGCGGCGCGCGCTGCCCGCGGCGGAGCCGCTGGCGGCGCGTTCGGCTGCCGGCGCTTGCACCATCGTTGGCGACGCCGCCGCCGCGCCACCGCCGCCGCCACCGCCGCGAAATTGCGCGCGAATCTGGTCGATCACCGATTGTGACGGCTGCTGGATTTCAGCGGCTTCGAAAAGTCGAAACCGATCCGCAACGTGTCGCGGCGCGAGCTTTCGAAATTCACCGGTCGCAGGTCGACGCTGACCAGCTCGCCCAATGTCGTCGCGAACGAAATTCTCCGGGAAACGCCGCCTCGATCGTCGGAGTCACGGTGACGCTCGAGATCGGGTGGGCGATCGTCTGGTGAACATATTCTGCCCGGAATCGCAGGTCGGTGTTCTGGAACGGCTGCCAGTTCGCGCCGAGCTTGAACACGTTGCGCTTGTCCGACTGAAGGTCGGGATTGCCGCCCGTCGTGGTCGTGACGAGGACCGTCTCGCCGGTCACAAAGTCGAAGATGCGCGTGTTCGGCGTGACGAGCACCGGATCGCCGAGCTGGTTAATCGTCGGCGGACCATCCTCGCGAGTCCAGCTCGTCAGGAAGTTCAGCCGATCGATCGGCGACCAGTTCGCGCCGGCGCCAAGCGTCATCAGCGTGCCGAAGTCGGATAGCTGATCGACCTCCGCATTGCCGTTCAGAGTCAGGTTGCCGAGCGCGCTGAAGTCCTTGTTACGGCGTGAGATTGGCAAGTCGAGGTTGATCGCCGCCTCGCCCGTGGTTCGGCCAAGCGAGGTCGAATTGTCCACTCCGGAAATGCGGTGCTCGCTGTTGAGGTGAGTGGTGGTTCCTCCAAGGGTGATCGTCGAGCTCGCATCGCCGGCTGGAAGCTTGAACAGATTGCCGTTCGCGGTCGCTTTGATGTCGCCCGATGCCGTGGTCTCGAGCGCGCGGTCGTTGGGTCGGTTCGTCCTGATCGGTGCTCGTAATGGTATGAGCGAGATCGGCATTGCTCGTCAGCGTCCAATGCCAGTTCGACTTGGTGCCATTGAGGGTGACGCCCGCATGCGCGTTGTTGGTGTCCGTGTTGCGGGCGAGGGCTTCGAGCAAGGTGTCGCCAAGGCCGACCAGAGCGCGGCTGTCCGTATGCTCGACCTCGGTGTTCAGGTCCCCGAAACATCGCCGAATAGCTGGCGATTGAAAGTGCCCGACGCTCGAAGATCGCGCTTGCTCGGCAGCAAGGACCGTGCCGCCAGAAGATCGTCCGTGGTTGCTCCGGTCGGCGGCGTTTCCTGGAGGATGATATTGCGTTCATCCTCGGTCAGCAGGCTATTGCCTTCGGCGTGCAGATTGAAGGGTCGTCCGCCCGTTCTTTTCGATCATGAATTTGGTGAGGTCGGCGTTGCCGTTCGCATAGCCGCCATCGGTGCGAAGGCCCGCGCCGACCTGCGCGGTCGTCGAACGGAAGCGCTGGCGAAGAACGATGTTCACGACCTTCTGATCGGCTCGATAGCCGTACTTCAGCGCCACTTCCTCGGGCAGGATCTCGAGCCGCTCGATCGCTTCCGGCGGAATGTCGCGAAGCTCACGGAAGCTCGAGATGCGCTGTCCGTTGAGGAGGAGGACGGGCTGCTCCCCGCCGCGCCCCTGGGAGCTTCCGATCTGCGGCGCGAGCGCGTCGAGCAGGTCGCTGATGCTGGTTGCGCCGGTCGCCCGGATGTCGCGCGAATCGAGGATGTTCTGCGGCGGTATGTCGCCAACCACCGAGCCGCGCGCACGCGCGCCCTGGATGACGATCGGTTCCTCATCGCCGTAATCCCCATCCACGGCCTGCGCAGCACCGGTGTCGGATTGAGCGGTCGTGGGCGTTGCCGGCTGCTGCGCCGTCGTCGCTGCGCGGCTGCGCAGGGGCATCGGGCGGCGGCGGCATCGATTGGGCCAGCGCGGGCGAGGCGAGCGAAATGATTGCAGCGCTGCCCAGCAGCGTCGGACGAGATTTCATGTGGGCTCCGTTGCTGGGCCGAACTGAATGGCAACTGACAACGCCGTGAACTTCGACAAAGTGCCGAATTCACTCTGCAAACGAGCGCAGATCGTTTGAGACACGCGTAACTTTCGTTAGAGGTCGGTCGGATACCGTCTTCGTAGGAGCTATATTCGATGCGCCAAGCCGCGCTTGCTTTCCTATTGTCTTCGTTCGTTGCGAGCGCTGCAGCCGCACAGATCGTTCCGCCGCAAAATACCAGGCCTGCTGCAACGCCAAAGGTCGACACGATTCCGGCTCCCCGCGACGTTGCTTATCCCGGCACCATCCAGCTGACCGTCGATGCAAGCGACGTCACCCGCGCGATCTTCAAGGTGCACGAGCATGTGCCGGTCTCGGGGCCCGGCGACTTCGTGATGCTCTATCCGAAGTGGCTACCCGGCAACCACTCGCCCTCGGGGCAGATCAACAAGGTCGCAGGCTTTCGCGCCACCGCCAACGGGCAGGAGCTGAAGTGGGTGCGCGACAACCTCGACGTCTCCGCGTTCCACGTCGCAGTGCCGCAGGGAGTCAGCGCGATCGACATCGACTTCCAGTATCTTTCGCCGACCGCCGGCAACCAGGGCCGAATCGTCGCGACGCCGGACCTTGCGAGCATCCAGTGGATCGCGAACTCAATGTACCCGGCCGGCTATTATGTCCGCGACATTCCGATCCAGGCGTCGGTGATCGTCCCGACGGGATGGCATGTCGCGACCGCGCTTCGCCCGAGCGGGCAGAGCGCCAATCGCGTCGACTATCCGGTCACCAGCTACGAGATCCTGATGGATTCCCCGATGATCGCAGGTGCCCACTATCGCGCGTTCAAGCTCAGTCCCGATGTGACGCTCGACGTCATTGCCGACAATGAGCAGGAGCTCGCCGCCAAGCCCGACCAGATC
Source organism: uncultured Alphaproteobacteria bacterium (assembly GCA_963831485.1). GTDB lineage: Bacteria > Pseudomonadota > Alphaproteobacteria > Sphingomonadales > Sphingomonadaceae > Sphingomicrobium. Next base: position 11,062 of record CAWHQE010000018.1, read on the forward strand.
GCGGCGCACGAGCGGCTGGTGCAGCAGGCGGTCAAGGCGTTCGGCGCCCAGCATTACGACCATTACGACTTCCTGCTGACGATCTCCGACTATCTTGGCGGCGAGGGGCTCGAGCATCACCGGAGCTCGGAGGACGGAACGGATCGCGGCTATTTCACCGACTGGGACAATGCGCTTCGCGACCGCAACCTGCTGCCGCACGAGTTCACCCACAGCTGGAACGGCAAGTTCCGGCGCGCGGCCGACTTGTGGACGCCCGATTATCGGACTCCGATGCAGGACGACCTCCTGTGGGTCTATGAAGGCGGCACGCAATTCTGGGGCTATGTGCTCGGCGCGCGCTCGGGCATGCTGTCGAAGCAGGACACGCTCGACGCAATCGCGGCGACCGCCGCGGCCTACAGTCTCGGCACTCCGGGACGTAACTGGCGTCCGCTGGTCGACACCACCAACGATGCGATCATCGCCCACCGCTCGCCGCAGCCGTGGCGGAGCTGGATGCGGAGCGAGGATTATTACAGCGAGGGCCAGCTGATCTGGACCGACATCGACCGGATCATCCGCCAGCAGTCCGGCGGCAAGCGCTCGATCGACGATTTTGCCAAGGCCTTCTACGGCGTCCGCGACGGCGACTGGGGCGAGCTCACCTACGACCTCGACGACGTCGTCGCGGCGCTCAGCAAGGTTCAGCCCTACGACTGGCGAAGCTACCTTCAGCGCAAGGTCTACAGCATCGCTCCGGAAGCTCCGCTCGAGGGGATCAACGAGGGCGGCTACAAGCTCGTCTACACGCCCGAGCCGAGCAACTGGATCAAGAGCTCCGAGAAGAAGGGCAAGAGCAACGAGCTGACTTATTCGGGCGGCTTCACCGTGGGCAATGACGGCAAGATCGGAACGGTGCTGTGGGACAGCGCCGCCTTTAACGCCGGCCTCACCATCGGATCGGAGATCCTCGCCGTGAACGGCCGCAAGTTCAGCGGCGACGCACTCAAGGAAGCGCATCAAGAGCGCGGCGAACGGCGGTCCGTCACCGCAGTTGCTGGTGCATGACGGCGATGTCTACCGCACAGTCTCGCTCGATTGGCACGGCGGCCTGCGCTATCCGCGACTCGAGAAGGTCGGGAAAGGTCCAGGCACGCTCGACGCGCTGCTCGCGCCGCGCTGAGCAACGACAACGAGGGGGGCGTTATGCGTAAGGTGATCTTCGGCTCAACGGGTGTTGCTTCGCTGGCTCTCGCAACTGCGGCGGCGGCGCAGGTCGCCGGACCGGCCGAAGTCAACGTGCAGGCCGCACTGCAACGCATCGCAGCCGTCGATCCGCAAATACATTCGGTGCTCGCAATCGATCCGACGGCAATGGAGCAGGCGCGCGCGGTCGACGCCGGCAAGCTTCGCGGACCGCTGGCTGGCCAGCCGGTGCTGATCAAGGACAATATCGAGAGCGCAGGTTCATTGCCGACGACTGCGGGCAGCCTCGCACTGGCGAGTAATGTCACCAATCGAGATGCGCCGCTCGTGGCTCGTTTGCGCAGTGCCGGCGCGGTGATCCTCGGCAAGACAAACCTCAGCGAATGGGCAAATATCCGCTCGACTCATTCGATCTCCGGCTGGAGCGCGGTCGGGGGGCAGACGCACAATCCATGGGCGATCGACCGTGACCCGTGCGGGAGCTCGAGCGGAAGCGGCGCCGCAGTCGCGGCTGGCATCGTCCGTTTCGCGATCGGGACCGAGACAGACGGATCGGTAACCTGCCCGTCATCGATCAACGGCATCGTCGGATTGAAGCCGACGGTCGGCCTCGTCCCGCGGACCTACATCGTTCCGATCAGCCACAGCCAGGACACCGCCGGGCCGATGTCGGACAATGTCCGCGATGCGGCCGAGCTGTTGACCGTCATTGCCGGCAGCGATCCGGCCGATCCGGCGACGAAGGACGCCGACAGGCACAAGACCGACTATGCGGCGCACCTCGATGCCGAGTTCGCTGAAGGGCAAGCGCATCGGCGTGATGCGCTTCGCCTCGACCCAACAGCTCGACCCAGCGTTCGACACGGCGCTCGCGCTCATGAAGCAGCAGGGCGCGATCCTCGTCGACATCAAGAAGTTCGACGACAAGGGCATCGGCAAGAACGAGAACCTCGTCCTGAACACCGAGCTCAAGGCCGATATGGCGAAATATCTGAGGAGCAGCCCGGCACCGATCGCCGCGCACACGCTCGCCGACCTGATAGCCTTCGACAAGGAACATGCGCAGCAGGAAATGACCCTGTTCGGGCAAGAGCAGTTCGAGCAGGCGGAGAAGACGAAGGGCCTCGATGACCCGGACTACAAGAAAGCGCGTCAGGCGAGTTTCCATGCAGCCGGTCCAAACGGAATCGATCGCTTGCTCAAACAGTATAAGGTCATCGCGCTGGTGGGCCCGACCGCCGGCCCCGCATGGAAGATCGACGCGGTAAACGGCGATCAGTTCAGCGGCGGCGGTGCAGGCAGCCTCGCCGCGGTCTCGGGCTACCCACATCTGACGGTCCCGATGGGTCTCGTGAAAGGGATGCCGGTGGGCCTCAGCTTCATGGGGGCCAAATGGAGCGAAGCGATGCTTCTTTCGCTCGGCTATGCCTACGAGCAGGCGCGCGGACCGTTCCCGAGTCCGAAGTTCTACCGCTCGATCGAAGCGGAAGATCCGCAGGTCGGCCCTTACATGGAACCTGCGCCGCGTTAGGCTTCGTCGACCTCAACCAAGGCGCCGAATATTGCACGACAGGTTGGGTGACATGATGCCGGCGCGGACGGACGGCGTCGGGGAAGTTTCCCCCGAGGCAATGAAGGGTTTCTAGGCGGTCAGCCTCAGCGCAGCAATCGCGGCGACGATCGCCACGATAAGCAGGATCCGCACCATGCTCGACGGCTCATGGAACCAGAGGATTCCAACGATAACGGTCCCGACCGCGCCGATCCCGCCCCACACGGCATAAGCGGTTCCCATCGGGATCGATCGCGACGCTACCTCGAGCAGGCCCATGCTGACCGCGACCGACGCGAGGAAGGCGAGCGTCCAGGGCAGGCTGCGAAACCCATCGACGAACCTCAGCGATGTTGTGAATCCGACTTCGAAGAAGCCGCCGATGATCAGCCAAACCCAGGGCATCTCAATCCTTTCGCTGGACGACGGACCTGCAATCGTTACGCTCCTTGCTCATGGCGAAGCGGCGCAGCATCGGCAACATGATCGGGGCCTGGCGCTTCATCATGTTCGCCTTCCTTCTTTTCGCTGGTGTCATTCCAGCCGGTGAGTGGCTGGCGAGCCGGTGGCTTGGGATCATCGCAGCATTCGACGTCGCAGCCATCGCCTTCCTCGCGTCATGCATGCCGTTGCTGTCGATCGACGATCCGAAGACGATCGAAGCCACGGCGAAGAAGAATGATGCGGCTCGCACCGTGTTGCTGGTCGTCACCGCGATCGTCATGGCGGTACTGTTGATTGCCGTTGCGGCGGAAACGGTTGGCGCCCATCCCCAGCCGCTCACGAAGTGGCTGATCGTGCTAACGCTGATCATCGCCTGGCTGTTCAGCAACAGCGTCTATGCGCTTCATTATGCGCACATGGCCTATATCCACCCCCCGACGGGCTGTGAGGGCTTCCGGTTCCCGGGCACGGCCGAGCCCGTATATTGGGACTTTGTCTATTTCGCATTCACCTGCGGCATGGCCTTCGCGACCTCCGACGTCGAAGTCACCGACCAGAGCGTCCGCAAGGTCGTGACCTTCCATTGCCTTGCCGCTTTCGCTTTCAACATCGGCGTGTTGGCTTTCACGGTGAACCTACTCGCGTCCGGCGGCTAGGCAGCCACTTCGATCTCCGGCGGCACGCCCTTTCGCCGAACCGCGATCAGGCAGCCCCCAACGATGAGCAACGCGCCCGCGAGCGTGTAGACCGAAACGCGTTCGTGGAAGATGATCCATCCGAGCGCGGAAGCCCACAGGAAGGCGCTATATTCGGTGACTGCGAGGTAGCTCGCTTCGCCGCGCGCATAGGCCCAACCGTAAAGCAACGTGCCTGACGTCGAGAGCAAGGCCGCGACGAACACCCACGGCCATTGCCAGCCCGGCGATTGAGGAATGCCGACCACCGCCAGTGCAATGATCCACAGCGCCATGACGGTCGCGGACTGGAAGAAGTTGATCTCAAGCGGTTTGGAGGCGAGCGCCTGCCTTCGCATCATCACGATGTTGCCGGCATAGCAGAGCGCGGAGCCGATGATCGCCGCAGAGCCGAGCAGCACGTCGGCGCCCAGCTGGGCGCTAGCCTGCCCGAGCACGATGACCACCACCCCCGCGAAGGCGGCGACGGAACCGCCGATCGAGCGCCGTCCGATATGCTCGCCGAGGAAGACTGCGGCGAGTACGAGGGACAGGAGCGGAGCGATGAAGGTGAGCGCAATTGCCTGGGCGAGCGGCACGCGGCCGATCCCCCAGAAGAAGAGAAAGGCCATCACCGTGACGAGCACTCCGCGCCAGACGTGGATTCGAAGCGTGGCCCGATCTGGCCGACGTTTCTGGCGAGGGAGGTAGAGGAGCGCGCTGATCACGAAATTGACAAAGGACCGCCAGATGCTGACCGCGATGATCCCGATCGCGAGCACAAGGTGCTTCATCACCGCGTCCATGATCGACAGCAGAGCAACCGCGACGAGCGCGGTGGCAAATGCTTTGGTGGGCTGCTGCGCGACGCGGTTCACGCGCCGCCTCTAGCGGCTTACGGCTGTGCGTCGAGGGGCGTCGCTGAGGCCGGTGCGTTGTCGATGAGCAGCGGCGGCTTAGAACCTTCGCCAATCATCGAATTCGCGAACCCGATCACGGCGACAAGGATCAACAGCAGCTTGGCCATGGCGCGATGATGCGCGCGCCAAATGAAGAATGAGCTAAGGACTATTCGGCGGCGTCGAGCGTCGGCTCAGCCCCGTCGGCTTCGATTTCGGCCGCCTTCGCTTCAACCAGCTTCACGATGTGGTCGATCATGTCCCCGTCTTTGACGTGGTGATCGGTGACGCCCGAGAGATAGACCATGTGCGTGCCATTACCGCCGCCGGTGATGCCGATGTCGGTCTCGCGCGCTTCACCGGGCCCGTTGACGACGCAGCCGAGCACCGAAAGTGACATCGGAGTCTTGATATGCTGCAGGCGCTGCTCGAGCGCCTCGACGGTGCGGATCACGTCGAAGCCCTGGCGCGCGCAGCTCGGGCAGGACACGACGCGAACGCCGCGGCTGCGGATTCCGAGCGCCTTCAGAATCTCATAGCCGACGCGGACTTCCTCCTCCGGCTCGGCCGACAATGACACTCGGATCGTATCGCCGATTCCTGCCCACAGCAGGTTGCCCATGCCGATCGAGGACTTCACCGTTCCGCCGATCAGGCCGCCCGCTTCGGTGATCCCGAGGTGGAGCGGGCAATCGACCTCGCTCGCCAGCTGCATGTATGCGGCAACGGCCAGGAACACGTCGCTGGCCTTCACCGCGACCTTATAGTCGCGGAAGCCGTGATCCTCGAGGATCCGGATGTGGTCGAGCGCGCTTTCGACCAAAGCCTCGGGGCAGGGCTCGCCGTACTTTTCGAGCAGATCCTTTTCGAGGCTTCCGGCATTGACGCCGATGCGGATCGCGCAGCCGTTCGCGCGTGCGGCGGCGATGACCTCGCGCACGCGTTCCTCCGAACCGATGTTGCCAGGATTGATGCGAAGGCACGCGGCTCCCGCGTCGGCGGCCTCAAGCGCTCGCTTGTAATGGAAGTGGATGTCGGCGACGATCGGGACGCGCGCGGCGCGGACAATTTCCTTCAGCGCCGCGGTCGAGTCCGCGGTCGGACAAGACACTCGGATGATGTCCGCACCCGCCTCTTCGCAGCGGCGGATCTGATCGATGGTCGACTTGGCGTCCTCGGTCGGCGTGTTGGTCATGGTCTGGACGCTGATCGGTGCGTCTCCGCCGACAGGGACGGAGCCGACCATGATCTGCCGCGACTTGCGCCGCTCGATATCGCGCCAGGGACGGATGGAAGACATGAATACCTCTTGGCGCATATAGGCGTTTGGGCCGCGGCCGCAAAGGCGAGCGGGCGGTATCGAAAGGCATTCGCGCGGCCTATCGCATTGTGTTAACGGGCTTAACGTACTCGCAGGGGGCGGCGAATGGCGCGGCTTGCCCGATTGCCGACTTTCCAAAGAACGGGCGGGGCCCACCCGGCCGAACGCCGCAGGCCGCGCCTTCGCACCCGCTACTACGCCTTCCTCAGCTACAGCCATAAGGATAAGGAGCTCGCCGAGTGGCTTCACCGAGAGCTCGAGAAGTTCCGGGTGCCCGGAGCCCTTGCGGGAAGGCTGACGGCGCACGGCGTGGTTCCCCGGCGGCTGACTCCAATCTTCCGCGACCAGCACGACTTGTCGGCGGGAGACGACCTGGCTGTCGAGATCGAAGCGGCGCTCGCGGCGTCGCAATTTCTGGTCGTGCTGTGTTCGCCCGAGGCTTCCAAGTCGCGCTGGACGAACCTCGAAATCGAATCGTTCAAGCGCACTCGGCCAGAGGGCTGCGTCCTTGCCGCCGTCGCTGTGGGCGAGCCGTTCGCAAGCGACATCCCGGGGCGGGAGCATGAGGAATGCTTCCCGCCGGCGCTGCGCTACAAATACGACCGTCGCGGACACCAGACGACGAAGCGCGCAGAGCCGCTCGCGGCCGATTTTCGCGAAGGCGGAGAAGGAAGGCGCATTGCCTTCCTGAAGCTCGTCGCCGGAATGCTCGGTGTCGGCCTCGACGAGCTCGTCCAGCGTGAGCAGACCCGGCGGCAGCGCCGGCTCGCCCTTCTCGCGGCAGGCTCGCTTGCGGGCATGGCGATAACCAGCACGCTCGCAGTGACCGCGATCCAGGCGCGCGACGCAGCGCGCGAGCAGCGGCGCCAGGCGGAAAGCCTGATCGAGTTCATGGTCGGCGATCTCCGCGACAAGCTGGAGCCGATCGGCAAGCTCGACGCGCTCGACGGGGTCGGAACGCGCGTGCTCGCTTATTACAGCAAGCAGGACACGAGCCAACTCTCCGATGACGCGCTCGTCCAGCGCTCGCGTGCCTTGCAACTAATGGCCGAAGTCGCCTTCAACCGTGGCAATCTTAAGGAAGCGCAACAGCTCTATCAGCAGGCTGTCGCTGGCACGGCCGAGGCGGTGCGCCGATCGCCGAATGATCCTGAGCGGATCTTCGAACACGCGCAGAACATCTTTTACGTCGGAGAAACCGACCGGTTTGAAGGCAAGCCGGCAGAAGCGGAGAACTCGTTCCGCGAATATAAGCGCTTGGCCGATCAGATGACTGCGATTGCGCCGGACAGCCTCAAGTATCGGATGGAGGTTCTCTACGCGAACGAGAACCTCGGCATCTCCCTCTACAACCAGCACCGTTTCGACGAAGCGCTCAAGCAATTTGAAGGCGCAGCCGGTCCGATGGACAAGCTGGCCTCGCTGTATCCGGCCAATCGTACCTATCAGAAAGAATCCGCAACCGTGTTGGCGTGGGTTGGCGATGCGCAGCGCTCGCAGGGTAATCTCGACGCCGCGATTGTGGCTCGCCAACGCCAGATTTCAACGTTGGAACAATTGGCTGCCGCGACATCGGACTCTGATGTGCACTGGAGACTCTTGACAGCGCATGAGGGGCTGGGGCTCCTGTTCGCCGAGAAAGGTGCGTCGGACCGAGCCACCAACGAACTGCAATTGGCAATTCGACAAGCCGAAGATCTGATCCCCATCGAGCCTCGAAATGCGCAGTGGAAGAGCGTGGCCGCAGACGCTCGGGTTGCGTTCGCATTGTTTCTGCTTTCGATGGACCGCCGCGACGAAGCCGCTCAACAGGCTGCCGTCGGCTGCTCATTGGCTGCAGGTCTGCCGGAATCGTCAGCGGCCGCAAAAACTCGGCTCAGCACCCTTTGTGCGATGACCAGAGCGCGCCTCGCGCTCGCCTCGGGGGCAAACCAGCAAGCGATGGCATTTGCCCAACAAGCGCTGGCGTCGCAACGGCAGCAGCACAGCGAGGATCCGATAACCGACCGATACACTCTCGCGATGATGTATCGAGTTCTGGGTGACGTAAGGGATCACAGCGGCGATGCGCAAGGAGCCGCCGCGGCCTGGAATCAAGGGTTAGCCAGCCTGCCTTCCAACGTTGCGGAGCGACCGCGCGAGATGACCTGGCGAATGCAGCTGTTACAGCGGCTGGGTCGCACCCACGAGGCGGCACCACTCGCTTCGAGGCTGACGGCAATGAAATATCATGCCACCTGGTAACGCGTGGCAAGCAAGGGGGAAGGCATGACAAGACCCAAAGCGGTGATGCACCCGATTGCCGTGCTCGCGACGAAGGACGCAAACGGCTCCTATCATTTTCAGCCGGAATCCGACATTTCTGAAAATGGCGAAGATGAGTTCCATTTCCACAAGGACCGGCATGGAATGAAGTCGCACGATTATCATCTTGTCGAGTTCGTGCTTGACGACCGAACCGGTGACGATCTGAAATTTCCGTCGGTGCCCCATGATGCGATGTGGGTGGCTGAAGCCGGCGATCGGTCAAACCGCAAATGCCCCGACTTAAACACCGTCAGCGACTATTCGGTGATGGAGCCGATCTGCGTCACGGGCGACGGCAAGCGCTTGATCGTTCGCAACGACAATCCGCGCGAGGAAGAATGGGCCTTTACACTGAACTTCGTGAAGCAGGGTCAGGATGAGGCGGACCGTGAGCGGTTCGTGAACTGGGACCCCGTCGGTTCAAACCACAATGGCGGCGCGTAAATGCTAGGAGCGCGCAGATGGGAAGGATTCGCTGAAAAGAGAGGCGAGATGAACGGCGATATTACCCTCGCGGATCGTCAGGAAGCTGGCGCAGAGGGGAATCGAGCCGACGGTTGCGAAGAGGAGCGGCGAATGGAGAAGCGAGATCCGAGGATACCTCCGAAAACCTTGAGAGATCGGTGGGTGGTTGATGTCGATGTCTATTTGGAATCAATTGACCCACTCAAGTTCACTGTAGAATCTTATTTGCAGCAAGCGCCTGGCGGAGACCTCGTCTTCCACAACAACGGCCACCCGGGCTTCGACGTGGCGTTCCACCTGCATGACGACACCGACGATCCCGACGGCTATACGTTCGTCAGGCCGAGGCAGAACGCGATTTGGTCGCAATATGGCGAGGGTGAGGCGGCGTGCCCGACGACGGCGATTTGGGAGGTATTCCGGCCGCTACGTTTGGTCGACGATGGAATGACCCTTGTCGTCTATAACCCAAATGATGAAATCAAGGATTTCCAATACACGTTGAGAGTTACGAACGGCGGAGAGCCCGTTCACCTCGATCCTGGCGGAAAGAATATGAACGGGGTCAGCGGTCGTTGGTAATGATCGTCTCTGCGGCAGCGAAATAGGTTGAATCGGTGAACGCGCCAGTCATCGCGGCCGCCGCAACCGTCGAAAACGGCCCGATCCGAGCCGGCCCGCCGGCGATTCCCTTCGTCCTCTCCGTCGGCGTCACCGGCCATCGCGCCGAGGTGCTGGCGGAGGGTGACGTCGAGCGGTTGCGGCAGCGCATTCGTGAGACTCTGCAGCAGCTCGAAGATGCGGGGCGGGCGTTGCTCGAGCGCGAGCACGACTGCTTCGCGCCGGGGCCTCCCCAGCTCCGGTTCGTCTCGCCGATCGCTGATGGCGCCGACCAGATCACTGCCGAACTTGCGCTCGAGCTTGGCTGGGAATTGCAGGCGATCATCCCCTTCGCGCGGGACGTTTATCGAGCGAGCCTCGCCGACAATGCTGCGCGAGAGCGCTTCGATGCGCTGATCGCGCGGGCGACGTGCCTCCTCGAGCTTCCAGGCGATCCCGACGATAGCCTTGACGCCTACATCATGACCGGCCGAGCGACCGTTGCCCATTGTGACGTACTCATTGCCGTATGGGACGGGAAGCCGCCGCGCGGACGAGGCGGGACGGGGGAAGTCGTGCAGCTGGCGCTGACGCGCGGGACGGCTATCGTGCACGTCCCGATCAAACCGCGTGATCAAGCGCGCGTCCTGTGGGCCGCTTTCGATCCCAGCGTGGTGACGGTTGCGGACGATCCCGGCGTCGCGCGAGCCCTCGACAGGGAGGATGTCGATGTGCTGCTGACCGGTCTGCTGATGCCGCCGATCGATTTACAGGAACAGCACTTCCTGAAGATGTTCACGAGGGAACGGCTGCGCCATTTCCGCGCCCGGATCGAATATCCGCTCCTGCTCGCCGCAACTGGCGTGAAGCCCTTCCGACCCACCACCTTCACCGACAAGCATTATTCAGCGATGATCCGCGACGAGTGGCATCGCTATCGCATCGGATGCGGCGAAGCGCACAACGTCATCGCGCCGATCAGCCTCCTCGAAGATGCTTATAGTTGGGCGGATAGGCTCGCGACCCATTTCGCGCAGACCTATCGGAGCGGCCACATCTTCAACTTCGTGCTCGGCGGCGTCGCGGTCTGCCTCGGCCTCAGTGCATTCATGGCGCCGCGATTGAAGTTCGAGGAAGCGGCGCTCGAAATGCTGATCACGATCGCGATCATTCTCAACGCCCACATCGGCATCAAGCAGGAATGGCATCGCCGCTGGCTCGATTATCGCCAGCTCGCCGAGCGGTTGCGGCCGATGCGCACGCTGAAGCTTCTCGGGATCGCTGCGCCCGACCCGCCCGGCACCGACACCAACCCGATCCCGAGCCGGTGGATCGAATGGTATGCCGGCGGAATCTGGCGGGCGATGGGTTCCCCGACCGGACAGATCGACCGAGTCTGCGCTGCGCGACTGGGGCGCGCAATCGCGGAACATGAGGTCGAGCCGCAGGTTTCCTATCACGAGCGTCACGCCGAGCAGATCGAGAAGCTCGACCATCGGCTCGAGCAGGTTGGGTTCACATTGTTCGTCGCGACTTTGATCGCGTCGTTCGCGACCATCGTCGATTACGCGTTCCACCTGCCGTGGGTGAACACCTATGGCAATTGGTTCACTTTGATCTCGGCAGGCTTCCCTGCGCTCGGCACAGCCATATTCGGAATTCGATTCCAGGCCGATTTCGGCGGTGACGCCGTTCGCTCGTTGGCAACATCGAACACGCTGCGCCAGATCGACGAGGAGCTTCGGAAGGACGTGACTTTGTCCCGCGCCGCGGATCTCGCCGAGCAGGCGGGGCGAATCATGCTTTCCGATCTCGACGAGTGGCAGTTGGTCAATCAGCAGCGGGACCTTTCGGTCGGCTAATGCTTCACGAAACTGACGATTGCTTCGACCAGTCCTGAATCAACGGGGAGCGAGGCGTCGGTTAAAGTTGCCACAATTGCGGCCTTGTCGTCGCTGTCGACGTCCTTCAGCTCGTGCGTCATCTTGGGAAGTAGCAGCAACGTGGCCTTCGGCTGAGCGGACGCAAGCTGGCGGGCATCGGCAACCGACACCTGCAAGTCGCGCTCTCCCTGGACGATCAGCAGGGGAACCTTGAGCGAGGCCGCAAGCTTCGGCGGATCCTGACGGAACATGTCGATGAGGAAGTCCTGAACCTGCGGAGCGAACAGCCTTTGAAGCGCAGGATGCATGCTGGTTATGTCCACATGCTGACCCTTTTCGAGCGAGTCGAGCGCGGACATTGCGGAGTCGAGCACCGGCGCGTTTGCGGGGTTCGAGCGCAGCTGCTCGCGGATGACGTCGCTGAGCCTGCGACCTGCGCCGGAGAGCGAGATAACGCCGCAGATTCCGTGAGGCTGCTGAGCCGCCGCCAGTGCAATGAGCGAGCCTTCGCTATGTCCAAGGACCCATATGCAGCGCTGCCCGGTCTGCTTACTGATCGCTGCGACCCAATTGTGCGTGTCGGTTGCATAGTCCGCGATTGTGACCTTGTTGCCGTCCGCGACTGCCGTCTTGCTTCCGCCAAGTCCTCGCTTGTCGATCCGAACGGTCGAAATTCCCCTCGCGGCCAGTGCTTCGGCGAGCAGGCGATATGGAGCGGAAGTCACTCCCATCGGATTGTTACCGTCGCGATCGGTCGGGCCGGATCCCGGAATGATCAGGATGACCGGCACGCCTTTGCCGGCGTCCAGGAAGGTGCCCTCGAGTGGACCCTGCGGACCGGGCGCGGTCATTGGAATTGCCGCTGCCGCGACTGCCGCAATCAACAGTGAGATCATTATTCATCTCCTCCCCAACGCCAATGCCATCCGCCACGCGTCTTTCGCGCCGAGACAACCACAAACACGAGTGTGACCGGAACAATCGCGGCGATCAGCTGCAGCGGCCGGTTCCGCAGTGCCAGGCAAATCCCGATGGCAAAGGCGACAAAGGCGAGGACGAATGCCCAGCCCTGCCACCTGATCGGCAGGCCTGGCCCCATGCCGAAGCGTCTCGGCGCAAACCAATCGTCTTCATCGTCACTCATCGTTTCTCCTTGGCGGCCTTCCGCGCTTGCGCGGTGAGGGCGCCTTCAGCTTCACGCCGCGCGCCGCGAGCGCTTCGCGAAGTAGACATTCGACCTGTGCGTTGACGCTCCGAAGGTCCGCCGAAGCGCAGCGCTCGACCGCCGCCCACAAGGCGGGATCGACGCGCAGCGGATAGGCTTTACGCTCGGCGTCGGGCACGGCTGCCCGCCTACTGGTAGAGGGTGCCGGCGTTGACGACAGGCTGGGTGTCGCGCTCGCCGCACAGCACCACCATCAAGTTCGAGACCATCGCCGCGCGCCGCTCGTCGTCGAGCTCGACGACCTTCTTCTCCGACAAAGAGGCGAGCGCCATTTCGACCATCCCGACCGCGCCCTCGACCAGGGTCTTTCGCGCCGCAACGACGGCCTGCGCCTGCTGCCGGCGAAGCATCGCACCGGCGATCTCGGTCGCATAAGCGAGATAGGTGAAGCCGCATTCGTCGATGGTTATCCCGGCCACGATGAGCCGGGCGTGGAGCTCCTTCTTTAGCTCAATGCCAACTTCGTCGTGGTTGCCGCGAAGCGTGACTTCCTGGTGCTCGAAATCGTCATAGGGATAACGCGATCCGATGGTTCGGATCGCGGCCTCGACCTGCACTCGGACGAACTGCTTGTAGTCGTCGACGTCGAACAAGGCCTGGGCGGTGTCGACCACTCGCCACATGATCTGCGCGGCCATGTCGATCGGGTTGCCGCGAAGGTCATTCACCTTGATCTTGTCGGAGATGAAGTTGTTGGCGCGGACGGAAAGCTTTTTCTTGCCCATCCAGGGCAGAGTCCAGCGAAGGCCGGTCGACCGATCGGTGCCGCGATATTCACCGAACAATGTGATCGCCGCGGCCTGGTTGGGCTGGAGCATGTAGAAACCCGGCATCACCAGGATGAACACGATCGTCGCCAGAAAGACGATGGCGACCCCCATCGGATCGGGCGCCTGTCCCAGCCGCGAGATTCCGTAGATGTCGGCGAGGATCGCTACAAGCAACACGATGAGCATCGGATAGCCGCTGGAGGTGGCTGCCTCCCGCTCGCTCGTTGCCGTCAGTGCGATGACTTTTCCATCGGCCATTTAGCCCTCCATAAAATATGATATCATAATAATATGTCATGGCTGCCGGAGTCAACTGGCGCTGCGCAGGAGCGACCGCTAAGGCCCGCCGCATGAGCGAAACTCGTTGGCGTTTGGTGATCCACGGGGGCGCCGGATCGACGCGCATGGCGCACAATGAAGAGCATGATCGCACAGCGCGTGCAGGACTCGAACGCGCGATCGCCGCCGGCGCCGAGATCCTAGAAAAGCGCGAGCACGCGATCGATGCGGTGGAATCGGCGGTGCGTGTTCTCGAAGAAGATCCGTGCTTCAACGCCGGACGCGGAAGCGTTCTAACGGCAACCGGATGCATCGAACTCGACGCCGCGATCATGGACGGTCGCGACCGCGCGGCCGGCGCGGTCGCCGGGCTTCGGACGACGCGGGCACCGATCAGCCTCGCCCGGCTGATCCTGAGCGAGGGTCAGCACGTGTTCCTTTCGGGAAAAGGCGCCGACGGCTTCGCCCGCGATCATGGCCTCGAGCAGGTCGACAACAATTGGTTCGAAGTGCCCGAGCGCCGGCGCCAGCTCGAAGAGCTGCTCGCCGAAGGCGGTTTTGATGACGAGATCAAATATGGAACCGTCGGCGCTGTTGCTGTCGACGTCGACGGGCATGTTGCGGCGGCCACCTCCACCGGCGGCCTGACGGCCAAGCGCTTCGGCCGAGTCGGTGACTCTCCGCTGATCGGTGCTGGCACTTATGCCGACGACCGATCCGCAGCAGTGTCGGCGACCGGATCGGGGGAATATTTCATCCGCTCGGTTGCAGCCCATCAGATTGCGGAGCGAGTCCGGCTCGGCGGCCAGTCGCTTCAGGAAGCGTTGGACGCTGTCCTTGCCGATATCACTAGCCTCGGCGGCAGGGGCGGGCTCATCGCGGTTTCCCCTGAGGGCGACGCTGCGTGGGGCTTCACGACACCGGCCATGTATCGCGGTATGGCCGACTCGGGCGGCCGGACCGTTCGGCTCTATCCCGACGACGAGGACCGGTAGGGCAGGTCGCGACGGAGCCACTCCACTTCCGCCGCGATCGCTGAGCGCTCGGTCTCGAGAAAATCGGCGACCGCATCGCGAAAGCTTTTGTTCGGAATGAAGTGCGCCGATCGCGTGATCACTGGTTCATAGCCGCGCGCAACCTTGTGCTCGCCCTGCGCGCCGGCCTGCACCGAGCTGAGGCCGTGCTCCATCGCCCACTCGATCGCGCGATAATAGCAAAGCTCGAAATGGAGGAAGGGCACCTCGTCGATCGTGCCCCAATAGCGACCATGGAGCGTGTCTCTGCCGATGACGTTTAGCGCTGCCGCAATCGGAAGGCCGTCTCGGCAGGCGAGGAACAACAGCAAATCTTCGCCCATCCGCTTGGCGGCAACATCGAAGAACTCGCGCGTCAGATACGGACGCCCCCACTTCCGCGAGCCCGTGTCCTGGTAGAAGGCCCACATGGCCTCCCACTCGGCGGCACCTATCTCAGCACCGCGGAGCACTCGGATTTCCAGCCCCTCGCACGCCGCCACCCGCTCCTTGCGGACCGTTTTGCGCTTGCGGCTGGTCAGTGCCCACAGGAAATCGTCAAACGAGCCGAAGCCACGGTTCAGCCAATGATATTGAATGCCGTGACGGATCAGCCAGCCGCGTCGCTCGCATTCCGCCGCGCCCTCGTCATCGATGAAGGTGACATGCGCGGATGACATGTCGTTCTGGATCGTGACCGCCTCGATCGCGGCGAGGAGCTGCTGCGGTCGAGTTCCAAGCAGGCGGGGGCCCGGCACCGGAGTGAACGGCACAGCGACCTGTAGCTTAGGATAATATTGGCCGCCCGCGCGCTCCCACGCTTCGGCCCAGCCATGGTCGAACACATATTCGCCTTGGCTGTGGGTCTTCAGATAGGCGGGGGCGGCGGCGATGAGGTGCGACGAATCATCCTCGACGAGGATCGGCGCCGGCGTCCATCCGGTACCCGGACCGACGCTTCCGGAATCCTCGAGCGCAGAAAGAAAGGCGTGGCTGACAAATGGGTCACCCGCCGAGAGCCTGTCCCACGCGCGACCATTCAGTCCCGAAATTCCGGACGCGATCTTGGCGATGACTTCGGTTTCGCGATCGGCCATTCCCTTTAGGCAGGTAAATCGTTGAAAATGAACTAGGCCTTCACGGCGACGATCGCGTCGACCTCAACGGCGACCCCGAGCGGCAGGACAGGAACGCCGACAGCGCTTCGGGCGTGGCGACCGGCCTCTCCGAACACTTCCTGCATCAGCTCGGAAGCCCCGTTGGCGACCTTCGGCTGGTCGGTGAACGAGGGCGCGCTGTTCACGAACGCGCCGAGCTTTACGACTCGCTCAACTCGGTCGAGCGACCCCAGCGCCGCCTGCATTTGCGCGAGCAGCATGATGCCGCAACGTCGCGCAGCCTCGATCCCGCGCTCGAGGTTCATGTCCTCGCCCAGGCGGCCGAGGATGAGGTTCCCCTCCTGTGAGACGCTGATCTGCCCCGAGATGTGGAGGAACCCGCCGATCTCCACGGCAGGCACATAGGAAGCGACCGGCGCAGCCGGTTCGGGAAGGGTGATGCCGAGTTCGGCGAGGCGGTTGTCGATGCTCATCGGCGTCCCCAAGCACCAGGGAGCGGTTGAATCAACCCTCGCGGCTGACCGTGAAGCCAGCGAAGCTTTGGCTGACGGGCATCAGCTCGATGGCGTTGATGTTGAGGTGGGGCGGAAGGTTCGCGAGCCACCAGAAGAGGTCGGCGAGGTCGTCAGCAGTCATCGGGCTCATGCCCGCGTAAAGCTTTTCGGACGCTTCCTTGTCGCCTCCCGTGCGCACGATGGTGAACTCGGTCTCCGCCATTCCCGGCTCGACCGATGTGACGCGGACACCGGTCCCAGCGAGGTCGCTTCGAAGGTCGAGCGAGAATTGGCGGACGAAAGCCTTGGTCCCCGCATACACCGCTCCGCCTTTGTACGGGTAGGTCGCGGCGACGGAGGATAGGTTGATGATTTGACCCTTCCGCTCGACCAGCTTGGGAAGCAGCGCACGGGTCAATGCGACGAGGCCGGTCACGTTCGTGTCGATGACGTCCTCGATCCGGCTCCAGTCGGTTTCGGGAAGCGGATCGGTGGCGGGCGCGAGGCCGGCGTTGTTGAGCAGCAGGTCGATGTCGTTCCACGGTGGCGACAATTCGGCGAGACCGTCGACCGCACCGATGTCTCGCATGTCGATCTCCAAGGGCAGGAAGGCATCGCCGAGCTCTTCCTGAAGTCGCTTCAGCCGATCGCCCCGTCGCCCGGTGCCGATCACGTACCAGCCCCCGGAAACGAACTTGCGCGCCGACGCTTCGCCGAAGCCGGCCGTCGCACCCGTAATGAGGATCGTCTTCATTGCTTTCCCTCGTCTTCGAGCACGCGCCGCGCCTGTACGAGCACATCCGGCGAAACGCCAAGTTCTTCGGCGACCTGCACAAGATCTGGCTCGTGCGCCTCGAGAAAGCGGAGGAGCGCCGCGAGAATGGCGGGTTCCCCGATTCGCTGGCGAAGATCATTTGTGCCGATTCCGGTCAGGTCGATGAACCGTTGGGCGCGTCGAGCGTCACCAAGCGTTGCTGCCAGTGCGGCAAGCGCGATAGCGTGAGGATCGATTGGCGTATCCGGAAGCAACGCTTACATTCAACCGCAAGCTAGTGGGGATATGAATTGGCGAAGATCCTGATCGTCGAGGACAATGCGCTGAACATCAAGCTGTTCTGTGATTTGCTCGCGGCGCACGGCCACGAGCCCGAAGCGGTGACGGACAGCCGAAACGCCCTCGACATGGCGCGAACCTTCTCCCCCGACCTCGTGATTACCGATATCCAGTTGCCCCACGTCACGGGATTGGACCTGATCCGGTTGATCCGTGCCGACGACAAGCTTGCCGATGTGCCGATCATGGCCGTGACGGCCTATTCCGCGCACGGCGATGAAGAGCGAATCCGCGCGGCCGGCGCGCAGGCCTATGTATCGAAGCCGATCTCGGTCGCGAAATTCGCGCAGACGGTGGACCAGCTGCTTGCTGGGAAAGAGGAAGCGGTCGCGCACGATCGCTAGGCGCAACGGGCTAAGCCGTCATTCCCGAGCGAAGAAGGGTGGATCCCGAATCAAATCCGGGATGACGAACCGAAAGGCTCGTTACTTGATCTTGGCTTCCTTGAACTCGACGTGCTTCCTTGCACGCGGGTCGTACTTCTTGAAGCTCAGCTTCTCGGTCTGGGTGCGGGGGTTCTTCTTCGTGACATAAAAGAAGCCCGTGTCCGCGGTGCTGACGAGCTTGATCTTGACGGTTGCCGGCTTGGCCATCGGACAGTCCCAAATGCTTGAAAAAGAAAAAGCGGCCTTCCGCCGCCCGTGCCGCCGAGCCTCTGATGGGCGGGGGCGCTTTTGTCAAGGTTATCGCTGCCCGCCGCTAGCCGTCGGCGTCCCTCAGTGCGGCCTTGAGCGCCTTTGCGCGCTGCCCGATCGCATCGACGCTAAGCAGCTTCTGATCGAGATCGACGAGCTGGCGATTGAGGTCGAGTGCAAGGCCCGGCCAATCGTGGACCTGTGCCACCGCTCGATGAACCATCGCCGAATCAAGTCCAAGCTTGCACGAATCGCTGGGCAACCGGATGTCCACAGACCCGTGATTGCTCGCGACGAGCTGCTCGTTGCAGCGCGCGCGGATTGCCTGCTGCGCCGCATAAGGCATGATGCGCCGGACGATGTCGCGGTAGGGTGTCACGACCGAAATATTGGCCCCGGTCACGTCCGAGGTGACATAATAATTGGCGATCTCGTCACGCAGCGCAGGATCGCCGAGCTTCGCCATCCCGCCAACCGACAGGATCTCGTCATAGGTGTTGCGCTTGAGCGCCCACGGCTGGATCTGCGTGGCTTGATAGGCATGGAGGAGGAACTGCTCGTCGAGGCTGCTCGAAGACCGATCTAGGTCGGCAAGGGTCGCCAGCGCTTCGCGTCTGACCCAGCTGTAGTAGCGGGTACGAGTCGCGAGGTTTTCGAGATTCGCGTCGAGATCGTTCTGCAGCATCGAGCGATATTCGCGGGCCTGGCTGCGTTCGATGCGCGCCTGGTTCCAGTTGCTAGCCTGGATGCCGACGAACACGCCCACGACGACGATGACGAAATCGATCGTCACCGCGAACCAGTTGTGATGCGTGACATGTTCGCGAAGACGACGAAGGATCAATGGCGCGCCCCCCTGCGCTTGGATCGCCGGCCGCAAGGCTAGCACATCGTCGCCGTGCCGACACGCGTCCGTAACGGCTGTTTAACCAATGTGAGAGACCCTCCGTTCAACTGAGGGGGGTTTATGGCTACCGATCCGCTGGCGAACCTGAGGCTTCAAGTCGCCTCTTGCGTTGCCGAAATCCGCGAGGCGGGGCCGCGCCTCTCTCCGCTCGACCTCTATGCAAGGATGGACGCGATCAGGCAGCTCGCGGTGGCAAACGGCCTGAAAACCCTCGAAGGTCTGGCGCGCTCATCGGCGCAGCTCGCGCTTCTTCCCGGACACCGGATCGCGGTCCAATCCTGCCTGGAGCATGTTGACGAAGCGATCGACAGCCGGTCGGACACCGACTGCCAGACCATTCTCGCCGCCCTCGCCGTCCGCCTGCACTGACACTCTAGCGCGGTTCATGCATTAGAGGCGCAATGCGCGCCTTCTCGCAGCTGCTCGACGACCTCGTCTACACGCGCTCGCGCAATACCAAGCTCAAGCTGATCGGCAATTATCTCCGGGAAACGCCGGACCCTGACCGCGGCTTCGGTTTGGCTGCGCTGACGGGAACGCTCGACATCCCCGCAGTCAAGGGCGCCGCAGTTCGCGCCATCGCCGAGGAGCGGGTCGACCCGGTGCTGCTCTACATGAGTCGCGACTATGTCGGCGACATGGCCGAGACGGTGGCGCTGCTCTGGCCGACTTCGGCGACCGGCGTCCCGGAAGCGGACGATGCGACGATCAGCATCACCGAGGCGATCGAGCGGTTGCGGTCGACGACCCGCCTCGATGCGCCGCGCACCCTCGCGGCCATGCTCGATCACCTCGACGCATCGGGCCGGTTCGCGCTTCTCAAGCTCGCGACCGGAGCGTTGCGCGTCGGGATCAACGCGCGGCTCGCGAAACAGGCGTTGGCGCAGGCGTTCGGCCTCGACGTCGATTCGGTGGAGGAGGTGTGGCATGGCCTCTCACCGCCGTTCACGGAGCTGTTCGATTGGGCCGAAGGGCGCTCGCCGCAACCAACCGCCAAGGACGTTCCGGTCTTTCGTCCCTTCATGCTTGCGCACGCGCTCGAAGACACCAAAGTGTCGCTCGAAGACTTTGCCGCCGAGTGGAAATGGGACGGAATCCGGGTCCAGCTGGTCCACGCCGGCGGGCAGACGCGGCTCTTTAGTCGCACCGGCGACGACATCTCGGGAAGCTTCCCTGACGTCGCGGAGGCATTCGAAACGCGCGGAGTTCTCGACGGTGAGTTGCTCGTGCGAGGGACCGACCAGGGCGTAGCCGACATGCACGGCGGTGCCGCGGCAAGCTTCAATGCACTTCAGCAGAGGCTCGGCCGCAAGAATGTCAGCCAGAAGATGTTGGGCGCCTATCCTGCCTTCGTTCGTCTCTACGACATCCTGTTCGACGGCGATGTCGACCTTCGCGAACGCGCCTGGGAAGAACGACGGAAGCGGCTTGAGCGATTTGCAAGCAAACTCGATGGCAACCGCTTCGATGTCTCTCAACTGGTCGACGCGGCGAATTTCGAGGAGCTCGAAGACCTGCGGCTCAACGCGCGTGACGCGAGCATCGAGGGAATCATGCTCAAGCGACGCGACAGCGCCTATGTAGCCGGCCGCCGCACCGGGCTTTGGTACAAATGGAAACGCGATCCGCTGACTGCCGACTGTGTACTGATGTATGCCCAGCGCGGCTCTGGGAAGCGCTCCAGCTACTACAGCGACTACACCTTCGGATGCTGGACCGAGGTGGGCGAGCTACTTCCCGTCGGCAAGGCCTATTTCGGATTCACCGACGAGGAGCTGAAATGGCTCGATCGTTGGATCCGCGGCCACACGATCCAGCGCTTCGGTCCTGTTCGCGAGGTCGAGAAGAGCCTGGTGCTCGAGGTCGCCTTCGACTCGGTTCACAAGAGCACGCGCCACAAGTCGGGCGTTGCGATGCGCTTCCCGCGCATCAGCCGCATTCGCATCGACAAACCGGCGGCTGAGGCCGACCGACTGGAGAGCCTTCGGGCGATGGTAACTTGAAGGCCGAGCCGAACGCGCGCTAAGCCACCCTCTCTTCTGGGGAGAGGGGGAATTATGATCAGGCACTTGCTTGCCGGCGCGGCGGCGCTGGCGATGACCACGGCGGCCAATGCGGCGACCTACGCGATCCAGGCGGGGCATCTCATCGTCGACGCCGCCCAGCCGGAACGCGGCGCGTCGACGGTAATCGTCGACAATGGACGGCTCACGCGAATCGAAAACGGCTTCACCGCTCCTGCGGGCGCGATCGTCGTCGATGAGCGCACGCGCACGGTGATGCCCGGGATGACCGACGTCCACGTCCATCTCACCGATACGTCGGGGCAGCCCTGGTACACCGGCTTCACCCAGAAGCAGTCGGTCCCCTACGCAGCGACCGTAGGCCTGACCCACGCGCTCGAGATGGCCCAGGGCGGCTTCACGACCGTCCGCGACCTCGGCGGCGATACCAGCGCGGTGATCGCAGTCCGCGATGCCGTCACCGAGGGGCGTTTCCCCGGCCCGCGCATCAAGGTTGCGGGTGCACCGCTGTCGATCATCGGCGGCCACGCCGATCCCACCACCGGCCTTCCGCCCGAACTCGCCGCGGCGATGGATGACGCGCACATGGACTCGTCGGTCTGCACCGGCGCTGACGAATGTCAGAAGGTCGTTCGCAAGCTGGCGGCGGCCGGGGTCGACTGGATCAAGATCATGGCGACCGGCGGCGTGCTCGATCCCGGCACCCGCGGCCTCGAGCAGCACTTCACCGACGAGGAGATGAAGGCGATCTGCGACATGGCCCATTTCATGGGGCTGAAGGTCGCCGCCCACGCGCACGGCGCGCGCGGTATCGACGCTGCGGTTCGCGCGGGTGTCGATTCGATCGAGCATGGAACGTTCATCGACGACCAGGGCATCAAGGACATGAAGGCGCGCGGCACTTATTATGTCGCGACCCTGATGGCCTTCAGCGGCGTCGCCAACGCGCTCGGGAAGGGAATCATGACCCCCGCCAGCGAGGCGAAGGCCCGTCAGACGCTCGGCGTATGGGGCAAGGGACTCAACCTCGCCTACCGCAACGGCGTGCACATCGCGCTCGGCACCGACAGTGCCGTCGCACCCCACACGCAGGCCAATCACGAAGTCGAGCTGATGGTGACCAAGGGCGGGATGACCCCGCGCGATGCGCTCATCGCCGCGACCAAGGGGGGCCCCGACCTCATGAACCTGTCGGCAGAGACCGGCACGCTCGATCCCGGCAAGTCCGCCGACCTCATTGCCGTCGACGGCGACCCGCTCGTCGACCCGACTGCCGTTCAGCGCGTCGGCTACGTCATGGTCGAAGGCAATCCCATTCCGATGAAAGGCAATCCATGATCCGCACGTCCGGCTTCGCAATCGCACTGGCGCTGAGCAGCACTGCATTCGCGCAGAAAGACGCTCCCGCAGGCGATGCGCCGACCAATGAGCAGAAGGCCGAAGCTGCGAAGCCGAACCCCGATCAGGTGAAAGCCAGCGTCGAGGAAGACGCGCAGCCCGCCCAGCGTTCGATCCCGTTCCACGGGCGTTCCCTGTCCTACACGGTCACACCGGGGCATCTCACGATCAGGAACGACAAGGGCGAGCCGATCGCGAGCATGTTCTATGTCGCCTACACGATTCCGACGCGAGGGCAGCGGCGGCCCGTCACCTTTCTGTTCAACGGCGGGCCGGGATCGTCGACCATGTGGCTGCACATGGGATCGTTCGGTCCGATGAAGGTCGACGCCTCCATCCCCCAAACGGTCCCTGGACCGCCGTTCCGTTATGGCCCCAATCCCGACACGCTTCTGGATGTCAGTGATCTGGTCTTCATCGACGCGCCGACCACCGGCTTGTCGCGCGAAATCGGCAAGAGCGAGCCGAAGGACCTATTCGGAGTCGACAAGGACCTCGACGCCTTCGCCCGGACGATCCAACGCTATCTCACCAAATACCAGCGCTGGAACGATCCCAAGTTCATCATCGGCGAGAGCTACGGTACGACCCGCGCAGCGGGGCTTTCGAACAAGCTGCTCGACGCCGGCGTGCAGCTCAACGGCATCACCTTCATGTCGACCGTCTTCAATTTCGCCGACTTGTTCGGCGGGGAGCAGTCAATGATCGGCTTCCTGCCCACCTACGCCGCCGATGCATGGTATTTCGACAAGATCGCGGGCAAACCACCGCTCGAGGAGTTTTTGCAGCAGGCGAGGGACTTCGCTAGCGGGCCGTACGCACAGGCCCTCCAGAAGGGCAATGCGATCAGCGACTCCGAAAAGCAGTCGATCGCAGAGCAGATGGCGCACTTCACCGGCCTCTCGACCGACTATATTTTGAAATCGAATCTTCGTGTCGATCCGAGCCGATTCCGGCGCGAGCTTCTGCGCGACCGCCACCAAATCATTGGCCGAATCGATTCACGCTACGTGGGGACGGAGCCCGACAATATCGGCGACAGCGCCGACTATGACCCGCAGGGAAGCGCGATCACGGGGGCGTTCGTCGGTGCGCTCAACGACTATCTGTTCCGCGATCTCGGCTACAAGACGCCGCTCGTCTATCGGCCGAACAATTATGCGGGGATCGGCGACGATTGGGACGTCACCCACAAGTCGGCCGAGGGCAGGCAGGCGATCGTGAACACCGGCGTCGATCTCGCCGACGCCATGCGCCAGAACCCGCGCATGAAGGTCCTGTCGGTCAACGGCATCTATGATCTCGCGACCCCATTCCACGGCGCGGAATATGAATTCCATCAGCTCGCGTTGGAACCGCAGCTGCAGGCAAACGTCCGCTACACTTATTATCCGGCAGGCCACATGATGTATATCGATCCCACCTCGGCGCAGAAGCTCAAGGCCGATCTGGCCGCGTTCTACGCGAGCGCGATGTAGACAAAGAAAAGGGCCGGCGAAGCGAACTCCGCCGACCCTCTCGCCCCCTAAAGACTCGAACGTGCTTTAGCTGATTGGCTGCAGATTCACCGCGGCCGTCTTGCCGCGGCGGTCCACCTCGAGCTCGAACTCGAGCCGGTCACCCTCGTTGAGCGTCGGAATGCCCGCGCGCTCGACCGCAGAGATGTGGACGAACGCGTCGGGTTGCCCGTCGTCGCGCTGAATGAAGCCGAAGCCTTTCATTGCGTTGAAGAACTTGACCGTTCCCTGCGCCTTCTCGCCCGTCAGCTGCCGCTGCGGCCCGCGCTCGGCCCGCTCGACTGCCATCGGCTCGCCTTCGATTCGAAGATTGGTCGCCGAGATCCGGCCGCCACGATCCACGAGCGTGAACTCGAGCGGCTGCCCGTCGGCGAGGTCGGTGAGACCCGCCTGCTCGACCGCCGAAATGTGAACGAAGACGTCCTCACCGCCGTCATCGCGCACGATGAAGCCGAAGCCCTTCTGCGGGTTGAAGAATTTTACAACGCCCTTGCCTTCGCCGACGACCTGCGGAGGCATTCCGCCACCGCCGCCGCCACGAAAGCCGCCGCCACCGCCGCCGCCACGAAAGCCACCGCCTCCGCCGCCGCCGCCGTAGCCGCCACCGCCACCGCTACCGAAGCCGCCGCGGTCACCGTAACCGCCGCCGCCACCGCCGCCGTAACCTCCACGTCCACCGCCGCCGTAGCCGCCGCGTTCCTGGAATCCGCCGCCAAAATCACCTGCGAAACTCTCTTCGCCGCCGAAATTTTCGCGCTTGTCGCGACCGCGACCACCGCGCTCACCTTTGCGCCCTCTATCGAAACCCATATCCGTCCGAACTTGTTAGCCCGCCTACCCCAGAAACCAACGCGCTCGGGCTGAATGGCGCAACCGGTCATGACGCGTAAATCACTCACGCACCGTTCACGTCATTACAGCAAAAATGAGGTCTGCTCTAGTGACTCAAATATCAGCGAATTTTGACGGGGGTGGCAAGGCAGGCGCAAGGCGGACTAAAGCCCGTCCAAGCGCACTGACCGAGGATTTCGAATGGCCGTTTATCTGCACGAGGAAGACCTGCCCTCCGACGTAAGATTCGCCGATGGGCCGATCGCCGTCGATACCGAAGCGATGGGGCTCATGCCCGGACGCGACCGGCTGTGCCTGGTGCAATTATCCGACGGCAAGGGGAACGAGCATCTGGTCCGCTTCGGCCGCGGTAGCGATTATTCGGCACCGAACCTCAAGGCTCTGCTGTCGGACCCTAATCGGCTCAAGCTCTACCATTTCGCGCGGTTCGACGTCGGGATCATGCAGGCCTATCTCGGGATCATGGGTGCGCCGCTCTATTGCACACGCACTGCCTCCAGGCTCGTGCGTACATATACCGACCGCCATGGCCTCAAGGACCTGGTCAAGGAGCTGCTCAACGTCGACCTTTCGAAACAGCAGCAAACGAGCGACTGGGGCGCGCCGGAGCTCAGCGACGCGCAGCGCGAATATGCGGCGAGCGACGTCCGCTATCTCCATCAGCTGAAGGAGAAGCTCGACGAGCGGCTCGAGCGCGAAGACCGCGTCGTTCTGGCGCAGGCATGTTTCGACTTCCTTCCCGCTCGCGCGCTGCTCGACCTGTCCGGCTGGCCCGAACAGGACATTTTCGCTCATGACGGATGAGCCACGCCGTGCCTGACGCCGCCCTTCCCTCCCGGACAGGAAGACACCGCTGGGCGATTCCCGGGAGTGCCCACGATAGCCTCGTCCGCTGGTCGAAGATCCTTCTCCCGGCCGCCGTCGGCGTGCTCATCGTCGTTCTTGCGCTCGCGCCGTTGGGGAAGAAGAGCGACGTCAGCTTCATCCTTGACAAGAACAAGGTCCAGAATGCGCCCGAGAAGATGCGCGTGGACCAGGCGCGCTACGTTGGCACCGACGATAAGGGGCAGCAATTCACGATCGTCGCGAACCGCGCGATCCAGCCCAGCTCAGATGTGCCGGTGGTCAACATCATGGGCATGGCCGCCCGACTGAATATGGAGAAGGGCCCTGTTCTCATCCGCGCCAACGACGGCCGTTACAATCTCGACACGCAGAAATTGATGATCGACGGGCCGGTCAAGGTCGCGGGTGCTGACGGCTATCGTCTCGCCACCCGCGACGTGGGCGTCGACCTGAAGGCACATCAGCTGGCAAGCGGGGGTCCCGTCGCGGGTTCGATGCGCCTTGGACAGTTCCAGGCGGGCCAGCTTCACGCCGACCTCGGCGACCGGACTGTCGTTCTCGATCATGGTGCTCGCTTGAAAATCGTCCAAGGGGCGGTCAGATGATAGGCGTGCGTGTTTTTGGCGTCATCCTTGCTAGCGCCTCTGCAATAGCTGCGCTCGGTGCGACCACCGCGCTGGCGCAGGTCAAGCAGGAGCAGCCGCGCTCGGCTTTGGCCGGGCATAATACAAACGCGCCCGTCGACGTGACTTCGGACCGGATCGAGGTCCAGGACCGTGCGGATCGCGCCGTCTTCTCCGGCAATGTGCATGTGGTCCAGGCCGACATGACGCTCGACACCCAACGGCTCACCGTCGCTTATTCGGGTGGTCAGGGAGCCAATGGCCTCCAGATCAATCGCCTCGATGCTGCAGGTGGCGTGGTGGTCCACAGCCCTTCGGAGACCGCCAAGGGAGACTTTGGGATCTATGATCTCGACCGCAAGCTCATCACTTTGATCGGCGATGTCCAGCTCGACTCGCGACAATAATCTGGTGAACGGATCGCGGCTGGTCATCGACCTCAATTCCGGCCGAGCCGTCGTGGACGGCGGCCCTCCCGGAGTGAACTCGAGCGGTGGGCGGGTGACGGGCCATTTCACGGTACCCCAGCATCAGCAACCGCAGCAGCCTTCGAAGTAGGCTTGCGATGAACGAAGCTGCCACCATCGTGCGGCCCTCGGACGAGGCGCAGCAGGAAAGCGGCGGGCTCGAGGTACGGTCGATCGCCAAGTCCTACGATCGCCGCGCCGTGCTCCACGACGTCTCGCTCGACGTCCATCGCGGCGAGGTCGTCGGACTTCTTGGTCCCAACGGCGCCGGCAAGACCACCTGCTTCTATTCGGTGATGGGGTTGGTGAAGCCTGACAGCGGCCGGATCTTCCTCGACGGGCAGGACATCACCGAGTTGCCGATGTACCGGCGGGCGATTCTCGGCCTCGGCTACCTGCCGCAGGAAACCTCCATCTTCCGCGGGATGACGGTCGAAGAGAATATCATCGCCGTCCTTGAGATCGCGCTGCCGGACGCGGGAAAGAGGCGCGACCGGCTCGAGCAATTGCTCGGCGAGTTCGGCCTCACCGCCCTGCGCGATTCGCCCGCGATGGCGCTCTCAGGCGGCGAGAGGCGCCGGTGCGAGATTGCGCGGGCACTTGCTTCGGAACCGACGATCATGCTGCTCGACGAACCGTTCGCGGGCATCGATCCGATCTCGATCTCCGACATTCGCGAACTGGTTCGCGAACTGAGGAGCCGCGGCATCGGCGTGCTCATCACCGACCATAATGTCCGCGAGACGCTCGACATCGTCGACCGCGCCTGCATCATCTACGACGGACAGGTACTGTTCGCGGGGACTCCCGAAGCGTTGGTCGCCGACCAGGAGGTCCGGCGTCTCTACCTCGGCGAGAGCTTCGCTCTGTAACGCGCTGGACCAATGGGCCTGGGCCCCTCCCTAAGCATCCGCCAGTCGCAGCAGCTGGTTCTGACCCCCCAGCTGCGCCAGGCGATCCAGCTGCTTCAACTCAGCAACCTGGAGCTCGACGCCTATCTCGCCGAGGAACTTTCGAAGAATCCATTGCTGGAGGCGCGGTCGGACGAGCCGGAGGAACAACCGGCGGGCGATTTTGCCAGCGACGATGTCGACAGCAATGAAGCGCCCGACGATCCCGGCGCCGACGATCTCATCATGGGCCAGGCGGACGATGACCGTCCGCTTGACGTCGACTGGACCAGCGAAGCGCTCGAAACCGACAGTTATTCGGACGTCGTGACGTCATCCAGCGGCGACGAAGGCTTTGATTTGGAACGAGTTCAATATCGCGCGGCGTCGCTCGCCGAGCATCTCGTCGATCAGCTTCACGGCCTTTCCGGCAATGTTGGCGATCTTGCTCGAATCATCGCCGAGACCATGGACGAGACGGGCTATCTGGCGGTGCCCCTCGAGCATATCGCCGACCTGACGGGCGCTCCGCTTCCGCTTGTCGAACAGGCGCTGGAGGTGGTGCAGGGCTTGGATCCTCCAGGCGTCGGCGCTCGCTCGCTAGCAGAGTGCCTGGCGCTGCAGGCGAGGGCAGCGGACCGCTACGATCCGGCGATGGCGCGCCTCATCGACAATCTCGACCTGCTCTCGAAAGGGCGCACCAACGACCTCAAGCGGATCTGCGGGGTCGATGACGAGGATCTCGGCGACATGATCCGCGAGCTCAGGGCCTATGACCCGAAGCCGGGCTGCCGCTTCTCGGCCAACGCCGCCGTAGAGGTCACTCCGGACGTGTTCGTCAGGCCGATACGCGCCGGCTTCTCGGTCGAGCTCAACCAGGCGACGCTTCCGCGGCTTCTGGTCAAC
The DNA here is from genome assembly GCA_963831485.1 of uncultured Alphaproteobacteria bacterium. Lineage (GTDB taxonomy): Bacteria > Pseudomonadota > Alphaproteobacteria > Sphingomonadales > Sphingomonadaceae > Sphingomicrobium. The sequence continues at coordinate 39,473 of CAWHQE010000018.1, forward strand.
CGTCGCTATTATCAGGAGCTGAAGTCAGGGCCGCAGGACAGGAGCTCGCGCGCCTGGCTGAGCGAATGCCTGCAGAGTGCGAACTGGCTCGTGAAAGCGCTCGACCAGCGGGCGCGGACGATCGTCAAGGTCGTTTCGGAAATCGTTAAGCGGCAGCGGGGCTTCTTCGAGCGCGGCGTCTCAGCGATGAAGCCGATGACCCTGCGCGAAGTCGCCGAGGCAATCGGCATGCACGAATCCACCGTCAGCCGGGTGACATCGAACAAATATCTGCTCTGCGACCGCGGCCTTTTTGAGCTGAAATACTTCTTCGGCTCGGGCGTTCAGTCGGCTGAGGGCGACGGAGCCGCGGCCGAAGCGGTGAAGGCTGAGATCAAGCAGTTGATCGACGCTGAGGACGACATCCTCAGCGACGATGCGATTGCGGGAATGCTCAAGGAAAAGGGCTTCGACGTCGCCCGCCGAACGGTGGTCAAATACCGCGAGTTGATGAGCATCGGCTCTTCGATCCAGCGCCGCCGGTTGAGGAAGATCGCGGGCTAGGCGCTGACCCTCGCCCAGATCGGCAAATGGTCCGAGGCCCGGCGCGCTGCCGGGCTCATGTGAACGCCGGCGGCCTCGATATTGAGGTCCTTGTGGACGATGATCCGGTCGAGCTGAGCCACCGGGTGGCGAGCGTGGAAGCTGGGACCTGTCGGCGCGACGTGGAAGTCCGGCTCGAGATCGTTGAGGCAGCCCGCCGCCGTCCGCCATTCGTTGGTGTCGCCCATGAGGACCGTCGGCATTCTCTGCGGTCGCCGAGCGATCGCGTCGAGGATGGCCCGCATCTGCCGTCGCCGCCACAGGCCGGAGAGATCGAGATGCATGCCGATCACTCGGATCGGCCTGTCGCCGACCAGCAGCTCCGCCATCACCGCCCCTCGCGGCTCGAGTGTCGGCAGGTCGAGCGCGGCGCAGCCTAGCACGCCGACATGCTCCTTCACGAGGATCGCATTGCCGTGCCAGCCGATATTGCGGGTGTTGATCTTCAGAAGGCGGTCGGTGTGCTTGCGCGCCTTTTCGAGCACGCGCTTGTGCCGAACGCCGAGATGCACCGGTTTGTAGAGGCCGTGGCTGTCGATCAGCTCGTGAGGGACGGTCGAGCCGCGACCGCCGATGCGCTTGTCAGCCTCCTGGAGCGCGACGATGTCGGCATCGATCTCCTGGAGCACGCGAAGAACGCGATGCGGATCGCGGCGGCCGTCGAGTCCGACCGCCTTGTGCATGTTGTAGCTTGCCAGCGTGATGCAGGGCCCGCTGCTCATGCCATCGCCAATAGCCGGTGCTGCTGAATGGTTCCTAGACGTCGAGGTTGGCGACGCTCAGCGCATTGTCCTGGATGAACTCGCGGCGCGGCTCGACGACGTCGCCCATCAGCCGCGTGAAGATCTCGTCGGCGACGTCCGCCTGGGCGACCTCGACCCGAAGCAGAGAGCGGTTCGCCGGATCGAGCGTGGTCTCCCACAGCTGCTCGGCGTTCATTTCGCCAAGACCCTTGTAGCGCTGGATCGAAAGGCCCTTCCGGCCCGCGGCGAGGACGGCATCGAGGAGCTCGGAGGGACGCGTGACCGCGACCGGTTTGCCCTTGGTGTCGGCGGCCGCTTCTTCGGCCGCATCTTCGCGTTCGCCCGCTCCTGCCGTTGCCTCCTGCTCGGCCGCCGCGCTTTTTTTCAAGGTACGCAAGGTTGAGGGCTTCGCGTAGGCAGCGGCCTGTTCTTTCGCGAGCGTATCGAGCTTGCGAGCCTCGGCGGAAACGAGGAAGCTAGGCTCGACAATGTGGGCGTCCGTCACCCCGCGCCACAAGCGCTTGAGGACGTACCCGCCTTCTTCGGTCAGCTCGCCCGACCAGCTGGCTTCGGGATCACCTGCGCCCAGCCATTCGGCGATCTTCGCGACCGCCTTGGCCTTCGCATCCTTTTCGATATTGGGCTTCAGCGCTCCGTTGATCGCCAGCGCCTCGATCAAAGTCGGATCATATTTGCGCGGCGCGTAGCGCATCAGGGTGCGCATGCGACGAGCATGGTCGACCATCGTCTTAAGGTCGTTGCCGCTTCGCTGACCTTCCGGCGTTTCGAGGACGAGCCCTTCCAGGCCCGCTTCCTCCAGGTAGTCGTCGAGCGCGGCATCGTCCTTGAGGTAGACTTCCGACCGGCCGCGGCTGACCTTGTAGAGCGGCGGCTGCGCAATGAAGAGGTGCCCGGCCTCGATCAGCTGCGGCATCTGGCGATAGAAGAAGGTGAGCAGGAGCGTGCGGATGTGCGCACCGTCCACGTCGGCGTCCGTCATGATCACGATCTTGTGATAGCGAAGCTTCTCGAGGCTGAATTCGTCCTGCCCGATCGACGTGCCGAGCGCCTGGATCAGCGTCCCGATTTCCTTGGAGCCAAGCATGCGATCGAACCGCGCGCGCTCGACGTTGAGGATCTTGCCCTTCAGCGGGAGGATAGCCTGGTTGTGGCGATTGCGGCCCTGCTTGGCAGAGCCGCCGGCAGAGTCACCCTCGACCAGGAACAGCTCCGAGAGCGCCGGATCGCGTTCCTGGCAATCGGCGAGCTTGCCCGGCAGCGAGGCGATTCCCATTACGGACTTCCGGCTCGCTTCGCGCGCCTTGCGGGCGGCTTCGCGCGCTGCGGCGGCGTCGATGACCTTCTGGATGATCGAGCGCGCGTCGGCGGGATGCTCCTCAAGCCACTCGCTCATCTTATCGCCCATCAGGCTTTCGAGCGGCTGGCGAACCTCCGAGCTGACCAGCTTGTCCTTGGTCTGGCTGCTGAACTTCGGGTCGGGCAGCTTGACCGAAACGATCGCGGTCAGGCCTTCGCGCATGTCCTCGCCGGTGAGCGTGACCTTCTCGCGCTTCAGCATGCCGGATTTCTCGGCATAGTTGTTGATCGTTCGGGTCAGCGCCGCTCGGAAGGCCGCCATATGCGTGCCGCCATCGCGCTGCGGGATGTTGTTCGTGAACGGCAGGACGTTCTCGTAATAGCTGTCGTTCCATTCTAGCGCGACATCGATGCCGATGCCGTCGCGCACCGCCGAGATGGTGATCGGTTCCGGGAACAGGGCGCTCTTGGCACGGTCGAGCCACTTCACGAAAGCGCCGATTCCGCCCTCGTAATAGAGCTCGTGCTCCACGCGCTCGTCATGCCGCGCGTCGGCCAGCATCAGCCGCACGCCCGAGTTGAGGAAGGCGAGCTCGCGGTAGCGATGCTCGAGCTGCTCGAAATCGAAATCGATGATCTTGAAGGTGTCGGGGCTGGGCAGGAAGGTGACGCGGGTGCCCTTCTTGCCTTCGGGTGCCGGGCCAACGACCCTCAGCGGCGCCTCGGCCTCGCCGTGGCGGAAGCGCATGAAATGCTCCTCGCCATCGCGCCAGATGGTGAGGTCGAGCCATTCGCTGAGCGCGTTGACGACCGATACTCCAACGCCGTGGAGTCCGCCCGAGACCTTATAGGCGTTGTCCTCCGAAGTGTTCTCGAACTTTCCGCCGGCATGGAGCTGGGTCATGATGACCTCAGCCGCCGACACGCCCTCCTCGGAGTGGATTCCGGTCGGGATCCCGCGCCCGTTGTCCTCGACCGTCACCGAACCGTCGGGATTCAGCTGAATGAGGATCCGGTCGCAATGGCCGGCGAGCGCTTCGTCGATGGCGTTGTCGCTGACCTCGAAGACCATGTGGTGGAGGCCCGAACCGTCATCGGTGTCGCCGATGTACATGCCGGGACGCTTGCGCACGGCGTCGAGGCCCTTGAGGACCTTGATGCTCTCGGCGCCGTAGGAATTTCCGTTGCTTTCAGGGGGAGTTGCCATAGTCCAGATATAGGGATTTCGGCGAAGAAGTCACGCGCGCGCGGGCGTGTGCGTGCGAGCGCGCACGCGCGAATCGCGGTCGATTCGCTGGAGGCCACATTCTGTCGGCGGAATGTCTGATTTGAGTGAAGCGTCCCTTCGCGGTGAGCCCTTTGGAGTCGGTCACGACGATCATCCTCATCGAGCCCGCATTCTCCAGGTTTTGCAGACACAGGCGAAAGCTGTTTCGATCAATTCGAAGAGAGGACGCATTTCCGTTAACCCTGCTCGGGCATAATCTTAGTCGATGGCCCTATAGTCGTTGGCATTCGGTTGATGCGGGTCTCAACCTGCAGGAGGCCGTATGTTTCACTATCGTCTTTTCTCGCACGACGGCGTTGGCAACTTCAGCCTAATCGAGGAATTCGGCGCACAAAATGATGACGCTGCGTCGATGTTCGTGGATCGCTCGCTCGTTCGTCCGCTGGAGCTCTGGCAATCGACACGTAAGGTGAAGTGTTGGCCCGCGAGTGCAAAATCCACATAATCCGGCCGCTCGTGTCCGTCAGTGGGTACGAGGCGCGTTGCGATACGAGGCGATGCGACGGTCAATTAGCTCCAGATCGCGCTGCAGCCGAGAGAGCTGGACTTCATCGGCGCCAGCGCTGTCTGTGAGCAAGCTGATTCTGATGGCGATGTCGGTGCGCTGATCACGCAGATCGATCAAGGCACGATCGGTCGATTCAAAAGCACGCATGTTCACTCCAATGCTGTGAATTCCGGGTAGCGACGGCTGCAACCTGTGGGTGATATCAGCGCTCCGCTCCGAGCGCTTTCAGCAGCACGAAATGCTGACCGATCGCGGAGAAGACTCCGCCGAGATCATGGCAGGGCAGTCCCTGGCGTTGCGCTACGGCGCGTACGATCGGCCGCAACCGCGGATAATGGGTGTGCGCCACCGTTGGAAACAGATGATGTTCAATTTGATGATTTAGACCGCCGGTCAGCCAAGTCGTAACGCGGGAGCCGGTGGCAAAGTCGGCCGTGGTTCGGACCTGGTGCATTGCCCAATCGTCACCTGGTTGGACTCCTCCAAACTCCATGCCAGGTGTGAGGTGCGCAACCTGAAAGACGATCGCCAGCATCCAGCTCAGCACGACATGAAACAGGATGAAAGCGGCGGTCGCCCATAGCGGTGGCAGGACGAGGAACGGCGGCGCTACGATCAGAAGAAGGTAAAGGCCTTTGCAGACGAGCAGCTCGGTCCGATCCTTTCCGCTTAAGTCGACCGCGTGATGCTTGTTCAGGCGGCCGCGCGCCAGGCAGAAAAGGTCTTTCCAGAACAACCATTCGAGAGTGTTCAAGCTATAGTACACAAACGCCTTCAATTCCTGCCGGCGGAAACGCGCTTTCCAGGCGCAGGCCGGCGACAACCGCAGCAACCCACGCGTTTCAAGATCGTCATCCCAACCAAAGACGTTGGGTTGGCGGTGATGCATCCCCTGATGCTTGTGTACCCAGAAGTGCCGCGAAGGCCCGAGGAGCACCGAGCACAGCCTAGCTATAATGAGATTTTCTGCTCGCCGTGCGAAAAGCGTTCCGTGATTGGCATCGTGGAAAACGCAAAAGCCGAGCGCGGAGGCCGCGAGCGCGAGCGACAGCGTTGCAAGCAAGGCGGCAAATAGCGCCGGGGCTAACAGCAACGCTCCGTAGGAGAGGGCAAACCAGGCCAGGATGATCGCCGCCTTGCGTTGCACGCGCGGATCGCCCGCTGACGGCCGCCCACGGACGAGCTCTTCGGCAAGATGCTCGTTCGCGGCTGCCTTTAGCTCGCGCCAAAAGGCGGACTTTGCCGCAAAGCTCGGCATCTCGCCGACCTCTTGGTGGCTCAGACTCCACCGAACCGGCCTGTTCACCGACGATAGCTCCGTCGTCTGGGCCCTGAGGAATGCCCGGGAACCTTCTCGCGAAAAACAATCCTCCCTTTCGAAAGGTCGTACGGCGTCATCTCGACGTGAACTCGGTCCCCAACGATCGAGCGGATGCGGTAGCGGCGCATCTTGCCGGCCGTGTAGGCGATGATGCGGCAATCGTTATCGAGCCGCACACCGAAGCGGCCGTCCGGCAAAATTTCGTCAACAACACCTTCGATAGTAAGCAGTTCTTCTTTGGCCATGAACACACCGCCTGGGTTCGCCGAGACGGCCCAGGGCGGACAGCTCGTGGCTAGCTGGCGTTATGGATGGAGCGAGCGCTGAAGGCGCCTAAAACCGTCAATATCGGCTGGTAGCTCTAGCGTGATAGGCGTGTATCTTATCAAAAGATACGCCCACCCTCCGTGACGGCCTCGACCTCGGCACGAGCCTCGCATGATGATGAGGCGCGGCGATGGCTCCGACGAAAGCAGGTTCGCAAGCACCCTTAGGAACGCTGCAACGGATCGACGCACTCAACCGGCTGGCCGGATTGGGTTGCCGTTTCAGTCGGTCATCGCAACATGCGCTGCTAAGCGTATCGCCCTAGCCTTGGACTCGGCGCGGATCGCCGGGGCGCCGCGGGCGTCCATGGAACTTCCGCTTGGGCCGGGCGCCGTCGGGACGGCGTTCGGACGGCGTCTCGCGATACATTTCGGGCCGGAAGGAAGAGCGACCGTCGCGGCGCTGTGACGAATGCTCGTCCGGGCGCTGGCCGCTGCGGTCCTGAGTTCCGGAGCGGTGAGCGGCATGGCCCTCCGCCCGGTGCGAATGGCGGGCGCCGTTGTTGCGATTTTTGCGCTGCTGGCCGTCGTTTCGGCGATCGGCTTTTGTCGCCTGGCGACCCGAGCGCTGAGCCTCGGCCTTTGGAGCAGGCTTCAGCCGCTTGAACGCCTCTGCACTCGCCATGAAGTCGGCAGGAAGCGGCGCGACAGCGATCCGCTGGCGCGTCGTACGCTCGATATCGCGAAGGTTGCCGCGCTCGTCGGGAGCGCAGAAGGCGATCGCGATCCCGTCGGCGCCCGCGCGCGCGGTGCGGCCGATGCGGTGCACATATTGCTCGGGCACTTCCGGCAGGTCGTAGTTGATCACGTGGCTGACGCCCGGGATGTCGATCCCGCGCGCGGCGATGTCGGTCGCGATCAACACCGCCACTTCGCCCGACTTGAACAAGGCGATCGCGCGCTCGCGCTGCGCCTGGCTCTTGTTGCCGTGGATCGCGGCCGAGGCGATTCCGGCCGCTTCGAGCATCCGGACGATCTTGTCGGCTCCATGCTTGGTCCGGCTGAATACCAGCGCTCGCTCGACCGACTGCTTCTGGAGGGTGATCGCAAGGAGCGTCGTTTTTTCGGCCTGGTTCACCATCGTGACGCTCTGCTCGACCCGATCGACGGTGGTCGCTGTCGGAGTTACCGAGACTTCGGCCGGATTGGTCAGGTAGCGGTCGGCGAGCTCCTTGATCGCCTTCGGCATGGTCGCCGAGAAGAACAGAGTTTGCCGCTTCGGCGGAACGAGCGCGACGATCCGCTTCAGCGCGTGGATGAAGCCAAGATCAAGCATCTGGTCGGCCTCGTCGAGGACGAGGATTTCAAGTTCGCGGAGGCTGAGCGCGCGCTGGTCGATGAGGTCGAGCAGGCGGCCCGGTGTCGCAACCAGGACGTCGAGGCCGCGTGCAACGGTGCGCACGCTCTTCGAATTGGGAACGCCGCCGAAGACCACGCCCACGGATAGGCGCATGAAGCGGCCATAGGCCTGGGCGCTAGCGGCGATCTGCGCTGCGAGCTCACGGGTCGGCGCGAGGACCAGCATCCGGACATGGCCCGGCTTCGGGAACTTGCGGGCCTCGGCCAGGCGATCGAGCGAGGGCAGCATGAAGGCCGCGGTCTTGCCGGTTCCGGTCTGGGCGATCCCAAGCAGGTCGCGGCCGGTAAGAACGGTCGGAATGGCCTGCAGCTGGATCGGGGTCGCCTGCGAATAATCTTTCGCGGCGAGCGCATCGAGGAGGGGCTTGGACAGCCCCAAAGAATGAAAGGACATGAAAATTCCAATATAAAAATGGCCGCGCGGATCGCGCGGTCCAAGGGGGTCAAAAAAGCGCCCCGCGTGAATTGGAGAGCAAAATCGATCGAGACGCGGGCCGGGTCCTCGTTTCTGTCGAGACCGTTCACGCCGCTTTGAAAAGCGCCTCGTGTTGCAGTGCAATATATGGGCTTCGGTTAAGAAAGTCCACCCGAGGGTAAGGCCGGCGTAACCTGTCCTGGCTGAACATGAAGTCGCGACGCATCGGAAATGCCATCGAACAAGGCCGCTTCGGTCGCGGTCATCCAAACCTGCCCGCGCCCCTCCAGACGAGCGAAGAGCGCCGCGCGCCGCTTCGGGTCGAGGTGAGCGGCAACTTCGTCGAGAAGAAGGATCGGCGCTTCGCCGCGGCGCTCGGCGACCAGCTCCGCATGGGCGAGGATCAGTCCAAGCAGCAGTGCCTTCTGTTCTCCGGTGGAGGAATATTCGGCGGGCATCTGCTTGGCTCGATGAAGGACGGCGAGATCCTGGCGGTGCGGGCCCTCCGTCGCCCGGCCGGCGGCGGCATCGCGCTGGCGGTTGGCACTGAGCAAGACGGCCAGATCCGCACTTTGCCAGCCTTCCAGTCCGATCACGGCTCTTGCGAATTCGTCCTCCGCCGCGTGCGCGAGTTGCTCGTCGAGGGCCGCCACCGTTCGCGTTCGGGCATCCGCGACCTCCGCCCCATGCTCGGCCATCGCTGCTTCAAGAGACGCCAGCCACGCCTCGTCCGATTGCTCGTCCGCCAGCAGCTTGTTCCGGGCGCGCATAGCGGCGTCGTAGCGGGTCGCGTGGTGCGCATGAATGGGCTCGAGTGCCAGGACGAGGCGGTCGAGGAAACGGCGGCGTTCACTCGCGCTTCCCGTGAAGAGGCGGTCCATCGCAGGTGTCAACCAGAGAACGGAAAGCCAATCCGACAGAGAGTTCACAGAAGCGGATGCGCCGTTGATCCGGACTTGCCGCCGCTCCGGCGCGGACGCGAGGGTGCCGGTGCCAATCTCGCTCGCATCGACTCGCGCGGCCACTGACCACCCGCCGCCCTTCCCTTTGCGCGCCATGTCGGAAAGCGCTGCTCCACGAAGCCCCCGCCCGGGAGCAAGCATCGACACGGCTTCGAGCAGGTTCGTCTTGCCGGCCCCATTTTCGCCGAAGAGCAGCACGAAGCCTTCGCCCAGCTCGAGCTGAGTCGAGGCATAAGAGCGGAAGTCGGTCAAGGTGAGGCGGCTGACGGGCACCTTCGCGGCTTAGCCGCTGTCGGGCGCCGCCGCCTAGATCATTGCCGGTAGGGTACGGATTCGACCGCGCATTGCTTGACGGCGATCGGACGCCGGTCTTCGTCGGTTCGGACCCAGCATTCGTCGAACACCGAGCAGAAACAGATCGACAGGTTTATCTGGTCCGATTCCAGCCCGGTCTTCAAACGGTCGACGATCTGCTTGTTCTGCGGGGTGATCGGCCAAGCGAATGCGTCGATTTCCTCGCCCGGCCGAATCATCCGGTCGCGCAGCCTCGACAGGACCACTTCGCCGTTGCGCATGCCGCGAAACTGCTTCGGGCTGTTCTTTCGCGCCTCGAGCAGGCCCGGCGCACAACAATGATCGACGAGCGTGTTGAAGTCCGGCACCGGCTTGCCATTCACACTCATCAGCACTTCCGCGATCCGCGCCGGGCCGACGCCTTCGTTCTGGACGGTCAGGCGCAAGGTCGGGGTGCGAACGTCGCTCGCCAGATCGCTGGTGTAAATCTCGAGATAGGGCAGGGACTCCGCCTCCACGATCCGCTCGTTCTGATGAACGAGCTCGCGCATGATATGGCTGTGGTGCCAGGCGATCAGGATCGAAACGAACGAGACGAACAGCGCCGCGACCGGCAGGATGAGATCGAAATGACGACGCCCCGTGGGCTTGTGATGGACGTGAGGTTTTTCGATCTCGACGTCCATGCAGGTCCGGCCTCGCTCAGACCCTCATCGGCATGAGGACGTAGAGCGCGTTCGATTTGTCATTCTCTCGCAGCAGCGTCGGCGCCGCTGCGTCGGCGAGGTGCACCTCGACCGTGTCGCCGTCGATCTCACTCAGGATGTCGAGCAGATATTTGGCGTTGAAGCCGATCTCCAGCCCGTCGGCAGCGTAATCGGCGGGCACCTCCTCGGTGGCAACTCCATTTTCAGGCGAGGTCACCGACAAAGTCACCTTGTCGCGGTCGAGGCTCATCTTCACCGCGCGGGTCTTCTCGCTGGCGATCGTGGAAACGCGGTCGACGCCGGCCGAGAAGCTCTTCGGATCGAGCTTCAGGAGCTTGTCGTTCGCGGTCGGGATCACCCGGTTGTAGTCGGGGAAGGTCCCGTCGATCAGCTTGCTGGTGAGGATCGCACTGCCGAGGCCGAAGCGAATCTTCGTCGGCGAAAGCGAGATCTCGACGGTGCCTTCGAGCTCCTCGAGGAGCCGGTAAAGCTCGGCCACGGCTTTGCGGGGCACGATCACATCGGGCATTCCGTCGGCACCATCGGGCTTGGCCACGGTGACCCGCGCAAGGCGGTGCCCATCGGTCGCCGCGGCGCGCATCTGGTCGTCGATGACGTGGATGAAGATCCCCATCAGGTAGTAGCGCGTCTCTTCGCTCGAGATGGCGAAGCGCGTTTTCTCGATGATCTGCCGGAGGGTCGCTGCGGGAAGCTCGAACCGGGTCGGGAGATCACCCTCCGCAATCACCGGGAAGTCGTCGCGCGGGAGCGTCGAGAGGTTGAATTGCGAGCGGCCGGCAATGACCTGCATCTTGCCCTCGGCGGCGGTGATCTCGACCTGGCTGCCCTCGGGAAGCTTACGGACGATATCGAAGAAGGTGTGCGCCGAAACGGTCGTCGCGCCGGCCTGCGAGATATTGGCCGGGATCGTCTCATCGACCTGAAGATCGAGGTCGGTCGCCATCAGGCGGATGGAACCGTCCTCGCGCGCTTCCATCAGCACGTTGGACAGGATCGGAATGGTGTTGCGGCGCTCCACGACCGATTGGACGTGGCCGAGGCTCTTCAGAAGGACCGCCCGCTCAATCGTCGCTTTCATCGATTCAAAGCCCCATCATCCGCACGCTTATTGGAACGGTTATAGCGAGCCGTTCCGCGCGCGGAAGTGGGGAGATGCGACTAGCTTAAGTTACTTTCCTGCCTTCTGGCCGACCGCAGGAGCGTTCGGCGCCGACTGCTTTGCCGGCATTAGCACCGCATCGACCTCGTGAACGACGCCGTTGCTGAACTGCTCGTCGCCCTTGCTGATCGTCGCCTTGTGGCCGGCGCTGTCGGTGATGACCGTGTTACCGCCCTCCTTGGTGGCGGTCAGCGTGCCGCCGCCCATCGTCGCCAGCGGAGCCTTCCCCTTGCCGGCATCGATCGCCTTGTCGATGTCGGCAACCAGGACCGTCCCTGGCAGGACCAGGTTCGTGATGATCCCGGTCAGCTGTGCACGATTGCCGGGGGCGGTATCGAAGCTACCCGCGGTCGCCTTTCCGATCGCATCGTCGGTCGGGACGAACACGGTATAGGGCCCCGGGCCTGCGAGAGTCTGATCGAGACCAGCCGCCTTTGCCGCCGCCATGAACTTGCCGTTTGCCGGCAGCCCGGCGGCGATCGTCTTGTCGCCAGCGACCTTCTTGGCCTGCTTGGATTGGACGTTGCCGGGGCTGCTGGCGTTGCCGCTGCCATCATTGCTGTTGCTGCATGCGCCCAGCGAAAGCAGCGCAGCCGCTGCAACCGTCAGCGCGAGTGCATGATTTTTCATGCGCTTGGCTCCCTTTCGTTTTGCATATGCAATGGCCCGGCGCGAATTGGGTTCCATCGCCGGGCCAAGCTTTCAGTCTATCATGAACGTCGTTTCACCTGTCGTTAGGTGAGGAGCGATGCCACGATCGACGTCACGAGCATCGTCGAAGGGTCGACCTGATAGATGTAGCCGTTGTCGTAACGGTACCAGGCGTTCGGCGTGTCGTAATAGGTTGCGCGATAGGCCATCGGCACGTTGTACATGTTGTAGCCCACCGGCAACGGCTGGCCGATCGTGAAGCCGGGGCTCATCAGCGCCGCAACCGACGTGATGAGGCTCGAACTCCTGTCGTACTGGTAGATCGCACCCGGCGCATACCAATAGGAGTAATCGGCCGTCGGATAGTACATGTCGCGGTACTGCATCGGCAGGTTGTAATAGCTGTATGCCGAAGGCAGCATCTGCCCGACGCCGTACCCGCCCGCGTAGGTCGGGATCACGTTCACCACCATGCCGGTCACGCAATCCACCTGATAGACGGTGCCATAAGCATAGCGGTTGCACAGGTTCGGATAGCCGTAGCCATAGCCGCCGTAGCCCGCGCCAGAACCATAAGCGTAGCTGGCCGGGTACCAGCTATTGAGCCCGTAATAGCTGGGCACGTAGCTCGCCATATATGGCTGCGGCAGATATGTGCCCGGCAGGAACCCGCCGGCGAGGAGCGGGATCAGCGCGTCGATCAGAAGTGAGCTGCGGTCGACCTGGTACAGGTAGCCGCCGCCGTACTGATAATAATAGTTCGACGTCGCTGGATAGAGATAGCTTACCGACGAAGGCAAGGCGCTCAGAGTCACGAAACTGTTCACCCGATCGACCGGCTGACCGACGAAGCGGACCGCGTCCGCAGGAGCGATGAACCGCGTGCGCGGAGTTTCGACCATCGCGGCGAAGCGGCTCGTTCGGAACGCGTCGGCATTGGCGATCCGGTCAGAGCGAAGCGCGTGCCGTTCGGCCAGGAGGTTCTGTGCGCCTTGCTGGCGTTCGGCTCGAACCTGCTGACGCAGCGCCATTCGGTCCTGCGCCTGACCCTGCATCTGCTGGCGCATCGCCATTCGGTTCTGCCCATTCATCTGCTGGCGGTTCTGCGCCTGCTGGACGCGGTTTTCGCGGATTTGCTGGCGATTCTGCGCCTGTGCGCGGTTTAACCGAATCTGCTCACGATTGTGCGCCTGCTCGACACGACTGGCGCGGACCTGCTGGCGATTCTGAGCTTGGGCTCGATTCGCCCGCATTTCATTGCGCGACGCGACACGCTGCTGGGCGTGCGACTGGCGCATCTCCTGGCGAGCAGCCACGCGAGACTGCGGACGCTCGGCTCGCTGCTGGCGCATCTCGACGCGCTGCGAATGCTGCGGACGCTCCATGGCAAAGCGCTGTGCATGTTGCTCTTGCGGCATCGACATACGCTGCTGACGCTGCTCGAAATGCGGCGCCGACTGATGCTGTGCACGCGGCGCCGAGAATGCGTCGCCGCCACGGCCTCCGCCACCACCGCCGCGGTTCACAAAGGCCTGCTGGCCTCCGCCTCCACCGCCTCGGTCGCCGTGATTGCCATGCGGCCCCGCGACTACCGGGGCTGCGATCGCCAGCGAGGCAACGCCCGCGGCGAGGAACACCCTGGTCATCATAATGTCTCCTTTCGAACGGTTAAAACGGCCCGTTCGCGGCACCGTTCCAACGCTTAAGCGGATGGAACCTGCACCCTAGCGCACTAGAGTGAACCTGGAATTTCTCGTCTGTTCAGGTAGTTAGCTAGTTTCGCTTAGCCATGAAGACTTCAGCGATCGTATCGAAAGGAACATTAGCACCGCCGCAACGAGATAGAAGGCGAGGCAGGCTACCGCAGCATCGCGAAGGGCATCGGCCCCGTAAGTCGCCTTGAGCGCGTCCGAAAGCCGCCCCATCAGCAGCGGGCCGACCCCCAGTCCGATGAGATTGTTGATCAGGAGGAAGCTGGCCGAGGCGGTTGCGCGCATGGGACTCGGAACGAGGTGCTGGACGGCGGTCGTCACGGGCCCCAGCCACAGAATATTCACAGCGTTCCCGACGAGAAGAAGCGGCCAGGCGACCCAGAGGCTCGGAGCGAACAGGCCAAGACCCCAAGCCGGGACCGAGATGATCCAAGCGATAGCCGGCAGCTTCGCATACCAGCCGCGATCAGCTGCACCGAGCCGGTCCGCGAACCAGCCACCAGCGAATACGCCGATGGTGCCGCCAATGAGCAGCAGCGAGGCGAGAAACTGGCCGGTGCTCACTAGATCGAGGCCGAAGCTGCGCATCATGACCGATGGCGTCCAAAGTGCGAGGCCATAACCGCAGAGTGAGCTCGACGAGGAGGCGAAGGCGAGCAACCAGAACGCAGGCTTTCTCGCAATCATCGGGAAGACGCTCGCCAGCGGCGCCTGACTGGAGGCCTTCGGAACGTCGCGAACCACGAGCCACAGGATTGGCGCGAGAACGATTTCGGCGATCCCCATCACTGCGAAGGCCGCGCGCCAGCTCATCGCATGGGCAATATAGGCGCCGACCAACGTCCCCCCTGCGAGTTCGATCGGAACTCCGAGCGAGAAGATCGCGAGTGCGCGAGTTCGCCGTTCGGGCGGAAAATAGTCCGCGATCAAGGCATAGGAGGGAGCAACTCCACCGGCCTCTCCGACGCCGACGCCGAGGCGGTAGAGAAACAATTGGCCAAAGCCCGCGGCCGTCCCGCACAGCGCCGTGAACGCGCTCCAGACGGCGAGCGAGCCGGCGATGACACCGCTTCGGCTCGTCTTGTCGGCAAGAAAGGCGAGGGGAATGCCGAGCGCCGAATAGAGCATGGCGAAGGCGAGGCCGCCGATTGCGCCAAACTGCGTGTCGGAAAGGTGCAGGTCGGCTTTGATCGGCTGGGCGAGGATCCCGAGGATCTGCCGGTCGAGGAAGTTGAAAATGTAGGCGATCAGCAGGAGCGCAAGCACCAGTGAAGCGCTTCGCTGCTTGGGCGATTCGCTTCTTATGACAATTTTCCGATCAGCGCCGCCAGCCGATCGACGTCGTCGGAGTCCTGATAGATGCCGAAGCCGATCCTCAAAACGTCGCCGCGCACGTCCGTGATGCAGTTGCTGCGCTTCAGATCCTCGTACCAGCGCTGTGCGCTCTGAGAGCGAAATGCGAGGAAGCGCGCGTGCGGCGACGCCTCTGGCGGATTTAGCAATTCGGTTCCGGCAAGCGCAGTGCCGCCGACAGCTTCGAGGAATTGCCGCTGAAGATCGGCGACGAAACCGGACATTCGACTGGTCGTAAGGCCGTTGTCGGCCAGCGTCCGCTGAACCGCGTTGAAGCGGTAGAGGCCCGCGGGATCGAACGTCGCTCCCATGAACCGGCTGGCGTCCGGGGCATAGCCGATGCTGCCCGGCGGCAGGCTGAGGTCTTCGAACTCGGCGTACCAGCCGGTGACCGGCGGCCGAGGACCGAATCCGACCGGTGCATGGAGAAAAGCGCACCCCTCCCCAGCCATCGCATATTTGTAGCCGCCGGCGAGATAGAAGGCGCTACCTGCCGCCTCCACGCCAAGCGGCTGTTCGATCGCCATGAACGCGTGATAGCCATCGATGACCACCCAGGGCCCGTCGGGCCGCGCCATGCTCGCGAGCTCCCCAACACGGCTGAAGATACGGCCGCTCCCGAACATTATTTGGCTGACGAAAATGAGGTCATGGCCGCCGGTCATGGCCGCGGTGAGAAATCGCTCGGAGAAAGTGTCGAACGGCTCCGCCGCAATTCGCTCGACCTCGATCCAGCCGGCTTCTGCCCAGCGCGCGAACTGCCGCCGAGCGCTGTGGAACTCGCCGTCGGTCGTCAGGATTCGAAGCGGTCCAGAGTCGCGCGCGGGCGCTGCCGTGATGAGCCGGATGAGGAAGTCGTGCGTGTTGGACGAAAAGACGATCGCCGAAGGGTCGCCGCTCCCAATCTCGCGGACCACATGCTCCTGGGATTCGG
Organism: uncultured Alphaproteobacteria bacterium; assembly: GCA_963831485.1. Classification (GTDB taxonomy): domain Bacteria; phylum Pseudomonadota; class Alphaproteobacteria; order Sphingomonadales; family Sphingomonadaceae; genus Sphingomicrobium. The sequence continues at coordinate 55,125 of CAWHQE010000018.1, forward strand.
GCCAGACCTCGCCCATGACCTTGTCCCACTTGCGGTCGGCGAGGCGGGCGGCGTCATTCCAGGCAGCGACCTGCCCGGCGAAGCTCGCATCGGGCCACAGATGGTGGCTGTGCGCGGCGAAATGCAGCCGCCCGGGGTCGGCGCCGAGGCTCCGCGAGAACAGCTCCTTGAAACTCAAAGATCGGTCCTCAGCGACCACAACTCCGGGAAGACACGCTTTTCGAGCGTCGAGCGAAGATAGGAAGCGCCCGCCGACCCGCCGGTGCCGCGCTTGTTGCCGATGATCCGCTCGACGGTGAGCACATGCTTGTGCCGCCATCCCGCCAGCGAATCATCGATGTCGACCAGCTTCTCCGCGAGCTCATAGAGCTCGAACCACCGCTCGGCATCGCGATAGACGTCAAGCCAAGCGGCGGACAGAGCCTCCACCGACCGGTCGCCGACATCGAAACCGGCGCGGGCGAGCGCGTCGATCGACGCTTCCCGAAGGCTCGGCTCGAGCAGCGCCTGATCGAGGCGCGCACGGGCGGCCGTGCCTTCTTCATATTGCTCCAGGAAATCAGGATTCTTGAGCCCGAGCCGGAACTCGATTTCGCGAAACTGCTCGGACTGGAAGCCCGAACTGGTGCCGAGGACATCGCGGAACTTGAGGTAATCGACGGGGGTCAGCGTCGACAGGACGTCCCATGAGAGCGTCATCACGGCCTGGATTCGGCTCACGCGGGCCATCGCCTTATAGGCTTCGGCGAAGCGGTCCTCACCGATCAGGACGATCGCGAGACCGATTTCGTGGAGCATCTCCTTCATCCACAGCTCCTTGGTCTGGTGGATGACGATGAAGAGCATTTCGTCGTGGAGGCCCGATAGCGGCTGCTGCGCCGAGAGGAGCTGGTCGAGCTTTAGATAGTCGGCATAAGTGATGCCGGCGGGCGTCGCGGTCATGGGCGACCGCTTAGGATAAACAATCCGACTGCGGAAGCGCCGGTCTTAGTAAGGCTGGCTCCCGCCGCCGCCCGGCATTCCGGCGCCGCTGACCGAACCGATGTTGCCGAACAGCTCGTCGAAGAAGCTCTTCTTGCGCCCGAGCGTCGGGGTCTGGCGGTGGCTCGGATTCAGGCCGAGCGCGAGCTCCTTGCCCGTCTTCTGGATCGAGGCGACGTTGCCGGTCTGGTCGAAGCGAACGAGCATCACCGTTTCGCGGACCGCGCGCGGATTGCGGAAGGCGAGCTGGTTGGTGTCGCGCGACACGTAATACCAGTCGTTCGGCGTGAACTGTCCCGGAAGGGTCGGGGTACCGAGAAGCTTCTGCACCGAGGCCTTGTTGTCGACTCCGGGCTGGATCGAGCTTGCGAGCTGCGGATCGATGACTGCGCCCTTGTGCGCATGGTTGGTCGCGCAACCGGCGAGCAGCCCGGCGCAAGCGATCGTCGTAATCCTGAGCAATCCGGCCTTCATTTCTTCCTGATTCCTTTCGCGAGGAGACCGCTGGCCCATTCCCCGACTTGCATGCAGTCGCGCGGCCCTCAATATGCCCGCCGCGGCAAAGCGCAAGGCCGCGACGCCCGCAACGCAAGGGACGCTATGCTGGACTTCCTGTTCCGGAGATTAACGGTGGCCCCGCCGCGCGGCTCTGCGCTGTTCGAACGCGTGACTCAAATCGCGCGCGAGCCGCACTGGTATGTCGAGGGAAGGGTCCCGGATTCTCTTGACGGCCGCTTCGCGGTTCTTGCTACCGTGGCAGCGCTGGCGCTGGTGAGGCTCGAAGCCGACGGCGAGCGCGGTGATTCCGTATCAGTGGCGCTCACCGAGCGCTTCATTGCGGTGATGGAATTGGAGCATCGCGAGCTCGGCCTCGGCGACCCGACGCTTGGAAAGACGGTTCGCAGGCTGGTGGGATCGCTCGCCCGCCGGACCGAGCTGTGGCGCTCCGCGACATCCGGATCAACCGAATGGGCGCGCGCGGCGACGGAGAGCCTGTTTAAAGGCGAGGCCTCGCCGGACGCGGTTGCGCATTCGGCTGCGGCGTTGGAGCGGCTGTGGATCGAGCTCCGGTCGGCGGGGCTCGATGAGATCGCGGAGGGCAAGCTTCAATGACCGATCGCTTCGCCCATCACCTGCGCCTCGACCAAATTCGCGACGGCGAGCGAATCGATCTCGCCGCCGATGAGACCGAGCGGCGAGCGATCGCCGACCGTCTCGCCCTGAATGCGCTCGATCGCCTCGATGCCCACGCGACGCTTTCACCGACGGGTCGCTTAGTCCGAGCCGAAGGGCGGATTGCCGCGACTCTCGAGCAGAGCTGCGTGGTGACCAACGACCCGGTGGCGGTGCATGTCGACGAGCCCTTTGCCATCCTCTTCATGCCCGAGTCGGAGAATGGATCGACTGACGAGGAGATCGAGCTCGGCGAGCAGGATTGCGACGTGGTCTTCTACGACGGCGCCGCAATCGACCTGGGCACTGCGATTGCAGACACGCTTGCGCTCTGCATCGACCCCTATCCGAGAAGCGCGAGCGCCGATTCGGCGCTGAAGGAGGTCGGCGTACTCACTGAAGAACAAGCGAGCCCGTTCGCTGCTCTCGCTGCGCTGAAGGGCCGTCCGGACTCGGATTAAAAGGGAACGTCGTCGTCGAGGTCGGTGTCGAATGCAGCCGGCTGAGGACGGGACTGGGTGCGTGCCGGAGCATCGCCGCCCCCGCCGCCGAAATCGTCATCCTCATTGCCACCGAACGCGCTGCGGCCGCCGCCAGCGCCCTCGCGACTGTCGAGCAGGACGAGCTCGCCGCGGAATCGCTGGAGCACGATCTCGGTCGTGTAACGGTCGTTGCCCGACTGATCGGTCCATTTGCGGGTCTGAATCTGGCCCTCGAGATAAACCTTGCTGCCCTTGCGCAGATAGTTCTTCGCGACTCGGCCGAGATTCTCGTTGAAGATCACGACATTGTGCCACTCGGTCCGTTCCTGGCGGTTGCCGTCGCGGTCCTTCCACTGTTCCGACGTGGCGATGCGCATGTTGACCACCTCGCTGCCGTTATTGAGCGAACGCGCCTCGGGGTCCGCTCCGAGATTGCCGACCAGAATGACCTTGTTAACGCCCGCCATGACAGCTCTCCTCTTCTTGAGGACTCGCTATAAACCCAGCGCCACTGCCGTCCAGTAGGTGAGACCCGCTGCGATATAGGCGAGCACGAACAAATAGCCGATCATGATCAGCGGCCATTTCCAGCCGTTCGTCTCGCGCCGGGTGACGGCGATGGTCGAGATGCATTGCGGGGCGAAGATGAACCAGGCGAGGAAGGCGAGCGCCGTAGGCAGCGGCCAGCGGTGTCGAAGGCTGTCCTCCAGCTTCTGGGCGCCGGCCTGCTCGTCCGGCGAATCGATCGAATAGACGGTCGCAATCGCGCTGACGGAGACTTCGCGGGCGGCCATGGCGGGGAGGAGCGCAAGGCTGATGTCGTGGTTGAAGCCGATCGGGCTCACCACTTTCTCGATCCCGGTCGCGATGTGGCCCGCGATCGAAACCTGGCTCTGTTTCTGGCCCGGACCAGCCTGCGGGATGCTTGCGAGCGCCCACAGGACGACAGTCGTTCCAAGGATGATCGTGCCGGCCCGCTTGAGGAAGATCTGGGCGCGCGTGAGGATGCCGATGGCGACGTCCTTGAGCGGCGGCCACTGATATTTGGGAAGCTCCATCATGAAGCCGCCGCCGCTTCCCTTGAGGACCCCGCGACGAAGCACGTAGGCCGCGAGAAGCGCGCCGGTGATCCCGAAGATGTAGAGCGCGAACATGACCAGACCCTGGAGGCCTACGCCCCAGACGAACTCGCTGGTTCGGGATGAAGGCCGAAATGACCAATGTGTAGACGGGGAGCCGAGCCGAACAGGTCATCAGCGGCGCGACCAGGATCGTCGTCAGGCGGTCCTTGGGATCCTCGATGGTGCGGGTCGCCATGATCCCCGGCACCGCGCAAGCGAAGCTCGACAGGAGCGGAATGAAGGCGCGCCCGGAAAGGCCGACGCCGTGCATGATCCGATCCATCAGAAAGGCCGCCCGGACCATGTAACCGGTGCCTTCGAGCAGCAGGATGAAGAAGAAGAGGATCAGGATCTGCGGCAGGAAGGTGATGACCGCGCCGACGCCGGCGATTGCACCATCGACAATGAGTGACCGGAAGAGTCCCGGCGGCAGTGCGTTCCTCGCGACTCCCGACAGCCAGGCCACGGCTGAGGAGATCCAGTCGACGGGGACCTGGCTCCAGGCGAACACGGCCTGAAACATCACGAACATGATCGCGGCGAGAATGATGGGGCCGAAGACCGGGTGAAGCAGGACAGCGTCGAGGCGATGGGTCCAGCGGCGGACCGGCGTTTCGCTGACGACGGCAGCGCTGGCGATTTCGCGGGCGCGCCGCTGCAAGTGAACGAGGTCGCTCTTCACATGCTTGTGGACGCCGCACTGCGGTGCCGAGAGCATGTCGTCGACGGCGCCCTGGAGATCGGCAATGCCGCGGCGGCGAACGGCCACGGTCTCGACAACCGGAACCGCCAGTTGATCGGAAAGCCGCTTCGAATCGAGCTCCAGTCCGTCGCGTTTGGCGAGGTCGACCATGTTCAGCGCAATGACGGTCGGAAGGCCAAGCTCAATCAGCTGCAGCGCGAAGCGGAGGTGGTTGTCGAGGTTGGATGCGTCGAGGACGATGACCAGCGCGTCGGGCTGGCGTTCGCCCTGCTGCCTGCCGAGCAGCACATCGCGGGTCACGGCCTCGTCCGGGCTCGCCGGATCTAGGCTGTAGGCGCCCGGCAGGTCGACCAGTTCGACCGGCCTACCATCGGCGAGCGTTAGTCGGCCGGAATGGCGTTCGACCGTCACCCCCGGATAATTGCCGACCTTCTGGCGCGCGCCGGTGAGAGCGTTGAACAGCGCGCTCTTGCCGGCATTGGGGCTGCCGGCGACGGCGACGAGCGGGAGCGGGTTCACTGCTCTAGCGGAGTGACTCGGACGGCGCCGGCGTGCTTGCGCCGGATCGCAACCGTCATTCGGCCGACGCAAATCGCGATCGGATCGCGTCCGAACGGGCCAAGGTGCAGCGGCTCGACCATCACCCCCTCGTCAAAGCCGAAATGCCGAAGGCGGCAGGATTCGGCTTCCTCGAGACCGGCCCAGTCGATCGACAGCACGCGCGCCTTCGTCCCGATTTTCAACCGGTCGAGGCTCAGCGTATCGGGATGGAATGGCGCGTTCATTGTTGCGAGTGATTATCATTAACCGCTTAACATATCCATAGGATAAAGCGGAAGCCCCGATCCGACGTTCAGCGAGGGGGGTAACGAAGACGTCCGATGAAGCGCGAAAGACTGAGTCGCTGATCCGACGAGCCGCGCCATTCGGCCTTCAGTTTCTCGATCTTCATGACATCGTCGATCCGCCGGTCGAGAAAGGCTGCAGTGTCCGTCCAGCCTTCGCTCTGATCGTCGAGCCAGACAAGCAGCGTCGACGCGTATACCGCCCCGAGCGTCATCCGCTTCGTGTAGTGGTTGAAGTCGGTGCTGTTGTCGCCGGCGATCCGCCACATGTGATCCGCCGTGCGCCACGAGATCCGAAGTGCGAGCGGCAAATTCTGCGGCATTGCGAGAATCGCGAGCGCCCGGCGAACCGCTTCGCGTGCAGGAGCCATGATCTCGAACCGGCGCCAGATCAGGGCCCGGATCTTCCCCCGAATCTTCAGCGAACCCGTTCGTTCGGGCGTGAAATAGGCTTCGAGCCCGCGATCCACTTCCTTGATGTAGGTGTCGATCATGCCGGCCTGATTCTTCGGCATGGCAAGGCGTCCCTGGACTGGATCGACGGCGAGCTGCTGGGCAGCGGAATCGACCGCCTTGCGGGTCCAGCCGTCGAACACGGCATTTTCGCCGACCGCCAGTGCGAGCTGCCTGCGGAGCTGTTCGAGAGGAACTCGGGTCCGTCATGGCGCTCAACTGGGCGGCTCGTCCGATGCGCGCAAGCCCCGATCGGGTAGCCGGACGATGACGAGCGCTGCTGCGATCCCGACGGCGCCAATGATATCGGCTGCCGACAGCGTCTCGCGATAGGCGAGCCAGCCGACCGTCGCCGAGATTGCCGGCTGGGTAAGAAGGCCGAGCCCGACAACGAGCGGCGGCAGCGTTCCGATCGAATAGACGAGCAGACCCTGGCCGAGCACCTGGCTCGACAGCGCGAAGATCAGCAACGGAGTCCAATCGTGCGGCAAGATCCGCTCACCAAGCACGAGGCTGATGAAGAGAAGGACGGGGATCGAGAAGATCGTTGCAAGGATCAGAAGCGGAAGCGGCTTTAGCTCGGTACGTCCGCGTTCGACGAAAATGAGGTAGCCGCCGTAGAAGAGTCCAGCGACGAGCGTGAGCAGGTCTCCGGCGAAGTTCTTTGGGCTGAGCTCGTAGCTCGAGCTCATCAGCAGTCCGGCGCCGGCGAGCGCCATCAACAAGGCGAGGCCCTGCTTCAGCGACGGCGCGCGGTGCGCAAGAATCAGGCCATAGAGCGCGAAGACGAAGCTTCCGGAATTGCCGAACAGGGTCGAGTTGCCGAGCTTCGTGAGCCGAATGCCTGCGTTCCATGCGGCGAGGTCGAGCGAATAGAAGATGGCTGCAATCGCGACCGTCGCGACCAACGCGCGGCGCGGCCAGTGCGCGGGCTGTCCAGCGAATCGGCCGATTAGGATTAGAAACGGGAGCGCGAGCGTCAGCCGCCAGAAGCCTGCCGCCACCGGTCCGGTGTCGGCGAGCCGCACCAGCCACGGCCCGAACGCCAGCGCCACGTTGCCGAGGAGCAACGCTGGGAAGGCGAGCGGATGTGGATGGGCTTCGTGGCGAGTCACCAAGCGCGCATAGCGGGCGGGCGGCAGGAAGCTAGGGCGCGTATTTCGATCTGAGATCATGCAGCGCGAGCGCCGCTCGAGCCGCGCCGCCGCCCTTGTCGAGCTGGCCGGCATCGCAGCGCTCGACCGCCTGCGCCTCGTTCTCGACGGTCAGAATACCGTTGCCAATCGCATAACCCTGGAGCGTCAGGTCCATCAGCCCGCGAGCGCTTTCATTCGACACCACTTCGAAATGATAGGTCTCGCCGCGAATCACCACGCCTAGCGCAACGAACGCGCAGAATCGTCCGCTTCGCGCCGCCAGCGCGATCGCTCCCGGAAGCTCGAGCGCACCGGGGACAGTCATCGTCTCATGCTTGTGCCCGGCTTCTTCGATCGCCTTGCGGGCGCCCTGAAGAAGCATGTCGTTGAGGTGGGGGTAGAAACGCGCCTCAACGAGGAGAATCGTCGACATCCTTATCCTTCCACCCTGATCGGCCGCTCCTCGATGATCGCGAGTCCATAACCGGAGAGGCCGACCGGCGAATGGCGCGAGTTGGACAAGAGGATCATGTCGTGGATATCGAGCGCGGCGAGGATCTGCGCGCCGGTGCCGTAACGGCGAACCGCGTCCCCCATTTCGGCGGGCCTGCCCGAACGAAGGTCGATCGAGCGCGATAGCGATCCAGGGGCGGCCGCGTGGAGCGTCACGACAACGCCGGAGCCCTCCTCCTCGATCATCCTCATGGCGGACTGGAGGAGGTCAGACTTGGGCCCTCTCTCGCCAAGCACATCGGCGAACAGGTCGAGGCTGTGCATCCTGACCAGCACGGGGCCATCGGTGTCGAGGGTCCCGTGGACAAGCGCGAGTTGCTCTTCGCCGCTCGATTTGTCGCGGAAAACATGGGCCTGCCACTGCTGACCGCTGCCCGACCGGAAGGGAGCGCTGGCGACCCGCTCGACGAGATGATCCTTCTTGAGCCGGTAGGCGATGAGGTCGCGGATGGTGCCGATTTTCAGTCCGTGCGCGCGGGCGAAGTCCATCAGGTCCTCGAGACGAGCCATGGTCCCGTCTTCGCGCATCACCTCGCAGATGACGCCGCTGGGATTGAGGCCGGCGAGGCGCGCGACGTCGACGGCCGCTTCGGTGTGTCCGGCTCGGACCAGGACGCCGCCTGGACGCGCGATCAACGGGAAGACGTGGCCCGGGGAGACAATCTCGTCCGGGCCGTGCGAGGCATCGATAGCGACCGCGATGGTGCGTGCTCGGTCCGCTGCGCTGATCCCCGTGGTGATTCCGTCGCGTGCTTCAATTGACACGGTGAACGCCGTCTCGTTGCGGCTGCGGTTGGTGCGGGTCATCGGCTCGAGCCCGAGCTGCTCGGCGCGGTCCTTGGTCAGTGCGAGACAGATGAGGCCCCGGCCGTGCCGCGCCATGAAGTTGATCGCGTCGGGCGTCGCCATCTGTGCCGGGATGACGAGGTCGCCTTCGTTCTCGCGATTTTCGTCGTCGATCAGGATGAACATCCGTCCGTTGCGCGCTTCATCGATGATCGCTTCGATGCCGACCAGCACCTCGGTGGTTCCCTGTTGGATCAGCTTTTCGAGCCGGGTCAAAGTGTCGGCGGTCGGATTCCAGTCGGGCGAGCCGAGCTTTCGAAGGCTGTTCGGGTGAAGCCCTGCCGCCCGCGCGAGCCCGGAGCGGCTGATCTCGCCGGCGGCGATGATGGTTTCGAGACGTTCGATGAGGGTCGTGCTCATGCGCACGATGTATCACATTAAAATGTGATGAAAAGTGGGAACGCCATTGTTCCTATTGTGATCTGGCGGCCAGCATGCGGTCGATATAGCGCGCTAGGACGTCAATTTCGACATTGAGTTGTCGCCCAGCCTCCAGCCCGCCGAGGGTCGTGTGTTGTCCCGTATGCGGGATGAGGTTTACGGAGAAATGGGTCGTCCCGTCTTCCGCATCGCGAACCTCGTTCACCGTCATTGACACTCCGTCGAGCGCGACGGAGCCCTTGGCGGCGATCATCGGGCCTATTGCTCGCGGCACGCTGATGCCGAGGCGCTTCGAATCGCCTTCAGGGCAAATGCCGACCACGCTGCCGACCGCATCAACGTGGCCGGTCACGATATGCCCGCCGATCTCGTCTCCGAGACGCAGCGAGCGCTCGAGATTGAGGCGCGCACCTTCGTTCCAGCGATCCGCGGCGGTCTTGGACACCGTCTCTCCCGACACGTCGACGGCGAACCAGTCGTCGCCCTTGTCGACCACCGTCAGGCAGGCGCCTGAGCAGGCGATGGAAGCGCCGAGGTCGACGCTATCCATGTCGTAGCCGGTCGTGATCACGAGCCGCAGATCGCCGCGCTGCTCGGCGCTGCGTACGGTGCCGACGTCGGTGACGATCCCGGTGAACATGTTCGCGCGCTTAAGCTTGGCGAACGCGCTCGTAAACTTCGAGGCGATCGACGCCGAGGCGCTGCTCTTCGATCAGGCGCCAACGCCCATGCGCGTCTGCGAGCGCGTCGAGCCCGACATAGCCGAAGCTGGACTTGCCTTCGCCGACGATGATCGGAGCGCGGTAGATCAGGATTCGGTCGACAAGATCTTCCGTCAGAAACGCCGTTGCCGTCGCCGATCCGCCCTCGACCAGCAAATCGTTGACGTCATGAAGCCGATAGACATCCTTCGGATTTCCAAGGATTTCCCAGCCGGCGACCGCCTCTCCGCGAGTGAGCAGCGCGCGTCTCGGCGAGCGGTCCTCGAAGCCCGGAAGGCGGACGTCGAGCTTTGGCTCGTCGGCGATGTAGGTGCCGCGGCCGACAAGGATCATGTCGCTGTGCGCGCGCTCGACATGGACGTGGCGCCGCGCATCCTCGCCGGTGATCCATTTCGATTCGCCGGACGGAAGCGCGATCTTGCCGTCGATCGAGAGCGCAAGCTTGAGCGTGATTCGCGGCCGGCCGAGCTCAAGGCGCGTCAGCCAGCCGGAAAGCGACCGCCTCGCCGCATCACGGTCGACTCCAAGCGTCACTTCGATGCCCGCTCGGCGCAGGCGCCGGACGCCCTTCCCTGCCGTGCGCGGATCTGGATCCTTGAGGCCGATGACGACGCGAGCGGGCCGCGCTTCGAGCAGTAGGTCCGTGCACGGAGGGCCACGGTCGCTGTGGTGCGCACAGGGCTCGAGCGAGACATAGACGGTCGCGGCCGCCGCCTTCTTGCCCGCTTCGTGAAGTGCGGCCGCTTCGGCATGCGGCCGTCCGCCGGCTGCGGTCGCGCCCTTGCCGACGACCCGGCCGGAGCCGGAGACGATCACGCAGCCTACATTTGGGTTGGGGGCGGAACGGCCGCGCGCGTCTTCGCCGAGTGCGACCGCCTTCGCCATCCATTCCCTGTCGTCAGTCAATATGGAGCTGCTTCGCGAGCTGCTTGTACTGCTTCTGGTCGGCCTTCTTCTTGCGCTTCGGCCGCCGCCTGGTCCTTCTTCTGGTCGGCGGCGATGTCGGCGTCGGTCCGGTTGGGCGAATAGAGCTGCACCTCGACGACCTGCGGATCCGGAGCGGTGTTCATCTTCGAATCGACCAGGAACTCGACGACAATGATCGCCGTCACGAGAAGCGCCAGGCAGGCGCCGATCACCTGCTCGCGGCTTCGCTGCCGCATGAATGCGAGCAGGTCGCGCAGCGCTTCGCGCGGACTCGACGGCGTGGGGAAGAAGGACATGCGGGAAAGATAAGTCCCCCGCGCCCGCTCCGCCAGTCTCAGCCGTCAGTCGAGTTCGAACCGAAGCGTGATCGTCTCGGTTGATGCGACCGGCTGCCCGTCACGGGTCGCCGGCTTGTAGCGCCAGTGAGCGATCAGGTAGCGGCGCGCGGCCTCGAGAAAGGCTCGGTCGGCTGTGCCGAGCGGATCGACGCCCACGACGCGGCCCTGCTCGTTGATCGAAAGACGCAGGGTGAGGGTCGTTTCCTCACCGGTCAGAAGCTTCGATTCCGGATACGGCGGCTTAAGCTCGGACTGCGGCGTCAGGAGCCGAGCGATCGTCGGCGCCGGCGGAACGGCCTGCTCCGGCTCGACATTCGGATTCGGTGGGATGCTGGGTCCAATCAGATCGCGGATGTCCGGAAGCTTCGGATTGGCATCGATTAGCGGCACTTGGAGCGGAGGAGTTGGCACCTGCGCTTCGGTTCGGGTGACTTCTGGCTGCTGCCGGGGCGTCGACGGTTTCACCAAATGCTCTGGCGGCGGCGGCTCGTCGCGAAGCAGCCGGACGAAAATCGGTTGGCCGGTGATCGCCTGCGGAAGATCCGTCTTCATGCTCAGCAGCACGACCACGGCCGCGATGTGAACGGCAATGACGAGAAGCAATGTGCGGGGGCTGGGCGGCCGTGCCGCGAACTGCGGGCGATTGGCGGCGTAAGCTAACATCGGAACCTCCTCTCTCGAGCGGCCCTGACGAGCATATTACTCCACAACGCAACGCCGGTGAAGAAACATTGTTGCGTTCCTGGATAACGTAAATTTTCTAACGGCGGGCGGCGGCCTCCAGCCGGCGAACGGCCCGATCCTTGCCCATCGCCGCCAGGAGCGGCGCCATTTCGGGGCCGCTCTCCTTGCCGGTGAGCGCCAGCCGGAGCGGATGAAAGAGCTCGCGGCCCTTTTTGCCGGTGGTGCGCTTGAGTGCGTCGGCAAGCGCTCGCCAGGGTTCGACGGACCAGTCGAGGGTCTCTGCCGCCGCGGCTGCTTCCTTGACCAAGAGGCGCTCCTCATGGCCGAGCTCGGGAGCCTCGATGTCGCCATGAAGAACAGTGAACCAGCGATCGAAGTCCGCGAGCCTCTCGAGGTTACCGCGGAGCGCCAGCCAGTCCGCTTCGGTCGCAGCGGCGGGAAGCCGGTCGGCGACTGCTCGGTAGTCGAGCTTGTGAAGCAGGCGCGCGTTCATGAGCTCGACCTCGTGCGGGTCGAAATGGGCTGGCGCTCTCCCGAAGGTCGAGAAGTCGAAGCTTTCGGCGAGCTCGTCGAGCGAGACGATCGGCTCGACCGGCTCAGAAGTGCCGATTCGGGCGAGCACGTCGAGGAGGGCCATTGGCTCGACGCCTTCGTCGCGCAGATGCTCCGCGCCGTACGAGCCGAGCCGCTTCGAGAGCTTGCCCTCGGCAGCGACCAGCAACGCCTCGTGCGCGAAGTTCGGCGGCTCGCTTCCAAGCGCTTCGAACATCTGGATCTGGACTGCGCTGTTGGAGACGTGATCCTCGCCGCGCACGACGTGGGTGATCTTGAGGTCGATGTCGTCGATCACACTGGGGAGCAGATAGAGCCAGCTGCCGTCTTCCCGCCGCACGACGGGATCGCTCAGCAGCCTGGGATCGAACTTCTGCTCGCCGCGGATGAGGTCGGTCCAGGCGATCGGCGCTTCGTGGTCGAGCCGGAAGCGCCAATGCGGCGCTCGCCCTTCGGGCGCCGGCGCATCGGCGGGCTTGCGCTCGTAGACCGGCGGAAGGCCCCGGCCGAGCAGCACCTTGCGGCGAAGCTCGAGCTCGTCGGGCGTTTCGTAGCAGGCATAGACTCGGCCAGCCGTCTTGAGCTTTTCGAACTCGCGTTCGTAGAGGCCGAAGCGCTGCGACTGGAGCACCATCCTATCGGGATTGAGGCCGAGCCAGTCGAGATCGTCGCGGATCGCCTGATCGAACTCGACCGTCGAACGCTCGCGGTCGGTGTCGTCGATCCGAAGGTTGAAAGTCCCGCCATTCTTCCTCGCGAACAGAAAGTTGTGCAGCGCTGTCCGAATGTTTCCGACGTGGAGCCGACCGGTCGGCGAGGGCGCAAAGCGGGTGACGACGCTCATTTGGGACCCGTGTTGAAGAAGTTGCTGATCGGATAGCGGCGGTCGCGGCCGAAGTTGCGGCTGCCGATCTTAACGCCGGGCGGCGCCTGTCGGCGCTTATATTCGGCTCTAAGCAGTTTGGATTCGATGTCGGCGACCAGGGCCGCGTCCTCGCCGGTTGCATTGGCGACTTCTGAAACGGACATCTCCTTGTCGACGAGGCCTTCGAGGATTCGGTCGAGCACTGAATAGGGCGGCAAGCTGTCCTCATCCTTCTGCCCTGGCCGGAGCTCGGCAGTGGGCGGCTTGGTGATGACGCGTTCGGGCATCACTGGCCCGTCAGGTCCCAGTGCGCCATCCGGCTTGTTCGCGTTGCGCCATCGCGACAACGCGAAGACAGTCGTCTTGTAGGCGTCCTTCAGCACCGAATAGCCCCCGGCCATGTCGCCGTAGAGCGTGGCATAGCCGACGCTCATCTCGCTCTTGTTGCCCGTAGTCAGAAGCATCTGGCCGCTCGAATTGGACAGCGCCATCAGCGCCACCATGCGGAGGCGCGCCTGCACGTTCTCGGCGGCAAGGCCGGTCAGCTGCGGAAGCATCTCGTCGATCCCGTCCACGCCCGGAGCAATTGACACGACGTCATGACGGCAGCCGAGCAATCGCGCGCACTCGCGTGCATCCTCCAGGCTCTCATCGCTGGTATATTTGGAGGGGAGCATGACGCCCCAAACCTTGCCGGGGCCGAGCGAGTCCACTGCGACCGCGGCCGAGAGCGCGCTGTCGATGCCGCCCGAAAGACCGAGGATGACACCCGGGAAGCCATTGTCCTCCACATAATCGTGCAGCCCCATCATCATCGCCCGGTAGACGTCCTCCGGGAATGCATCGAGCTCGTGCGCCTCGCGTGTCGTGCAGCGCCAACCCTCAACCGTGCGCTCCCATTGCGTGACAAGCAGCGCTTCCTCCCAGTCGCACATCTGAACCACGCGCTCGCCGTCCGGGTGGACGACGAAGGAGGAGCCGTCGAACACGATTTCATCCTGACCGCCGACTCGGTTCAGGTAGGTGAGAGGAAGCGAGGTTTCGAGAACGCGCGAGCGTGCGAGCCGATAGCGAGTTTCGTCCTTGTCGAGCTCGTAGGGGCTGCCGTTCGGGACAAGCAACATCTCCGCCCCCGCCTCGACGAGATGCGCGCAGACTGCTTCCCGCCAGATATCCTCGCAAATCGGCACGCCGATCTTGATGCCCTTGAATTCCATCGGCTCAGGTAGCGGCCCGGGCGTGAAGATGCGCTTTTCATCGAACGTTCCATAATTCGGCAGCTCATGCTTGAGCGTTCGCCCGACTACGCGGCCACCGTCGGCGAGGATGAAGGCGTTGTATATCGAGCCGCCCTCGTTGAGGATCGTGCCGATCAGCATCGCTGGACCGGGCTTCGTCGTCGCCGCCACCAGTTCATCCGTGCATTCATGCGTTCGGCGGACGAACTCGGGCTTCAGCACAAGATCCTCGGGCGGATAGCCGATCAGCTGCAGCTCGGGACACAGCAACAGGTCGGCATCGCCGGCCCTGCGACGCATTTCCAGCATCGCGGCGGCGTTACCCTCGAGGTCCCCGACTCGCTGGTTCATCTGCGCAAGCGCGATCCTGAGGCGATCCGTCATGGGCGCGATTTAGCGAGCCTCCCCGATGCCGCAACCTTTACGGGACCGCGCCCGCCTCGCTAATGGCGAGTCGCTGCTGGGGATAAGTCGCTCATGAAATTGCTCACCGGGAACAGCAATACGCCGCTGGCCCGTTCAATCGCCGAATATCTGGAGATGCCGCTCACCGACGCGAGCGTACGGCGATTCGCCGACGAGGAAGTGTTCGTCGAGATCAACGAAAACGTCCGCGGCGAGGATGTGTTCGTGATCCAGTCGACCAGCTATCCGGCGAACGACAACCTGATGGAGCTGTTGATCTGCATCGACGCGCTGAGGCGCGCGTCGGCGAAGCGGATCACCGCGGTCCTTCCCTATTTCGGCTACGCGCGGCAGGACCGGAAGCCGGGGCCGCGTACACCGATCTCGGCCAAGCTCGTTGCGAATTTGATCACGACCGCGGGTGCCAACCGGGTGTTGTCGATCGACCTCCACGCCGGGCAGATCCAGGGGTTCTTCGATATCCCGACCGACAATCTTTTTGCATCGCCGGTGATCGCCACCGACATCCGCGCGCGCCTCGGTAACCGCAATCTGCTGGTCGTATCGCCCGACGTCGGCGGCGTGGTGCGCGCGCGAGGCCTCGCCAAGCGCCTCGACAACGCCCCGCTGGCGATCGTCGACAAGAGACGCGAGCGCGCCGGCAAATCAGAGGTGATGAACATCATCGGCGACGTCGACGGACGGACCTGCATCCTCATCGACGACATCGTCAATTCGGCGGGAACACTCTGCAATGCGGCCGCCGCGCTGAAGCAACAGGGGGCGACCGAAGTCTTCGCTTATTGCACGCACGGCGTCCTGTCCGGCGGAGCGGCGGCGCGGGTCGCCAATTCCGAGCTCAGTGAACTGGTCGTCACCGATTCGATCTGGAGCGGCGAGGCCGACCCGAAGGGTAGCAAGATCCGCCGCCTCACGATCGCTCCGCTGCTTGCGGAAGCGATCAAGCGCATCTCGGACGAAGCGTCGGTCTCCAGCCTGTTCGACTGAGCGGTGTGCAACCTCTACCGGATCGAGAAGAACCCGGACGCGATCCGTCGGCTGTTCGCCGAGATCCAGATCCCGCTGACCTTTCCTGAAGGCATTCCCAACTTCCAGCCGCGCGACGTCCGCATCTCGGAGCAAGCGCCGATCGTCCGTTTCAACCGAGACCAAGCCGTCGCCCAACTCGTCGAGCGCCGCTGGTCCTGGCCCGCGCGCGGCAAGCCCGTTTTCAACATGCGTTCTGACGGGCGCGAATTCTCGTTCGACCGCTGCCTGGTGATGATCGACGGCTTCTACGAATTCACGACGCCGTCCGATCCGAAGCAGAAGCGAAAGGATCGCTGGCTCTTTCAGCCGACCGAAGGCGACATCGCCATCGCTGGAATCGTCCGAAACAATCCCGACGTCGGCGAGGCCTTCACGATGCTGACCGTGCCGCCCGGGCCCGATATCGTCCCGTACCACAACCGCGGGGTCGCGTTGCTCAGCCCGCCGCAATGGCGCGCTTGGCTCGACGGCTCGGCGAAGAGCGTCGAAATGCTCGGCCCGGCAGTCGAAGGGAGCCTGACGGTTTCGTGCAGGACCTGAGCTTTTTCCATCGTCCGGCGTTGGAGGGGCCATGCCGACAGTCCTGATCACCGGCGCCAATCGCGGCATCGGCCTCGAGCTCGTGCGTCAATATTCGACGGACGGCTGGGACGTGATCGCTACAGCGCGCCAGTCGACCGACGAACTCGACAAGCTCGCAGTCCGGGTCGAGCCGCTCGACCTTTCCGACGCCGACGCGGCCGCTTCCTTTGCATCCGGGATCGGTCCCCCGATCGAGCTCTTCATCGCCAATGCCGGAACCAATCACCCGATGAACGGCGATACCGCGGAGGACGGACGCGACTGGCAGGCCATGATGATGGTCAACGCCATCGCGCCCTACATGCTTGCAATGAAGCTGCTCCAGCTCATGCCGCGAGGCGGGAAGATGATCGCCATTTCGAGCGGCATGGGCAGCATCGCCGACAATGGCGGCGGCTGGGTTCCGTATCGGACGTCGAAGGCTGCGCTGAACATGGCGTGGAGCTCGCTCGCGCTGCAGGCCAAGCCGCGCGGCGTCGCGTGCGTTGCGCTGAGCCCCGGCTGGGTCAAGACCCGCATGGGCGGCTCGGGCGCGGAAATCACGGTCCGGGAAAGCGTCACCGACATGCGTTCGCTGATCGAGCGGATCGGGATGGATGATACCGGCCGCTTCCTTCGCAGGAACGGCTCCGAGCTGCCCTGGTGAGCTTGCCAGAGCGCTGATCCCCCTCTATAGGCCCGCGCTCTTCCAGCTACTGGAAACAACCGAACGCGCCCGGCCAAAAGGGCTGCCGCGGCCGTTCAAGAACGTCAGGAGACGAAAATGCCCAAGCTCAAGACCAAGAGCGGCGTCAAAAAGCGCTTCAAGCTCACGGCGACGGGCAAGATCAAGCATGGTGTCGCGGGCAAGCGCCACCGCCTGATCAGCCACAACGCCAAGTACATCCGTCAGAACCGCGGCACCGAGATTCTCGCCGACGCCGATACGGCGCGCGTGAAGGCCTGGGCGCCCTACGGCCTGAAGTAGGGAGCTAGCGCACGATGGCACGAGTGAAACGGGGTGTTACCACCCGCGCAAAGCATAAGAGGATCCTGGATCAGGCGAAGGGTTATTACGGCCGCCGCAAGAACACGATCCGAATCGCCCGCCAGGCGGTCGAGAAGGCCGGCCAGTACGCCTATCGCGACCGCAAGGTGAAGAAGCGGAGCTTCCGCGCCCTCTGGATCCAGCGCATCAACGCCGCGGTCCGCGCGGAAGGGCTGACCTACGGCCAGTTCATCCACGCGCTGAACCTCGCCGGCATTACACTCGACCGCAAGGTGCTCGCCGACATCGCGATGCACGAGGCCGAGGCATTCAGCGCCATCATTGCCCAAGCGAAGGGCGCGCTGGAGAAGAAGGCCGCCTAAGCCTTCTTCCGCAACGAACAAGGAAGGGCGTCCGGAGCAATCCGCGGCGCCCTTTTCTTATGGCGCGACCGGCTCTCGTTCGAGCGCAGGACGGTCCCATTGCGCAAGATCGGCTGCAGCGTCGAACGCTGACTGGAAGAATTCCATCAACATTCGCTCGGGGTCGTTCGACGCGCGAACCTCCGCGTAGAGCAGCACAAATTCGCCATATGTCTCGTCGAAGCGGCCGTGAGCGACCTCCGCCGCCTGGAATCCGTCGGGTTGCGGATAGACGTAGCTGTAGAAGAAGGGCTCGGCCGGAGTGACCCCGCCTGCCCAGAAGCCGGCGCTGCTCACTTCATGGCTGTAGGCTTCGCGCGTGATTCGATCCGGCAAGCCGGGGACGCCGCCCGGATGCGGCGGTGCGGCGCGTCCCGAGAAGCGACTCACTGCCAAGTCGAAGCTACCCCACCAGAAATGGACCGGGCTCGCCTTCCCGGCGAAACCCGCGCGGAACTGCGCAAACACGGGCTGCATCGCAGCAAGAGCTTCACGAAAACATTCCGCGGATTCGCGGTCATAGTTGCGCCGGCCGTTGTCCTCCGCGAACGGCACCGCGTCCGGGATCTCATTGGGAATGCCGTTGAAGTCCGACGGCAGGTCGTGGCGCTCGAGGATGGTGATCAATCGCTTCCGAAGCGCCGCGACGCTGCCCGCGTTGAGCGGCACTTCCTCGCGCGAGCCATCGCTGACCCACAGCACGATCGCGTGGCGGCAAAGATCGAGCGTCAGCGTGAAGGTGCGGCCCCCGCTCGCCTGCGTCGGAAGGATGCCGAGCCCGCGCGCGTTCGGCTGGAGCGCTGCGTGCCAGCCGTGATTGACCCAGGGAGCGTGCGCGACCCGGATCTTTCCGATCATCTGCGCAGCGAGGTGCAGCAGTGCCAGGGTCTCGTGATCGCGCTCGACGCTCAGTTCGGGCCAGTCGCTCATAAGGTGGGGTTGTAACACGCCTTTGCATTTTGCTTGAGGGCGCGGCTAAGGCCCTGCGCCATGTCCGACCCGTTGCTCGACCGCGTCGCCGCAGCCGAAACCCTGCAGGAGCTCGAATTCCGTGCGGGTCGCGCTGCTTGGAAAGCAGGGCGAAATCACCGCCAAGCTCAAGTCGCTCGGGTCCATGGATCCCGAAACACGCGCTTCCGAAGCACCCCGGATTCATACGCTTAGGGAGCAGATCAGCGATGCGATCGCGGACCGGAAGGGAGCGCTTGAAGGAGCAGAGCTCGAGCGAAAGCTCGCCACTGAAAAAATCGACCTGTCGCTGCCCGCGCCCGAAAGCACTTCCGGCACCGTTCACCCCGTCAGCCAGGTGATGGACGAGCTCGCCGAAATTTTCGCCGACCTCGGATTTTCTGTCGCGGAAGGCCCGGAGATCGAGGACCAGTGGTACAATTTCACCGCGCTCAACATGGGCGCGAGCCATCCTGCCCGAGCGATGATGGACACATTCTATTTACGGCCAAGGACGCCCGACGAAGAGCCGCGCGTCCTTCGGACGCACACCTCGCCAGTCCAGATCCGCGCCGCTCAGGACAAGGGCGCGCCGCTGTACGTGATCGCACCGGGACGCGTGTACCGCTCCGACAGCGACGCGACCCACACGCCGATGTTCCACCAGGTCGAGGGGCTGGTGATCGACAAGGGGATCACGCTTGGTCACCTCAAATGGACTCTCGAGACATTCCTCCGGGCTTTCTTCGAGCGGGACGATGTCGTGCTTCGGATGCGCGCCTCTCACTTCCCCTTCACCGAGCCGTCGGCGGAGGTCGATGTCGGCTGGTCGATCGAGAAAGGGCGCCGTGTGGTCGGCGGGCAGCAAGGCTGGATGGAGGTGCTCGGGTCGGGAATGGTCCACCCGCGAGTCATCGCGAATTTCGGTCTCGATCCGGATGAGTGGCAGGGCTTCGCGTTCGGCTGCGGGATCGATCGGCTCGCGATGCTGAAATATGGCATGGATGACCTCCGCGCCTTCTTCGACGGCGACATCCGCTGGCTGAAGCACTACGGGTTCAAGGCGCTCGACGTGCCCACGCTTTCGGGCGGAGTGGGCGCATGAAGTTCTCGCTTTCATGGCTCAAGGAGCATCTCGACACCCAGGCTTCAGCGAAGGAGATCGCGGACAAGCTGACCAGCATCGGTCTCGAGGTTGAGGAGCTGTCCAACCCGGCAGAGGCGCTTGAGGCTTTTCGAATTGCCAAGGTGCTCACCGCCGAGAAGCATCCGCAGGCGGACAAGCTGCAGGTCCTCACCGTCGATGCCGGAACGGGCGAGGCGATCCAAATCGTCTGTGGAGCGCCTAACGCGCACGCCGGGATGCTCGGCGTGTTCGGTGCACCCGGGACCTACATCCCGGGCAGTGACATCACCCTGAAGGTTGCGGCGATCCGCGGAGTCGAATTGCGCGGCATGATGTGCAGCGCGCGCGAGCTTGATCTCGGCGAGGACCATAGCGGGATCATCGAGCTGCCAGGCGATGCGCCGATCGGCACTGCCTTCACTCAATATGCTGGCCTCGACGATCCGGTCTTCGACCTATTCGTCACGCCGAACCGACAGGACGCGATGGGCGTTCGCGGAATCGCGCGCGATCTCGCCGCGGCGGGCCTCGGTACCCTGAAGCCGCTCGCCGTTCCGCAGATCGAAGGCACCTTCCCTTGCCCGGTTCCGGTACGGATCGAAGACCCGGAGGGCTGTCCCGCATTTTACGGGAGATCGGTCACTGGGCTGAAGAATGGCGCGTCGCCCGACTGGATGCAACGGCGCCTGAAAGCAGCGGGACAGCGGCCGATCTCCGCACTTGTCGACATCACCAACTATGTGATGCTCGACCACGGCAGGCCGGCGCACGCCTATGACGTTGCGAAGCTGAGCGGCGGCCTCACGGCCCGTGCGGCCAAGCCTGGCGAGAAGGTGCTCGCGCTCAACGAGAAGGAATATAGCCTCGAGCCGTTCGTAACCGTGATCGCGGACGACAAGCAGGTCCATGATATCGGCGGGATCATGGGCGGCGAGGATTCGGGCGTCAGCGAGTCCACCACGGATGTGATGCTCGAGGTCGCTTATTTTACGCCCGAGCGCATCGCACGGACGGGGCAGGCGCTTGGACTTACCAGCGACGCGCGCAGCCGCTTCGAACGCGGAGTCGACCCGGCATTCCTGGACGATGGGCTCGCGATCCTGACTGGGCTGATCCTCGATATCTGCGGCGGCGAGCCGTCGGCGGCGCTGCGTGTCGGTCAGCCGCCGATCGACAAACGCGTGATCCGATTCGACTTCGCGCGGACGAAGGCGCTCGGCGGGATCGACGTGCCCGAGCAGCGGCAGCGGGAGATCCTAGAAAGCCTCGGCTTCGAGGTGACTGAAGGTGGGGTTATCGTCCCAACCTGGCGGCGTGACGTCGAGGGACCCGCCGATCTCGTCGAGGAGATTGCACGGATCAACGGCTACGACCAGGTGCCCTCGACCCGCTCGACCGCGCGGCCGGGGTGGCCAAGCCTACCGCCACCCGCTCGCAGCTGATGGAACGGCGCGTCCGGAGGACTGCCGCGGCGCGCGGCCTCGATGAAGCAGTGACCTGGAGCTTCATTTCCGAGCAGGAATCCACTCCATTCGGCGGCGGCGAGTGGACGCTCCTCAATCCGATCAGCGAGGAGATGAAGGTCATGCGGCCCTCGCTTCTTCCAGGCCTGATCGCCGCAGCGAGGCGCAACCTCGATCGCGGTGCTTCATCGGTGCGTCTGTTCGAGGTCGGGCGTCGTTATCTTGGCGACGCGGAGCATCCGACCCTGGGCTGATCCTCGCGGGCGAGCGGCGCGGCCGCGGCTGGCAGAGCGGCAAGGCTCAAGGTTTCGACGCGTTCGACGCGAAAGCTGAAGTCGTCGCGTTGCTCGACGCCGCTGGGGCTCCGGTCGACAATCTGCAGGTCGTCCCCGACGCGGGGCCGACCTGGCATCCGGGCCGGTCAGCGACTCTGCGCCTGGGGCCCAAGACGATCGTCGCTGCATTCGGCGAGCTTCATCCCGGTCTTCAGAAGAGCCTTGATGCACCGGTCGGCGCGGTGGCAGCGGAAATCTACCTCGACTCCATCCCGCAGGGTCGTTCGAGCGGACATGCGCGCACGGCCTACACGCCGCCAACGCTCCAGTTGGTGACCCGCGATTTCGCCTTCATCGTCCCGGCCGAGGTGACGGCCGACACTCTGCTGCGAGCGATCCGTGGCGCCGACAAAGCGACGATCACAGCAGCGCGTCTATTCGATCGCTTTGAGGCGCCGAACGGCCTCTCCCTTGCGTTCGAAGTCGCGCTCCAGCCGACCGAGAAAAGCTTCACCGACGAACAGATCAGCGAAATCTCGAAGCGCATCGTCGCTGCCGCGGAGAAGTTAGGGGCTCGGCTCCGTACCTGATTCGAGGGCGTTGATCGCGGCGTGCACCCGCGCCTCGATCTCCCTTCGCGGAAGGCCGGGAGGGATTGTCTCGCCGATCTTGATCGTGACAGTGCCGCTGGTGTGGACAAAGCCGCGCCCCCACAGGCGCCCGCTGTCGAGCGCGACAGGCGCGACCGGGAGACCGAGCGCTCGATAAAGCGCGGCGAATCCCGATTTCAGCTCAGGCGTCTCGCCGACGCGGACCCGCGTGCCCTCTGGATAGATGATCACCGGCCGCCCGGTCGCGATCGCCTGATTGCCCTCTTCAACGAGGTTTCTCAGTGCCTTGGCTCCCGCTGACCGCTCGACCGGGATGACGCCATAACGTCGCGTGAGCAGGCCGAAGAGCGGGATATCCGCGAGCTCCTTCTTCATGACGATGATTGGGAGGTTGGTCAGCCGGACCATCTCGAGAGTCTCGAACATCGACTGGTGCTTGACCGCAATGAGCAGCGGCCCGCGCGGTATGTCGCCTTCTATGCGGAGCCGGATCCCGAGCACGTGCCGCACGAGCCAATGATGGAAATCGACCCAGCTCAGCACGATCGCCAGCGTCGGTCCGCGCCCGAACATGCTCGCTGGGACGCCGACCAATACCCACAGAACGGTCGCGGGGTAGAATATCGCCGCGTAAAGCAGCGACCGCAGAACGCCCATCAGATATCGGCCCACACTGCGATCCGGCGCAGCACATATTTGTTGTACTCACCGAAGAGCGTGAAGAAGCTCGGCTCCGTCCGCACGGCGTCCGGCACGATAAGGTACTGGCCCTTGAGCACCTTGCCGAACTCATAGCGGGCGCGGCGCATATGCCAGTCGCTTGTGATCAGGCGAATGGATCGAAAGCGGTGCTTCGCCAGCCAGCGGCCCGCTTCTTCTGCGTTCGAACGCGTGTCGACGGATTCGCTGCCGAGATCGACGCAACATTTGAGCAGGTTCGTGCTTCCGGGAATGCGCACGGCGAGATCGCGCTTCGTGACCGACGGATCAGCACCAGCGACGAGCAGGCGCTTCGCCTTGCCCTGGCGGAGCACGTCGATCGCATGTTCAATGCGACCGCTCCCGCCGGTGAGCACGACCGCGGCATCGGTCGACTGAGCCGTCGTCGGCGCGGGCGCGCCGAGCGTGAAGGCGAACAGGACGAAGCCGATTGCGTAGAGCAACAGGATGAGCGACGCGACGCGGGAGATCATAATGTGTCGCGCAATGTCGCGAGGACAGCCATCCGGGCAACCCAGGTCGCGAGCGCGGTGAGCGCGAAAGGCAGCAGGAGGAGGACGACCAGGTCTCCGGCCGCGAGGCTTGCGCCGCCGATAAGATTGCCGGTGAAGGACGCTCCGCTGGCGAGGAGGAGGATGACCAGCGCGCCCGCGACTGCACCGACGATGCTGCCGACCAGTGAATCGATCGCGATCTTGCGTTGGAAGAGGTGGGTAAGCTGGAGGTCGGTCGCGCCAATGCCGTGCATCACCTCGATCATGAAGCGATGCGTGTCGAGCGCGCCGCGGGCGGCAAGCACCACAGCGGCGGCTGCCGCCCCACTGAGAAGCACGACGAGACCGAGCGAGAGCCACTGAAGCGAGCGCATGGAGCGAAGCAAAGGTGCGACACGATCGCGATGCGGACTGATTCGCGCGGCCGGCGCGATGGCCTGCACGCGCTGCTGGATTTGTCCGACGTCGATCCCGGGCCGAGTGTCGAAATTGACGAGCGCCGGAACCGGCAGGTCCGCGCTCTCTGCAGCGGGGCCCAGCCAGCGCTCGAGCGTCCGCCGCATCTCGCTTTGAGGCACGGCCTGCACCGATGTCACGCCAGGCGCGGCCTTCAAGGTCGCAACCAAAGCGTCGAGGTCGTGTCCGCCGTTCGGGACCTCGACGGCATAACGCGATTCGATGGCCCGCGTCAGCGAGCCCGCAGTGTTCGCCAGCGCGAGCCCCGTCGCGGCTATGATCATGATGGAAAAGGTCATGATCGCGATGACCCAGGGGGTCGGCCCGCGGAAGCGACTTGTCCCGAGCAGTCGCCGGTCTGCCGGCGAGACGAACAGCCACGCGAGCATCAGCCGCGCTCCGGAGGCGGATTGCGCAGCATGCCGGTCGGATCGACGACGGTTCCGTTCTCGAGCCGAATGAGGTCTGCGCCCGGGGTTGCGCCGATCAGGCCGATGTCGTGCGTCGCGACGACGACGGTAGTCCCGAGCCGGTTAAGCGCGGTGAACAAGTGCAAAAGCCGCTTCGCCATCTCGGCATCGACATTACCCGTGGGCTCGTCGGCGACGAGCAGCTGCGGACGGTTGATGACGGCACGGGCGATCGCGACGCGCTGCTGCTCGCCGCCGGAAAGCGTTGGCGGGCGGGCGCTCGCGCGGTCAGCGAGGCCGACCCATGCAAGCATTTCTCGCACAGGCCCTTCGACCTCCGCTTCGGTGGCGCCGGCAACGCGCAGCGGCAGCGCGACATTGTCGAATGCCGACAGGTGACGGATCAGCCGAAAGTCCTGGAAGACGACGCCGATCCGGCGGCGGAAGGGCGGGAGCGCCTCGCGCGGCGCTTCGCTGAGCTCCTCGCTGAACAGCCGGATCCGGCCGCGCGTCGGGCGCTGCGCCAGATAGAGCAATTTGAGCAATGAGGTCTTGCCGGCGCCCGACGGGCCCGTGAGGAAATAGAATCCACCCTCGGTCAGGCGGAAATCGAGATCGCGCAGCACTTCTGCGCCCGTGCCGTAGCGCAGGCCCACGCTGTCGAATTCGGCAATCGCTGCCAGCTTCACGCCTCCCCGGGTGTCCAAGCAAGGCACCCCGCCTTGCCAAGCCCCATCCATTACTGTTTACCGTGTGAACCACGTCCCGGAAGAGGGCTTTTGACGCATGATCCTCACCTGCCCGAGCTGCGGTACGCAATATGCGGTGAAGGACGGCACGATTCCGCCCGAGGGTCGGCAGGTTCGCTGCGCCTCATGCAAGCATAGTTGGCATCAGGCTCCGGAAGCTGACGCAGCCTCACCCGTTGAGGAAGAGGGTTATGCCCGACCCCAGGAAGCGGTTGCTGCGGAGCCTGAAACACGGGTCGAAGAGCCTGCCACGGAAGAGGACGAAAGCGTTGCCGAGGCTACGCTGATCGAGCCGCGTAGCGGCCCCGAGGCCGAAGAGCGCGCCTACGAAGAAGCGAATCTCGAAACGGAGCAAAATGCTGAAGCGACGGAAGAAGCGCCGGAGCAGACGAGCGCAACCTATGCCCATTCCCAATTCGATATCGTTCGGCCGGAGAGAAGCTCAGCCGTAGCAGAGGATTGGAAAGAGCCACCGCAGGCGGAAGTCCAGGACGACGACTTCACGCCATACCGGGGACCAGAGGAGACCGAGCTAAAACGGCGCAGTCCGATCCTGTCGATCCTGCTCGTGGTCGTCATCGTTGTCGTGATCGCGGCGGCCTTCTGGTTCCTGGCGCCACCGGACCTCAAGGCGAAGCTGGGACTCGCGGGCGTCAGCACCAGCCCGCTCGCGCTGGTCACGACGCACATGGACCGCCAGCGCCTCGAGAGCGGCAACGAGCTCCTCACGGTCACCGGCAGGGTCATCAATCCGACCGGAAGCGAGCAGCAGGTGCCTCCCTTGCAGGCGCAGCTGAAGACGCGCGCCGGCAAGGTCGTCTATAGCTGGACGATCGCTCCGCCGGCGCGGTCGCTCGCGCCCGGTGCGAGCGCGAGCTTCAACAGTGCGGAAGTGAACGTCCCTCCAGGGGGTGACGAGCTGACGATCACGCTCGGCGGCGTCGGAGCCGGCTGACCTTACTCAAATTCGATGAGACGCGCCGGCTGGACCTTGCCGTCCGCGGTGACTTTGCTGTCGTGCGCCGGCGGTGCCTCAGGGTTCGTCGTCGAATTGAGCTTCACACGCACGGCGGAGATGATCCGAACCGTTGCCGTGGCTTGGATGACCGCAGCCGGCGGCTGGGTCCGTTGAGGCGTCGCAGAAGCGGCTGCAGCGGCAAGAAGCAGGACCATCTTCGGAAGCGTAACGCTTTCCGTTCATAATGGTAAACAGCCTTTTAAGGATTGTGCCGTTATGGAGCGAAGTCGGCCCGCCCGGCCCGGCATTGCGCCACCGAAATCGCTTTGCTAGGGGCCGCGCCTTGCCAGTGCCGGCATCCCTCGCCGGTTCATCACATGACGTGCGGTCGTGGCGGAACTGGTAGACGCGCAGCGTTGAGGTCGCTGTGGCCGAAAGGCCGTGGAAGTTCGAGTCTTCTCGACCGCACCATTGTTGATGGACACGGGGGGGGGGCCTAGCGAAGGGCCGGAACGTCCGATCCCGAGGTCGCGGCGACTTGGGGCAGGGCCGTCACATGAAGCGATCCTAGCCGCGTCACCGCCTTGCTCTCGGTCACCTCAAAATGGGCACCGAGATCGGTCGCGATCTTTGCAGCGGCCGCCGAACTGGCGGCAACGCGGATGCTGTAATGACCGTATGCGACGCGTTCGAAGAGGAAGAACCCGTCGAAATCGGTGCGGGTGGTACCGACAAGCTTACCGGCTGCATCCACCAGCTCGATGTCCAGGCCCTCGAAGCCCAGTCCGCCGCTCTTTACGATGGAGCCTTCGATGTCCCCGCCGCCGACCAGACCGATCTGAACATCGGCCGCGACGCCGGGACGCGGAACGACGACCTGTAGCGCTGTCTTCGGCACGAGCATTGGGTCGGACAAGCTGGATTCGTCGATCCCGACCGCAATCGGCGCATAAGGCGTAAGGCCGGCAACGGTGACCATCCCCTTCGCGTTGGTCGAGTGCTCGGACAGCTGGTTTCCGGTCGTCACCAGCGCGCCCTTTTCAAAGGGTTCGTCGCTATCGTGCACGCCATTGTCGTTAAGGTCGCGATAGACCGTCGCGTGGACGAGGCCGGATTGCGCCAGCGGCACCCTCGAAAGGCCGAAGCCGCGGCTGGCATCGAGCGAGAAATTGAGGTTGAGACCGAAGGCAACCGAACCGTCGGTGGCGCCCTCGGCGGTGAAAGCGGCTGCGAGTCCATAAAAGCGCCGAATATAGGATAGGCGCACCCGTCCGCGCTTCCCGGCTCCGTCGTAAGCGAGGTCGCCTTCCCAATCGACATTGTCGCTGGCCGACCAGTAGGCGGACAATTCCGCGGTTCGGAATCGTGCGCTCGGCGACACGTCGAACTCGGTTAGGCCGCGCAAGCGAATCTCGCCGAGGCGACCGCTGCCGATCAGGTTCAAATATACCTCCGCGGGAGAGCTCGCGCCTCCAGCCGCATAAATCTGCTGGTAGTTTATTCCGCCAGCGAGGTTGAAGCGTTGAACGTTCGCACTGAGCCGCATCGCGGCGTCGACCTGCTTGGTTCCGTCCCGCTGGTCGAGCATGTGCAATTCCGCATGCCCGGGGATTGTCGTTCGCCCGATCTTGAGCGGCGCATCGAGATCGACGCGATAATCACGCAGGGTCTCGCGATTCTGCCCCCGCAAATGAAAATCGTTTGCAACAATGGCCTCGGCGTTGAGGTTTACAGAGCCGATTTGCCCCAGGACCTGCGCTCGAGCAGCCGATCCGCCGCCCGATTCCCGCGCTGCGCCGACCTCGACTAGGGCCTTGCCGATCGATCGCCGCACGGTTCCCTCGACGAAGGTCACCCGCTCGTCGTCAAACAGCATCGTCCGCGCAAGCGCGGCAGCCGAAGTCTTGTCGTCGATTCCGTGCTCGAGCGCGACTGTCGCCTGCGCCTTTGGCACCTCGGGCGCATCGGGCGGCTTCTCCAGCGTGATGATGTCGCGCGTGGGCTGGTTGAAACCGGCCCAGTACCAGGTCTTGCCGGGCGGCGCGCTGTCCTGCCCGACGTCGACCACCTCCTCGCGCGTCCGAATCTGCCCCTGCGGGCCGTAGAGGACAATGCGGATATTATTCTCGCCGTAAAGAAGCTGCACATTATCAAAAACATAGCGCTGGTCGGCTGTGCTCTGGGTGAAGGCCAGCAATTCGTCGTTGCGATAGATCTCCGCTTCCCAGCCGGACGGCAGGTCGCCTTCGAAGCGCGTCTGGCCGAAGGAGCTTGGGGTCGTCAGCGGCCGGTTGGTGACGACCGCGCCGCGACCGGCTGCCGAAGAGCCGGTCAGCCCGCTCTCGAAGCCCTCGACGTCGCCGACACCGAAATGCGTGGCATGCAGCGGTCCCAGCAGCTTCCCGTCGGCGTCCGACCGGAATGCCCTAAGGCGCAAGCTTTCCGGCTTCCCGGTTTCACTCGTCGTCAGCTGCGCGTCGTATGACATGTGCGCGATCTCGCCGGCGGCGAAGACCGAGGATTGGCGATCGACTTGAACGCCATCTTGCGCGCGATAGGTCACCCCGGCGCTGACCACGAAGTCGAGCGCCGGCGCACGCCACATTCGATACGGAATCCGCACCCGGGGGAGCCCCGACAGGTCGAGCGCTGCCGGATGGATCCGAGCGGCGCGTTCCTCGCGTTCGCGGGCAAGTTCGACGGGAAGCTTGGAGTCGGACTGAAGGACCAGCGCCGCGCCCGCGGTGACCGGAGTCACTCCGATCCCGAACCAGCGCGCGAGGGCAGTCGTCTGGACGCACCAGCCCTCGGGAGTCTGACGGATCGTGCCCGGCCTCAGCCGTTCCGATTTGCCGGTGCCGTAAGTCGCTGTTCCGGTGCCATAATCCACGTCGATACGGTTGGATTCCAGGAACGCCCAGCCGGTCGCCTTTTTCGCCTGCAGGTCGATCTTCACCGGAACGTCGAGCGTGGTCACAAAGTCGCCTAAGACGACACATGTGCCTTCAGGCGTATTGTAAGCGCGCACGCCGTCGCCCAGCCGGAGCTGGCGAATGGTCACATCGAGGAGGAATTGGTCGTCGGGATCCGCAGTCCAGCTGGACGCGGAACTCGGCGGCGCCGGCGCGGATGCGGCGATACTGCCGGCGGCAAGCGCCAGCAGAAGCGCTGCATTGCGCCGCCATGTTGCCCCGCCGAGCATCGATTGCCGCCCTGGCTGCGCCGCCCGTTCTTAGTGCAGAACCGCCTTGGTTTCGGCGATGGTCTTGTTCCCGTCGTCGAAGGTTTCGACATAGTCGATCTTGACCGGCCCACTGACCGGTGCCTTCAGCTTGTCGTCGAAGGGTACGATCACGTGCCGGTCGTTGACCTCCGTGTAAACGGCGACGCCTCGGGCTAACGCAACGGGTGCTTTGACCCCCGGAGCATAAACGCGAATGTCGCCGAAGGTTGACCGGGTCCCCGTTCGGCTGAGCTCCAGCCCAACCGCCGGCTTGCCGTCGAATGTTTCGAGCTTCACATCGGCGATCGACGCCTTGGCATCGAGATTGCCGAGACGGACGATGATCGGGATCGTAACCCCGTAAATGGGAATCAGGCGCAGCTGGACGCCTCTGGGTGCTTCTCCATCGGACGGGGCGACCGGCTCAGGCGGCGGAACCGCGCGGAGCAAGAGATGGACGCGATATTCCCCGTCTGCGAGGCCCTGCGGCGCCCGCGCGGCAATCCGGATCGTTTGCGGTTCGTGCGGCGCGAGCGTGACTCGGCGCGGTGCGTACACGATCATGTCGGCGGCCGCCTGCTCCGCCGGCGTCGGGTCCTTGACCTCCTCGAGCGTTCCATCCGCCTTCATTCGCCGGAATTCGACCGAGATACGGTAGGTCGCCGGCTCATCGCCGATATTGTTGAGGACGAGCTCGGTCGAACGGCGTCCATCGAGCACCAGGCGCGTCGGCGCGACGAGGAGGTCGCCAACACCGGCCGAGGCAGGGGCGGCCGCAATCAAAGCAAGGGCGAACGCGCAAGCGGCGCGGCGTACGGAGAACATGAACCAACTCCTCTCGAAATTGGTCACACCCTTGTCCAAAATGGGTAAATATACCGCTAACCACGCTTGGTTTACGGGCGTCCCCCGACCATCCGTGCCAACAAAAAAACCCCGCCGAAGCGGGGCCTTTGCAATTGCCGGGAAGCCGATGCCTATTGGTAGTCGGCGGTGATGGTCAGCGTGCCGGTATAAAGCCCGCCTGGAATGGACCCGTTGACGGTTAGCGTCCCGCCGATATCGACGTCTGTGCCCGGAGCGCCAGAGTTGGTCATTGTGATACTGCTGAGGACGTCCGGGGTGAATGGAATCGTGTTGCTTCCGTTGACGAGACCGCCGGAAGTCACGGTGATACCGACCACCATCTTATTGGTGCCCTGAACGTTGAACCGTGCCTGCTTCGGCGCACCGGAGCAGGTGATTTCGACCGGACAGCTGACGGCGCCGGCCCGAGTCATGACGACGTTTCGAGTGCCTGTGTAGTTCGAGACCAGCAGCGTTCCATAATCCATGTCCTGGATCTTGGTGAGCTGCACCGGCTTGACGATGTTGGCGCTCATTGTCGCCGTGATCTGGGCCGCGTTGGCAGTGAAGGGCACCGACGCCAGCGCAATTCCGGCAAGTGAACGAAGCGCGAATTTGGTCATGGACATGTCCGTCTCTCAACCGGCTCCCGGCACGGAAAGCCTTCAAGGTAAGCGGTGCATTAACCATCACCGGTTGCGGAACGGCTGACGGACATGGTTAGCGGCGCGTTAACTCTCCGCACAAAGAGAGAGGGGCCGCCGTCACCGGCGACCCCTCCCGACGCGGGCGAGCCCGTGTCTTCTGGTCGATTGATTACTGATAGTCGGCGGTGACGTTGAAGTCGCCGGTGTAGAGACCGTCGGGGGTCGCTTCCGTGAGAGCGACCGAGCCACCGATGTCGAAATCGACGCCCGAATTGCCGGAGTTCGGCAGCAGTACCGTCGCCGGAGCATCGACCGTCAGCGTCAGATTTGTCGTGCCGTTCGACATCGTGACGTTGCCGGCGGTGATCGTGACAGTGCGGTTGTTCGTGCCAGTCACATTATAGGTCGCGACCTGGTGCGTGCCCGAGCACGTCACCTTCGTGTTGTCGCAAGTCCAGGTTCCGTCCTGAGCAATGCCGACAGTCGTGCTGAAGGTGCCCTGGCCGAGAGCCACGGTGCCGAGATCGAGGTCCTGCTTCGCGGTCAGGGTCAGCGGCTTCAGGATGCGAACCTGAGCCTTCGCCTGCGGAGTGGCAGTAGCGCTGGACGCTGCCGCAAGAACCGGGCTCGTTCCGAGAGCCGCCACCGTCGCAGCGAGCGACGCCATACGAAGAAACTTGTACATGATCGAAATCCCCACTTGGTTCAGTTTGGCGGCTGCCCAGGCAAAGTCCGGTCACCCGTGGCGCTGCTATTAACTCTGTCCGCTTACGGCTTCCCTCAAGGGATTGGTTAATGGCGCCTTAGGTTTGGTGCGAAATGGAGGCTTCTGCTCGGCGGGCCGTGGAGAGGGCGCCGGTGCTATAGATAATCGACGATGATCGGCATGTCGCCGCGGTATTCGCCTTCCGAATCTCCGGTGACGCTCAGGCGACCGCCAATCGAAAAGTGAGATTGCCCGACAAATCGAGCCTTGGGTCGGACGGAAGGTCGCTGGTCACGTCGTCCACCAAGATGCGGCCGCGGCCGCCGAGCGAATAAAGTTCGATCGTGTGCGGGAGTTCGATTCGAACGGCTCGGCCAGGTGTCCCGCGGACCGAGGCCGTCCCAACCATCGCGCGCGGGCTTACGCGGTCGAGCGCGCCCTGAGTGGTGGTTGAGCCGTCGGGCCGGATCACCGCAGCACCCGTTCCTTCGCCCGAAAGAACAAGGCGGCCGAAATCCAGGCTGGTCTCAACTTCCAAGTGGAGGGGCCCGCCTTCCGACGATTTCGAAATTGTGGTCGTCGGTGTCGCGCACAAGCGGCATTGTCCGCGCGCCGGCGAAGGGCCGACGGCGGCCGCGACGAGCGCCGCGAGCAGAAGGGCATGGCATTTGAATTCGCCCATTGCTCCGGGGCCTAGCCGCTGACCAGCTAAGACAGGGTTAATTGACGGCTAACGTCCGGGTCGCCAGATGCGCTTCGGCGGACGCCAGGCGACCGTGATCATCAGCGAGGAGCGCTCAACTGCCGCCCTATTGTCGCACGGACCGCAGCTTTCTATCCCAAGCAACTAGATGGCCCGTAAGCGTTCCGAACCCGGCTCTCGAAAGGGCTCCACTTTGATCGGTGTGCTCAAAGGCCTGGCCTATGCGGCTTTGGTCGGTGTTCTTGCGCTTGTGGTCGCCGTTGCGGTCGCGAGCGCCTATTTGCCCAGCTACGGTGAGCTGACCAAGCGGTCGGACCTCGGACAAATGATCCGTGTGCGAGCCGCCAACGGCCAGGTGCTTCTGCAGCTCGGCCCGAGCTTCGGGCAATGGCTGCCCTACGATCAAATTCCGCCTGAGATGCGAGCGGCGATCATCTCGACCGAGGACCGGCGCTTTCGAAGCCATCTCGGCGTCGATCCAATCGGAATCGCGCGCTCGATCGAAGTGCGGATCAGCAGCGGTCACTGGCGGCAGGGCGGCTCGACCCTCACGCAGCAGCTGGCGCGCAACATCTTCCTGACCAACAACCGGACGTTCGTCCGCAAGGTCAAAGAGGGGATCCTGGCCCTCGCGCTCGAGCGCAAGTTCAGCAAGGACCAGATCATCGAGCTCTATCTGAACCGCGTCTATTTCGGCGGCGGCGCCTATGGGATCGATGCGGCTTCACGAAAATTCTTCGGGCACGGCGCCGACCATCTGAGCCTCGGCGAAGCGGCGATCATTGCCGGGCTGGTCAAGGCTCCGTCCAACTATTCGCCCACCGCAGACGTCGAGGCCGCCAGGGATCGTTCCGGCGTGGTGCTCGAGACGATGGCGCGCAACGGATTCATCACCGCCGATCAGGCCGCTGCGGTCGATCCCGCGAAAATCCGGATCCAGCAGACCACTAGCAACAACAGCGTCCGCTACTTCACCGACTGGGCGCTTCCCCAGCTCGACACGTTGATCGATCAGACGACCGATCCGATCGACGTGTGGACGACGATGGATCCGGGAATGCAGGTCGCGGCCGATAAAGCAATTCGTGCCAACGCGCCTGACGGAGCCCAGGGAGCCCTGGTTTCGATCGACCGCGACGGCGCGGTTCGGGCGATGGTCGGCGGCAAGGATTATGTGTCGTCCATTTACAACCGAGCCACCCAGGCGGAGCGGCAGCCGGGATCGGCGTTCAAGCTGTTCGTCTATCTGACCGCGCTCGAATCCGGGATGAAACCGACCGACACGATCGTCGACGAGCCGGTCACGATCAACGGCTGGAGCCCCCGAAACGCCGAGCGCGAAAACCTTGGGCCGGTCACGCTGCGCGAGGCCTTCTCGCGTTCGATCAATACAATAAGCGCAAAGATCGGCGCGCAGGTCGGCTTCTCGACGATCGCGGACATGGCGCGGCGCTTCGGAATCACAACGCCAATCTCGACTTATCCGTCGATGGTGCTCGGCTCGAGCGACGTTCGCCTGATCGAAATGGCGCGCGCCTTCGCCTCGGTTGCGAACAACGGCGTTGCGATCACGCCCTACGGAATCCGCCGCGTGGTCACGGCCGACGGACGTATTCTCTACCAGCACGACGCGGACGAAGGTCGCGTGCTGGTCGCGCCCTGGGTCGCCGCTGAGATGACCGACCTTCTTCAGTCGGCTGTGCTTTCCGGAACCGGCCGTGCAGCGCAGATCGGGCGACCCGTCGCCGGCAAGACCGGCACCACCACCGCGAACAAAGACGGCTGGTTCATCGGCTTTTCAAGTGGCCTTACTACCGGCGTCTGGATGGGCCGTGACGACGCTAAGCCAATCGCTGGACTGCAGGGTGGTACTGCCCCGGCCCGGGCCTTCCACGACTTCATGACCGTCGCCGTCGCCAATCGCCCGGTCGAACAATTCCAGACGCAGGTGCCGATGCCCGACTGGCAGCTGACGCCGGAAGAAGAAATGTACGGCGACCAACCGGTGGACATGAACGACGTCGGGCAGATGGTCGATGAGAACGGAATGCCGCTCGGAACGCCGCCTTCCGAAATCCGGCTCCCCTCAGCAACAGCCGATGGTGAATCCGGACGGAACCGGAGAGCCGACGCAGCAGGAGCTCGACCAGGCATTCCCTCCGCAGGCGCAGCCTCCGTTCAGGCGCCCGCAACCCAACCCGCAACAGCCTCCGCCGCGGCAGCCTTATCAGACCCAGCCGCCGCCGCAGCCGCAGCCGAGATCATATCCCCCGACCGATCCTTCGCAGCCGCGGCCCGATCCGGCGTAACGCAGATTTCGCCTGGGCAATCCCCGGACCGAATAGCTGCGCTTCCAGGGCTTTGAACTTCGGACCGTGATTGAGGTGGACGAGGTGGGCCACCTCGTGCGCCGCGACATAGCGGCGAACTTCCCGCGGGGCGAGGATCAGCCGCCAGCTCATTCGAATGCGGCCGTTAGCCGAGCAGCTCCCCCAGCGCGTGGCCGCGTCCCCGATGGTAACCGAGGCCGGGGTAGCGCCAGCCGCTGCTCCGAACTCGGCGATGTCCCGCGACATGGTGTCGCGCGCACGGCGTTTCAGGAAGGACTTATACGGCGGGGCAGGCCCGACGCTGGGCCGCCGCAGCGAAGCTCGTCACCAACGATGGAGGGCACGCGCGGCCATTGTTCGCGCCAGACGATTCGAAACTCTTGGCCTTCCACTGGAATCGAGGCGTCCGGTCGAAACGGTTCCGGCGGCCCGACGCGCGCGAGCTGCGCTTCGATCCAATCGCGCTGATCGAGCGCCCATGCGAGGGCGACACGGCGGCTCGTTCGCGATGGGCAGGTAAGCTTGAGGGTCCCGGCTGCCTCATCGAACCGCAACCGCAGCCGTCGAGCACTTCGAAGCGCGCGGATTTCGATCGGAACGGGGAGTGCAGCCTCGAGGGCCGCTTCAGAGCGGCCGCTCGACCACATGATATTCGAGCTCCCCGGCGTCCTCCTCGCTCACTGTCCATCCGCGCGTCGACTGGCGTGCCTCATGCACCGTCTCCCGGCTGCCCGAGATCAGATAGTGCCACTCTTGAAGCGGCTCACCTGCTGCGCGCAGGCGGTATGCGCAGGTCTCAGGCAGCCAATCGAGCCCCGAAGATTCTTTGGGTCGAGCTTCACGCAGTCGGAGACGCGCTTCATGCGGTGCTTGTAGTCGAGGCAGCGCCCATTATGGCGGTCGAGCAGTTTGCAGGCGACGTTCGTCGCGTAGAGCATGCCCGTCTCTTCGTCTTCGAGCTTGTGCAGGCAGCACCGCCCGCAGCCGTCGCAGAGCGCCTCCCACTCGCCGCGATCGAGCGCGGTGAGCGGCTTTTCCCAGAATGGTTCGGGCCCGTTCATGACAAGTAGAGCCTTGCTCTGCTAATCGATCGCGATCAAGCGGGGAATCCTGAGGCTAAGTCCATGAAGTCGTTGAAGATCCTATTAGCCGCCGGTGCTTTTGCACTGCTTTCCAGCCCTGCTTTGGCGCAACTTGCTCCGAACAACGGCCAGGATTTCATCGATGCGGTTAAGAACCGGGACGGCAACAAGGCGACCGAGCTGATCGACGCGCATCCAACTCTGATCGACACCAGAAACGGGGACGGTGACACGGGGCTGATCATCGCCATCCGCAACAGTGATCGCGACTGGACCGGATTCATGCTGAGGAAAGGAGCAGACCCCAATTCCCACGGGGATCATGGCGACACGCCGCTGATCGCTGCTGCCAAGGTCGGCTTTGACGAGGCTGTGCCGTGGCTGATCAGTCTCGGCGCGAAGGTCGACGACACAAATAAGTCCGGCGAGACCGCGCTGATCGTCGCCGTCCAGCTTCGCGATGCAGATGTGGTCAAGGCGCTGCTCGATGCAGGCGCAAACCCAGACCGGACGGATTCGGTCGCCGGCTATTCGGCGCGCGACTATGCCAACCGCGACAACCGCGCCCGCAACATCCAGAAAATGATCAACGACAAGAAGCCAAAAGGCGCCTCGGCGGCGGCTAACTAGCCTCGCCGAGCGACGGATCGATCTGCGCGGCAAGTCGGCGCGCTGCGCGCCGGGCGAAGCGCAGCAGTTCTGCTTTCCTCCGTGCCGGCGCAAGCGGCCGAAGCGCCGCATTGCGCACGACCGCGGCATCGTAGCGATCCGCGACGATCAGCCCCGCATCGCCTGGAAGATAGCGCTCTTCCTCGAGGATATGAGCCAGATATGGCGGGACTGCCCAGAAGAAGCGGTCGCAATATTCGAGATAATCGGTCCATTTGCAGTCGCCGAGCAGGTCGGCCTTCGCGACCTTGATC
Organism: uncultured Alphaproteobacteria bacterium; assembly: GCA_963831485.1. Classification (GTDB taxonomy): domain Bacteria; phylum Pseudomonadota; class Alphaproteobacteria; order Sphingomonadales; family Sphingomonadaceae; genus Sphingomicrobium. The sequence goes on from CAWHQE010000018.1 coordinate 91,181, forward strand.
TCAACGATGGTCAGGCCGCCCTTGGAATCGATCGCCATCAAATCTGCCCGGCGCCCGTTGGGCAACGGCATCTCGCAAATCGCGAACAGGTCCTGTCTGCAGAACAGTCGGGTGACCCCTCGCGCCACGTCGGCAGCAATCGGCGGTTCGTCAGTGAAGCAGCGGGACTCGAGCTGGCTGGCCATCCACCTTGGTTAGAACATATCGGCAACAAAGGAAAAGGCGAACGAGCCTTAGCTCGCCCGCCGCCCGCCCGCGTCCTTGAAAAATCCTAGCGGAAAAAGACGTGGTTGCCGATCGAGGCGACCCGCTTCAGGTGCCAGCCCGGCGATACGTAGCGCGCATGGAAGAAGAGCGCGTTGCCGATGACCGAGTCCTTCAGCCCCTGGTCCACGATCTTGGCGATGGCGACAGCCGTCTGCCACTGCCGGGCGTCGTGCGAGACACTCGGCAAGGAATGTCCGTGAACGAACGAGAATTGCCCGCGCTGGAATAACACGCCGCAATAGGTCGACGGAAACCGGCCTCCACTCTGGGCGCGATTGGCAATCACCTGACCGACGGCGAGCTGGCCGGCGAGCGGTTCGCTCTTCGCTTCGAAATAGACGCCCGTTGCAAGGCATTCGAGCTCGCGGCTGCCCGCGTCGGGACCGCGCAGGTCGGCGACCATCGCGGTGAGATCTTCCGACCGATCTACTGTCGGCTCAGCGATAGCCGGCTGGGCGATCGCATCGCTCGGGCTCTGCTCGTCCGTTTGAGTCTCAGGCGTATCTGCGTCCGGCTGGGACAACTGGGCCTGACCGTTCGGATCGATGAGCTCCGGGACTGAAACATTCGTCAGTGTCGCATTCGCGACCGAGACGAGCGTGTCGCCGCTGGTAGGTCCAGCTTGAGCCGGAGCAATCGTCGATGCGGTAAGCGCAGCACAAATCAGCAGCGCCGAGCGAAAAGAAGCCAAGAATTTAACCGTTTACGTGCGGTAAATCAGCGAATAGCAGGCCCGATTACTTGCGAATACTTCCGCTCGCGCCTGTCGTGACTCCCCGTCTCGCGTGGCATTCTCGGAATTCGGCCCCGAGAGAATGCCCCCCGCTCGTGTTGTTGTGGGCAGGTTCCCTCGCACCGCCCTCAGGGTCAACCCGTAGAGGTCGTTTCAGCGATGAATCGTTCCGGCTCTGCGATATCTAGCTCGATCGCCCAAAGGTCCTCGTCGAACCGTGCACGACGGTCGACGAATGCCGCCACATCGATGGAACTTGCCGAATCGCCGGGTCCTGCTGTTTGCCAGGCGTAACTGCCGTCCAGGTTCAAAATGCGTTCCAGACAAGCAACGTGGCGACCACGGCTGGATATTAGAAGAAGCAACGAACCGCGCTCTGGATCACCCTTTCGGACCACCGTTGCGAAGTTTCCGGACACCGAAGCGCGGCGCAGAATGCTCGCAACTTCGAGGTGAGCCGGTAGGCGCTCGCTCAGGCGGCGTCTCGTTCGTCGGCGCCCATCAGCACCGCCGCGAGCGCGTCGCGGCTGCGGGCGCCGCGCATCTTTTCAAGCGTCGCCGCGTGACGAGTTACCCGGCTGATCGCGGCCAGAGCCTTCAGATGCTCAGCGCCCGCGTCGGGCGGCGAGAGGAGAAGGAAGACGAGATCCACCGGCCATCCGTCGATCGCCTTGTAGTCGAGCGGCTCAGCAAGGCGCGCGAACTGGCAATAGATGCGATTCAATCCCTCGATCTTTCCGTGCGGAATGGCGACTCCGTGGCCGAAACCGGTGGATCCGAGCTGCTCCCGCTCGGTCAGGCTCGCGAGGATCCCGGCCGAATCAAGCTCGAGCCGCTGGCCGGCAGCATTGGCCAGCTGCTGCAGAAGCGTCTTCTTGCTTCCACCCGATAGGCTCGTCTTGATCGCGTCGAAATCGAGAAAATCTGAAAGGTGCATCGTCGAACTCTTGCCAAGGCGAATGCTCTTGCACCGCGGAACGTCAAATAAAAGACCGGCTTAGGCCTTTTGGGGCTCAACCCAGCCGATGTTTCCGTCCTCGCGGCGATAGATCATGTTGAATTCGCCGGTGCCGCTGTTCCTGAACATCAGCGCATTGGTATTCCTAAGGTCCATCAGCATGACCGCGTCGGAAACGCTCGCTTCCGGAATGTCGACACGCGTCTCGGCGACGATCGTCGGAGCTCCGGCCTCTTCGTCATTCTCTGCGCTGCTCTCCGAAAAAATCGTGTAGCCGGCGTTCGCGACATAGTCTTGGCTATTGTCGTCGACCTTATGGTCCTTCAGCCGACGCATGTAGCGACGAAGCTGCTTTTCGATTCGGTCGGCAGCGCCGTTGAACGCCATCTGCGGCTCGCGCGCGCTATGCGACGCCTTGAGAACGACGCCCTGAAGGACCGGAGCGACAATGTCGCAGCTATAGCCATTGTCCGCGCCGCGCCCGAAGGTCACGTTCGCACCGACAGCGCGGGAGAAATATTTCTGCGTGATCTCGGCCATGCGCTGCTGCGCATATTCGCGCACCGATCCGCTGGTATCGACTTGATGGTCTGCGACCCTTACGTCCACTTGACCTGCTCCTTCCGACGGCGGCCGCTTAGGACCCGCCAAAAGCCGTCGTCAACTGACGGCGAAGCGTGCCCACAGCGGATTAATTAGCTGAGCGATAAACGCACGATGCCGTTCCAGTTCCTCCAATGCTGGAGCATGAGGCCGTGGCGCGCGCGGTTGGCGCACCGTTACCAGGTGAACTGATTTGCTGACTGCGAGGCTATCGATGCCGGCGATTAGGCCGAGGCCGATCTGGCGGCCTCCCGTCAGCTCCACATAGACCTGCGCCAGCAATTGCGCGTCGAGCAGCGCGCCATGCTTGATCCGCTGGCTGCGGTCGATTCCGAAGCGTACGCACAGAGCGTCAAGGCTATGCTTGGCGCCGGGATGCTTCGAGCGGGCGAGCATGAGCGTATCGACCATCCGAGTCATCGAGACCGGACGCTTGCCGCATCGCTCGAGCTCCAGGTTCAGGAAGCCGAAGTCGAAACTGGCATTATGGGCGATGAGCGGCGAGTCCTCGAGGAAATCGATCAGCTCTTCAGCGGTTTCGGAAAATAGAGGCTTGTCCGAGAGGAAAATTGTCGAAAGGCCGTGGACTGCTTCCGCGTCGCTCGGCATCGCCCGCTCGGGATTGAAATAAGCATGGAAATGACGGCCCGTCTCGACACGATTGAACATCTCTACACAGCCGATTTCGACCATGCGATCGCCCCCGCCTGCATTCAGTCCAGTCGTTTCGGTGTCGAAGACGATTTCCCGCACGGCGTGAATCTATTCACCTCCGGCCAAGCCAAGGCAATCGAGAATGTTCCGCACTTGGGCCTCAGTTGTGGATAGGTCCCCACCGGTGTCCACCACGAAATCGGCCCGCCGGCGCTTTTCTTCGTCAGGGATCTGGCGCTCCAGGATCGAATCGAGTTTCGCCTCGCTCATCCCCTCGCGCTCGAGCACGCGCGCGCGCTGAACGGCTGCCGGCGCCGAGACGACGACGACCTTGTCGAATTCCTTCTCCGAACCAGTTTCGAACAGCAGCGGTATTTCGAAGACCAGCCCGCGCGAATCGCGATTCTGGGCGATGAACGTGTCGCGCCAATCGCGAACCGCTGGATGAACGATCCCCTCGAGCAGGGCGAGCTTCGAGCGGTCGGCGAGCACGATCTCAGCGAGGCACTCTCGATCCAGAGTCCCCGCGCGGACACAACCTGGGAATAGTTCGCCGATCTTCTCGATGAGCGCGCCTCCAGGGCCCTGAAGTTCTCGAACGGCGGCATCGGCGTCGAACAGCGGCAGACCGGCAGCCTTGAACATTCGCGCCACCGTCGATTTCCCCATTCCGATCGAGCCTGTGAGCGCGATCCTGATCATCAAGAAAGAAGCTTTCGTTGGCGGAGGGCCTCGAGCAGCGGGATGAGCGGCATGCCAAGGATCGTGAAATGGTCGCCCTCGATCCGATCGAACAGCTGCACGCCGCGTCCCTCGAGCCGAAACACCCCGACAGTGTAGCCGACCTCGGGCCATTCGGCATCGAGATAGTCACCGATGAACTTCTCGGACAAAGGTCGGACGCTGAGCACGGCAGTTTCTACGTGTGACCAGTCCAGGGTTGCACCATGTGCCAGCGCTACCGCGCTTGTCAGAAACATCGGTTTACCAGAGAAGAAGTGGAGATGCTCGGCGGCTTCCTCGCGGTCGCGCGGCTTGCTGAAGATTCGGCCGCCGACGCTGACGACGCTATCGCTGCCGATGACCCAATCGCCCGGGATGCTTATCGCCTTTGCGCTCGCGAGCTGCGATGCGATATCGCTAGCGTCCGTAAGGCCAAGCTTGAGCTCGTCCTCGTCGACCTGAGGTTTGACGGATTCGTAATCAACTCCGGCTGCCTCGAGCATGTGCCGGCGGATCGCGCTGGTTGAGGCGAGGATCAAGGCCACGAGAACAACCTTGTGGAAAAGGGGCGAACGGACGCTAACGCTTGTCTGGGGAGCATCTCAACCGCCGATTTCATGCCATGCCGGACCATATATTGCGATGATTCATCCACGGGGACGAAAACCATCCCCAGCTTGTAAATCACGGGCGCGAATCGTCTGAACTCGTGATTTGCAAAGCGGTGCGTCGGTCGTGTGCTTGTTGGCAATTCAGGTAGCCGCGCCTAAACCCCGCACTCCAGCGCCCAATCACAACAACAATCTTATTCTATAAATATATAAAGGAGAGAAGAGGGGTGGCTTCAATGCCTGCCGGACTTCCCGAAACGCGTCCCGATCAACCGTTGCTTGCCGTGCTGAGGGGTGAGCGGCGCGATCCGGTGCCGATCTGGATGATGCGTCAGGCGGGGCGCTACCTTCCCGAATATCGCCAGCTCCGTCAGGAGAAGGGAAGCTTCCTCAACCTAGTCAACGATCCGGCGGCGGCGGCTGAGATCACGATCCAGCCACTCGAACGCTTTTCTCAACTAGACGCCGCAATCCTGTTTTCCGACATCCTCATCGTCCCCTTTGCGATCGGCCAGAACCTGACCTTCATCGCAGGAGAGGGACCGCGGCTGACTTCGCCTTTGATGCGCGGGAATCTGGACGACCTCACGCCCACCCTCGTCAGGCTCGAACCGATTTATGAGACGGTCCGGAGAGTCAGCGCAGCGCTCGACGGCGATAAGACGCTGATCGGATTCGCGGGAAGCCCGTGGACGGTCGCGACCTACATGATCGCTGGAGAGGGAAGCCGCGACCAGGCCGAAGCGCGTCGCGTCGCTTATTCCGATCCCGGCAAGTTTGCGGCGATCATGGAGCGGATAGAACAGGTGACGCTCGCTTATCTCTCGGCGCAGATCGAGGCCGGCGCGCAAGCGCTACAATTGTTTGACAGCTGGGCGGGGAGCCTGTCGCCGGCGCAGTTCGAGCGGTGCGTGATCGCACCGACCGCAAGGATCGTCGCGGCTTTGCGCGAGCGGCATCCCGAGGTGCCGGTGATTGGTTTTCCGAAAGGTGCCGGCGGCAAGCTCGCAGCTTATGCGCGGGCGACAGGCGTCAGCGCATTGGGGCTTGATGAGACCGTAGATCCGCTCTGGGCGGCGAGAGAGCTACCGGCAAACCTGCCGGTGCAGGGCAATCTCGACCCGCTGGCGCTGGTTGCAGGCGGCGAGCCACTTCGGTCCGCGGTCGAACGCATCCTTGACGCGTTCGCCAACCGTCCTCACATCTTCAATCTTGGGCACGGCATCCTTCAGGACACGCCTATCGAGCATGTCGGAGAGCTGATCGCGCTGGTGAAGGGGGATAAGTGAGCAATCTGGTGGGCTTCCTTGGCCCCGCCTATCTGTGGGTGAAGGCGGCGCACGTCACCTTCGTCATCTTTTGGCTCGCCGGACTGTTCTTGCTGCCGCGCTTCTACGTCTATCATCACGAGACCCCGGTCGGCTCCCCCGAGGATCGTGCCTGGATCGAGCGCGAGTCGCGCGTGCGCTCGATCATCCTGACGCCTGCGATGATTGTCGTTTGGATTCTCGGCTTGATGCTCGCCTTCAACGTCGATGCGTGGAGCCAGCACTGGTTCCACGCGAAGCTGTTCTTCGTCATCTTGCTCAGCGCATACCAGGGCTGGCTTGGGGTCTATGGCAAGAAGCTCGCACGTGGTGAACGGCCGCTGTCGAACAAGGCAATCCGCATGATCAACGAGATCCCAGGGATCGCCGCGGCGATCATCGTCGTGCTGGTGATCGTCCGTCCTTTCTGAACAATTCGGCGCTCCGTCCATTGCTGCTGATTGACAGGACGGGCGACCAGACATACCTCGAATCGCGACAGCCCCGGCCAGTTTCCTTAAATTGCCGGTCGCGCGTTCCCCATTGCGGCGTCCTGCCGCCCTCGGCTTTGACCAGATATTTGACGAGCTCGAGCACAACTCCCCAAGAAAAGACCATTTTATGCATTTGAAAGATTTGAAGAAAAAGACGCCAGCAGACCTCGTTGCAATGGCCGAGGAAATGGGCGTCGAAGGCGCATCGACGATGCGCAAGCAGGACCTCATGTTCTCGATCCTGAAGGTTCAGGCCGAGAATGAAGTCGAGATCATGGGTTCCGGCACGGTCGAGGTGCTGAACGACGGCTTCGGCTTCCTGAGGTCGCCCGAAGCGAATTATCTCGCCGGACCCGACGACATTTACGTCGCACCTTCGATTGTCCGCCGCTTCGGTCTTCGCACCGGTGACACGATCGAGGGCGAGATCCGCGGTCCCAAGGAAGGCGAGCGCTATTTCGCGCTGACCCGCGTCTCCGCGATCAACTATGACGATCCGGAGACCGTCCGTCACCGCGTCAACTTCGACAATTTGACGCCGCTCTATCCCGACGAGAAGCTGAAGCTCGATACGCTCGATCCGACGATCAAGGACAAATCGGCGCGGGTGATCGACATTGTCGCTCCGCTCGGAAAGGGTCAGCGCGCGCTGATCGTGTCGCCGCCGCGTACCGGCAAGACCGTGCTGATGCAGAACATTGCCCGCGCGATCACCGACAACAATCCCGAGGTGACGTTGATCGTGCTGCTCATCGACGAGCGGCCGGAGGAAGTCACTGACATGCAACGCTCGGTCAACGGCGAGGTCATCTCATCGACCTTCGATGAGCCGGCGAGCCGTCACGTCCAGGTCGCGGAAATGGTGATCGAGAAGGCCAAGCGCCTTGTCGAGCACAAGAAGGATGTCGTCATCCTCCTCGACTCGATCACGCGTCTCGGCCGTGCCTACAACACCGTCGTTCCGAGCTCGGGCAAGGTGCTGACCGGCGGCGTCGACGCCAACGCGCTGCAGCGCCCGAAGCGTTTCTTCGGTGCCGCTCGAAACATCGAGGAGGGCGGTTCGCTCTCGATCATCGCAACCGCGCTGATCGACACCGGCTCGAAGATGGACGAGGTCATCTTCGAAGAGTTCAAGGGCACGGGTAATTCGGAAATCGTCCTTGACCGCAAGGTCGCGGACAAGCGTATCTTCCCGGCATTGGACGTCGGCAAGTCCGGCACTCGCAAGGAAGAGCTGCTGGTCGAGCAGGGCACACTCACCAAGATGTGGGTGCTTCGCCGGATCCTCATGCAGATGGGCACGGTCGATGCGATGCAGTTCCTTCTCGACAAAATGAAGGACGCCAAGTCTAACGAGGACTTCTTCGCTTCGATGAACCAGTAGGTGTAGATCCGCCCGATGTTCGAGGGCTTCGATTTCGGCGCGATCTTCACCGCCGCGGGGCTTGCCAAACTCGGGCAGATCATCATCGGCGACCTGACCATGGCCGGCGACAATGTCGTCATCATGGGGTCGCTCGCGTCGGGCCTCCCCCCCAAGGAACGGCGCAAGGTGCTGTTGTTCGGCGTCGGCATGGCGCTGATCTTCCTCATCACCTTCGCAGTGATCGCAACGCAGCTGCTGAAGGTGACTGGCCTCGTGTTCGCTGGCGGCCTGCTGTTGATGTGGGTGGCTTACAACATGTGGACGGAGCTCCACCCCCGGGAACAGCTGTCGGTCGACGATCCCGACACGCCGGCGGCGGAAGGTCCGCCCGCGAGCCAGACCTTTCTGCGGGCGGCAATCGGGATCACGATTGCCGACCTCAGCATGAGCCTCGACAACGTGCTTCTCGTCGCATCGATCGCGCGCGAGAACCCCGCTTTGCTGTTCGTCGGTCTGACCTTCTCTGTGCTCTTCATGGGACTAGCCGCGAATTATGTCGCGCGGCTGATCGAACGCTATTCCTGGCTCAACTATGTCGGACTTGCAGTGATCCTCTGGGTCGGATGCAATATGATCTACGAGGGCTGGGTCGGTGGGGAGCAGGTGATGGGCTTGAGGAGTGTGCTCGGCGTCGGCTAGGCCAGCGGCGATGGACATGATCAGCGCCAGTGCATTCGCGGCCTTCCTTGAAATCCTGTTCATCGACATTGTGCTTGCGGGCGACAATGCGATCGTCGTGGGTGCGCTCGCGGCAGGTCTTCCAGCAGACCAGCGCAAGAAGGTCATCGCCCTTGGCGTCCTGGCCGCCTTGGTGCTGCGGATTGCGTTCGCATTGCTGGTTACGCAACTTCTGCAGATCGTCGGCCTCGTACTGGCGGGCGGGATCCTGTTGCTGTGGGTCGCGTGGCGTATGTACCGCGAGATCCGGCACACGGGCGAAAGCGGCGGCTCCGCGGAAGTGCTTGGCGACGAGCATTCGGGGCTCAAGCCGGCAAAGAGCTTTGCGAGCGCGGCGTGGGGTGTTGCACTCGCCGACGTCAGCATGAGCCTCGACAATGTCCTCGCGGTCGCAGGGGCGGCGCGCGATCACCCGTGGGTGCTGGTGATCGGCCTTTTGCTGTCTGTGCTGCTGATGGGCGTCGCGGCGAACATCATTGCCCGGTACATCGACCGCTACCGCTGGATCGCCTGGGGCGGACTGCTGGTCATCCTGTGGGTGGCGCTCAAGATGATCTACGAGGGCGCGGGCCATGTGGCACCGGTGGTCGCGCCGCTTTTCACCTGAGCGATGGACACGATTTTCGCACTGTCGAGCGGCCGCCCACCCGCCGCGGTTTCGATCATTCGCGTCAGCGGTCCGCGCGCGCACGAGGCTGGCGAATGCCTTGCGGGATCCCTGCCGGAGGTCCGCACAGCGGCCGTTCGAGAGCTGCGCAATCCCGCGTCAGGCGAGCTTCTGGACGAAGCTTTGGTCCTCCGATTTGACGGGCCAGCCAGCGCTACTGGAGAGAATATCGTTGAATTCCAATGCCATGGCGGCCTGGCGGTGGTCGCTGCGGTGCTTGGCGTCTTGGCGTCAATGGACGGCTTGCGAAGCGCCCAGCCAGGAGAATTCACCCGCCGAGCGTTCGAGAACGGGCGGATCGATCTCACTGAGGCCGAAGGCCTCGCTGACCTCATCGAAGCCGAGACCGAGTCTCAACGTAAGGCGGCATTGGCGCTCGCCGAAGGCGGTCTCAGGAAGCAGGTCGCTGACTGGCAGGAACGATTGCTCGCACTATCTGCTCAGGCTGAACGTGCGATCGATTATGACGAAGACGATGAATGCCTCGATCCTCGGCTCCTGCGCGATTGCGGCGTTTTGGCGCAAGAGTTGGAGTCCTGGCTCTCAAGACCGCCTGCTGAGCGCCTCAAGGACGGAGTGAGGGTGGTTGTCGCCGGGCCCCCTAACGCCGGTAAATCAAGTCTTATCAATGCGATAACAGGTGATGACCGAGCGATCGTGACCGACGTCCCGGGAACGACGCGCGATCATATCGAGGTGCCGCTCGCACTCGCCGGCGTTCCCATCCTGCTCACGGACACAGCCGGGCTTCGGGATTCGGCCGACCCGGTGGAAGCAATCGGTGTCGAGCGAGCATCGAAACTGATCGAGCTCGCCGACCTGGTTGTCTGGCTTGGAGAGCCGAACGATGCGCCCGATCATCGGCGATCGATTCGGGTCCATTCCAAGTTGGACTTGGCGGCTCGCCGCGATCCGCCTCCGGGATCCATCGGCGTGTCGGCGATGTCCGGACAAGGACTACCGGAACTGCTCCGGGCGATCGAAGTCATCGCGCGCCAGGTCCTTCCGGAAGAGGGCGCAATTGCACTCAATCGTCGTCAGGCTCAGAATATTGGCGAAGCAGCGGTCGCGTTGGCGGCTGCGGCGCACTCGTCTGATTCGGTATTTCTCGCTGAAGATCTACGCGCCGCACGATCGGCATTCGATCGGCTGACCGGGCGCGCGGGTGTCGAGAATGTGCTCGACGCGCTCTTCTCGCGATTCTGCCTGGGTAAGTGATCCAACTGTTCCACGTGGAACACTCCTGCGTTAAGAGCGCGCGATGCACGATGTCCTGGTAATCGGCGCCGGCCACGCCGGATGCGAAGCCGCAGCTGCTGCGGCCCGCCGCGGCGCACGCGTTGGCCTTCTGACCTTTCGGCCCGGGGACGCAGGCCAGATGTCGTGCAACCCGTCGATTGGCGGCGTGGGGAAGGGGCATCTCGTACGCGAGCTGGATGTCTTCGACGGACTGATGGCACGAGCGGCAGATCGTGCGGCGATCCATCGGCGGATGCTCAACCGAAGCAAGGGGCCTGCCGTCTGGGGACCCCGGATCCAGGCTGACCGTAACGCGTATCGCTCAGCGATCGTTCAACTGTTGGACGAAAGCGGCGTCAGCCTGATCGTTGCAGAGGCGCTCGCGATCGCGACCCGCAATGGCCGGGTCAGCGGTCTGAGAACAAATATGGGATTGATGCGGTGTCGTGCTGTCGTCGTTGCGACCGGGACTTTCCTTGATGCTCGGATGTTCGTTGGCGAGAAGGTCGTTGAAGGCGGTCGTGTCGGGGAGCGAGCCTCGCTCCCGCTGGCTCAGCAAATCCGGGAAATCGGCTTGGGACGGGGGCGCCTCAAGACGGGCACTCCGCCGCGGCTGGACGGGCGTACGATCGACTGGTCGAGGCTGGAGGACCAACCGAGCGATGCCGAGCGATGGACGATGTCGGCGCTCGGTGAGGGCTTGCGGCAACCGCAGCTTCGGTGTGCGATCACCCGGACGAATGAGGTGACTCACGAAATCATCGAAGCGAACTTTGGCCGCTCGCCTCTGTTCGCGGGCGCGATTGAGGGAAGGGGACCGCGTTATTGCCCGTCGATCGAAGACAAGGTCAGGCGCTTCGCCGACCGCGACGCGCATCAGATATTTCTTGAGCCCGAAGGCCTGGACGACCCGCTCGTCTATCCAAACGGCATTTCGACGTCGCTCCCGGCTGATGTGCAAGAGGCGTTCGTCCGCAGCATCGCGGGGCTTGAGCGCGCCGGCATTGTCCGCCCAGGCTATGCCGTCGAATATGAGTTTGTCGATCCTCGGCGTCTGAACCAGACGCTCGAGGTGCGCGAGCTCGGCGGTCTGTTCCTTGCTGGACAGATCAACGGCACGACCGGCTATGAAGAGGCGGCTGCTCAGGGGCTGGTCGCGGGGCTGAACGCGGCAGCCAGCGCGTTGAACGCCGACGATGTGCGGTTTGACCGACGCACCTCCTACATTGGCGTGATGGTCGACGATCTCACGATCCAGGCCTTGAGCGAGCCGTATCGCATGATGACCGCTCGCGCGGAATATCGGCTGATGCTTCGCGCCGACAACGCCACCACGCGGCTTGGTGAAGCCGCGGTCGCTGCCAATTGCGTCTCGGCCAAACGCCGCACTCAGATTGAGGACCATTTGGAGCGCCGTTCGACCCCCTCCTTCGCCGAGACCGATGAAGGGCAAGCCGACGCGCTTTATCGGCCCTATGTCGAAAGGCAGCAGCGCGAATGGGAAATTGTTCAGCGTGATTCGCGTGTGTGGCTCGCGCCAGAGTTCGACTATTCGGCGGTGCCCGGCCTTTCCAACGAGATGGTGGAGCGGTTGGTTGGCGCCCGCCCTGAGACTCTCGATCAGGCATCGCGGGTCCCGGGCGTCACGCCGGCAGCGCTTTCCGCCCTTTACGTCGCCGCGAGCCGCCGGGTCGCGGCATGATGGAGGCGCTGGAGCGGGCCGCGCAACGGCCTGTTTCACGTGAAACAATCGAGAAGCTGGAGGCCTATGTCGCGCTTCTTCGCGATGAAAGCCGCCGGCAGAACCTCGTTTCGGCAGCGACGCTCGAACGCGTGTGGGACCGCCATATCATCGATTCGGCGCAGCTCGTTCGGTACGAGCCGCGTCCTGGATCATCGTGGATCGACATTGGTTCGGGCGCGGGACTGCCGGGCGTCGTGATCGCTTGCCTCGTCGAGGGCTCCGTCGCACTCATAGAGCCGCGGCGTCTTCGCGCCGATTTTCTCCACAAGTGCGTCGAATCCCTCGATTTGCAGGCGGTGGTGCGCTGCGAAAAGTCGGAACGCGTCGAGGGAACCTACGATGTGATTACGGCGCGGGCCGTCGCCGCGCTTCCTCAATTGCTGAAGATATCCGCACATCTGTCCACAAGAAATACCGTTTGGGCGCTTCCGAAAGGCCGCAGTGCCGAGCGGGAACTGGCAGAAGCGCTTAAGGCGTGGCAAGGTAGCTTTCGTGTGGAGCCGAGTGTCACCGACGTTGAATCATTCATCGTCGTTGGGACAGAGGTGAGGGCAAGGAAATGATCCGCATTGCGGTGGCCAACCAGAAGGGTGGGGTTGGCAAGACGACTACCTGCATCAATCTCGCGACGGCGCTCGCTGCGATCGGTTGGCGAGTGCTGCTCGTCGATCTCGATCCACAGGGAAACGCGTCTACCGGATTGGGCATCGCTGCATCTCAGCGGCGCCTCTCGAGCTATGACGTACTCATCGGCCGAGCGTCGGCAACAGAAGCGGCGATCGCGACTCGTGTACCACGCCTTGACGTTCTCGCCGCGACGGTCGACCTCTCCGGCGCCGAGGTGGAGATGGTGGCTCTTTCGGACCGCGCGCATCGGCTGGACAAGGCGCTCGCTGTGCCGCCGCCGGGACGTTGGGACATTTGCCTGATCGACTGTCCGCCTTCGCTTGGCCTTCTGACGGTCAACGCGCTCGCAAGCGCGCGCTATCTTCTCGTTCCGCTGCAGTGCGAGTTCTTCGCGCTGGAGGGCCTGAGTCAGCTTCTGCAAACGGTCGAGCGGATCCGCGCCGCCTTCAACCCGAAGCTTTCCATCCTGGGCGTCGCGCTGACGATGTTTGATCGCCGAAACAATCTCTCGCAACTCGTCGCCGAGGATGTCCGCGCCTGCTTGGCCGATGCTGTGTTTGACACGGTCGTTCCACGCAACGTCCGTCTTTCCGAGGCGCCGAGCCACGGGCTTCCTGCGCTGATCTATGATCTTAAGTGCGCTGGCTCTGAAGCCTATGTGCGCCTGGCTCGCGAGCTCATCGGCCGCCTGCCGCAACTGGCCGAGGCGGCATGAGCGGCGATCGCCCGGCAAGAGGCCTCGGAATGGGTCTCCAGGCGTTGCTGGGCGAAGCCGCGCGCGCTCCGACTAGCGAGGGTCAGGCGGAGGGCGGGGGCGGCGTTCGCGAGATTGAGATCTCCCGGATCCGGCGCAATCCCAATCAGCCGCGGATCCAGTTCGACGAAGTCGCTCTGGAGGAGTTGGCGGATTCGATTCGCGAGCGCGGCGTCCTGCAGCCGATCCTGCTGCGCAGCGACGGCTCCGATTACATGATCATTGCGGGCGAGCGGCGGTGGCGAGCGGCGCAGCGGGCGCACCTTCACGCGATCCCTGCAATCGTGCGCGACATCGACGAGGCCACGATCGCCGAGCTCGCGCTGATCGAGAATATTCAGCGCGAAGACCTCAATCCGCTCGAGGAAGCGGAAGGCTATCGGCAGCTGATCAAGGCGCATGGTCACACGCAGGACGGCGTTTCTAGGATTGTTCACAAATCCCGCAGCCATGTCGCCAACCTCTTGAGATTACTTGATCTTCCTGAGTTCGTCAGACAATCGCTATTGAAAGGCGATATCAGCATGGGCCACGCGCGCGCTGTCGCGACGGCGCAGGATCCGGAGGGCTTGACCCGACAGATTATCCGTAGAGGGCTTTCGGTGCGCCAGGCCGAACAGCAGGCCCGCAGCGAAAAATCCGGGACCGCCGCCCCGAGCCGGCCGGCGGCGTCTTCGCGCCGCAAACACCGTCGATGCGGATCTTCAGGCGCTTGAGCGCCAGCTCGGCGACATTCTCGGCCTCAAGGTCCAGGTGACGCACAAGGGGCAGGGCGGTGCAGTCACGCTCCATTATTCGAGCCTCGACCAGCTCGACATGATCTGCCAGCGCCTGAGCGGCGAACCGATCTAGCGGCCGCTCTTCGCCTTTCGCGCGATCGCCAGAAGCTCTTCTCCAAGCGCCTCGCGCGGCGGCGCATCGCCAAACATCAAATCGCGCTCGAGCGAGCCGACGCGCTGAGCGATCGTCGCGAGATCCACGGCCGGCCATCGTTTCAGCATCGCGGCAACACGGTCCCTATCCTTCCAGAACACTGCCCTTCCGAGCGACGCCATGACGTCATCGATCCGCTCGCCGCGCTCCACTCGTGCGCGCGCGGGCGCCAGGAAGAGAAGGCGACGCTGAAGCGAACGAATTGCAGGGATCGCTTCGGAACCGCCCGCCGGCAGCCTCGTGACCGCTTCCGCGAGCGGCTCGATCTCGCCCAATAGCGCTAGGTCGGCCAAGTGCAGGAAATCGCTCTCGCCGGTCTCGGCGCCGACCGCGTCGACCGCCTCGTGCCCAAGCTCGCGGGGCGAATGAGGCGACGCATCGATGAAGAGCGCCAGCTTCTCGAGCTCCTTGCTCACAATCGCCTGGTCGTTGCGGCAGCAAATCGGCGATCCGGGCCGCAACCGGCGGGCTGATCTTGAGGCCGTAACGTCGGCCGAGATCCGTCGACCATCCGGACCGCATCGTCGCCCTCGGGAACATAAGCCGTGAACGCGAGGGCTGCAGGCGAGCCTTCGGCAAGCTTGAGCAACGCTGAGGACTTCGGAAGCGCTCCAGCGATCGCGACGACGGGGCTCTCGACCGCTTCGGCTCCGAGCAGCATCTCGACACCGTCGGCGATGTCGTTGCCCGCAGGTTCGATCCAGATCAGCCGCCGCTCACCGAACAAGCTCAGGGCCGCAGCCTCGTCGGCGAGCAGCGATGGATTGGATTTAAGGCTGGCCGCAGCGACGAGAGACTTCTGCGCGCCGAGCGCCTCGAGAAGCCGCCCGGCAAGTGCTCGCGACTGTCCCTCGTCCGCGCCCAGGAAGAGATAGAAGCGGACCTTGGAGTCCGGCTGGTCGACCGAGCGGCCGATCGACGATTTGCTTGCCTTCACTTCCGGTGAGTGGTTCGCGCCGCGTAGATCGCAAGGCGCGCAACGATCTGGTCAGCAACGATACCCGACAGATTGTCGAGCGCAGTCTGCTCCGCGGCGACGGTCGCATATTCGCTGCTGACGACATCGACGCTCGCGTCGGATCCTGCTGTCTCGTCGAGGACGACCATGTTGTTGCTCATGTCGACGAGCTGATAGCGCGCGCGCAACGTCCGCCGCTCCTGCGTTGCTGCACGGTCAGCGCGAAGGCCATACGAAGTGATGTTGTCGTCAAGCGTGACGTCGAGCCGATAGCGCGCTTCTGCACTGCCGGTCTCCCCAAGGCGATCGACGAGCTTCGTTCGCACGAGCCATCCCTGCTGGCCGGGAATCGGACCGACCTCGACCGACCGGAGAAGGCCCGACACCGGGCTGTCCGCTCCGCCGCCATATAGCGAATGAAGCCCACAAGCCGAAAGCAGCAGGAGTAAGCCGGCAAGGGCGAAGGGTCGCATCATGCGACGATATTCACCAGCCTGTCGGGAACGACAATCACCTTGCGCGGGGCGGCGCCTTCGAGCTGGCGCTGAACATTGGAAGAAGCAAGCGCGAGCGCTTCAGCCGCAGCGCGGTCGAGTCCTCGCGGTGCGCTCACCGTATCGCGCAACTTGCCGTTGACCTGGATTGCGAGCGTGACTTGGTCGTCGACAAGCAAAGCAGGATCGAAGCTCGGCCAGCCCGCATCGGCGATCATCCCTTGCTCGCCGAGCAGAGCCCAGGCTTCCTCGGCGAGATGCGGCGCCATCGGCGCAATCAGCAGAATGAGCGAGCGGATCGCATCGGCGCGCGTTGACGACGGCTTCGCTTTCTCGATGGCGGTGGTGAGCTCATAGAGCTGCGCGACCGCCTTATTGAACTGAAGCCCATCAATGGCTTCGGCAACTGCGGCAATCGTCCGATGCAGCTTGCGCTTCAGCTGGCCGTCTTCGCCACCACCGGCCGAAGCGCTGTTCGCGAGCTTCCAAACCCGTTGGACGAACCGCGAGGCGCCCTCGATGCCCGCCTCGGACCATTCCAGATCCCGCTCGGGCGGGCTGTCCGACAGCATGAACCAGCGCACGGCGTCGGCGCCATATTTCGCCAGGATCGGCTCGGGGTCGACCGTGTTGCGTTTGGACTTTGACATCTTCTCAACGCGGCCGGTGGCCACCGGCGCGCCGTCCGAGATTCGCACCCAGTCGTCGCCGTTTCGCCTTACCTCGTCCGGGCTCAGCCAACTACCGTCGCCTGCGCGATAGGTGCCGTGGGTGACCATCCCTTGGGTGAACAGCCCGTTGAAGGGTTCGGCGATCCCGATTCGGCCGAGGCGCTGGAGCGCCCGAGTCCAGAAGCGTGCGTAGAGCAGGTGAAGGATCGCATGCTCGACGCCGCCGATATATTGGGCGACGGGCAGCCACTTTTCCGCTTCGGTGCGATCGAACGGCTTATCGGCCGGCTGGCTGGCAAAGCGGATGAAGTACCAGCTCGAATTCGACAAAGGTGTCGAGTGTGTCTGTCTCACGCGTGGCCGTGCCTCCGCACGATGGGCAGCTCACATGCTTCCAGGTGGGATGGCGATCGAGCGGATTGCCCGGCTTGTCGAACTCGATGTCCTCGGGAAGTACGACCGGCAGCTGTTCGCGCGGGACGGGGACGGCGCCGCAGTTCGCGCATTGAATGATGGGGATCGGCGTTCCCCAATAGCGTTGGCGCGAAACGCCCCAGTCGCGCAGGCGGTACTGCACCGTGCCGCGGCCCCAGCCCGCCTGATCCGCGCGGCGGACGATTTCCGCGGAAGCCTGTTGGGTCGTCAGTCCATCGAGAAAGCTCGAATTCACCGCGATTCCCGGAGCGCTCTCAGCCTCGCTTCCGATCGGCTCACATGCGAGGTCCGCGCTCTGCGCTACAACGCGGCGGATCGGCAAGTGATATTGCTTAGCAAATTCGAAGTCGCGCTGATCGTGGCCCGGGACTCCGAAAAGCGCACCGGTTCCATAATCCATCAACACGAAGTTCGCGATGTAGACCGGCAGGCGCCATTCGGCATCGAGCGGATGCACGACCTCGAGACCGGTCGCGAACCCCTTCTTTTCCGCAGTTTCGATCACGGCGGCGCTGGTGCCGCCTGACTTGCACTCGGCAATGAACGCGGCAGCCTTCGGGTCCCTTTCGGCAGCCGCCAGCGCAACGGGATGGTCGGCGGCCACGGCGACGAAGCTTGAGCCGAAAATCGTGTCGGGACGCGTAGTGAATACTTCGACGTCCTCGATTCCACCGATGCCATGCGCCAGGCGAAAGCGGAACTTCAGCCCGCGGCTCTTGCCGATCCAGTTCTCCTGCATCAGGCGAACCTTCTCCGGCCAGTCGTCGAGCGTCTTCAACCCTTCGAGCAGGTCATCGGCGAAGTCCGTGATCTTCAGGAACCATTGCGAGAGCTTCCGACGCTCGACCGGAGCGCCCGAACGCCAGCCGCGGCCCTCGATCACCTGTTCGTTGGCGAGCACGGTCATGTCGACCGGGTCCCAATTGACCTCGCTCTCCCTGCGATAGACGAGCCCAGCGTCGAACAGGTCGAGGAACAGCGCTTGCTCATGCCCGTAATAAGCGGGGTCGCAAGTGGCGAATTCCCGTTCCCAGTCGAGCGCGAAGCCCAGGCTCTTCAGCTGCTCGCGCATGGTGCGTATGTTGGTCCACGTCCACTCGGCCGGATGGACCTTGCGCTCCATCGCTGCATTCTCGGCCGGCATTCCGAAGGCATCCCAGCCCATCGGGTGAAGGACTTCGTGCCCCTGCATCCGGCGGAAGCGGGCGATGACGTCGCCCATCGTGTAATTGCGGACGTGCCCCATGTGGATGCGCCCTGACGGATAGGGGAACATCTCCAGTACATAGGTCTTGGGCTTGTTGCTGTTGCTGTCAGCGGAAAAGCTGCCGGCCTCGGCCCATCGCTCCTGCCATCGGCGGTCGGCCGCGCCCGGGTCGAAACGCCCACCCATTCAGACGATTCCGACGATCAGCCGGGGACGGCAGCGCGGCGAAGGTCGCGGGCGCGGGTCAGGATAATATCCTCGAGCTTCTGGACTGTCGCCGCCGATACGGGGACATCCACCCACTGCCCGTTCTGGTTGACCTGACGTGCCGCCGAGACGCGAAGGGCATCGGCGCGAAGGTCGGGATCGAGAACCGCGACGGTCAGCTTGACGCGTTCGCCGGGCGCCTTCGGATTGGTGTACCAGTCGGTGATGATCACCCCGCTGTTCGGGTTCGCCTGAAGCAGCGGCGCGAAGGAAACCGTATCGACGGCAGCCTTCCACAGGTAGCTGTTCACCGCGATCGTGGTCACCTGTGAAGGCGCCAGCCTGTTGGGCACGTTCCTATTGCGGGAGCAGCCGGAGCCCGCGAGTGCAAATACCAGTAGGGCGGCAGCGGTCGTTTGCAGGCGATTCATCGGCGGTCCTTGGTCAGACAAAGCTTGCTCGGGGCGTTATAGTGCTGGCGTTTGTGTCGCAAGCGTCCCCGGCCGGGACAGGATTATGTGGTTCGCGGGCAACAGGGGATGAACGAATCGACTCTTGTCATGGAACCTTCAGGTTCAGAAGACTATATCGACTCGTGAACAGGGAGAATGTTCGGTTGTTGAAGTACGCTAAGAGCAGGGAAACCCGGCTGGTTGCGGCACTTGCCGCGGCCGGTCTCGTCCTGTCTCCCGCGTTCGCAACAACGACCGCCAAGAAACGGCCTCCCGCCGTCTCGCTGAGCTTCGATAGCCTTTCGTCATTCACTCCGGCGAATGCCGATCCGAAATTGGCGGCGGCGCTCGCCGGCAAATCGCTGTCGCTGACTGATTTCAAGTTCACGCCAGCTCCCGCGAAGGGCCGTCCTTCGCAGGTCCGAGTCGCGATTCGGGCTCGTGTGAATGCGCCAACCGATCCTGCTCTCGCCCAGGAGAGCGCTCCAGTGGCGACTGCCACTGCGCTTGCACCGTCCAGCTATAATCTCGGCGTCGCTGTCGGCTGGCGGCGTTTCGCCGTCTCGGGCGACGTGTCGAAGGTCAAGGACGCCGATCCGGCCGTCGGCGGACGCGAGAGCGCCGTCGTCGGAGTCAGCTACTCGCTGAGCAAGTTTACCGGCCGAGTCGCGGTCGGCGCCGATAAGCCTGATGGCAAGGCGCTGCCGGCGCTCCGCCGTGGTGATACTTATTCGCTCGATGTCGGTGGTTCTTATTCGCTGTCCAAGCGGATCGCTCTCACGGGCGGCGTTCGCTACAATGTCGAGCGTGACAGGCTGACGGCGCTCGAGGACGATCGCCGCGACAGCCAAGCCGTCTACGTCGGCACTGCCTTCAAGTTCTGAACGCCGAAATTCCTGCCCAGCCCTGAAATCCCAAGCGCCTGATTCGCGCGAATTTTCGCGCGTTCATTCCACCGAGCGCGAACAGTCTCCTGCCGCCGAGCCGCGCAAGCGCCGCGGCATGCATGCGCAGGAGCGGCTTCGAGTGCAGGATGGCTTCGCGTCGGATAGAGCGGAGACAGGAAAATCGCCGGCTTCCTGGCGAGCAACGCCGCCCGCAGCTCGGCGATGTTGTGGACGCGCGCTGCACCGCCTCGTCCTTCGCTGATGATCGTGAGGCCGCGCACGAGCGGCCGCTGTCCGCAGCTCCCGGACTTGCTTCGCCGCAAGCGGTTTGATGACCAGCACACCGGTCCCGCGGCGCAGAAGGCGCGCGGCGGCGATCGCGTCCTCGTCAGCGACGATGAACCACTGGCTCGGGCGCGTCTGGCGGCGTTGCATGAGCGTTCCTATAGCCGGTGCTTGTGAGCAGCGCCCAAGACAGACGCGACAGGATCCTCGACCGCATCGCCCGGACCGCCGCGCTTGCAAGACGTGCGCCCGAGGAGATCCAGTTGATCGCCGTCAGCAAAGGCCACACGTCCGACGACATCAAAGCCCTGATCGACGCCGGCCAGCGCGACTTCGGCGAGAATCGCGTGCAGGAGGCGCTCGCCAAATGGCCCTCCTTGCTGGCCAGCCACCCGCACGTTCGCCTGCACGGCATCGGGCGTTTGCAATCCAACAAGGCGCCCGAAGCGATCGCCCTGTTCGACACGATCCATTCGGTAGATCGGCGCTCGTTGCTCGATGCGCTCGTCAAGGAGGCGGGCAAGGCGGGCAAGGCGCCCAATCTCTATGTCCAGGTAAATATCGGCGAGGAGGAGCAGAAGGGCGGCTGCGCGATCGGCGCGGTCGGTGACCTCGTGGAGACAGTGCACAAATCGCCGCTTCCGCTCACGGGGCTGATGGCGATTCCGCCGCTCGGGCTCGAGCCCGCGCCCTTTTTCGCGCTGCTTGCTAAACTCGCCCGACGGCATGACGTCGTAGGCTTAAGCATTGGAATGTCAGCCGATTTCGAAGCAGCGATCATGCTCGGCGCAACTGCAGTTCGAATCGGCACCGCCATGTTCGAGGACGAATGATCAAGTACGACGCAATCATCTTCGATTTCGATGGTGTGCTGCTCGAAAGCGAGTTCGAGGCCAATATCCAGCTCGCGGAGTTGCTGACGGCGCTCGGGCACCGCCACACCGCCGCCGAGGCGATCCGCCACTACACCGGGCTCGCCGGCAATGACTTCATCGCCGCGATCGAGCAAAGGATCGGAACTTCACTCCCGCCCCAGTTCCATCAACAGATGAAGGAAAAGAGCGTCCAGGCGCTCAAGGACGGGATCGACGCCGTTGTCGGTGCAATCGACTTCGTGCGCTCGCTTCCTCCGGACCTGCCCAAGGCAGTCGCCTCATCGAGCTCTACCCGGTGGATCCGGGGGCATCTCGATCATCTCGGCCTGACCGACGTGCTCGGCGAGCACGTCTACAGCGGCCGCGAGCATGTCAGTCGCGGCAAGCCCGCGCCCGACATCTACCTTCACGCCGCGGATCAGCTCGGGGTTGATATCAAGCGCTCGGTCATCCTCGAAGATTCGGAGGTCGGCGCCATAGGCGCACTCGCTTCGGGGGCTGCCGTCATTGGGCTTGCCGCCGGCCGACACTGCTTCGACGGGCATGACGAGATGCTGCGGATGGTCGGGATCGCCGAAGTCGCGCACAGTTTTGAAGAGGTCGCGCGCCTGATCTGGCTGGATCAGATCAAGAGGTGACCGCTCTTCTTGCGCTTGGTCACGAGATAGTCGGCATTGTGCGGATTGGCGGGCATCTGGTGCGCGACTCGCTCGGTGACGGCGATTCCCGCCGCTTCCAGACCCCTCACCTTGTCCGGATTGTTCGTCAGCAATCGCACGCAATCGATCGAGAGCGCTCTCAGCATAGCCGCGGCATGTCCGTAATCGCGTTCATCGTCCGCGAAGCCGAGCCGCTGGTTCGCGCCGACCGTGTCCAGCCCACGATCCTGAAGCGAATAGGCACGTACCTTGTTGGCAAGGCCGATGCCGCGCCCCTCTTGGCGTAGATAGAGGAGAACGCCGCCGCCCTCCGTTCCGATGATTCGAAGGGCCTCCTTCAGCTGCGGCCCGCAATCGCATTTCAGCGAGCCGAACACGTCGCCCGTCAAACACTCGCTGTGAAGGCGGACCAGCGGCGGCTGTCCGCCGAAAGCACCCACGATCAGAGCAACATGCTCCTGGCCGTCATCCGACGCGCGAAAGGCCACGATTTGGGTCGGCGGCATGTCGTCGAGCGGCAACTTCGCGCGGGCGACGATCTCGACCGAAGGTTGGCGTCTCTCCCGCAAGATGTCGTCTAGCGCGACTTTTGCGTCCGATTCGGACGCCGCAAGTATCCAGAGCGCCGGCAGCAATCCGGCGGATCGTGCAAGCGCCAGCGCAGCGCTGCTCGCTTCGATGAATTCCGGCGTGACCGGATGAAGCGGTCCGATCGGACCACGGTCGAGGTCGCGTCCGGGATCGGCTATCGCAAGCGCCGCCTCCCTGTCGAGCCACGATTCGCGCGCGATCACCACCGGCGCTTCCGGATCCGCGGCCTCGCGCTCGTTGGCGAGCTTGAGGGCGGCGGCGCGCTGGCCGCTGATCATCAGCCGCGCCTGACCATCCTTGTCGCGCAGCGCGAGGAGCTCGGGACTGGTGGTCTCGACAGCGGCGACGGTGATCTCTTGATCGCCTGAAATCCGTACGGGCCGCCCCGAACGGAGCATCGCGATCGCGTTTCGAATCGCGCGATGCTCGCTCAAATTTCGATCTCGCAAATCAGCGGAACATGATCGGAGGGCCGCTCCCAGTTGCGGCACGGCTCGAGCACCTCATGTGCCATGACGTTTCCGCCGAGCTCGGGCGAGCACCACATATGGTCGAGTCGCCGCCCGCGATCGTTCTTGGTCCAGTCGGGCGACCGATAGCTCCACCAGGTGAAGCAGCGCTCGGGCGCCGGCACGAACTTGCGCCCGATATCGGTCCAGCCGTGCGCCTCTTGAAGCTTCGTGAGCGCGTCGACCTCGACCGGAGTGTGGCTGACGACCGTCAGCAGCGCTTTGTGACTCCAGACATCGCATTCGAGGGGAGCGACGTTGAAATCCCCGACGATGATCGTCGGCTCCCTCAGGCCCTCCGACCAGCGGGTCATACGGCCGATGAAGTCGAGCTTCTGGCCGAACTTTGGGTTCACCGTTCGGTCCGGAGTATCGCCGCCGGCGGGGACGTAAACGTTCTCAAGCCGGATCCCGCACTCGAGCCGCGCTCCGATGTGCCGAGCCTCGCCATTGTCCTGCCAATCATGCTTGCCGGGGTCTTTCAGCTGCACCCGGCTGAGGATTGCGACTCCGTGGTGCATCCGCTGCCCGTTCAGCTGCCGGTGGACATAGCCGTTCCGCTGAAACAGCTCGCCTGGGAAGATGCTGTCGAGCACCTTGGTTTCCTGAAGGCACAAGATGTCGGGCTGCTGCTCCGCGATCAGGCGTTCGATGAGCGCGGTGCGAGCCCGCACCGAGTTGATGTTCCAGGACGCGATCTTCAGCCTTTTGCCCACGACACCCGCTTAGCCCGCCTCGCCCGACAATAAAAAGGCCCCCGCTCCGGGGGCGTGGAGCGAGGGCCGACCTAGCGTTCGTCACGCAAGGGATTCTGAAGGCAAGGGTAACAGGGGGAAACCCCAAGCACTCACAGAATCGGGCTTTTATCTAAGACTTTCAGCCTGACGCGGGGATGAACAGGTCGCAAAATGAAACTTTTATTGCCCTATTTTTTCTTCGGCTGGGCGTAACTGAAGGCACTTTGCGGGATCGTCACATTGTAGCGCACGTCTGACAGCTTGACCGTCGTTCGCCGATTCTGGCCGTCGATGGCCGTCCAGCCGTAAAGCTGCAAGCCACCGGGTGCGGACCCGCTGCGCAGGAAGACGAGCGTGACCGAGCCATATTGGGCGGGGTCACGCGCGCGAACCGTAAGGACTTTGGGATCGCTGCTCGGAACGATCTGCGCCCTGCCCTTCAGGTCCGGCGAATTCGAAAGGAGGACGCCGAGCGGCGTGCGATTGAGCGGCCAGCTCGATTTCTGCCCAACCTGATAGTCGATGAGCGTCAGCGTCTTCCCGTCGGCTACCAGCAGGAGGTCGCCGCTACCATATTCGAACCGCACCTTGCCCGGACGCTGTAGGTCCATCTTTCCCGCGGCGGAGCGGCCGCGCGCGTCGGTCTGCATGAAGTTCGCGGTCATCGTGTGCACGGCGCTGATGTGGGCCTTCAAGTGGGCCATGTCGGCAAAATCCGCGGCAAGGGCGGGTGCGGCAACGACGACCGCGGCGGGCGCCAGCGCACGCGCGAATTTCGTCGAAAAGGTCATTCGAAAGCTCCTGGAATTTTGCGCCGGAAACTGGCGTTCACGCTTTGAATGCGCACTGAACTCAACTGTTCCGAGCGGTTCAGTCTCAGATCGGGTGCCCGTCGGGATCGATCAGCACTTCGCGGCGGCCGACGTGGTCGGGCTGGCCGACTAGCCCCTCCTTCTCCATCCGCTCGATCAGGCGCGCGGCACTATTGTATCCCACGCGCAACTGCCGCTGGAGGTAGGAAGTCGACGCCTTCTGACTCTCCGCGACAATCTGGACTGCCTTGCGGAAGAGCTGGGTTTCGGCATCGTCCTCGCCGGTCGGCTGGCCATCGAACAAATATCCACCGTCCTCCGGCTCCTCGGTCACTGCCTGGACGTAATCGGGCGCGCCCTGCTTGCGCCAATGCTCGGCAACTGCGCGGACCTCCTCGTCTGAAACGAACGGGCCGTGGACGCGAATGATCTGCTTTCCGCCGGGCATGTAGAGCATGTCGCCCTTGCCCAGCAGCTGCTCGGCGCCCTGTTCGCCAAGGATCGTCCGGCTGTCGATCTTGCTCGTCACCTGGAAGCTGATTCGCGTCGGAAGGTTCGCCTTGATGACGCCGGTGATCACGTCGACCGAAGGCCGCTGAGTTGCCATGATGAGGTGGATGCCGGCAGCGCGCGCCTTTTGCGCGAGCCGTTGGATCAGGAACTCGACCTCCTTGCCGGCAGTCATCATCAGGTCGGCGAGCTCGTCGACCACGACGACAATCTGCGGCATCACTTCATAGTCGAACTCTTCGTCCTCATAGATCGGCTGGCCGGTATCGCCGTCGTAGCCGGTCTGGATCCGCCGCTTGAGTTTCGAGCCCTTCGCCTTCGCTTCGCGCACCTTGGCGTTGAAGCTCGGAAGCGCGCGAACGCCGAGGTTGGCCATCTTGCGATAGCGTTCCTCCATCTGCTCGACGGTCCACTTGAGCGCCCGGATCGCCTTTCCGGGCTCCGTCACGACCGGCGCGAGCAGATGCGGAATGTCGTCGTAAATGCTGAGCTCGAGCATCTTCGGGTCGATCATGATCAGTTTGCACTCGTCCGGACCGTACCGATAGAGCAAAGACAGGATCATGCAGTTGAGCCCGACCGATTTGCCCGATCCCGTCGTGCCCGCAACGAGCAAATGCGGCATCGGCGCGAGGTCAGCGATCACCGGATCGCCCGAGATATTCTTTCCAAGGATCAGCGGCAGCGACATGTTCTGATCCTCGAACGCCTGGCTGCCGATGAGCTCCGACAGCGACACCATCTCGCGCTTCGGATTGGGAAGCTCGATGCCGATCACGCTGCGTCCCGGGATCGTTGCGACGCGCGCTGACAGCGCCGACATATTGCGGGCGATATCGTCGGCGAGCTGGATCACCCGGCTCGACTTGATCCCGCTCGCCGGCTCCAGCTCGTACATGGTGACGACCGGGCCGGGACGTACCTCGACGATCTCGCCGCGGACCTTGAAATCATCGAGGACGGCTTCGAGCAGGCGCGCATTGCGCTCGAGCCCCGCGCGGTCGACCTGCTGGCGGCCTTCCTTGGGCGGCGGCGTCAGCAAGGCGAGGGTCGGCAGCTGGTAATTGTCGCCGAGCGCCAGGCTCGGCTGCGCAACGGCAGACTTGCGGTCCTTGCCGCGGACCGCCGGAGCGACTGACCTGACCGGCTCGGCAACGGCGACGGTCGGCCGCGCCCGCGGCGGGGCCGCGGCAATCGGGCGATCCTCCCGCAGTTCCGTGGCGCGTGGTGCTGCCCGAACCCGCGGCTCTCGCCTGAACTTGACGCGGATCCAATCCCGTTCCTCGACCGTAAGGCCCATTGCGAAATAGCCGAGCGTCACACCGGCAAGCGCTAGGAGAAGCAGCGTCGCGAGCCGCGCGGGTCCGGCGATCTCGGGATTGCCGATCATCGCAAAAGCCGAGTTGAGACCATGGGCGGCGGCGAGCCCGAATGCTCCGCCCCATCCCCCCGGAAGACCTGAAACGGCCGATCCGCTGGTCAATCCGAGCGCCGTGCCGAGCAGAAGCGCCCCAATCGCCGCGACCAGCAGCCCTCGGCCGGTATGACCGGCAGGCTCGATCCGCAGCATTCGCAATCCCGCAATCGCGACGACCGGCAAGAACAGGATCGAACCGATCCCGAACAGCAACAGTAGCGCGTCGCTAAAGTAAGCACCCGGACTTCCGAGCCAGTTCGTGGGAGGCCCGCCCGCGGCGGTGCTTAGCGACGGATCGGTCGGATTGTGGGTAGCGAGCGCAAACGCGCCGGCGAGGCTCAGCAAAAGGAGCATCGCGCCCCAGCTGCGGATCGCGAATCGGCGCACGGCAGTCGCCAGCGCTTCCCGCCAGTCGGGTGCCAGTTCGCGCTTCGGCGCGCGCGTGGCAACGGTCGCCATTTCCCACCCCCAAAAGGTCTTCCGGCCCCAAGAATCCCCCACGAGGAGTCTCGGGTCAAGCGAAGTCGTGGAATCATTGCGACGAACGGGTTAGGTGCGCGCGCGATGGACCGTGCCGATGTGATCCTTCTTGGTGGCGGCCTCGTGGGCCTCGCGCTCGCGTCGGCCCTCGATTCGAGCGGGCTTTCGACGATCATCGTCGACCCCGCCGACCCCGGTCAGCGGCGCGGTGCCGCGTTCGACGGCCGCACCAGTGCGGTCTCGTCGAGCTCGATGCGGATGCTTGAGACGATCGGCGTCGCCGACCATCTTGCCGAGCCCGGCTGCCCCATCTGGCGAATCGCGGTCGCCGAC
Organism: uncultured Alphaproteobacteria bacterium; assembly: GCA_963831485.1. GTDB lineage: Bacteria > Pseudomonadota > Alphaproteobacteria > Sphingomonadales > Sphingomonadaceae > Sphingomicrobium. The sequence goes on from CAWHQE010000018.1 coordinate 118,118, forward strand.
GGCCTCAAGCCCGGCGGGCTCCATTTCGATCCCGACGACGGCGAGCCGCTCGGGTTCATGAACGAGAACCGCCACCTTCGCTTGGCGTTGCAGGAGCGCGCCGAGACCGGCAAGAACGTGTGGCTGTTGTGGAAGTCCCGCATCGCCAGGGTCGATCGCGGCGAGGCTGGTGTCGTGGTCGCGCTCGAGGACGGCCGCAAGCTCCAGGCGCCGCTGCTCGTGGCCGCCGATGGCCGCAACTCGCCCGCGCGGGAGGCCGCGGGAATCAACATCGCTCGCTGGAAATATGATCACCAGGCGATCGTCTCCGTGCTACGCCACGAGCGACCTCACGAGCATGTCGCTTATGAGATCTTCTATCCGACCGGACCGTTCGCACTCCTCCCTATGAGTGACGATCCGGTCGGCCATCGCTGCGCGATCGTCTGGTCCGTTCCGAACGAAGATGCTCCCGGCTGGCTCTCGCTGAGCGATGGAGATTTCGCGGCCGAAGCGGGAGCGGCGATGGGCGGATTCCTCGGCAGGATCGAGATGCTTGCGCCGCGCTCCTCTTTTCCGCTCGGTTTCCATCACGCGGCGCAAATCACTGCGCCGCGCCTGGCGCTTGTCGGCGATTCAGCGCATGCGATTCATCCGATCGCCGGCCAGGGCCTCAACCTCGGCTTTCGCGACGTCGCCGCGCTTGCCGAAGTGCTCGTCGAAGGGGCGCGTCTCGGGCTGGACCTCGGCGACAAGCAACTGCTCGACCGCTACCAGCGCTGGCGCTCGCTCGACGCGCTTTCCGTCGCCTTCGCTACCGACACGTTGAACTCGTATCTACGGCGTTCCGGGAAAGGCGGCGTCTGCGGTCCGTCGCTTGGGCATGGGGGTGGTCGGCCGAATCTCGCCGCTTCGCGACCGACTGATGAGCGAAGCGCGCGGCACCAGCGGCGATCTCCCGCTGCTGCTGAGGGGCCTGCCGATCTAATTACTGGATGGTCGGTTCGACCTCGACGCCGCCGCTCACCGCCGCCCGGTGGAACTGCATCAGTTGGACAAGCAGGTCGGCGCGTCCGTCCAGTGTCGCCTGCTCGAGAAGCGCCTGCTTCGCGCCGACATCGAACGGAGCGACTTGAGCGATCGCGTTCACCAGCATCTCGTCGTCGAGCCGGCTGACTGCGTCCCAGTCGATCGCAAGCCCCATTGCGTCGCCGAGGCGCCGCGCCTCGCGCTCGACCTCCGCGCGTTGAGCGAGCGACAGCGGTGGCGGCTCCTCGTCGTTGAACGCGCTGATGTCGACGTCGGCGCAGCGGTACAGCGCATCGACGTCCGCTTCCCTGACCAGCCGGAAGCGGTTCGATCCCAGCAATACGATGTTGAAGCGCCCGTCCTCAAGTTCCTCGATCCCGACCACGTCGCCAACGCAGCCGACGGCGAAAAGCGGCGCCTCATTGTCATCGTCGATTCGGTGCGGCTGGATCATCGCGATCCGGCCGGCCCCGTCCATCGCGTCGCGCACCATCTCCCGATAGCGAGGCTCGAAAATGTGGAGTGGCAGTTGCGACCGGGGGAAGAGAATTGCTCCTGCCAGGGGAAAGAGCGGGACCCGAATTGCGCGGCTCACGTGAAGAGCACGGCCGAAAGACGGCGGCGCTGCGCGCTCGACCATGGGTCCTCGAGCCCCTGCGCCTCGAGCAGCTGAAGGAAGCGCTGGCGCGCGGCGCCCTCGTTCCACTCGCGGTCGCGCCGAACGATCTCGAGCAGCGCATCGGCTGCGGCATCCCGGTCGGATGCCATCTTGGCCGATGCCAACTCGAAGCGCGCCTCATGGTCGTCCGGATTGGCGGCCAGCCGCGCCTCGAGGGCGCTGGTGTCGACCGTCGGAGCCGATGCGACTTCCAGCGCCGCCTTCGCCCGGCCGATCTCCGGCTTGCTCGCCAGCTCCGGCGGAACCTCGCCCAGCAGCAGCCGCGCCTCGTCCGTCTCGCCAGCGGCGACCAGCGCTCGCGCCAGGCCGCCGATCACTGCTGGATTGTCCGGCGCCATGTCGTGGACCTGCCGGAAGATGTTCACCGCTCGCGTGGCATCGCCTTCGTCCAGCACCTGCTCGCCCATGGCCACCATCGGCTCGATCTCGGCCTGCGGAACCGCGCCCTCCGGCTCGATCTTCAGCTGGGCAAGCAGCTGGTCGAGCACCTTCTTGATCTGTCCTTCGGTCCGATAATTGGTGAGGTCCGCGACGGGCTGGCCCCGGTAGATAGCGTAAACCGTCGGGATCGACTGGATACGGAACTGCGCGGCGAGCAGCTTCTCCTTGTCGACGTCGATCTTGGCGAGCTTGACGCCCTTGTCGGCATAGTCCGTAGCAACCTTGTCGAGGATCGGCCCCAGCTGCTTGCACGGACCGCACCATTCCGCCCAGAAGTCGAGGATGACGAGCGAAGTCATCGACGGCTCGATGACGTCCTTCTCGAACCGCTCCATCGATTCGCGTTCGGCTTCGCTGAGGCCCAGGGTCGCCACGGCTTACCTTCACTCCTTCATTGCCTCGGTTGAGCGCCCCATATGGACAGCAGTGGCGCGCCCCACAAGCGTCGTGCAAAGCCTTGCGGAAGCCGCGGAGCCCATGCTAGGCGCGCGCCTCACCTCCGCCGGGAAGCGCATCCAAGCGCTCCGGCGTCAGCTCAGAGCGGGCGTAGCTCAGGGGTAGAGCACAACCTTGCCAAGGTTGGGGTCGAGGGTTCGAATCCCTTCGCCCGCTCCAGTTTCGCGAATGTACGTTCGGGACACATGGGTCACAGATCGTTCCTAAGACATAGGTAACAACCTCGTGCCGAACGGGTTGTCGAGGGTTTGCAGCGGTTTTTGCTCCACGTCGATGTAGCCAAGATCGTAATCGAGGAAGGAGACGAGCCAGATGCCATCGTCGACCTCCTTGATTCCGAGCCGTTGCCCGGCGAGCACGGTTGAGATGTTGACCCTTTTGCGGTGCATGCAGATTCGCCCGCAGGCGGTGACGAGTACATCGCGATGGTGGAAGGGATATTCGACCCTGGGCAAGCCCTGATACGATCGTGCCGCAGGAGTATAGAATTCGGCAGGGCATTTCATGCCGATCGCTTCGTGCGGTCGTTCTTCGTTGAACTCGCGGATGAAGTCATCAAAGCGCGCCTGCTGCTGTAGGATATTCATGCAGGCAGGACGGGTTGCTTCCTGTTTGAGTGTCCGATGCATGCGTTCGTGCCGGCCGTTTTGCTGGGGCTGACCGGGTTTGATGCGCTCGATGGCGATGCCCAGGCGCAACCACCAGACCGAGAGCTTGGAGAGGTTGTAAAGCCCGTTGGGGCTGGCGAATGGCACACCGTTGTCCGAGCGGATCGCCGCGGGCAGCCCGCGCTCCCTGAACAGGCGCTCGAAGCATTCGATTACCGGTACTTCTCGAGTGGATTTCGAGCGCCTCGCATTCGAGCAGGAAGCGCGAAGCGTGATCGGTGACGGTCAGCGGATAGCAGTAATGATGGTTGCCAAGTTTGAACTCGCCCTTGAAGTCGGTGCACCACAGCTCGTTGGGGGCGAGACCTGGCGACAAGGGGGTACCACTGGCCTTCGAGCGGCGTCGTTTGGAATGAGCAACAAGGCCGTGGCGATCCATGACCGCGTGGACGGTGCTGATCGAGGGGACACGGTAATCCCCATCAAGTCTGCGCACGAGCAGCTCGCGGATCTTACGCGCGCCCCAATGAGGCTTGCTCTGCTTGGTTGAGACCAACAGCCGCTCAACCTGCTCAGGCAGCTGGTTGGCGTAGCGCACCGGCCGTCGCGATCGATCGCAGAGCGCGACTGGCCCCTCGTCCTTGTACCTGTTGTAGATCTTGTAACCGGTCTTCCGCGAGATCCCGAACTCCCGACACAAGTCGGTCATCGGCTCACCTTCCAGAACACGGGCCACGAAGCGCAGACGTTCGTCCATCACGGAGATTCTCTTCCACGGCATCGACACTTTCCCCTGCGATCGCAGCGGAAAGTATCACCTATGTCTCCGGAACGTTTTGCAACCTATGTCTCGGAACGCTCAACCAAGCTCGTGCCAGTTCACCCCGAACTACAGCGCACTGGCTTCCATGCCTATGTTGATGACCGCCGTCGCGCAGGCGACTTGAAGCTGTTCCCTGATTTGCCCGTAAGTTCGCTGGGCTATCATTCGGTTACGTTCTTGAAGTGGTTCGGCCGCTTCCTCAAGAGTGCCGGTGCGGCAATGGAGAAGACGTGCTTTCATAGCTTCCGGCACAACTTCAGGGACGCGCTCCGTGATGGGAAGGTGCCCCGCGAGATCGCGCTCCTACTTGGTTGCTGGACCTCCAGCGCGGGAGCATCCGCAATTGCCGACATCTACGGAAGGGGGTTCCGGGTCAGGGAGCTTGGGGAAGAAATCGCGAAGGTGCGCTATTCTTGCCTGACTCTCGCGCACCTCCATCAAAATGAAGATGCCCAAATCACCGGCTCTCGTGAACTCAACAATAGCTGGAAAGAGGGTCAATGACGAGTTAGCTCATCAGAGATGTCCGCGAGCGAACAGTTCTCACTCTTCGACACACCGCAAGATGCGGCGGAAGAGGAGCAGAAGAGTTCAGTTCGTCCTTCTGGCGATCAGAGCAACTTCATCGTCTATGTGGACGAGAGTGGCGATCATGGAATGCAAAAGGTAGATCAGAACTATCCGATCTTCGTTCTGGCTTTCTGCATCTTCTACAAACGTCACTACAGTGAGAAGGTCGTTCCAGCGATTGAGAAATTTAAATTCAACCGGTTCGGGCACGACATCGTGATCCTACACGAAAGAGACATCCGCAAAGAGACAGCTCCATTCAAGTTCACGAACGAAGCCGAAAAAAACGAGTTTATCGGCCAGCTCGGCGAGATCATCGAGAAGAGCAATTTTATTCTGATTAGCTGCGTGATTCGCAAAGAGGCTCTCGGCGAAAAGGAGGCAGAGAGCGATAACCCCTACCATCTTGCACTCGCCTTTTGCCTCGAAACACTGCACGAGTTTCTGTGCGAGAAGAATCAAGAAGGGAAGAAGACTTTTGTCGTCTTCGAAAGCCGAGGGAACAAGGAAGACAAAGACTTAGAACTCGAATTCCGGCGAGTTTGCGACGGCGCGAATTGCATGGGCATTCGTCTCCCATTCGAAATCAAAATGGCTGACAAGAAGGCCAATTCGTCGGGTCTCCAACTCGCCGACCTAGTAGCGAGGCCCATTGGCCTGCGGATATTGAGGCCTACGCAGGAAAACCGAGCCTTCGACGTTCTCAAGCGGAAGTTTTTCTGCTCGGGCGGTAGGGAGAGCGTAGGTGAAGGCTATGAGGATTGGGGTTTGAAGGTGTTCCCTCCCCTAGAAAGCGAAAAGCCCCGGTGAAGCTCACCGAGGCTATGACGCCGACCGGGAACCCCCAGTCCATTTACGCCTATATATGCCCACAGGAATCCTCTTGACAATAGGGCCGAATTGAGTTCCGTCAAAAAATATGTGAGTCCCTGCACCGCAACAGCGCTCTAAATGTTGGCGGCGCAGTCTGCTTCCCCGAGCGTTTGCAGAGACTTGCGGTCACTGCTCGCCCGCGACTGTGTAGGAGATTGTAGGGGAGAACGCTCGGCTGAGGCCGTCTGGACGACCGCTTTCTCACGTTTTCAGCAGCTTGGTAACAGCTGGAGCGGGCGAAGGGAGGGGCGACAGCTAGCCATTGCAGTTCACCTTCGGTCTCTTCCGAACTGTCCCGTTCCTGTTGGTACGCCCGGCCGCCGAGCCTATGTGGCGCCGGCAAGGAGTTGCGCATGGCCGAGCAAGCAGAACTCACCCGTCCCGAGACCAGCAAAAGGATCGAAACGATCAATCCGGCGACTGGGGAAAAGGGCAGAAGCTACCCTGAAACCTCACTCGACGAAGCCCGAAAGGCGGCCGCGGCTGCGCACGTCGCTTTCCACGAGTGGCGCCGGACCAGCTTCGCCGACCGGAGCGCGATCATCGATAAGGCCGCTAAGATCCTCCGTGAGCGCAAGGAGGAGTTCGCTCGGTTGATGACCGAGGAGATGGGAAAAACCATCACCGACGGCCGTGCCGAGGTCGAGAAGTGCGCTTTCCACTGCGACTGGTTCGCCGACCATGCCGAAACCTATCTCGCCAACGAGCAGGTCGATTTCGACGGCGAGGAGGCGTTCGTCACCTTCAACCCGATCGGCGTCGTCCTTGCGGTGATGCCGTGGAACTTCCCCTTCTGGCAGCTCTTCCGCTTCGCCGCTCCGGCGCTGATGGCGGGCAACGGCGCGCTTCTCAAACATGCGAGCAACGTGCCCGGCTGCGCGCTCGCGATCGAGGAGGTGCTGCACCAGGCGGGCGTGCCCCGGGACCTCTTCCGTACGTTGCTTCTGCGCAGCAGCGAGGTCGAAGCGCTCATCAAGGATGACCACATCGCCGCTGTGACCCTCACCGGCAGTGTCGCCGCCGGACGAAGCGTTGCGACCGCGGCGGGCTCGGTTCTTAAGAAATGCGTGCTCGAGCTAGGCGGGTCGGACGCTTACGTGATCCTCGAAGATGCCGACGTGCAGGCGGCCGCGAAAATCGCGGCGACGGCGCGCATGGTGAACGGCGGCCAGAGCTGCATCGCCGGCAAGCGCTTCATCGTCGTTCGCGACATTCTCGACCGTTTCGAATTGGCCCTCGTCGAAGCGATGTCAGGCTATGAGATGGGCGATCCGCTAAACGAGAAGACCAAGCTTGGCCCGATGCAGAGCGTGAAGGCCCGTGACGAGATCCACCGCCAGGTCGTTCAAAGTATCGACGAAGGCGCGAAGCTATTGCTCGGCGGCAAGGTTCCCGACAATCCGGGCGCCTGGTATCCGGCGACGGTCCTTACGAACCTACGTGCGGGCCAGCCGGCGCACGATGAAGAAGTCTTTGGGCCGGTCGCCGCGATCATTGCCGCCGAGAGCGAAGCGGATGCGATCCGAATCGCGAACGACAGCGAGTTCGGCCTCGGGTCGGGAGTGATCACTGCGGATCTCGACCGCGGCCGCCGGATCGCCGCCGAACAGCTCGAAGCAGGAATGAGCTTCGTGAACGAGAATGTTCGCTCCGATCCGCGCGCACCCTTCGGCGGGGTGAAGCACTCGGGCTACGGGCGCGAATGCGGTGCGTTCGGCATCCGAGAGTTCGTGAATATCAAGACGGTCCATGTGAAGGCACTCGGGGGCGGCGGAGAGAATTGGACCGAGTAACGCCTCAGGCCGGCCGTTCACGGTACCATTTGGTGACGATGTACTTGGTGCCGCGGCGCACCTTCATCCCCTGATGGAGGGTTGCCGGGTTCGGACGGCCATCGGGCAACAAATTATTCCACGCGAGCAGTTTTCCCGTCTCGGGCTGGATCGTCTTCCCGATCGTCTTGAACCGCGTCGCCCCGCCGTCCTCCGGCTGGTTCAGATAGATCATCGCCGTCCAGGTGCGTTGACCGCTCTTCGCCGTGTGCACGAAGAAGTCGTAGCCGCCGGGTTCGAACGTATCGGTGTGCGCTTTGAACTCCTGGCCGGGAGCGTAGCGCTGTCCCTGGATCGGCTCGCCCGTATCGAGCGGAAGCCCGAGCAGCTCCGCGATCTTCGCGTCGACGCCGCTGACGACGGGATCGCACCGGTCGAGGTCGCAGGTTTCGCTCGTCCGGAAGTTTGCGATCCCGACATCGTCGGCGATCGCGGAAGGACGCCGCCGCTCGTCGATGCGCTCGATCAGCGCGGTACAGGTCTCCAGGTCGAGGAAGCCGCGGACGATAAACAATTCGAGATCGCGTGTGGGGACCCGCTGCACGCCCCGCGTCGCGACCAACCGCCCGGCGGAATTAGCGACGGACCGCCGCAGTGCTTCCGCCATAGTCGCGATCGTGCTGGGCGATGACCGCTTGAACGACATTGTTCATCAAGGTCATTCGCACTGGCAGTGGGGTCGAGGTCTTCTTGATCATCACCGCGACCGAATAGCCTTTTCCATCTGGCGCGGTGAGGATTCCGACATCGTTGTAGCCAGCCTGGACGCCACCGAGCTCCTGCCCCGTCCCGGTCTTGTGATTGAGCGTCCAACCGGGCGCGAGCCCGCCCTTCAGCCGGTTCGGTCCGGTATGTGTGTGGCTCATGACCTCGAGCAGATGCGCAGTCGACGCCGGCGAGAGCAGTTCGCTCCGCTTCAATTTCGCGAGCGCGCCGACGATCGCTGCCGGAGCCGCTCCGTCATAGGGATCGGCGATGTAGCGGTTGAACGCAGCGCTCCGCACCGTGATGGGAAGCGCGTCACGCGCCTTTGAGAACTGGCCGTTCAGCGCATAATTCTGCGACCAGCTGAGCCCGGCGATCCGGCTCTGCATGTCGCGTTCGCCATCGGCGAAGCGGATGGCACCCAGATGTTTCCGAGCGATCATTGCCCGGACCGCCTTGGGCCCGCCGACCGAGCGCATCAGCTTGTCGTTGGCCGTATTGTCGCTGGTCGTGATCGCCCGAAGCATCAGGTCCCCGAGCGTGGTCGTGTAAGTCCCGCTCTTCAGTATGTCCTCGATGATGGGCTCGTGAAAAAGCGTGAGGTCGGCGGTCGTCAGCGTGACCTTGTCGTCAAGGCTCACCCGGCCGCGATCGACGGCATTGAGTGCGGTAATCGATACCCACAATTTGCTGACGCTCTGCTGAGGATAGAGCTCCTGGTCCTTCCAGCCCGTTTCCCAGCCGGAATCGATCGACCGAACGGCAATCCCGACACGGCCATCGAAGCCGCTGCCGAGCTGGTCGATCTGATCGGCGAGGGCTTTCGGCGCAGGCACTGCGCCACTCGGCGCGGCCTTGTGATGCGCCGTCGGCTTGGAACTATGACTTGGCTTGGCGGCTGATGCGCTCATCTGCGCCGCTACGACCACGATCAGCGCCAGTCCTGCCATTTTCCCAAGTGACGTCATGAATTCGCCATTTCCCCCGAACTTCGGCCTGCTTCCAGAAGCTTAGCCGGTTCAGCTGAACCCGTGCTGTGCACGGGCAGCCCAAGATTCGCATCTCGGGACTCGCTTGCCAAGCCTTCGGGTCAGTGCTGCGGGGCGGGTTGGGGCATCAGTGCGGCGGATTCGATCTGATCGAGCGCACGATGGACGATGATGTAGCGACGCGCCTTGCCTATCCAATCGCCGGCGCGCGCCGCTCCTGGAAGCCGCATGGTCTCGGCGAACGCTTTGTCGACATCGCCGCCGACCAGCTCCTGCCGCGCCCTTGCGTAGCGCGCTTCCGGATTGACCGCCGGCCGCGCGGACGAATGGACTTCGACCAGCTCGCCGAACTCGCGGCGGAGGTCGGTCCACCAACTATCCTGCGGGCCGCCGCGGCGAAGTTCGGGGCCCAGCGCATCATATTCGCTGATGAGGTCGTCGAGCCGTACAGGCTGGCGCGATCCGGTGATCACGGTGGCGACCGCCGCCTGATGCTGCGCACCGAAGCGGTCGACGAGAAGGTTCTCGAGATAGCCAAGCGCCACTCCGCGATCGATCGCGCGCCTCGCTGCGAAAGCAATGACGAGCGCATCGGCGCGTCCGGCCGATCCGACCGCCCGTGCGGTGGCATTCTCGACCGTTGCGATACGATTCTCCAGGCTCGCGATCTTCTGGTCCTGCGCTTGCGTCTGAACTTGGGGAGCAGGCGGCGGCGCGGACTGCGGGTTCATGACCACCGGTTTCGGAGTGAGCATGACCGGCTGCTGCTGCGCCGGAACTACGCCGAGAAAACGCGCCGCGGATCGATAGTGGCCGAGGCCCCATGTCGCTGCGGCGGCGCCGACGATGATCAGCACCAGCGCGATCATCATCCGCGGGCCCCAGCCCATCCCCGTTCGAGTGCCGTTCATTACGGGTCAGCTATCTCGCACAGCCGCGCCGCGAGAGCTAGCAGCGCGTCGTCGGTCGGGGCTTCCGCCGTTTCGACAAGCTGCCATCCCCTCCCCACCGCTTCGGCCGCGTCCTCACTGATCGCCGCGACGGCAGTCGACGAGCGATCCGTCACCAGCTCGGCGAAACGGGTAGCGGCGCGTGGCGAGTGAATGAGGGCCACGGCACCTTCTGCGACGCGAAGGTCAGGCTCCGAGACCTCTTTCGTGCCATACACCGGGATATTCGAAATCCGCTGCCGCGGATCGGCCGGCACGCGGCGATCCTCGCCGCAAAGATGCAGGAGCTTCAGGTCCGGTTCGATCGATTGGAGCAGGCGATCCACGCCGGCTTGGCCGGTAGCAGCAATGTCGAACCCGGAGTCGCGCGCAGCCTCGGCGGTCGCTTCCCCGACTGCGTAAGCGGGAAGGCCGCGAAGCTTTGTCAGCTCGTCGCCGCCGAACCGGATCGCATTGGCGCTGGTGAACAAAAGGGCGTCGAATCTCGCTGACTCTGGCGCTCTCCACGCCGCTGCTTCGACCTCGAACAATGGCACGGCAACGGCATCCATGCGTCGCTCGCGGGCGCGGTTCAGTGTTGCCGTCGCGCCGGGCTCGGGGCGCAGGACGAGCACCCGCCTCATCCTTGCGCGAACAGCCTCCGGATCGAATCCGGCGCCTTGGCGAGTAGCGAGCGTCCCAGCTCTTCGGGCACCTTCCATTCCCCGCAATCGAAGACCGCGCGGTCCTCCACCATGTCTTTGCCGTCTTCGCTGAACAGCTGACCGCGCATCCTCAAATCGCCATCCTCCAGCGTGCAGAAGGCCGCGACCGGCGAAGCGCAGGCGGCGCTGAGCGAGCGCGTGAACGCGCGCTCCGCCATCACGCAATCATAGGTGATCTGGTTGTTCACGGTGGTCAGCACGCTCTGCGTCCGCGTGTCGTTGGTCCGGCACTCCATGCCGATCACCGCCTGGCCCGGCGCTGGAAGTATCACTTCGGTCGGAATCGCTGTCCCAGCGTCGATCTCCAGGCGCTTCAGGCCGGCTGCGGAAAGGAGCGTCGCGTCGACCTCGCCGGTTTCGACGGCATTGAGCCGAGTCTCGACATTGCCGCGCAGCATGACGATCTTGAGATCCGGCCGGAGCCGCAGCAGCTGTGCCTTCCGCCTCGGCGACGAGGTGCCGACAACCGCGCCCTTCTTCAGTTCATCGACGGACGCTGCGCCGACGATCCGGTCACGCACGTCACCGCGAGGACGGACGGCAGCGATATGGATTTCCTTCGGGCGGATGCTTTCGACGTCCTTCATCGAATGGACGCAGAAGTCGACTTCCTCCTCAAGCAGCGCGCGATCGAGCTCCTTGGTCCACAGGCCCTTGCCGCCGACCTCGGCGAGGGGCCGGTCCCGCACCTTGTCGCCGGTCGTCGTGATCTCGACGATCTGGACCCAGCCGTCGGGCCAGCGCTGCGCGGTCTCGATCGCTGCGGCGACCTTGCGCGCCTGCGCAAGCGCGAGCGCCGATCCGCGAGTCCCGAGGCGAAGTCCCTGCATCGCGCCACCCCTAGTGCATTGCCGCGCCATCAGGCAAAGGGCCGGACGCGAAATGACTGTTATCTTCGGCCTTGAAATCATCCTGCGACGACAGCGCGGCGGCGCTGGTTACCAGCGACCGGCGAATTCTTGCGCAGGCGGTCGTCGGCCAAAACTCGGCGCACCAGCCCTACGGCGGAGTGGTTCCGGAGATCGCGGCACGAGCTCATGTCGAGATCCTGCCCGAGCTAATCGAACGCGTGCTGGCTGAAGCCAAAATGTCGATTCATGACGTCGACGCAGTCGCTGCAACTGCAGGCCCCGGACTGATCGGCGGCGTGATGGTCGCCCTCCTTGCGGGCAAGGGCCTTGCGCTGGCGGCCGGCAAACCACTGCTCGCGGTCAACCATCTCGAAGGCCACGCGCTCAGCCCGCGCTTAGTCGATCCCGACCTCGATTTTCCTTATCTCCTGCTGCTCGTCTCGGGTGGCCACTGCCAGCTTCTCGAAGTGCGTGGGGTCGGTGACTACCGGCGTCTCGGCACGACCATCGACGACGCCGCTGGCGAGGCATTCGACAAGGCCGCGAAACTGCTTGGCCTTTCCTATCCCGGCGGCCCCGCAATCGAAGTGCTGGCAAGGGATGGCGATGCCGGCGCTGTTCCGCTGCCGCGTCCGCTCGTCGGGACTACGGAACCTCACTTCTCTTTCGCCGGTCTGAAAAGTGCCGTGCAGCGCGCCGTTGCTTCCGGCGACTATTGTCGAGAGGACATCGCCGCGAGCTTCCAGCAGGCGGTCGTCGATTGCCTCGTCGACCGCACCCGCCGCGCGCTCGCCAAAAGCGATGCTCCAGCGCTCGTCGTCGCGGGAGGAGTTGCCGCGAACCAGGCCATTCGCACCTCGCTCGCCGGCCTCGCGAAGGAGCAGGGCCGCCGGTTCAGCGTCCCTCCAGCCTGGCTCTGCACCGATAATGCGGCGATGATTGCCTGGGCGGGGGCGGAGCGCTTCGCCGCCGGCCTGCTCGACGGTTTCGACGCTCCGGCACGCGCACGCTGGCCGCTTGATGCCAGTGCCGAGAAGGTCCGCGGCGCAGGCGTGAAGGCATGAAGCTCGGAATCATCGGCGGCGGCGCCTGGGGGACCGCGCTCGCTCAGGTCGCTGCGCAAGGCAGCCGCGAGACCCTGCTGTGGGCGCTTGAAGACGATGTCGTCTCCGCGATCAACCGGATCCACGAGAATCCGATCTATTTGAAGGGCCTGATGCTCGATCCGGCGATCCGGGCGACCGGGAATTTCTCGGAGCTTGCCGGTTGCGATGCATGGCTCGTGGTAACGCCCGCGCAGCATATGCGCGCGGTGCTCGCGCGCATGCCGTGCCCAGGCATGCCGCTCCTGCTCTGCTCGAAGGGAATCGAAGAAAGCTCGGGAGCGCTCCTCCACGAGGTCGCTCGGGAGACTTGCCCGACGTCCCCGATTGCACTGCTCTCCGGCCCGACCTTCGCCCATGAAGTCGCCAAAGGACTGCCGACGGCGGTGACTCTTGCCGGCGAGGATCTTGCCCTTGCGGAACAGCTCCGGAATCGGCTCGCGCAGCCCACGTTCCGAATCTACGTAAGCGACGATGTCGCGGGCGCCGAGATTGGCGGCGCCGTCAAGAACGTGCTCGCCATCGCCTGCGGCGTCGTTGAAGGGAAGGGCCTCGGACAGAACGCGCGCGCGGCCCTGATCGCCCGCGGATTCGCGGAGATGACGCGCTTCGGCCTTGCTTGCGGCGCTCAACGCGAAACGCTCGCTGGCTTGTCAGGGCTCGGCGACCTCGTGCTCACCTGCTCGTCGACCAGCTCGCGCAATTACTCGCTTGGGATAGGAATCGGCGAGGGCCGGTCCGCGGTGGAGCTGTTGTCCAACCGCAAGACCGTCGCTGAGGGGGCCTTCACCGCTTCGGTTCTTGCGCGCCTGGCTCGCGAAAAAGGTATCGACATGCCGATCGTCGAAGCGGTCGATGCGCTCGTCGCCGGTCGCGCCGGTGTCGATCAGGTTCTCGATGCGTTGCTGTCCCGGCCGCCCCGCGCCGAGGGAATCTAGAAATCGATCGCCATGCCCTTCTTCTCCCAGTCGCCGTACCGCGTGGGATCGAGCCGATGCTCTTCGCCGGCCGGCGGCTCGGTTTTGTCGATCGGCTCGGGCTCCGGAATCGGCGGCGAAGGGCTCAGATAGGCCGGGGCATCGAGATGCTTCGGACGTTTCATGCCGCCAAGATGGCGAGCGGCGATGCCAATGCCAAGCGTTGAGGGCCTCGGGTCCCGGCGCGCGGCGCTTCAGATTCTCGATGCGGTGTTTCGACGCGGGCAGACGCTCGACTCGGCTGCATCGCGAGTCACCAATCTTCCCCCGGCGGATCGCGCGCTTGCAATCGCAATCGCGGGCGAGGTTCTTCGCCGCCTTCCCGATCTCGACGAGCTGATCGACAGCGCCACGCGCCAGCGGCTTCCCGATGACAGCAAGGCGCGAACGGTCCTCCGCCTAGCGCTCGCTCAGAAGATCGGCCTTGGCACCCCCGAGCATGCGCTTGTCGCGACCGCGCTGCCCCTGGTCGACGGCGGCCCACGCCGCCTCGTTCACGGCGTTCTGGGAACGCTGCTTCGGCGCGGCGTGTCGATCGAGGCCGCACCACATCTCCCCACAGGCGTCGAGGAAAGGTGGCGCCAAGCGTGGGGTGAGGAAGTGGTCGAAGCGGCGCGGCGGCAAATCGTCAACCGGCCCCCGCTAGACCTGACTTTCACGGTTAAATCCGAGGCTGCCGAATATGCGGCCGAACAGGGCGGACTCTCACTGGCACCGAAGAATGTGCGCATCGAAAGCTCGTCGGTCACCGAACTGCCCGGCTTTGGCGAAGGGTGCTGGTGGGTGCAGGACCTCGCCGCTTCGCTGCCGGCACGCCTGATCCCCGAAGCTGCCCATGATGTGCTCGACCTCTGCGCCGCCCCCGGCGGCAAGACGATGCAGCTCGCCGCAGCCGGTCACAATGTAACCGCCGTGGATTCCTCCAAAAGTCGTCTCGGGCGCCTGCGCGAGAATCTCGAGCGCACGCACCTTAAGGCCGAACTTGTCGAAGCCGATGCGCTGAAATGGAAGCCCGGCCGCACCTACGACGCGATCCTGCTCGACGCGCCCTGCTCAGCGACTGGGACGTTTCGCCGCCATCCCGAAGTCCTTTATCGTGCGCGGAGCGGAATCATCGCCACGAACGCAGACCTCCAGACGCAGCTGCTGGACCTCGCGGCTGGCTGGCTGAAACCCGGCGCGACGCTGGTTTATTCGGTCTGCTCGCTTGAACCGCAGGAGGGCGAAGAGGTCATCCGGCACTTCCTCGCCGAGCGTGACGAATTCACGCTCGCCTCGCTCGAGGCACTGCCCAGGTTCGTCTCGCCTTCGGGAGAGGGCTTCGCCCGCATCCTTCCCGGTCTGCTCGAGGCGGAAGGCGGACTCGACGGCTTCTTCATCGCGCGGCTTGTCCGCGACGGTTAATCCCGTCTAATCGGGCCGATGGCTGGCCCAATCATCGCACCTTCGATCCTGTCCGCCGACTTCGCGAAGCTCGGCGAGGAAGTGCATGCGGTCGACGAGGCCGGCGCCGACTGGATCCATGTCGACGTGATGGACGGCCATTTTGTGCCCAACCTCACCATCGGTCCGGGCGTGGTGAAGGCGCTTCGCCCCCACACGAAGAAGCCGTTCGACGTCCACCTGATGATCTCGCCGGCCGATCCGTTCCTCGATGCCTTCGCCGACGCCGGCGCGGACATCATGACCGTTCATCCCGAAGCCGGCCCGCATCTTCACCGGACAATCCAGCACATCAAATCGCTGGGCAAGAAGGCCGGCGTCTCGCTGAACCCGGCGACGCCCGTCGATGCCCTCGACTATGTGCTCGACGATCTCGACCTCGTGCTGGTGATGAGCGTCAATCCTGGCTTCGGCGGCCAGAAGTTCATCTCGGGCCAGCTGCGGAAGATCGAGACGATCGCCAGGCAGATCGCCGCACGCGGGCTCGACACCAAGCTCGAAGTCGATGGCGGAATTGATCCGGAGACGGCACGGCAGGCGGTGGATGCAGGCGCCACCGCGCTCGTCGCCGGCACCGCCGTGTTCCGCGGCGGTCCCGACGCTTATGCGAGCAACATCAAGGCACTCAGGGGAGGCGCATGAGCGCCGACGGCTCGGCCGCCGAACGCGCGGCCGTCTCGAAGCTCGCTCGGGGCTCGCTCTTCTCGCGCCTCAAGCATGGCAAGCAGCCGCTCAAGCTGGTCGCAGTGCCGCGCGACCACGTCCACGGCGACAAGCAGCGCGGTGAGGCGCTGCTCGCTGGCCGTTTCATCGTCGGCAGCGAGACTCTCGCGCTAAAAGACCTCGAATTTGCGAGCGTGGGCACGAGCGGGATGCTCGCCGAGCAACTGCAGGGATTTTCATGGCTTCGCGACCTCGCCGCGGCGGCATCGCGCGAGACGCGGTGCGAAGCTCGCCGAGGCGGTGGTTGG
This sequence comes from uncultured Alphaproteobacteria bacterium, assembly GCA_963831485.1. Lineage (GTDB taxonomy): Bacteria > Pseudomonadota > Alphaproteobacteria > Sphingomonadales > Sphingomonadaceae > Sphingomicrobium. The sequence goes on from CAWHQE010000018.1 coordinate 134,101, forward strand.
CCGCTGGCTGCTCGCGCATGGGCCCAAGGTCGATGAAGCCTGGGCGCCGCACCTCTGGGGCGAGCGAATTCTCTTCTGGGCAGCCTATGCCCCCTACATCCTGTCGAGCAGCGATACAGGCTATCGTTCGGCCCTGCTCAACACGTTGGCACGGGGCGCGCGCCATATCGAAGGGAGCGCGGACAAGGCCGCGGCCGGGCTCGACCGAGTCACCGCCTGGTGCGGCGTCGTGGCCGCCGGCCTGCTCGTTCAGGGCGGCGTGCCGCGCGTCGCCCGCGGTGAGGCGGGCTTGGCCCGCGCGCTCGCTTCGGCGCAGTTCGACGACGGCGGCCTGATCAGCCGGTCTCCGTTCGAGCAGGTCCAGCTGGTAGACCGGCTCGGCCTGCTCCGCGCTTCCTACCAGGCGTCGAAACAGACCATTCCCGAAGGGATCGAAGCCGCGTCGCAGGCGTCGCTGGCAGCGCTTCATGGCGTCACCATGGGCGACGGGTCTCTATCGAGCTGGCAGGGATGCAATCCCGGCGAGCCATCGCGCCTTACTGCACTGATCGAGGGCTGCGGCCTTCGCGCGCGCCCGCTCCGACAGCCGCGCGGCTGGGGCTATCACCGAATGACGGCGCTCGGCACGATCATCGTCGTCGATGCGGCTCCGCCGCCACCACAGAAGATCGCGGAGCACGGCTCCGCCTCCACCCTAGCCTTTGAATTGTCCGACGGGTCCCAGCGCCTCGTCGTCAACTGCGGCGGGCCCGGCCCGATGCCGAGCGAGCTTCCCGAAGAGCTGGTGCAGGGCTTGCGCACCACCGCAGCGCACAGCACGTTGATCCTCGCGGACACCAATTCGACCAACATCCTCGCCGACGGCGCGCTCGGCAAAGGCGTCGAGGACGTCAGCATCGAGCGCAGCGAGGATAATGATTCGAGCCGGCTCGAAGCGAGTCATGACGGCTACGTTCGTTCCTTCGGACTCGTCCACAAGCGCAACCTGATGCTCGGCAATGACGGGAAGGAGATCCGCGGGGCCGATCATCTGATTCCCAAGGGCCGCAAGAAGATCCGCGAATCGGCTGCTTACGCCGTACAATTCCACCTGGCGCCGGGAGTCGAGGCGACCATCACCGCCGATGGCATGGGCGCGATCCTCCGTTCGAAGGGTGCGCCGGCGTGGAACTTCCGCTGCCGCGGCGGCAATCTCGCGACCGAGGAAAGCCTGTGGATCGACGGCCGCGGCCAACCGCACGGTACGATGCAGCTTGTCATCGTCGGGGAAGTTTCTGCATTGGGCGGTGAAATCGGCTGGCAGTTCCGCCGCGCCAGCTAATCAGAAGGATCAGCAATGACGGACCTCGTCCCCGTCAAACGGGCATTGATTTCGCTTTCCGACAAGTCCGGGCTCGACGCGCTCGCGGCCGGTCTAGCCAGGCACGGCATCGAGATCGTCTCGACCGGCGGCACAGCTGCCAAACTTCGCGAAAATGGCGCCTCAGTGCGTGACATTAGTGAACTTACGGGCTTCCCGGAGATGATGGACGGCCGGGTGAAGACGCTCCACCCGATGGTCCACGGCGGCCTACTCGGCGTCCGCGACAATCCCGAACATGCCGCCGCGATGGACCAGCACGCGATCGCGCCGATCGACCTCGTGGTCGTGAACCTCTATCCCTTCCTCGACACCGTCATGAGCGGCGCGGACCGCGATACGATCATCGAGAATATCGACATCGGCGGCCCTTCGATGGTGCGCTCGGCCGCCAAGAACCACGCGCATGTCGCGATCGTCACCGATCCTTCGGACTATGACGCGCTGTTTGCGCGAGCTCGATGCCAACGGCGCGCACGACGCTCGAAGCTGCGCAAGAAGCTCGCAGCCAAGGCCTTCGCGCTGACCGCCGCTTATGACTCGACCATCTCGCAATGGTTCGCCTTCGCTGACCAGGGCGAGCGTTGGCCCGAGACTGGACCCGCGCGAGCAGGCTCAAGATGCCGCTCCGCTACGGCGAGAACCCGCACCAGCAGGCGGCGCTTTACGAGCCGATCGGGCCGCACGCGCGCGGCATCGCGCAGGCCGAACAGGTCCAGGGCAAGGAGCTCAGCTACAACAATCTCAACGACGCCAATGCCGCGCTGGAGCTCGTCTGCCGAGTTCCGCGACGGCGAGCCGACGGTGGTCATCGTCAAGCACGCCAACCCCTGCGGCGTGGCGAGCCGCGCGACCCTGATCGATGCGTGGAACGAGGCGCTCGCCTGCGACAGCGTCTCGGCCTTCGGCGGAATCGTCGCGACCAACCGCCCGCTCAATGCCGAGATCGCCGAGGCGATCAGCGCAGATCTTCACCGAGGTCGTCGTCGCGCCCGATGCGGACGAGGAAGCGAAGGCGATCTTCGCGAAGAAGAAGAACCTACGGCTGCTGCTGACGGGCGATCTGCCCGATCCCTCGCGGCCGGGCCAGACTATCGCTGTCATCACCGGCGGCATCCTCGTCCAGGACCGCGACAACGGGCTCGTCACCCGCGATCAGCTGAAATGCGTGACGAAGCGCCAGCCGACCGAGCAGGAGCTGGCCGACTGCCTGTTCGCCTGGACCATCGCCAAGCACGTCAAGTCGAACGCGATCGTCTATGCCAGGAACGGAGTCACCGCGGGCATCGGCGCCGGTCAGATGAACCGCCGCGACAGCGCGCGGATCGCGGCGATCCGGGCGAAGGAAGCCGCCGAAGCCAACGGTTGGCCCGAACCGCGAACGGTCGGCTCGGCGGTTGCCTCCGATGCCTTCTTTCCCTTCGCCGACGGTCTGCTAGCCGCCGCGGAAGCTGGCGCGACTGCAGTCATCCAGCCCGGAGGCTCGATCCGCGACGAGGAAGTGATCGTCGCCGCCGACGAAGCTGGCCTCGCGATGCTCTTCACCGGAATGCGGCATTTCCGGCACTAGACGATGTCGTCGACGACCTGATCGCGGGCGAGCGCCGCCTCGGCTTCACGAAGCTCGCGCACCTGCGTCTTGCGCATCCGGAACAGCTCGCGATCCTCGGGTCCGAAGCCCTTGGTCCATAGCACTGCCCCGAACGCGACGAGGATCACCGGAACGCCGAGGAGCTGCAAGGTTTCGGGCAGCATTCGAATGAACGCGCCCGCGACGACTCCGGCCGCAGTCGCCCAGGCCAAGTCGAACCGCCACCCCGACACACGGCTCGCCTAGCTCGCTCGCCAACAGGCGTGACTTGGTGATCGAGGCGAAGGCGAGCGCGACGCACAACCCGATCGCCGGCCCAGTCGCCTGATAGGCCTGCGGAAACCCCTCGCCTTTCATCAGCAGGATGAGCGCCGCCGCCAGGCCGGCCTCGAGCGCGAGCATGATCAGGCTGAGGACCATATTCCGCCCCCGCGCGATGTAGATCAGCGCGGCTTCGCTGACGACCGCGGTCGCGGCGATCACCTCGGCGGCTAGCAGGAAGGCGAGCGTCGCCGTGCCCCCCGTGAACCCCGATCCGACCAGCCCCATCACCGCGCGTCCCGGAATTCCGAGCGCCAGCGCAATTCCGAGCTGCGCTGCGATGATCCAGTAGGTGACCTGCCGCACTTGCTTCGCGACCCCGGCCCGGTCGTTCACCGCGATCCGCCGAACGATCGCTGGCCCGAGCACCGGCTCGAAGCTTGTTTTCAGCTTGGCCGGAAGCGTCGCGACCTGCTGCGCCACATAATAAATGCCGACGAACGCCGCCGGCATGAACGCGCCGAGCACCGCGAGATCGATCCTCCGCGATGCCCATTCGACGGCGTCGGCTGCGGCCACGGGAACGTTGCGCCACGTTGTCGACCAGGCGGTCGGCAGATCGGGCTTCCAACCCCTCGGAAGGCCGTAGCAGCGCACCAACGGGATCAGCGCCGCTACGAGCGCTGCGACCATCGAGAAGACGTAGGAGATGATTAACCCGTCATCGAGCGAGATGTACGACCAGGCGAAGGCGACGATGCTGATCGTCCACGGCTGCACGATCGAGCGCGCCCGCACCGTTGAAGCGACATCGTCGCGATAGGCGAGGGCGGCAAGCGCGATGTCCGTCCAGCTGATCGCAATGACCGTGATCGCGAGCATCCGGTCGAGCCCGTGGATAACCGTCGTCGGGTACATTGCCCGCGGAAAGACGAACAGGATGGCCATGCCGATCGCTGCGCCGACGGCCGCGACCAACAGCCCATCGGCGACGATCCACGACTGCGGCTTCTTCCCGTCGGACAGCAATTGCGCGAGCCCGCGCCTCAGCCCCAACGCCGCGATCTGCGCCGCAAATTCGACCGTCAGGACGGCGTAAGCGAAGCGCCCCAGCGCCGCCGGCCCATAGATCCGCCCGCCGATGAACAGGAACGGCACCATGCCCGCGAGCCGGAGCACGAAGCCGAAGACGTTGAGTCTCCCGCCCCGCGCAAGCGTCGCCATGTCCGCATCGGGGCTGGCTGCAGCCGTCCGAGCCGGTCCATCCGTCAATGAGCCTCGCCCCAATGCGCTCCCCAGCCGACCTCGACATCGAGCGGCACGTCGAGCTTCATCGCAGGTTCCGCGGCTCTTGCCATCACCTGCTTAATGACGGCCGCCGCTTCTTCCTCCTCCCCGTCCGGTACTTCGAACACGAGTTCGTCGTGGACCTGCAGAAGCATCTTCACGCCGTCGAGCCCCGCCTTTGCCAAGGCATCGTCCATCCGAGCCATCGCCCGCTTGATAAGGTCGGCGCTCGTTCCCTGGATCGGAGCGTTGATCGCGGCCCGCTCCGCGCCGCCACGGATGGACGGATTTGGCGATCTGATGTTCGGCTCGAAGTGGGTCTTCCGCCCGAACAACGTGCGCGTGAACCCATGCTCGCGCACGAAGCCCAGCGTCGAATGGATGTAGTCGCGAATGCCGGGGAAGCGCTCGAAATAGCGATCGATGATCGCCTTGCCTTCGTCCCTGGGAACACCGAGCCGGCCGGCGAGGCCCCATGAGGAAATGCCGTAGAGGATCGCGAAATTGACTGTCTTCGCCTTGCCGCGCGTGTCGCGGTCGACGGTGCCGAACAGTTCCTCGGCGGTGATCGAGTGAATATCGTCACCCGCGTTGAACGCTTCTTTGAGCTGCGGAACATCCGCCATGTGCGCTGCGAGTCGAAGCTCGATCTGGCTGTAGTCGGCACTGAGCAGCTTGAACCCCGAATCCGCCACGAATGCGTCGCGGATCTTCCGCCCGACCTCGGTCCGGATCGGAATGTTCTGCAGGTTCGGGTCGTTCGACGACAGCCGCCCCGTCTGCGCGCCGGTCAGGCTGAAGCTGGTATGGACCCGCCCCGTCTCCGGGTTGATCTGCTGCTGCAGCGCGTCGGTGTAGGTGCTCTTCAGCTTGGTCAGCTGGCGCCAGTCGAGCACCAGGGTTGCGCATTCGACGCCTTCGCTCGCGAGCCGCTCGAGCTCGTTCACGTCGGTCGAATATTGCCCGCTCTTGCCCTTGCGCCCGCCTTTTAGGCCGAGCCGTCCATACAGCACCTCGCCGAGCTGCTGCGGCGACCCGATCGTGAATGGTCCGCACGCCGCCTCGTAGATCTTCTCCTCGAGCGCCTGAATGTCGCGCCCGAACTCGGCAGACAGCCGCGCCAGATAGTCGCGGTCGACCTTGATCCCGCGCCGCTCCATCCGGCTGATCACCGGCACCAGCGGCTTGTCGACCCGCTCGTAGACCCGCGTGACATTCTCCGCGGCAAGCCTCGGCTGGAGCCTCAGCCACAGCCTGAGCGTGATGTCCGCATCTTCGCCCGCATATTCGGTCGCAGGGCCGAGCGGCACCTTGTCGAACGTGATCTGCTTCGCGCCACTCCCGCATAATTGCTTGTACGCTATGCACTCATGGTCGAAGTGCGCTTTCGCCAAGTCATTGAGATTATGACCGAAACTCTTCCCTGCATCGAGGTCGAAGCTCATCACCATGGTATCGTCGACGGGCGCGACATCGATGCCCGCCTTGTCGAACATCACCCAGTCGTATTTGAAATTGTGCCCGATCTTGAGGACCGCCGGGTCCTCCAGCAGCGGCTTCAGCTTCGCCAGCACCAAGTCCATCGGCATCTGGTTCGGCGCATCCGAATAAAGGTCGGCGCCGCTGTGCCCGACCGGGATGTAGCAGGCTCGGTTCGGGCCGGTCGCAAGGCTCACGCCAGCGAGCTTGGCGATGATGCAGTCGATGCAGTCCGTCTCGGTGTCGAGCGCCACATATCCCTGCGCCGACGCTTCGGCGATCCAGCGGTCGAGCGCCGCTTCATCGGTCACCGTCTCGTACTTCGACCGGTCGATCTCGATCTTCTCCGGCTCCGAGGGCGCCACCACCGGCTTCCCTTCGAGCGCCGCCATGACGTCATTCCTGACGGTCGCGCCGGTTTGCGTCGGCGTCCCGCCCATCAGCCGCGCGTGAAGCGTCTTGAACCCCTGGTCGGCGAGGAACTCAGCCAGCGGCTCCTTCGGGATATGCTTCAATTCCAACGCCTCGAGCGGCTCCGGCAGGTTCGCGTCGCACACCAGCCGCACCAGCTCCCGCGACAGCCGCGCCGCCTCCGCATGGTCGATCAGCGACTGCTTGAGCTTGGGCTTGGTGATCTCGTCCGTCGAGGAGAGCACCGTCTCCAGATCGCCATACTGCTGGATCAGCTGGCTTGCCGTCTTCGGCCCGATGCCTGGCACCCCCGGTACATTGTCGACGCTGTCGCCCATTAGCGCGAGAACGTCACCGACCTTCTCCGGAGGCACGCCGAACTTCTCCAACACCTGCTCGCGCCCGATCCGCCGGTCGTTCATCGTGTCGAGCATGTCGATCCCGGCATCCTCGTCGATCAATTGCATCAAATCCTTATCGGAACTGACGATCGTGACCTTCCAACCTTGTCGCTTCGCCTCGGTGACGTAGCAGGCGATGATATCGTCCGCCTCCAGCCCCTCTTCCTCGATGCAGGGGATGGAGAAGGCGCGGGTGGCGACTCGGATCAGCGGGAATTGCGGGACCAGGTCCTCGGGCGGAGGCGGTCGGTGCGCCTTGTACTGGTCATACATCTCGTTGCGGTGGGTATGCTCGCTCGCATCGAGGATGACCGCCATGTGCGTCGGCCCGTCCGCCTTCGAAAGCCCGTCCGCGAGCTTCCACAGCATGGTCGTATAGCCATAGACCGCACCCGCCGGCTGGCCGTGCCGGTTCGTGAGCGGCGGAAGCCGATGATAGGCGCGAAAGATGTAGCTCGACCCGTCGACGAGGTAGAGGTGGTTCTGGGCGGCAGAAGGGGTGGAAGCGTCAGGCATGAACGACGGATTTAGCAGGGTGGAGGCGGGAAGAAAGCTGAACGGAATATAGGGTCGCCGATGGCAGCTTTCGATCCCAAGGCAGACATCCCATTATTAGACGTTCGCTAGCTAGCAAGCCTCCTGTTGCGCAGTAGCATGACTTGACCCGAAGGGTGCCTGCGGGCGATCACCTTCGCGCTCGGGGAAGCGGCGATTTTCCACGGCTCGATCGGCCCCGACAGCATCGTTCAGGACCGGGTTCGACGGTGCGTTGGTGATCTTCGAAAACGGGCGCTGGGCAACGATCAACTTGGCACGAATCGAGGGGCTTCTGTCATTTCGGGCAACAGTGGCGAGGCATATTCTTCGAAACTGGATGACCCCCTTGGGCGTCCGTCTTGAGGAGACCAACGATGAAGACCCCCAGCATCATTGTGGTCGCGGCCTTTGCCCTTGGGGCCGCCGCCCAGCGTCCATGCCCAGACCGGCCCGATCGTCATCCAGAGCGATGCGCCGGTTGCGACCGTGAGCTACGCAGACCTGAACATCACCGCGCCGGCCGGACGCCATGCGCTCGAAACCCGGGTCGCCCTGGCCGCCAAGGACCTGTGCCTCGAGAACGAGCGCACGCCGGTCGTCGATACGCTGGCACAGCGGCACTGCCTGTCGTTCGCCATGGCCCGGGCCCGCACCGACATCGATCTCGCGGTCGCTCGCGCCGGAACCCAGCTCGCGTCGGCGCCGACGATCACGGTCGCAGTCCGTTGAGTTGACTCCCCAGCCGGTCGGTGGCATCCTCCCATCCCCTGCCGCCGGCCGGCGCGTCCTCGAACAGGAGGTAGGCCATGGAACCGCAGCTCAAGCGCATCGCAATGCTGCTTTTCGACGGGTGTGACCTGCTCGATTTCGCCGGGCCTGCCGGCGTTTTCCATTCCGCCGCGCGTCACCTCATTCGCACCGGCCAGACGTCGGAGATCCTCTATGTCGTCGATCCTCTGTCGATCGAAGGCGGTCCCATCACGACCGAGCAGGGGATTGTCGTCGAGACTTCCAAGGCACCAGAGCTGCCCGCCGGCAGGTACGATACGCTGATCGTTACCGGCGGCGTGATCGACCACAGGAGCTGCGACCAGCGCCTTCCCGTTTGGGTCAAGGCCAATTACCGCAAGGCGCCTCGCGTTGCGTCGGTCTGCTGCGGCGCGTTCATCCTCGCTGCCGCCGGACTTTTGAACGGACGGCGCGCGACGACCCATTGGGAAGACTGCGGGCATCTGCAGGAATCCTTCCCCGACATCGATGTCCGTCCGGACTCCATCTATATCCAGGACGGCGCCATCTGGACCTCCGCCGGAATCACCTCCGGAATCGATATGGCTTTGGCCATGGTCGAGGAGGATTACGGACACGCGCTCGCGCTCCTCGTCGCCCGCAACCTCGTCGTGTTTATGAAGCGCCCCGGCGGCCAGTCGCAGTTCAGCGCCCCGCTCCAGTCGCAGTCGATCGAAGGCCCGCTCGGCTCGGTCCTCGGCTGGATCGTCGAAAATCCGCGCGAGGATCTGCGCACCGAACGGCTGGCCGAACGCGCCAACATGAGCCTCAGGAATTTCTTCCGGGCCTTCGAATCCGCGACCGGCACCTCGCCCGCCGATTGGGTCGAAATGGCCCGCACCGAGGTCGCCAAGCGTCATCTCGAGGAAGGCCCGGACAAGGTCGAGCAGGTCGCCTACAAGTCCGGCTTCTCGAGTTACGAGCAGATGCGCAAGGCGTTTGCTCGCCGCGTCGGCGCCAGCCCCACCGAATATCGCTCACGCTTCGCTCGTCGCCAGATCGCCGAGCAGCCGGCAACGTTTGCGCCCTTGTTCTACGGCTACATCCAGCCCGAAACCGCCCCGGAGACGCTTCAGTAAGCGGCCTCTGCGGCTGGTGGCGGCATTGCGAGGAACACTTCGTTCAGCGGCTTGGTTTCGGGGAGGATGTAAACAATTCCGGACTTGGCCTTGAACAACGGCTTCACGACCTTCGCATAGAAGACCGTCGGGACGTTGATGCAGCCGAAGGTGATGCGATTGTCGGCGGGCGTCGGCGAATTCAACCGCTGCAGTCGTCGCTGCTTCTTGTTGGTGGTGATCACCGCATGAAGCGAGATCGCGGTCGGATAGTCGACCCACAGCACGTCCCGTCCGCCTGCCGCATGTCCGAAGCTGGCGACGAAGCGGCCGGCGGGGGTCGTCCGATCGCTGACCGGAATGTCGGAAAGCTCGCGGTCGCCGGCCTCAGGTTCGGAATGGTCGCCCCGAGTGATCCCGACCAGCACGGGCGCCGCGCCCACGAGCCGCGGGCTGCGATCGAAGGCAAGGACCTGGGCTCCGATCTTGTCGACGACCATGAACGGCATCCCGTTATTATCATGCGACGCGATGACCCAGTCGGCGACGTGCCAGGCGTCGCTGGATGCGACCAGCGCTGTTGGCTTGGTCACCGATTTGCGCTGAGCGGGGGCGCACGCGGCCTGCGCGGAGAAGGAAAGAAGGGCAAGGCCGCCTATCGCTTGCGCCAGCAAACCAAGCCTCACCTTCAGTTCGCCTCCGCGGCGGATGGAAAACGGCGAGTTTAACCGCGCGGCCTCTTCCTCGCCAGCTGCTGCTCGATGCTGTCGACGCGGCCGGTCAGCTGATCGATCCGCCGGTTGGCCTGCTGAGCCGAACCGATCGCGGCCTGGGCGGTCTGGTTCGCCTGGTTCGCAGTGCCTTCGACCTGGTTCACCCGGGTCTCCAGCGCGTCGATCCGCTGGTTCACCATGGCGATGTGCTGGTTGACGTAATCCTCGGTGGCGCAACCGCTCAAGGACAGTCCCGCGCCGCTGAGGGCAGTCATGAGGATGAGAGTTTTCTGCATTGCCTTCCTCCCTACTTCGGAGGCGGGAGACAATGGGCGCGAGGCAGATAATCTGTATCAGTAAAAAACCCGAATTGGGCCGGGACGAAATTTGACTTTTCACGACATCGCTAGGGAACGAGCACCGTGTCCTTCGCTTCGGCCAGCGTCTTGGGGTAGTCCAGCGTGTAGTGGAGGCCGCGGCTTTCGTGCCGCGACAGCGCGCTTCGGATGATGAGGTCGGCGACCTCCACGAGGTTGCGCAGCTCGATGAGGTCCGGCGTGACCCGGAAGTGAGCATAATAGTCCCGCACTTCCTGCCGGAGCATGTCGATGCGGTGCTTGGCGCGCTCGAGACGCTTCGTTGTCCGGACGATGCCGACATAGTTCCACATGAAGCGCCGGATCTCGCCCCAGGTCTGGGTGATGACGACCTCCTCGTCGCTGTCCGTCACCCGGCTCTCGTCCCAGGCGCGGATCGCTGGGACGGCCGGAAGCGAATCCCAGGTGGCGATGATGTGCTTGGCCGCGGCTTCGCCGAACACGAGACACTCGAGCAGGCTGTTCGACGCTAGCCGGTTGGCGCCGTGCAGTCCCGACTGCGTCACTTCGCCCGCGGCATAAAGTCCCGGCGCATCGGTGCGTCCCTCGAGATCCACCAGCACGCCGCCGCAGGTGTAATGCTGCGCCGGCACCACAGGGATCGGCTTTTTCGTGATGTCGATGCCGAGGCCGATCAGCTTCTCGTAGATGTTCGGGAAATGCTCGCGGACGAACTCGGGCTCGCGGTGTGAGATGTCGAGGAACACATAGTCGAGGCCGTCGCGCTTGATCTCGGCGTCGATGGCGCGGGCGACGATGTCGCGCGGCGCGAGCTCTCCGCGCTCGTCATAGTCGGGCATGAAGCGGTGCCCGGTGATCGGGTGCTTCAGGATCCCGCCCTCGCCGCGCACTGCCTCGGTGATCAGGAAATTCTTGACCTCGAGATTGTAGAGACAGGTCGGATGGAACTGCATGAACTCCATATTGGAGATGCGGCAGCCGGCCCGCCACGCCATTGCGATCCCATCGCCTGTCGCTCCGCGAGGAGCAGTCGAATAGAGATAGGCCCGTCCCGCACCGCCGCTGGCGAGGATCGTCGCTCGCGCCGTCAGCGTTTCCACCCGCTTCTTCTTGCGATTGTAGGCGTAGAGGCCGTGCACCGCGCCGCTGGTCGAAAATTGCGTGGCGTGGCGCCCGGTGACGAGATCGATCGCAACCATGTCGGGCACCAGCCTGATGTTCGGATGCTTCGCCGCTGCGGCTTCGAGCGCCTGGCTGATCGCCCACCCGGTTGCGTCGGCGACGTGAACGATTCGCCGATGGCTGTGCCCACCCTCCCGGGTGAGATGGAGCGCATTGCCTTCCATCGCGAACGGCACGCCGAGGTCGATCAGGCGAGCGATCGCCGCCGGAGCGTGTTCGACGACATGCTCGACCACCGTGCGGTCGTTGAGCCCAGCGCCGGCGATCATCGTGTCGTTGATGTGCGCGTCGAAGCTGTCGCCTTCCTCGAGCACGGCCGCGATTCCGCCTTGCGCCCGGGCGCTGGCGCTGTCGCCGAGCGCGCCCTTGGCAATGACAGCGACCTTGTGCTTCTCGGCGAGGTTCAGCGCCGCGGTCAGCCCGGCCGCGCCCGATCCGACGATCAATACGTCGGTATCGATGCTCACGCGGCTTCCTGCTCCGCCGAAGTGAGGCTGATGAACACGTCCTCGAGATCGGGGTCGCGGGTCGAGACATCGACGATCGCGTGGCCGTCCGCGGTCAGCGCGCTTAGTATTTGCCCTGCGTTGACCTTGTCCTTGCGATAAGTGATCTCGAGCGTCCGCTCGTCGAGCAGCGCGATATTCTCGAAGCAGCTGTTGGTGGGGACCTGCGAGATGTCGCGGTCGAAGGTGACGACGACCGCTTTCTCCTGCGCTTTCGCGACCAGGTCGCGCGTCGGCTCATTGGCGATGACCCGACCGTGATTGATGATCGCGATGCGGTCGCACAGCTCCTCCGCTTCCTCGAGATAATGCGTCGTCAGCACGATGGTGACGCCCTGCGCGTGGAGCTTGCGCACATAATTCCAAAGCTGCCGGCGAAGCTCGACGTCGACGCCTGCGGTCGGCTCGTCGAGCACCAGGATCGGCGGTGAATGGACCATCGCCTTCGCGACCAGCAGCCGCCGCTTCATCCCGCCCGACAAGGTCCGCGAATATGCGTTCGCCTTGTCGGTCAGGTGCATTGCGGCGAGGAGCTCATCGCTTTTCCGCTCCGACGCCGGAATTCCGTAAAGGCCGGCCTGGATCTCGAGCGTCTCGCGCGGCGTGAAGAAGGGATCGAAGATGATCTCCTGGGGGACGACCCCGATCGACCGCTTCGAATTGCGCGGGTGCTGGTCGATGTCGAAGCCCCAGAGCGTAACGTTCCCGCTCGACTTTGTGACCAGTCCGGCGAGGATGTTGATCAGCGTCGACTTGCCGGCGCCGTTTGGGCCGAGCAGGCCGAAGATTTGCCCACGGGGAACGTCGAAGCTGACCTCGTTCAGCGCCCGCTTGCCGCCGGCGTAGGTCTTGCTCAGCTCTTTGATGCTGATTGCCGCTTCATCCATCGCCAGCCGCATAGGGTTGCAGGCGCGGCGCGACAAGCAAGCAAGGCAAATCCACAATGGGGTTGCGGCGATTGGTGAACAGGCGATCACCAGTGTCAGCAGACGCCTTGCAGCGCATCGCGAAAATAACAATAAGCATTGCAATTCAAGGTAAATTTCCCGGGCACCAAATATCTTGAACGCATGGTGAGGCGGCTGCGCCATCATCGCTTCCAAGATCGGGCTGTGCCTTCCCAGGGGGAATTCAAGTGAAGTTGAATAGGTATCTTATCGCCGCGGCGATCGCGGCCACGGCCCCGAGCGTGTCTTCGCCGGCCAATGCGGCGCCCGTGAGGGCGGCGCAGGACGCTCACGGCAAGGTCCTCATCCTCGTGCCGCTGACGCTCACGAAGCTTGCCGACCTCGATTTCGGCACGGTGATCCCCTCGCCGGTGTCGGGAACGGTTACGATCAATGCGACGACCGGAAAGCGCAGCCTGACCGGGGGCGTTGTCGACTATCCGAGCGACGTCGGTCACCGTGCTTATTTCGGAACTGCCGGCTCGCCTGCCCAGCTGGTGTTCGTCGCAGTAACTCCTCCGGCGCAGCTGACGAGCACGACAAATCCAAGTGACGCGATCCCAGTGCTGGCGCTGACTCTCGACGGCTCGCCGGTCCGCTTGATCGATCCGGTCACCCGGACTTTCTTCTTCGGTCTGGGCGGAGTCATCCAGATCAACGCGAACCAGCCGGACGGTACGTACAAATCGACCTTCGACGTCACTGCCATCTACCTCTGATGCGCCGAGGTTGAATGGCGCGGGGCGCATTGCTACCTCGCTCGCATGCCGTCGCAAATTCCGCCGCCCGAGGTGATCCGAGTCAAAACCGTCCAGGTCGCCTGCGACGGCTCGGGTGAAGTGACGGCGGAGCTCGGCCACCCGCGCGTCTATCTCAGGATCGAGCCGGACACCGGCTTTGTCGAATGCGGCTACTGCGACCGTCGCTTCGTCCTTGAAGGCGGTCCGGCGGACCAGCCGGCATGACCGCCGTTGACCCTCGCCAATTCCTTTACCGGAACCTCGATCCGGACTCGGCTCGCCGGCTCGCCCAGACGTATCTGGCGCCACACGACGACGGCGAGCTTTACCTGCAATATGCGGCGAGCGAGGCGTTCGGCTTCGATGACGGCCGGCTGAAGACCGCCGATTATCACAGCAGCTCGGGCTTCGGCCTCCGCGCAGTCAGCGGCGAGACGACGGCGTTCGCCCATGCCAATGAGATCAGCGAAGCTGCGATCGAGCGTGCGGCGGCGACGCTCAAGCTTCTCGACCCCCGCACGGCATCGCCGTCTGCGCAGCCGCAGCGCACCAATCAATCGATGTACGGCGCCGACGATCCGCTGAGCCTTGTCCCGTTCGCGAAGAAGGTCCGGCTTTGCCAGCAGATCGATGCCGCGGCCCGCGCGCGTGACCCGCGCGTCGTCCAGGTGAGCGTCAGCCTGTCGGCAAGCTGGAGCGTGGTCGATATCGTTCGCGCCGGAGGGTTCGTCGCGTCCGACGTGCGGCCGCTCGTTCGTCTTGGCGTTCAAATCGTCGCCGAGCAGAATGGACGCCGCGAAACCGGCCACCACGGCCTCGGCGGACGTTATCTCTATGGGAAGCTGTTCGAAGAGGCGGAGTGGAACCGGGCCATCGATATTGCGCTCGCCCAGGCGCTGACGAACCTCGAATCGTTCGCCGCGCCGGCGGGTGAGATGCAGGTTGTGCTCGGCCCGGGATGGCCGGGCGTCCTGCTTCACGAAGCGGTCGGTCACGGGCTCGAAGGCGATTTCAACCGCAAGGGCACGTCGGCCTTTTCAGGCCGGATCGGAGAGCGCGTCGCTGCCCCTGGCGTCACGGTCGTCGACGACGGCGCGATTGAGCAACGCCGTGGTTCGCTGACGATCGACGACGAGGGCACGCCGACCGGCCGCACCTGCCTGATCGAGGACGGCATTTTGAAGGGCTATCTTCAGGACCGGTTGAACGCTCGACTGATGGGCATGGAGCCGACCGGCAACGGTCGTCGCGAGAGCTTTGCCCATGCCCCGATGCCACGCATGACCAACACCTTCATGCTCGCCGGCAACGACAATCCCGGCGAGCTCGTCGAGCGGGTGAAGGATGGCATTTACGCCAAAAGCTTCGGCGGCGGTCAGGTCGACATCACCAGCGGCAAGTTCGTCTTTTCTTGCACGGAAGCCTACCGAATCCGTGGCGGCAAGATCGCCGAGCCGCTCAAAGGTGCGACGCTGATCGGCGACGGACCCACGGTCCTCACCCGGGTCAAGGGGATCGGCAACGATCTCGAGCTCGACGAAGGCGTCGGCGTTTGTGGCAAGGCGGGCCAGAGTGTGCCTGCGGGCGTCGGCCAGCCGACTTTGCTCATTGACGGCCTGACCGTTGGAGGCACGGCCGCGTGAGCGGCGACTGGCGCGCCGACGTTCTCAAATTCTGGTTCGGCCTCGAGCCCAAACAGTGGTGGAAAACGGACCCCGCGCTCGACCATCAGATCAAGCAGAATTTCCTGAGGCTCTGGTTCGAGAAGCGGCAGCTGCCGCCCAAATCGTTCCTGACGGATCCGCTGACCGCGGTCGCGGCGGTGATTCTTTTCGACCAGTTTCCTCGAAACATGTTCCGTGGGCAGGCGGAGACTTATGCCACCGATCCGCTGGCCCTCGCGATCGCGAAGAATGCTGTTGAGCGCAAGTTCGACGAGGAGCTCGCGCCGGAGGAGCGCAAGTTCCTCTTCATGCCGTTCCAGCACAGCGAGAATCTCGACGATCAGAGCCAGGCGGTGCTGCTATTCACCGCGCTCGGTGACGATCACCAGATCGGCTACGCGAAGCACCACCGTGACATCATCGAGAAGTTCGGCCGATTCCCGCACCGCAACTCGGTTCTCGGACGCCCGTCGCGACCGGAGGAAGTCGCCGCTGGCGCGGACAAACCCTGGTGACGGACATCGTCGAAGCGGCTCGTTACAATAGCCGCGTCGAAGCCGATCTTGCACGCTTGTATCTCGAAAGCGAGGGCATTGCCGCGGTGCTGTTCGACGCGGACATTAACAATGTCTTCGGCTGGTTTTATACCTTAGTCTTGCCGGTGCGCCTGATGGTTCTCGATGAAGACCTTGCCGAAGCGAGGAAGCTCTTGGGCGACTACAGGTCTTAGAGCAGATGTGCGATCGGGCTCGGGTCGAATCCCGCAGCCGTTAGCCGCTGGTGTACTTCTTGGGATGACGCGCCTTCGTCACGATGGGCGAGCGCGCACACGAACGCAGATCGGTTCCCGGAGCGGCAGAAGGCGAGGAGCTTGCCGCCCTCCGCCTCGCGCCACGCCTTCTGCATTTCCTCGACATCCGCGGGCCCGATGCCGCGAATGATCGGCACGAAATGATAGGCGATGCCCGCCTGCGCGGCGGCCTCTTCGATATCGGAAGCGAAAGGCTGGCCGTCCTCCTCCCCGTCGGGGCGGTTGTTGACCAGCACCGTCACGCCCTGCGCCGCCAGCCCGGCGACCTCATTCGGAGCGATCTGGCCGCTCACCAAGGTCCGGTCGTCGAGCTGGCGGATCATTGGACCTATCCCCTTTCGCCCGGCTTCGGGCTCGTCGCTGGAGCTGCGGGCGGGGGCGGTGGTGCCGCAGCCGGAGCTGCAGGCGCCGCGCCCTCGCTGCCGAGACCGTAGAAGTCGAGATACGGCTGGATTTGCGGATCATGACCGGCCCAGGCGCGATACATCTCCGCATAATCGAGCGTATTGCCTCGCGACAGAATCATGTCGCGGAAACGCTGGCCGTTGGCGCGCGTCAGACCGCCATGCTGCTCGAACCAGGCGAAGGAATCCTGGGCCAGCATCTTGGTCCACGGATAAGCGTAATAGCCGGCCGAATAGCCGTTGCTCCAGATGTGCAGGAAGTAGTTGGTCCGGTAGCGCGCCGGGACGTCCCTTACGTCGTAGCCGCTCTTCGCCAGCGCGTCGGCCTCGAACTTGTCCACGTCCTGGAGCGGCGCATCCGCGGGCAGCGAGTGCCAATCGAGGTCGAGGTGCGCTGCCTCGAGCACTTCGCCGACCTCATAGCCCTGGTTGAAAGTTCTCGCGGCGAGGATCTTCTGCACAAGATCCTGCGGGATCGGCTGGCCTGTTTTGTAGTTCACTGCGTAGTGCGAGAGCACCTTAGGATCGAGCGCCCAATTCTCGTTGAACTGCGATGGGAACTCGACGAAATCGCGCGCGACGTTGGTGCCCGAAAGGGTCGGATAAGTCTGCGCTGCGAACATTCCGTGAAGCGCGTGCCCGAACTCGTGGAACAGCGTCGTAACATCGTCCCAGCTGATCAGCATCGGCTGGCCCGGCGCCGGCTTGGTGAAGTTCTGGACGTTGAACACGACCGGATTCGTTCCGCGCAGGTATGACTGGTTGACGAGGTTCGACATCCAGGCGCCGCCGTTCTTATTGTCCCGCTTCCACGGGTCGATCATGAAGATCGCAAGCGGCTTGCCGTCGGCGTCGGTGACGTCGAACACGCGCATGTCCGGGCTCCAGGTCGGGATGTCGTGGCGTTCCTTGAACGTCAGCCCGTAAAGCTGGTTGGCGGCATAGAAGACGCCGTCCTCGAGCACTCGGTTGAACTCGAAATATTGCTTCAGCTGGTCGCTGTCGATCGCGTAGCGCTGCTTGCGGATCTGCTCGGCATAGAAGTTCCAGTCGGCGGCCGTGGGCTGGAAATCGGCGCCTTGCGACTTGGCGAGCGCGACGATGTCCGACCATTCATGCTGCTCCTTGGCAGCAACGGCCGGGGCCAGACGGTCGAGGAAGCCGATTGCCGTCGCACGATCCTTCGCCATCTGGTCGTAGAGTGTATAGTCGGCCCAGTTCGGGTCGCCGAACAGCGCGGCCTTCTGCGCGCGCAGCTTGGCGAGCTCCTGGATGATCGCCCGGGTGTCGTTCGAATCGCCATGCTCGGCGCGGTTGAGGCTCGCGTCGAGCAATTGCTGGCGCGTGGCATGGCTGGTGAGGTTGGCGAGTGCCGGCTGCTGCGTCGTGTTCTGCAGCGAAACCACATAACCGTCGACCTTGCGCGCCTTCGCAGCGTCGGCCGCGGCGTTGATCTGGTCATCGCTGAGACCAGCGAGCGCGGCACGATCCGTAACGTGGAGCGCGCTCGCCTTCGAGGCGGCGAGCAGCTTCTGGGTGAAATCGGTCTGGAGCGTGCTGAGCCTCTTGTTGATCGTCTTCAGCTCGGCCTGTTTTGCAGGCGGTAGTTCGGCGCCGGCATGGACGAACTGCTTGAAATAGACGTCCAGAAGCTTTGCTTGTTCAGGGTTGAGGTTCAGGCTCGCCTGGTTGTCGTGCAGCGTCTTGAAGCGCTGGAACAGCTTCTCGTTGAGGTAGATGAAGTCGTTGTGAGCGGCGAACAGCGGCGCGGTCTTGGAGTCCGTCGCCTGCAGCGTGTCGTTGGTGTTCGCGCCATTGACGGCGTTGAAGGCGAGGCCGGCGCGCTCGAGCAATGCCCCTGAGCGCTCCATCGCCACGACCGTATTCGCGAACGTCGGCGCCGCGGGATTGTTGGCGATCGCAAGCACTTCCTGCTTCTGCTGGGCCATTCCGGCGAGCAGGGCGGGAAGGTAATCCGCGTCCCTGATCTTCGAAAAATCGGGCGTCTGGAACGGAAGCGTGCTCGGCTGCGCGAACGGGTTGGACGCGGGAAGTGTCGCCGAAGCGGCGGCGGCCTTCTTGGCAGGGGCGGCAAGAACGGGTGTCGCGGTCGTGGCCATCGCCACTGCAGCGGACGCGAGCAGAAGTTTTTGGATCATATTTCTCCCCAGGAATTCAATCACTTGCCGCCGTAGATAGCTTGGCTTGCACGGGACTGAATGACTCAGCCCGCGGCAGCGACTGCGGCGATCATTGCGCTCCCATAGCGTTCTAGCTTGGTTCGGCCAACGCCGTTCACTTTCGCAAGTTCGGAAAGATTGGTTGGGCGGGCGGCGGCGATCTCGCGCAGCGTCGAATCGTGAAAGATCACATAGGCCGGGACATGGGCTTCTGCAGCGAGCGTCCGGCGGGCTTCACGCAAGGCATCGAACAGCGGATCCGGCGCACTTCTTTCGCGCCGCCGCGCACGCTTGCCCTTTGGCGGAACGGCGATCACCAGCTCCTGCTCGCCCTTGAGGATCGGGCGCGCACTCGGCCCGAACGAGAGGCCGCCATAAGCGTCGGCGCGAAGCGCGTCGCGAGCGATCAGTGCGCGCGCGACCGGACGAACCAGCGCAATCTCCCCGTCGGACGCGATCCCGAATACGGACAGCCGATGATGGCCGAAACTGTGAACCTTGTCGGTCTCCTTGCCCGCGAGGACGTCCGCGAGATGCCCGACGCCGAAGCGCATTTCGGTTCGAAATGCGGCGGAGAGCAATTTGCGCGCGACTTCAGTCGCATCGATCGTCGCCGGCGGATCGAGGCAGTTGTCGCAATTGCCACATTCTTCCGCTGGGTCTTCCCCAAAGTGGCGGAGCAGCACCGCTCGTCGGCATAGCGGAGTTTCGACGAGCGCGGCGAGGGCATTCAGCCGCTCGCGTTCCGCCGGTCGTCGCTCGGACTCGACTTCCTGCTCGATTCGCTGCCGAGCCCGAGCGAAATCCTGCGCAGTCCAGAACAGCCACGCCTCGGCTGGCTCGCCGTCGCGGCCGGCTCGCCCTGTCTCCTGGTAATAGGCCTCGATGCTCTTGGGTATCGCGGCGTGCGCGACCAGCCGGACATCGGGCTTGTCGATGCCCATGCCGAACGCGACCGTCGCCGCGATCACCATCTCCTCGGAATTGCCGAAGGCGACCTGGTTGCGTGCGCGGACCTGCGGCTCGAGTCCTGCGTGATAGGGCAGTGCGGGACGGCCGTCGCGGGCAATCTGCTCGGCGATCTTCTCCGCCTTGTCGCGGCTCGGCGCATAGATGATCGCTGAGCCGGGCAGAGTCGCGAGAAGGTCGCGCAGCTGCTTCCCCGACTGCTCCCGATGCCGGACATGATAACGGATATTCGGGCGGTCGAAGCCGGCGACGATCAGCCCGTCTTCAGGGATCCCGAGCTGGGTAAGGATGTCGATCCGTGTGCGGTGGTCCGCAGTCGCTGTCAGTGCGAGGCGCGGCACTTTCGGATGATCGTCGAGAAGCGCTTTCAGCTTCCGATAGTCGGGCCGGAAATCGTGGCCCCACTCGCTGACGCAATGCGCTTCGTCGATCGCGATCAGCGCGAGGTCCACCCGGTCGACGAGCCGCCGGAATCCATCGAGCGTTGCGCGCTCGGGCGCAACGTAGAGCAGGTCGAGATCGCCGTTGCGGAACCGCTCGATGGTGCGCTCGCGATCACGGTCGGCGCTGGTCAGCGAGGCTGCGCGGATGCCGATCGCTTCCGCACTTCGGATCTGGTCGTGCATGAGCGCGATGAGCGGCGAGATGACAAGCGCCGTGCCTTCGCGCGCGAGCGCCGGGAGCTGGTAGCAAAGCGACTTGCCGGCACCCGTCGGCATGACCCCAAGCGTGTGATTGCCGGCGAGAACGCGTCCGATCACCTGCTCCTGAACGCCGCGGAACTGGTCGAAGCCGAAGGTCTGTTTGAGGATCGAATGCGGGCCGGTCATCTACTCAACTGTCTAGCGGACCGAGTGCGCCGCAGGTCACTGCAGTAGCGCTGCGGGACTAGGGCGGCTAGCCTCGGCTCGATGCTTCGATCCCGCCTTACGCGCCGTGGCATGCTCGCCGGCGGCTCGGCAACCCTCATCGCCGCCGCGGCGCCGCGAAAGCACCTTTCAGCCCACGACTGGCATGCGCTCGGCGACGACGTTCGGCGAGAAATGCGCTGGTCCTGGCACAACTATCGGCAGCATTCGTGGGGCAAGGATCAGATCAAGCCGATCAGCGGTGGCTCGGAAAGCTTTCCGCTCAAGAATCATCACCTCGGACTATCGCTTATCGAAGCGCTCGACACGCTTTGGGTCATGGGCCTCGACGAGGAATTCCGCGACGGCGTAGATTGGGTGAAGCGCAATCTCGACTTCGACGTCGACGGCGAGGTCTCGGTCTTCGAAACCTCGATCCGCCTCGTCGGCGGGCTGCTGTCCGCATGGCATGCGTGCGGCGATCCGGTGCTGCTCGCGAAGGCGCGTGATTGCGCCGATCGCCTCCTCCCGAGCTTCGCTGCGTCTCCGCTCGGAATCCCGCACCGCTTCATCAATCTCCGGACGGGAGCGTTGCGCGGACAGGAAACCAACCCGGCCGAGACTGGCACCTTCATTCCCGAATTCGGGTTCCTCAGCCAAGCCACCGGTGATGATCGCTATCGGAAAGCGGCGAAGAAGGCTCTGGTCTCGATGTTCGAGCGGCGGTCGAAGATCGGCCTTCTCGCGGACTCGATGGATTGCTTGACTGGCGATTGGAAAAGCCGGCGCGCGACCATCGGGCCGCCGTCGGACAGCTATTACGAATATCTGTGGGACGGCTGGGACCTGCTCGGCGACCGCGACTGCCTCGCCATGTATCGCACTTGCACCGCCGCCATCCTTCGGCACCAACCGCAGACAATTGGCGGCCGCTTGTGGTTCGTCGACGTCGATTTCGAAACCGGCAAAAGGATCAACTGGGACCAGGACGAGCTGTCGTCCTTCTACGGCGGTCTCCTCGCACAGGGAGGCGCCGTCCGCGAAGGCGCGACCTATACCCGCAGCTGGGCTGATGTTCAGAACCAATTCGGAGTTCTTCCGGAAGAATATGACGCAGCGACCGGCAAGGTCTTGAGCGCCACCAACGCACTGAGACCCGAGCTGGCCGATGCGGCCTTCAACCTCTGGCTTCTCGACCGGCGTGAGGAATGGCGGATCGTCGCGAGCGACCACTATCTCGCGATGAAGCGCTGGAACAAGACGCGCTACGGCTATGCCACGCTTGCCGATGTCACCGCCAATCCGAAGCTGCGGAGCGATCATTGCCCGGGCTATTGGTGGTCGGAGCAGATGAAATATTACTACCTCATCTTCTCCGACACGCCCCGGTTCGACTACCAGCGAAACTATCTCAGCACCGAAGGGAACGTCCTGCGCGGCTTCCGCCGGGGCTGATTATTCGGCCGCTTCGGCGGTCTCCTCGGCAAGCCGCTCGGCGGCCTGGCGATACCAGAGGTCGGCGTAGAGCCCGCCGCGCCCGAGCAGTTCCTCATGCGTGCCACGCTCCGCGATCTTGCCGTTGTCGAGCACGACGATCTGGTCGGCATTGACGATCGTCGAGAGGCGATGCGCGATCATGATCGTGGTGCGGCTCTTCGCGACTCGGTCGAGTGTATTCTGGATCTCTTCTTCGGTCCGGCTGTCTAGAGCGCTCGTGGCTTCGTCCAGGACCAGGATCGGCGGATCCTTGAGCAGGGTTCGCGCAATTGCGACGCGCTGCTTCTCGCCACCCGAGAGCTTGAGCCCGCGCTCGCCCACCATGGATTCGTAGCCTTCCGGGAGGATCGCGATGAAGCGGTCGATCGCCGCTCCGCGCGCTGCCCCTTCTATCTCCTCCTGCGTCGCCCCGCCGCGGCCGTAGCCGATGTTGTAGCCAATCGTGTCGTTGAACAGCACGGTGTCCTGGGGGACGATGCCGATCGAAGAGCGCAGGCTGTTCTGGGTCACTTTGGCAATGTCCTGGCCGTCGATGGCGATGCGGCCCGACGTCGGATCGTAGAAACGATAGAGCAGCCGCGCGATGGTCGATTTGCCGGCGCCCGATGGTCCCACGATCGCGCAGCTCGTCCCTGCAGGAATGTCGAGGTCGAGGCCCTTGAGGATCCCGCGTCCCTTCTGATAGCCGAAGTGCACATTCTCGAATCGGACGTTGCCGCGGCTGATCTCGAGCGGCCGGGCGTCTGCGACGTCGGTCACCTCAGCCGGCGTGTCGACGAGGTTCCACATCGCCTCCATGTCGATCAGCCCCTGCCGGATCGTCCGGTAGACCCAACCGAGCATGTCGAGAGGACGGAAGAGCTGCATAAGCATGGTGTTGACGAAGACGACGTCACCCGCCGTGAATCGGCCGCGGCTCCAGCCCCAGACCGTGTAGATCATCGCACCGGCCATCATCAGGTTCGTGAGGAAAGCCTGGCCGATGTTCAGCCACGCCAGGGAAACCTCGTTGCGAACCGTCGCCCGCGCGAAAGCGGTGATGGCTTCGTCGTAGCGCCTCAACTCGCGTTCTTCGGCGTTGAAATATTTGACCGTCTCGTAGTTCAGCAGCGAAGTCGACGGCGCGACCGATCGCCTTGTTATCGACGTCATTGAGCTGCCGCTGCAGGTCGGCCCGCCATTCGGTGACCCGCCGGGTGAAGAGAATGTAGATCGCCATCATCATCAACGTCGCGGCGACGAGCCCCGGGCCGAACTTCACGAAGAAGATGGTGCAGGCGGCGGTCAGCTCGATCAGCGTCGGCCCGATGTTGAAGAGGAGAAAATAGAGCATCATGTCGATGCTCTTGGTCCCGCGCTCGACGATCTTGGTCAGCGAGCCGGTGCGCCGCTCGAGGTGGAACCGAAGCGACAGATCATGGACGTGGCGGAAGACCGTCCCCGCCAGCCTGCGGGCCGCATCCTGCCCCACTTTTTCGAACAATGCGTTGCGCAGATTGTCGGAAAGAACGCCGGCAAAGCGCGCCGTCGCGTAACCGGCGACCAAGGCCGCGACGACAGCGAACGCTTCGCGCGGGCCGGACATGCGGTCGACCACCGCTTTGTAGGCGAACGGCATCAGGAGCACCGCGGCCTTGCCGGCCAGAACGAGCACCATTGCTGCGATGACCCGGACTTTCAGCTCGAGCTGACCCTTCGGCCACAGCATTGGCAGGAAGCGCCACAGCGCGCCGAAGCCCGAGCTCGCCCCTTTCTCCTTCCGCACTGTCCGCTTTGGCCATTGGACCTAGGTAGGAAGGAGCGTCGTCTTCGGCAAACGAATCAACCATATGCGGGGAACCGAGCGCATAATCGGTGGTTAAAACAGCATCTTGAGGGATGCTCCAATGGGACCGGGTTATTTCGTGATCGCAATCCTCGGCTGCGCAGACGGCGGCAGCGCGTGCACGCCCGTCGCGACGCTCGAGACCCATTATGTGACCGAGGCCCAATGCTCGGCAGCGACCGCGGCGGCGCTCATGGACAATAGCAATTTCGACTATCCGACCCTGGTCGCCCGTTGCCGGCCTGAGGTGACGAAGTCGGCCGACGCCCAGGAGCTACCGCGAGACAAGCGCAGTCGCGGCTAAGCCAACCGGCGACTGGAACCCGGCTCGCCCCGGGTTGTTGCACAGGGGCTTATGAAGAAGCCAACGCCATCCAAGAGCCCGGCGCCCAAGACCCCGCGCGGACGCAAAGGCATCAAGCCCGACGCGTCCAATCTCAACCAGGCAACCACCAAAGAGTTCGAGCGCGAGGACATGGGAATCGCGCCCAAGGAATAGCGTTATGCAGAACGAGCCCGACATCCTCGAGCCGATGGTCGATCAGGACCAGGAGCCCGGCCACGAAAGCCGGCTTGAGCCAAAGCCGGACTGGAAACCTCGTTATCGCGGATCCGATCGTCTCAAAGGGAAGGTCGCACTGATTACGGGTGCCGACAGCGGCATTGGACGCAGCGTCGCCGCGCTCTTTGCGCGCGAAGGCGCAGATATCGCGATCGTCTATCTCTGTGAGCATGACGATGCGAACGAGACGAAGGAGATCGTCGAGAAGGAAGGGCGCCGGGCGATCGCCATCGCCGGCGACATCGGCGACAAACAATTCTGCGAACGGGCAGTGAAGCAGACGGTCAATCAGCTCGGCGGCCTGGATATCCTCATCAACAATGCCGGCGAGCAGCATCCCGACAAGGACATCACCGACATCGACGAGCACCAGCTCCGCCGTACCTTCCAGACCAACATGTTCGGTATGTTTTTCATGACGCAGGCCGCTCGGCCGCACCTCAGGAAGGGATCGGCGATCGTGAACTGCACGTCGGAGACGACCTACGAAGGATCGCCGGGGCTGCTCGATTACGCGTCGACCAAGGGAGCGATCGTCGGGTTCACGCGGTCGCTCGCGAAGAATCTGGTGAAGGACGGGATTCGGGTGAACGCGGTCGCGCCCGGACCGATCTGGACTCCGCTCAACCCGTTTGGGGGACAGCCGAAAGAAGATATTCCGGAATTCGGCAAGGACACCCCCATGGCTCGGCCGGGCCAGCCCAACGAAGTGGCGCCGAGCTTCCTGTTCCTCGCCTGCGACGACGCAAGCTACATGACCGGACAGGTCCTCCACCCCGACGGCGGGAACACCACGTCGAGCTGAACCCCGGCGCCGGGACTGGCCAGATATGGGCGCTACAAGTGTAGCGTGTGTCCGGTTTTGGACACTGCCGCCGCAAGCTTAGCATGAAATTGGTGGTGAAAATTACCAAAGTACGGCGGATATCATCGGCATCGCGACAAGGCTTTCCATCGCCGCTACTGAAAAATAAGTACTTTTTGAATTTGGCACGGCTCATGCATTGATCATGGCACGGACCCAATCACGGGTTCGAATGAGAAATGCAAAAGGGGTTTCACCATGTTCACTTCGTTCAATTCGGCTCGCGAAACTGCGACCATTCTCGCCGGTGCCTTCATTTCGGCGCTCCTGCTGGTTTCGGCCGCAACCTCGCTGCCGATCGCCTGAAGCCACTTCACGCAAAGGAAACACAGATGAACGGACGTTTCCTGATCAACCGCGGCGACGCCAAGGTCATGGGCGTCGCCGCCGGCCTCGCCGACTATACCGGCATCGACCCAACCATCATCCGCCTCGGCTTCATCGCAGCGACGCTGCTGACCGGGCCCGTGATGATCCTCTTCTACGTGCTCGCCGGGCTGCTGGCGCCCGCCCAATAGGCGCCAGCCGCTCTTTTCCGGCCACTCGAGGCAGTCCATCATGCCGCTGTGGCCGATCCTTGTAACCTCCAGCGGTTTATCAATGCCCAGCAGGGCGTGATCGACGTTGCGCTCGCCGAGCTGAGCGCCGGTGCGAAGCAAAGCCACTGGATGTGGTTCATCTTCCCTCAGCTTGCAGAGCTTGGCCGCAGTCCGACCGCGAAATTCTACGGCATCGCGTCATTGGAGGAGGCGAAGGTCTATTTCGATCATCCGCTGCTCGGCACGCGCCTCAGGAACTGCGTCGAAGCACTCCTGCCCTGGGCCGGAAGGCGGACGGCAGTCGAAATCATGGGTGAGATCGACGCTCTGAAGCTGCGCTCGAGCCTCACGCTTTTCGATCGGGCGGCGCCAGGCGGGCCCTTCTTGACCGGCATCAACCTTTTCTTCGAGGGCGAGCAGGACGAGCGCACGCTCGCTCTTTTGAACGGTCAGGACTAAGGGAGCCACTAACGCGCTTGTCAGCCTTGATGGGGAGAAATCGTGATGCGCAAGTTTATCGTCGCCGTTGTCGCAGCAGCTTTCGTTGGGACGCCAGCGCTCGCTGAACTTCCCGTCGGATCGAAGGCGCCCGACTTCAAGACGACCGGCGCGGTCGCCGGCAAGCCGTTCAAGCTGCATCTCGCCGACCAGCTCAAGCATGGTCCGCTGGTCCTCTATTTCTTCCCGAAGGCGTTCACGAGCGGGTGCACGGCAGAAGCGCATGCGTTCAGCGATGCGGCGGCGCAGTTCAAGAAGATGGGCGCCGCTGTGGTCGGCATGTCGGCCGACGACCTTCCCACACTCGAGCAATTCTCGGTCAAGGAATGTCGAAACAAGTTCCCAGTCGCGACCGCGGGCACCGACGTCCGCCAGGCCTATGATGTGGTCCTGAAGCAGAAGCCGGAATATGCGAACCGCACGTCCTACGTGATCGACCGCAACGGGAAGATCGTGATGGCCTACACCAATCTCGACCCGAGCGAGCATGTCGAACGGGCGCTTGCGGCGGTCAAGGACCTGCAAAAGCACTAGAATTTACGTGAAGTCAGCGCCGAAACGGCTCGGCAGTTGCCGGCGATGTCTCGCGGCTTGCGAGCGACGGATACGCTGATGTAATGACCTCGGCGCGACGCAGGTTCCGGGCCGAACGGCCAATATATCGATCAACGTTGGGAACCGTTGCGCTCGCGGTTCGCTGTTGCGCCGCTCGACAATTGCGAGGGAAGCCAAGATGAAAACCCGGATCACACTGACTGCAGCCGCGATCGCCGCGCTGACCGCCTGCAACAATAACAACAGTGCGAATGCCACCAACCAGGCGAACGCGGTCACGAACGCCGGTACCAATCTGAACGCTGGCGCAACGATGAATGCCGCGACTGGCATGAACGCCACGGACATGAACGCGACCGACATGAATGCGACGAATACCGGCGTGACCGACGTCAACGCCGCGGGCAACGCCACGACTAATCATTAGTCCGGCACGATTGCCGAGCGAGAGTGGGTGCCGGTGCCGGCGCCCCTTTTACGCGCGTCACTTTGGTGGTGGGATGTTCGCCACGTGTCGGTTGCGGTTCCAGAGCTCGCAGACAACGTCCAGCTTCATATCGCGCGCCTTGGCCAACGCATCGGCGTCATCTTCTGCGTGGATTTCGTGCGCCTTCGCGAAACGCCCTTGGTCGTCGAGACAATAAAGCCGATATTCTGGCACGCGTGCGACCCCCGGAGGCCGGCTAATAGGATGGTTCCGCGGGCATTATAACCCAAATTAACGCGGGCCTTGGGGGCAAGCCTCAGCGACTCGCGCCTGGACGAATTCAGCGCGCCATCACCCTGACGACCGGAGGAATCCAGCCGTGCAACGGTGCATATTTGGGTCGGACGCGGGTGACGTACCAAGTCCTGGCGAACCAACCCGCGAGTGGATTTGATCGTTGTGGGCTTGTCCGCGTGACAGCCTCGGCTCGCCGCATGCGAACGCCGGCGAAACGCGCGCCCTCAATTCTGCTGCGGCTTACGCAGATCCTTCGTCATCGAATCCGTAATCGCGCTGCGCTGGGCGGACGTGTGCAGGTTACGCCTCGCGTCATAATAGCCGCGCAGGAACGCGAAATCCCACTGGGTCATGGTGATCGGGGCGGTGCCGCCGATAGGCACCTCGAGCACGTGGAGGATCGTCGGCGCGCCGGAATTGCCGAGGTGCGAGGGATCTGCACCGGTCAGCAAGCGGATTGCGGCATAGTCGGCCAGCTGGGTTACCGTGAGACCGAGCAAGGCTCTGCGTTCGACGACGACCATGGCGCCGTCGAACTGCGGGCGGACGGGCTCGGTGATCCTGGACGACCCGGCGATCGTGCGGTTGACCACCTGACCCACACTAGGATCGACGTCGAGATCCTTGCCGTCCTCGGTCATCGGCGGACCCTGGATCTGCCAGGCAGCCGCCGGGCCGAGCTGCTTTTCCAGGGCGTGGATCTGGGAATCGGTGATCCCAAAATCGTCGGCGCGGTGCTTTCGAAGCTCCTCCAGGAACGCCAGCTTGTCGGACGTCGCCACGACGAGGACGTTGGGCACGCAATGGTCGCCGCCGACCACGATGCCGATCGTCTTCGCGATCAGGCGAATCCGGGTTGCGACTGCATCAGCTTGGGCCCTTGGCAGGCCGTAGACCGCTGGGCACACGCTATGCTCGAACCGGCCGAGCTGCTGGTAGGACGGGATCTTGGTGAGCGCGCCGACGAAATCCTGGATCTCCTGGCGCGATTCCTTTTGGCCGGTGACGACGATGGCCTCATCGCCGGGCGCTGCTGAGCTCTGGGACGCCGGAGGAACCGGCTGTGCAGCGAGCGGCGCGGCCATTGCCGCGGCGATAAGAGACATCAAGACGTTCGTACGCATGTCGCAACCTCTTCTCAGATATAGAGCGCCTCATCATCTCTACCCGAGCGCTGAACGGCATGAGGAACGGCTAAGCATTTCCTGAAAAATCGTGGCTCGCCAGCGACATTCGACGAGCGGGGGCCCTGAAACTAGGTCCTGCACACGTCCGAGCCCCCGCTCGACGACAGGCGCGAGAAATTGTCGGGGTCGGTGCTGATCACGACCGAAGCATCGCAGCGCCTCAGCTGGAAGCGAACCTTGCGCGAGCGGAAGTCGAGCGAGATCCGCCGGAAATTCTCCAATATGTCCGTCCCGAGCAGCAACGCGGGTTCTTTTTCCAGGCCGAAGATCTTGAACGGCGGGACGTCAGCGAAGGCCATCGGAATGTTGCGCAAGGTAACGGGGCCGAGTTGCACCTCGGCGATGCGCGCGACCTGCATGTTGACCTCTTCGCCGGTCACTCCGATCACGGGGACGGTGATGAACTTGTCGCGGTTTCCGCGGATCAGCTTGTCGCGAAGGGCAAGGTTGCCAATCGTGATTTCGGACCCCGTGTCGATGATCGCGTCGAGGTCGTAGCCCGCCGCCCTTACATGAGTGAGGATCAGCTGGCCGCGCTGGCGCTTGGCGGTGATCACGATCTCGTCGGCGTAATGCTGCTCCGGGATGCTGGCATCCTCGACCTTGATCAGGTGCTTCTCGAAATCCATCATCAGGCGTTGCTGAACGAGTGCATCGATCCCGATCATCCCCTGGCCGCCCACGTCCACTTCCCGCAACGCAGGGAGTTCGAGGTTGCCGAAGGTGGTAGATCCCACGGTCAGCTGATCGACCTTCACCCGGTCGACGACGTTGCGGGCGGTCATCCCGTCGAGGATCACGGGCGTCCCGAGAGGCAGCTGCAGGTCATGTGCGATGCGCAGGCCGACGACCGATGTGTCGGCGCCGCTATCGACGATGAATTGATAGGGGCCTCGGCCGTTTACCCGCACGTCGACGCTGAGGCGCGACTCGATCTTCTTCGCCTTCACGTCCTGCCCCCCGACGGCGAGCGTCGGGTCGAACACGGCAGGCGGCAGCGGCGCGACCTGCGGCGGAGTTGCCGGTGCGGGCCGCGGCTTCATGATCCTGGGAGGCTCGGCCGTCGTTCCGGCATCGGCATCGCCCGCGAGCGCCAGGCCGATTGCAAGGATCAGAACGCGGCGGGGCCTGGCAATCGATCCTCTCCTCAAGCGGTACATAGTTACTCTAACTCCGGCGATCCGTTCACCGCCAGCGATTATAGACTTGCGGCCGGCATGTTCGACGAGGGAATGATGGTTCGGCCGGTTCCGAAACGTCGTCACGCGGACTGGTCGCCCCACATCGGGGTTTGACCCGATGGCGCCGACCACCCGCAAGATTAGGGCTGGAGCGGGCAACCCTCCTTCGGGGGAACGAGAGATGCGCAAGCTTGCTGCGGAACTGATCGGGACCTTCTGGCTGGTATTCGGAGGATGCGGAAGCGCGGTGATCGCCGCCGCGTTTCCCGACGTCGGAATCGGCCTTCTCGGCGTCGCGCTCGCTTTTGGTTTGACAGTCCTCACCATGGCTTATGCGATCGGCCATATCTCCGGGTGCCATCTTAATCCGGCAGTGACCCTCGGACTGTGGGCCGGTGGCCGCTTCCCAGCCAAGGAAATCCTCCCTTATTGGGCGGCTCAAGTGATCGGCGCGATCCTCGCGGCGGGCCTGCTGCTGTTCATCGCCAGCGGCGCTCCGGGCTACGATATCGCCTCCAACGGGCTTGCCCAGAACGGCTACGGCGACGCCTCGCCCGGCCATTATACAATGGCCGCGGGGCTGGTGTGCGAGGTCGTGCTGACAGCCGGCTTCCTGCTCGTCATCCTCGGCGCGACTGACAGCAGGGCGCCCGCCGGCTTCGCCCCGATCGCGATCGGACTCGCACTGACTCTCATCCACCTCGTCAGCATCCCCGTCACCAACACGTCGGTGAACCCGGCCCGGAGCACCGGCCCGGCCTTGTTCGTCGGCGGCCTCGCGCTCCAGCAATTGTGGCTCTTCTGGTTAGCGCCGCTGATCGGCGGGGCGATCGGCGGCGCGCTTTACCGCGCACTCTTCACCGAGGTGGCCGCAGAGCGCCCCGACATCACCGGGGATCAGCCCCTGGCGACCTGACGCACCATCAACAGTAGGAGCCGCGCTCCCGAACCGCTATGACGCGCCGCTCGGCGCGCATGCGCCCAGCAGGAGAGCCGCCGTGGCCAAGGGTCAGCAGAGATCGAACAAAGAAGCGCGTAAGCCGAAGAAGGCCAAGTCGAAAACCATCGCCGCCAACCCCTCGCAAAAGACGGGGCAGCGGGGCCTGGAGCATCTCAAGAACGACTGAGTGAAGGGGGCGTGCGAGCGGACTCACGCCCCCCCGCGCATCGCTCATTTCTTGGCGGGTGAGCCCTTGAGCTCGACCAGTACCGCGTCCATCGGCTTATCGCTGACGTTCGTCGGCTTGTGCGCGCCGGCGGGGGCCCACATCGCCGTGCCGGCCTTGCCGTTCGAATCGATCGTCTTGCCGTTGGGAAGCTGGAATTTGACGTGGCCGTCCGACAGATAGGTGACGACTCCGTCGGGATGCCAGTGCATGACGCTCGTCTCGTGCGGCCCGTAATGGATGTGGAGCACCCGCACTTGCGAGTTTTCAAAGACGATTTTGTAATGTTTCGGGTCGACCTTCACCGGGTCCGGCGAAGAGGCCGCGGCGGCGGCAGTGACGATGAAGGCGGCAAGTCCGGCCGCGAGTGCAGCCCGTCCGGTAATGTTCATGATGTTCTCCCCCATGCCGGCGAGAGGCCGGCTCGATCCACGCGGAACGCAACGAGACAGGGCGCAGGCGGCCCCTACGCCTCCGGCGCGGACGGAGCAATGAGCACTAGCTTTTCAGCCCATGCTCACCTTTTGCTCATGCCTCGCATTTCAGCGGGTGCGATAAGGAGGCCGCACTGATCGCCGAAGGGGGAGTCGAATGAGCGCGTCGAACGAAGCGGCTGGCAGTCGCCGGGCCTTCAATGCGGGGGTCGCCGTCGCAGTCGTCACCTCGCTTCTGACGGTGTGGACGACTGTGGTTCGCGACGACGGTAACGGAATCGGCTTCTTCATGCTGATCATGACGGCAATGGTCGGCGCCTTCGCCGCATGGTTCCGTCCCGCTGGGATGGCCCGGGCGATGGCCGGAGTCGCAATCATGCAAGCAATGCTGGGCTCCCTCATTGCGACCGCGCCATCGACCGCGGGCTTGCCGGGCGGGCCGTCGCGGGCGCTCCTGTCCTGCGGGGCCTTTGCGACGTTCTGGTTGTTATCCGCCGCCTTGTTCCGGTGGGCAGCGAAAGGCGGCCGAAAGCCGATTGCGCACTAGCGGTCTGGCCGCGACGGCGCGGAGTTGGCACATAGGGCCCATGACCGTCACCACCGTTGCAATGCTGACCGCCGGCGGCCTCGCCCCGTGCCTCTCCGCCGCTGTCGGCGGGCTGATCGAGCATTACACCGAAGTCGCGCCGGACGTCCGGATCATCGCCTATCTCAACGGCTATGCCGGCCTGCTGACCGGCAAGTCGGTCGAGGTGACCGACAAGGTTCGAAGGACCGCGAGCCGCCTGCAGGATTTCGGGGGAAGCCCGATCGGTAACAGCCGGGTCAAGCTCACCAACGTCGAGGACTGTATCAAGCGCGGGCTCGTCCAGCCGGGCCAGGACCCGCTTCAGATTGCGGCGGAGCAATTGAGGCGCGGCGGTGTCGACGTGCTGCACACGATCGGCGGCGACGACACCAACGGCACCGCCGCCGACCTCGCGGCCTATCTCGACAGTCACGGCTACAAGCTCACGGTCGTCGGGCTGCCCAAGACCATCGACAATGACGTGATCCCGATCCGTCAGACGCTCGGTGCGTGGAGCGCGGCGGAGCAGGGCGCGCTTTACGCCCGCAACATCATCGCCGAATGCTCTTCCAACCCGCGAATGCTGATCGTCCACGAGGTAATGGGCCGCAATTGCGGATGGCTCACCGCGGCGACCGCGCTCGCGCATCACCAATGGGTCAAGGATGCAGGCTTCGCCGAGTGGCTCGAGAACTCGGCGGCACGATGGGACGTGCACGGAGTCTATTTGCCCGAGCGGCCGTTCGACATCGCCGAGGAGGCCACGCGGCTCAGGAGGACGATGGACGAGCAGGGCGGCGTCAACCTCTTCATCTCCGAGGGTGCCGGCGTCCGCGAGATCGTCGTTGCGATGGAAGCGGCCGGCCAGGCGGTGCCGCGCGATCCGTTCGGCCATGTCCGGCTCGACAAGATCAATCCTGGCGAATGGTTCGGCGAACGGTTCGCCGCCGAGCTGGGGGCGGAGAAGGTGCTGGTCCTGAAGAGCGGCTATTTTGCGCGCTCCGCGCCCGCGAACGAGGCCGACCTCGCGCTGATCCGCGCCTGCACCACCTACGCAGTGGACGCCGCGCTTCGCGGCGAATCCGGAGTCGTCGGCCAGGACGAGGAGCGGGGTGACGAGCTCCGCGTGATCGAGTTCGACCGGATCTCGGGCGGCAAGGCGTTCGACGTGACGGTGCCCTGGTTCAACGATCTGCTGCGCGCGCTGGGGCAGTCGTAAGCGGCGTCGCGCGATCGCGCAGGCTCTTGAAAACGTGGAACAAAAGTTCCAACATCGGCAAGTTTCCTTGTGAAAACAGTAAGTTAGTTATTTCAACTGGTCGGGATTTTAGGGCGAAATAGCGATAACGATGGGACCGCTCGGGAGCGCGCGAGGTTGTCTTCATTATGAAGAACGCAACTCGTTACGCATCCACCAGCGCTGTTCCAGCGATTGCCGCGGTCCTGGCGCTCCTTTCAACCCCCGCGCTCGCGCAGGAAGTCCCGGCGCAGCCAGTGCCGACGACCAGCCAGCCGGCGCCGGTAACCGTCGACGCTCCACCACCCCTCGATACCACTACCGCGCCCGTCGACCAGACAACGGACACTCAGCCGGTAGTCTCGAGGGCTCTGGAGACTGCGGCGGCAAAGGCAAAGCCCAGGCCGGTCGCGAAGGCCGCATCCAAGCCCGCGCCCGCCCGAACCGTCACGCACGCGGCCCATGCTTCGGCCCCCGCCACTCCGGCCATTCCGGCCGCGCCGGCCGCGCCGGCGACGAGGACATCGTCGATAACGCCGATCGTCAACACTCAGGCGCCGCCCGCCCGCCGGCCCCGGCAGCAAGCGCTGCCAAGCCGACCAATGGCTCCGAAGATCGCACCGCGATGGAGCTGGGCGGCGGAGCGCTTGCGCTCCTGGCCCTCGGTGCCGGCGCCTTTGCGCTGTCGCGTCGCCGGCGGCAGGATGAGGAGGTCGGCGAAGACTATTACGAACCCGGCCCGGTGGCTGAAGCCGAGCCCGAGGCGCTCGATCCTGCCCCGCAACACGACCCGGTCTCCGACGAGCAACCAGCGATCGTCGCCCCAGCGGCCTCCGCTTTTGCCTGGGGCAATGCGCCGGCAGCGACGGCCGGCAATGATGACGGATCGGATCGGCGCCCCGGCGAAACCTGGGTCGAGCGAGCCTATCGCGGCCCGTCGCCCGCCAACCCCTCGGTGTCCCTGAAGCACCGCCTGCGCCGCGCTGCCTTCTTCGACAAGCGCGAGCGCGACGTTGCTGCGGGCACGGCCGAACCGGTCGACGCCGGCGCGGGCCTCCCGGACGCGATGGTCGAGGAACAGGAGCGCGAGCTGGCCTGACCAAATTCAACGAGTGAAGGCGGAGCCGCCGCTCGGGCGACCGGGCGGCGGTTTTCGTTTGCGGCCGTGCTGACTAATTCACCCGCAGTCCCAGTCGTGGCGAGTGGGGTGCGTCGACTCGGCATTCCAGCCCTGCCGGATCGAAGTTGAGAGTGATGGTCATTCCTATCCGCCGCGAGCACCTAGATCTTCGCCGCCTTCATCGTGGAAGCGCTTGCTCATTTCTACAATGCCAGTCGTCAGCGGACCCGTTCCCACGCGACCGTCCAGTCGCGCATCCCGGCCGGAAGCGGGGCCGGGTGAAGCTCCAGGCGGTCCCCTGAAAGCTTGAACCTGCGCTTGCGGTCGATGCCGACGTGATTTGGCGAAAGGTCGATCTCCACATGATGGATGACGACTCCCGCAGCTTCGTCGACGGTGTAGGTCCCGCAATAGGCGACCATGTTGGCGAAGATCGCGCTCGCTTCGGCCGCGGTCGGATGAGCGCCGTCGGCCCAGAGCGGCCGCTCGCCGCTGCCGATCATCGTGCAGACTCGGCCGGTGGGGGTGTAGGTGATGTATCCTCGGGGCTTGGGGCCCAGGTCCGGGTCCGGCCGTTCGCTCCCGTCGGCCATCGTCTGCGTCGCGGACACCAGCCGCCAGGTGCCGACGAACTGGCTCGCGGCGTGGTGCGCCGCGGCGGCGAGGAGAAGGGCTGCGATCACTCCGCAGCCGGCACGTAAAGCTCGCCACCCTCATCGTGGAAGCGCTTGCTCATCTCCGCCATGCCGGCTTCGGCGTTCGGCGCAGCGGCCTTCTCTTCCTGCAATCGCGCGAACTCTCTCACTTCCTGCGTGATCTTCATCGAGCAGAATTTGGGGCCGCACATCGAGCAGAAGTGGGCGGTCTTGGCGCCTTCCGCCGGCAGCGTCTGGTCGTGGAAAGCTTCGGCGGTGTCCGGGTCGAGCGAAAGGTTGAACTGGTCGCGCCAGCGGAACTCGAACCTTGCGCGGCTGAGCGCGTCGTCGTGGATGCGCGCTGCCGGGTGGCCCTTCGCCAAATCCGCGGCGTGGGCGGCCAGCTTGTACGTCACCACCCCGACCTTGACGTCGTCGCGGTCGGGGAGGCCGAGGTGCTCCTTGGGCGTGACGTAGCAAAGCATCGCCGTTCCGAACCAGCCGATCATCGCCGCGCCGATCGCGGATGTGATGTGGTCGTAGCCGGGGGCGACGTCGGTTGTCAGCGGGCCAAGCGTGT
The DNA here is from genome assembly GCA_963831485.1 of uncultured Alphaproteobacteria bacterium. Lineage (GTDB taxonomy): Bacteria > Pseudomonadota > Alphaproteobacteria > Sphingomonadales > Sphingomonadaceae > Sphingomicrobium. The sequence continues at coordinate 169,750 of CAWHQE010000018.1, forward strand.
AGAAGGGCGCCTCGCCGCAGCTTTCCAGCTGCTTGTCCATATTCTCCTTGATCTTGTGCATCGGCACGTGGCCGGGACCCTCGATCATCACCTGGCAGTCGTGCGCCCACGCCTTCTTCGTCAGCTCGCCGAGCGTGTAGAGCTCCGCGAACTGGGCTTCGTCATTGGCGTCGGCAGTGCTTCCGGGGCGCAGGCCATCGCCGAGGCTGAACGCAATGTCATAGGCCTTCATGATCTCGCAGATCTCGTCGAAGCGCTCGTAGAGGAAGCTCTCGCGGTGATGGGCGAGGCACCATTTGGCCATGATCGAGCCGCCGCGGCTGACGATGCCGGTGACGCGCTTGGCGGTCAGCGGCACGTAGGGCAGGCGGACGCCGGCGTGGATGGTGAAATAGTCGACGCCCTGCTCGGCCTGCTCGATCAACGTGTCGCGGTAGGTCTCCCACGTCAGGTCCTCGGCCACGCCGCCGACCTTCTCCAGCGCCTGGTAGATGGGGACGGTGCCGATCGGCACGGGCGAGTTGCGGACAATCCATTCGCGCGTGTCGTGGATGTTGCGGCCCGTCGAAAGGTCCATGACCGTGTCGGCGCCCCAGCGGATCGCCCACACCATCTTGTCGACCTCGGCTGCGACGTCGCTAGCGACGGCGCTGTTGCCGATATTGGCGTTGATCTTGACCAGGAAGTTGCGGCCGATCGCCATCGGCTCCGATTCCGGGTGGTTGATGTTGTTGGGGATGATGGCGCGGCCGCGGGCGACCTCGTCGCGGACGAACTCGGGGGTGACGAAGTCGGGGATCGAGGCGCCGAAGTCGTGGCCGTCGCGGATTACGAGAAGCTCCTCGCGGCCCATGTTCTCGCGGACGGCGACATATTCCATCTCGGGCGTTACGACGCCGCGCTTCGCGTAATGCATCTGCGTGACATTATTTCCTGCCCGCGCGCGAAGGACTTTGCGCCGAACCTTGGGGAAAGCTTGCACGCCGGCCGACCTGTCGGGGCCGAGATGGCCGTTATCCTCGGGGCGGACTTCGCGCTGGAAGACCTCCTCGACGTCGCCCCGGGCGCGGATCCATTCGCGGCGGAGCTCGGGCAGGCCGGCCATGATGTCGATTCGCTGCGGCAGCGTCGGTGTAGGGGCCGCTGGTGTCGTAGAGGATGACGGGCGGCTCGCCCGACGATGGCTCGAGGTCTACGGCGCGCATCGCGACCTTGCGATCGCCGACGTGAATCTTGCGCGAGCCACGGATCGGCCCGGTGGTGACTTTGAGTTCGGTTCTGGCTGGCGCGTCGGCCACTTGGACTTTCCTTCTCCCTACGGCCGGATTAGCGGCATCAGGTTCGACGGGTCTCGGCGCCGATCGCCGATCTCAGCTCGAAGAGCTCCCCGGGGAAGACTTGTCCTTAGGCGCGGCCGTCCCGGCGCGCTAGGTCACAGGATAGGATCGAGCGCGGCTGCGAAATCGTCGCACAGCGCGCGGGTGCCCTCGCGGTCGTAGTGGAATTCGTCGATGAAGCCGATGTCGTTCGTTTTTCCCGGGCCGGCGAGGGGCACGTTGAGCGCTTCGGCGAGCGTCCTGCGCCGTTCATGATAGTCGCCGACGAAGCGCTTGTGCGTCTCGAACTGGCGCGTCTGGGCCGGGTTGAAGGGCTTGCCGAGCTCGGATTCGATCTCGATCTCGCTCGGATTGCGCTTCTCGAAGAAGGTGGTGTCGTCGGCGAGGACCAGCGGCATCGAGAGCCTTCGGGAAAGCTCGACGATCGCCCGGATCCAGAGCGAGGTGAAGGCGAGCAGCGGGGCGATCTGGAGTTCGGCTGGAGGGCGGCCACCGCGTTCCTTGAGCACCGTCTCGATCTGCTTGAGGTTGGGTGAGCCGAATACCGGGTCGGCGATCGAGGTGTAGCAGAAGTTGGTGTAGTCGCCGCCGCTGATGTGGACGACCGCCGACGGCCGGTGCTTTGCGCGCGCGACGAAGGACAGGAGCAGCGAATAGAGATTGCGGCTGTTGCCTTCCGGAAGGCCGATGTTTGCAAAGGGAAAGCCGAACTGCTCGGCGAGCAGTGAGGGCATGGTGTTCTCGTTTCCGGCGAGGCCGAAGCCGTAGACGCTGCTTGGGCCGAGGACGAGGCCGTAGCGCTCGCGCTTCAGGCAGTCGGCGACCGAGAGGGTCTCGCCCTGGAAGGTGCTGTGGCGAAAGCCGGCCGCATCCGTCGAGAAACCCTCGCAGTGGATGTTGCGGCCATAGGTGACGACGTCGCCGCGATGGATCCAACGGCGGTTGCGGATGAACTGCCGCACCTCCGGGCGAAGGCGCATGATGTTCTGGTAATTGGCCACGCCGCCGGCGCCTTAGAATGGACGAACGCCGCTCGCCAGCCGAAGCGGCGAGCAGCGTCCAGACCGGATTACTTCTTCTTTGGTGAGGCGGTACGGGCGGCCTGGATCTCCTGAGGAGTCACGGTGCCGTCCTTGTTGGCGTCGAGCTTGTTGAAGGTGCCGAGCGGCCCGGCCTCGAATTCCTGAAGGCTGATCTTGCCGTCCTTGTTCGAATCGACCTGGCCGATCATCTGCTGCGGAGTTGCGCGGGCCTGAAGCGGCGGCGCGGCGGCCATGAACTCGGCCTTGCTGAGCTGCCCGTCCTTATTCGTGTCGAGCTTGGTGAACTCGGCGTCAAGCTTCTGCTGCTCGGCGGCGCGCGCCTGCTGGAGCTCGCGCTGCTGCATGGCGGAGATCTCGCTCGCATCGAGCTGTCCGTCATGGTTGGTGTCGACCGCGTTGAAGCGTTGCTGGACGGTTGACAGGAACTCGGTGCGCGTCGTCGACTTCGGCGCCTGGGCCGGGGCGGCGGGCTTGGGCGCCGCGGCCGGCGCCACAGCGCTTGCGAAGGCTGAAGACGCAGCTGCGACGGTGATTGTCGCGGCGAGCATGAAATGGCGGTTGATCACGTTCAAAATTCCCCCTGGTCAGTGGAGCTGATGGAATAGCGTCGGCACTCGTAGCGATTTGCCCGGGCGCCGTCGACTGCCGCCATTTTCGCGTGTCAACCTTGCTGCGCACTGAACCCTTTAAATAGTTCGGAACCGGCGCGGACCTCCCTCAATTACACGCGCGCGAGGGGCCAAGGCTGTTGCAACAAGGTCACAAGGGCGCCGTGAACGAGCGGGAATTTGCAATTCGCATCAACTTTTCCGCTTTGCTTTTCCGCAAAGTCAGCGATAAGTCAGTGTCAGGGAAGTCTCTCGCCTTGGGGGCGGGGTTGCGCGTGTGCCAAAATGCGCAGTCCTCCAAGGGGTGGCCTTCCAGGGAGTAAAACGAGTCCGCGGCCGCGGATTAAACAGGGGATTACATCGATGACGACGACGCAACGGCGTATCGCGCTTCTTACCGGCGCCTCGCTCGCAACGCTTGGCCTCGCCGCAGTTCCGGCTTACGCCGCGCCGCCGCACAGCGCGCTTCCGGATGGAACTTATCCGGGTACATTGTCGGTCGATCCGACGATCGAGATTTGCGACCTTGCGACGCCTCCGGGAAGCCCCTGTTTCTTCGGCGTCATCGACACGACTGGGGCGGCCTCAACCGCGAACATAAACAGCTTCGTCGCCGGACAGATTGAGCAAGTTGCGACCGGAACCATCTCGATAGCTAACAATGGCACGGCTGAGCATGGAGCGATTGCTGCCGCTCTAAACGGGGCGGGAAGCGCGACGGCTACGGCGAACGCGCCGGCATTCATACGGCAGCTGGGTGGCGGCGCGTCGCCGAACCTCACAATCGTCAACAACGGCAACTGGCTATTCGATGTTTCCGCTGTGGCTTCGGCTACGGGCGTGACCGGGAGCGCATTTGCGAATGCGCATCTTAACGCCGCGCTGAATCAGACCGCGGTGGGCACCAATGTCGCGATCGGACTTACCAACAACGCGACGATGACGGTCGTTGCAGCAGCTCACGCGGTTGCTGCGAGTGTGGCGACGGCGCACGCTCGGATGGGAACGAAGACCACGGGGGGCTCCGCGCCCTCGCACGTGGTGGGGCAGATCGGGACGGGCACGACCGTCAATCTCGATATCTCGAACAGCGGAACGCTAAACATCAATGCGATCGCAGTCGCGAGCGGCAGCAGTGCTAGCGCCACTGCCCTGGTGAACCATGCCATTCAGCAGACGGCGAACGGAACCACCGCTGCTAACGTCAGTCTAAACAATGCGGCTGGCGGCGTGATCAACATCGGCGCCCAAGCAAGCGCGCACGGCACTGCCTCGTCCAATACGGCGACTGCATCCGTTGTTGGTGGCATCAGTCAGCATGCAAGCGCGACGACGGGCGCTGCATCGGCCAAGCTCACCAACGCCGGGACGCTCGACATTGGGGCGATCGCAAAGGCTGATGGCGGGACCAGCGAACTCGCGTTCGCGCGAATCGACGATGCCATCTCGCAAAGCGCCCGCGGAGGAACCGCCGCGAATGCTTCGCTGACGAATGCCGCGGGTGGGTCAATCAACATTCACGCGACCGCGCACGCGACCGGCGGCAATGCCAATGCCGGATTCTCGGGATCCCCGGGTGCCAGCGTGGACGGCGGAATCGTCCAGACTGCGACTGTGACAAGCGGCTCCGCATCCGCGAACATCACCAACCACGGTTCGCTAACAATCTCCGCAATTGCGGATGCGAGCGGCGCGACATCTGTGGACGCGGCGGCCCGCGTCGTCGATGCGATTTCGCAGAGCGCCTTCGCCGACGGCAATGCCTCGGCCAACCTCGTGAACGACGGGACGATCACCATCAACGTCGCGGCGCACGGAACCGGAACCACCGGTGACTTCGCAGCCTCGGTGGTGGCTCAGGGCACGAACCTGATCAGTCAACAAGTGATCGTATTCCAGACGTCGACGACGACCGCGAACAACGCTGCAGCCAACATCAGCAACGCTGCAGGTGGGGTTATCAGCGAGCACGTTTCGGCGGTTGCCCATGGGGCTGGCGCAAGCACGGCGGGATCCGCCAGCGCTGACCTCAACGGCGGAATTGTGCAATCGGCGACCGCCCTCTTCGGAGCCGATGCGAGTGCCAAGCTCACCAACGCCGGAACGATCAACATCAACGCGATCGCGAGTGCAACCGGCGTCGGCACTGCGGTCCTCGGAGAAGCCGTTGCTGACGCTCACGTCACGCGCGGCATTGCCCAAAGCGCCCTCGCGCTCGGGGGCGGGACGACGGGCAGTGTCGCCAGCGTAAGTCTATCCAACGCTGCAGGCGGTGCGATCAACATCGGCGCATCGGCGAAAGCGCTTGGCTCGGCATCTGCCCATCGGCCTGCGTCACGTCGGGAATCGTCCAGCATGCGGTCGCGAAGAGCGGTCACGCGGTCGCTTCGCTCGTCAACAACGGCTCGATCGACATCGGCGCCGTCGCTCATGCGACGGGCGACGCGACGGCAAATGCGTCTGTCGACGGCGGCATCGGTCAGGTGGCCGGCGCGGGCTACGTGACCGCTTACGGCACACCGACCCTCGGGGCAGCGCTTGTTCCGGCGGCCGTGACTGGCGCCAGCGCCAGCGCGCTGATCGTCAACAACGGCTCGATCAACATCCACGCGACGGCGGTTGCGCACAACACCGTGACGGGCTTCGCCGGAGCATTCGCGAACGTCACCAACGGCGTAACGCAGGTCGCCAATGCGACCAGCGGCAATGCAACCGTCAGCCTGACGGGCACGGGCTCGATCAACGTCGGCGCGCTCGCGAGCGCGGTTGCCGACAGCGGTGCGGCGCAAGCTCTTGCTACCGTCGTCAATGCAATCGGCCAGTCGGCGCACGCCACGAACGGCAACGCGCACAACTCCTTCTCGCAGGCGACAGTGGCCATCCACGCGACCGCGATCGCGCACGGCAACGCGAACAGCGGCTTAGCGACGCCTGCGGCGTCCGCCATCGCGTCGGTCACGCGCGGCATCGGCCAGACCGCCTATGCCACGGCGACGCCTGCGGTGATTGCCGGCGGAACGGTCGCCGGTGTCAGCGCCTCGAACGTCCTGACCAACGCGGGCTCGATCAGCATCGTCGCCCAGGCCGCGGCCATTGCGCCGAAGTTGACGGTCGTTGGCACGGGTTCGACGAACCACACGACCTTCCCGGTCGCGAGTGCAAGCGCGCATGTCGGCGTGGGAATCCAGCAGAACGCATCGGCCCACGCTAGCTTGACGTCGGCGAGCGTCACAGTTGCGGCTACTAATTTCACTTATGCGGGTACTGCGAACGCTTCCAACGCGCTGACCAACAGCGGAAGTATCACGGTCGGCGCAATGGCTACCGCCACCGGCGCCGTGGCTGACGCCAATGCGGGCGTTGGAACCGGGATCGACCAGAACGCTCACGCGGGCACCTTCCTCGGCGGAGGAACGTCCGACCATGCGTCCAATACGCTGACCAATTCGACGGGCGGAGTGATCACCGTTGGCGCCGTTGCGAACGCCAACGGCGGCACCTTCGCGAATGCCTATGCGACCGTCGGAGATGGCATCGACCAGAACGCGGGCGCTGCAGCGAAATCGGGACTGGCTACGGCGAGCGACACGCTCACGAACGACGGAACGATCATGGTCGGCGCGACTGCTACGGCGGTCGGTAACGGCGCCACCCTGTTCGGCGCCCCGATTGCGGGCTCAGCCTTCGCGACGGCTGGTGTCGGCGTCGGCATCCGCCAGGTTGCCGTCGCGACCGCTGAGGGTTTCGCGTCGATAACGGCCACCGTGATCGGTTTCCCGCTCGGCGGGGCAGCGCCTGGATCGGCGAATGCCACGGTTGCGTTGAGCAACACGGGAACGATCGCTGTCGGCGCCAACGCAGCCGCTAACGCTGCGACGGCGGCTGCTTATGCAACGATCGGGACGGGCATCGACCAATTCGCGGACGCCTTAGGAGACACCGCGGCGAACGCATCGGCGTCGCTGAATAACGCCGGCCTCATCAACGTCGTCGCAGGCGCGGCGGCGACCGGAACCAACTTTGCTCACGCGCTTGCGGCCGTCGGCACGGGCATCTTCCAGGAAGCCGATGCGGGAGCGAAAAGCGGCGCAGCGGTTGCCAACGCAAGCATCGCCAACGCCACTGGAGCGACGATCGCGGTCGGCGCGACGGCCAACGCGTCTGTGGCAGGTCACGCGGGCTCGGCGGCATTCGCCGCTGCTTCTGCGTTCGTCGGCGCGGGCATCGAGCAAGAGGCATTCGGCTTCGGAACGACCGGCAGTGGCACTGCGAACGGCACGATCGTCAACAATGGCACGATCAGCGTGGGCGCGAGCGCCAATGCGTTCGCGGGCAGGGAAGGTGGCGCCTTCGCTCGAGCGGCGATCGGAACGGGCATCGACCAGTTCGTTGAGGCCGGGGGCCTGGCGAGCGCCACGCTCACCAATGCCGGCACAATCAACGTACTGGCACATGCAAGTGCCTCGGCCGACGAAGACGCGACTGCTCTCGCGACGGTCGGCGGCGGCATCTCGCAATATGCGAGCGCCTTCAACACCACCGGCGGCACCGCTTCTGTCTCGTTGAACAACAGCGGCACTATCAATGTCGGCGCGATGGCCAATGCTGTCGGCGGCGAAGACGTCTTTGCCGGCGCGTTTGTCGGCGACGCCGTGCATCAAAGTGCGATCGGCGGCTTCACCGGCACTGCGGCTGTTTCGCTCGTCAACAGCGGACCGATCAACGTCGACGCGATTGCAAGCGCAGTTGGCGGTGGCGAGGGAACGGCGCTCGCGCATGCCTCCGGCGTCGCGCAGTTCGCGATTGCCGGCGGTGGCGCATCGGCGCAACTTGTCGAACACGGACGCGATCAACGTAGCGGCATCGGCCAACGTGACGGTAGGCAATGCGGCGCATCGCGGCGACTTTGCCTTCGCATCGGCCGGTGCGGGCGGCATCGACCAGATTGCAAACGGGGGAAGCCGGCTTGCGGTTACAAGCGCGACGACCTTCACGCAGTCGTTCACGGCTGGCGCAGTGACGTCAAGCTTGCTGACGAACGTGGCCTTCAATGCGACGGCCAGCGGCTCGTTCGGAGCTAGTGGTCCGGCGCTGTCGAAGATCACCAACTCCGGCTCGCTGGATGTCCTGGCTCACGCTTCCGCCAGCGGAGGCGCGGGCGCGCTCGCTCTGGCGAACGCTCACGGGATCTTCCAGTCGGCCGCTGGGAGCAGCGCGGCTGCATCGGTCACCAACAGCGGCACGATCGGGGTTGTTGCCTCGGCGACTGCCAAGGGCGGCAACGGCGCAGCTGCGCTCGCGCATGCAACGGGAGTGGTGCAGCAGGCCACGGCTGCTTCGACCCACTTCACGGGCCACTTCCATGGCACCGGCGCGACGCTGCATAAGACCACGGCCGGCACCAGCGCCATCTTCCCGCAGCGGACGTTCTTCGGCGCCATCTTCCTGACCTCGGCGACGGAAACTGTGGTGTTCACGCCGACTGGGCCGGCGAGTGTCTCGCTAACCAACAGCGGCGCGATCAACGTCATGGCTCATGCAAGCGCCAGCAACGCGCTCGGCGGTCCGGCCATCGGCGGCACGACCACTACTCCGGCGTTCGCCGCAGCGGGTGCCACCGGCGTTGTCCAGAATGGAAGGGGCACGACGGTCACGCTCACCGCGGACAACAGCGGCACGATCGACGTTGGCGCGGCTGCCACGGCGAACGCGGGTGCAACCTCCGCACTGGCGGTCGCCAGCGCGAAGGGCATCGTTCAGGGTGGCCTTGCTGCAGCAACGACAGTGCATCTCGCCCTGACGACGGCGACCTTCACGTCGGCGGGTGGTCACCCAAGCCGGACGTCGCAGTTCCTCACTCCGACAGCCAATGGCGTGACCTTCACGCCGGTCGGGGCGGTCAACGCGTCCGTGACGAACAGCGGAGCGATCACCGTGGTCGCCTCGGCCAGCGCCAATGCCGCAACTGCGGCAGTGGCGGCAGCTAACGCGACCGGCATTCTGCAGGCGGCGGCAACCAGCGGCCTGGCTGTCAATGTTGCGACGGCTGCGAACCTGTCCGTGGACAACAGCGGTACGCTGGTAGTTGGAGCTCATGCGAATGCGGCCGGAACGGCGGCGTCTGCTGCGGCAGGTGCGGTCGGCGTTCTCCAGGTTGCAGCCGCGACGAGCGAGAACCTCAGCATCGTCAACAGCGGCTATGCAACGGTGACGGCGCATGCGGTTGCCGATGCGGTTGGTCCGACGGCGACCGGCGCCACTGCAACGACGGGCGTCGGCCCGGCGTCGGCTTCGGCGGTTGCGCTCGGCCTCGGCCAGATCGGCGTGGGCGCTACCACCGGCGCGGCAAGCGTGACGAACTCCGGCACGCTCAATGTTGCTGCGCGTGCGACCGCTCACGGTACGTCGGCCAACGCCTTCGCTAGCGCGATCGGCGTGTGGCAGTCGGTCGATCCTCTGCCGATCAACTTCACCAACAGCGGTACGCTCAACGTCCTTGCTTCGGCCAATGCGGTCGGCAGCGCGGGTGCGGCGACCGCCACTGCGAAGGGCTATTACGGAAGCGCATTCGGTGGCGGCACCGAAACGGCCACAGTAGTCAACTCGGGTGCGATGCACGTCACCGCTCACGCGGTTGCGCCGGGAACGGCGATCGCTCACGCGGTCGGCATCTCGGTGGTCAATGCACCGGTAACGACGGTTGCCGGCACGGTGGTCAACGTCAACGCCCAGCCGATGAACGGCTCGATCACGAACAGCGGAACGCTGAACGTGCTCGCGATGGCGGCCGGCGGACCGCTCCCGGTTGGGACGGGCACGGCCACCACTCCTGGAAGCAGCGCTGTGGCGACCGGGATCAACGTGTTCAGTGGCGTCAACAACATGACGATCTCGAACTCGGGTACGATCATGGTCACTGCCGTCACCAACGGCGGCAACGCCGAAGCCGAGGGCATCTATGTCCAGAGCAACGGTACGGCGACCCCGGGCGCGTTGGATGTCACCACCATCAACAATTCGGGCGACATCATCGCCCGGGTCTCGACGAATGGCGGCACGACGTTCCACCGCGGCGAGGCGATCGACATGGCCGAAGAGCCAAACCGGTCGGTCATCAACCTGATGGGTGCAGCGGCTGGTCCGGCTCACATCTACGGCAACATCGAGCTGGCTAGCGACCTCGACACGATCAACGTCACCGATGGAGAGACGATCTTCAACGGCGTCGTGAACAACGATCTGTGCGGAGGTTTCCTCGGAGTTCTGACGCTCGACAATCCGGCGCAGAACGACTGCGGCGTGGGTACGCTGAACATCAACACCGGCGGCAACCTGCACCTCGTTATCGATCCGGTCGACGGTCCGTCCTACGTCTTCATGGACACGCTCAACATGGGCGCGGACGGCACGATCACCTTCGATCTGCCGGCCCCTGTGGGCGGCGGCAACAACGAGCCGCTCGGTACATACCCGCAGGTATTCGTCGATACCGCAAACCTGAACGGCCACATCGTCGCGAACATTGCGACGCCGGCCAATGGGCTCTGGGACACCACGACGTACCAGAACGTGATCGACGCTGTGACCCGCAACGGAACGTTCGCGACGTGCACAATCAACGGCATCCCGACGGGTTCGCTGCTGATCAGCGCAGGCTGCATCTACGACAATGCGGCAAACGTCGATATCGGCGTCGTTCGGGCACCGTTCGAGTTCCCGTTGGGCCTCAACCAGAACGCGATCTCGGTGGCGACTGGTCTGGACAGCTACTTCAACGTGAACCTGACGGGCGGTGCAGCGAACATGTTCGCCGACCTGTTCAAGTTCAACAACAACGTGAACTACAACATCGCGCTGAACATGCTGTCGGGCTCGGTCTATGCGAACTACCTGAACTCGTTCCCGAGCCTGGGTGTTCACTACAACGACCTGGTCGACCATGCGACGAACTGCGAGATCCCGGCGCTTGCCGGCTCTGTCCTCGAGTGCCGTGCGTCCGGACCAATCCACATCTGGGGTCAGGCCGACTACCAGACGCGGAAGGCGGATGGCGACAACGAGGCCGGGACAAGCAGGTCGAAGCGCTTCACCGGTCTGATTGGGGTCGATACGGACGTCTCGCCGGCCGCGATCGTCGGTATCGAGGCAGGCTACGTCAGCAACAACGTCCACGACAACCAGTTCGGCGACTCGGCGAAGGGCAACGGTTGGCAGGTCGGTCTCTACGGCGATTACGATCCGGGCCCATGGTTCGCGAAGGCGATGACGACTTACAGTTCGTTCAGCGGTAATTCGGACCGCCACATCAACTTCGCTGGCCTGGCACCGGGAGCGACCTTCGCCGCCAACCCGCAGGGTGACCCGGACGTCAAGATGTGGACCTTCGGCCTGCATGGCGGCGCCAGGTTCTCGATGAGCGCGAACTCGGTGATCACGCCGTACCTCGACCTCGACTATGTCAACTCGAAGCTCCAGGGCTTCAGCGAGGATAACGGGAACGGTGCGGAACTGACGGTGACCAACTCGAGCTCCAACCATGCCTTCCTGACGGGCGGCGTGAAGTGGGCGACGCAGATGGGCGGCGTGGTTCCGGAGCTCAACCTCGGCTACCGTTACCGCTTCGGCGACAAGCGCAGCGACTTCCACGGCTTCTTCACGCCGGATCCGGAGAATGATTTCAACATCATCTCCGCGGCGCAGGGCCGGGGCCAGATGATCGCTGGTGTCAGCGTCGGCGGCAAGATCGGTGCGGTCGACCTCAGGATCGGATACGAGGGCGAGTTCTTCGGTGGCGTCACCAGCCACAGCGGCAACTTCAAGATCGTGGTGCCGCTCGGCGGTCACGCGGCTCCGCCGCCTCCGCCGCCTCCGCCTCCGCCTCCGCCGCCTCCGGCAGCGGCTCCGCCGCCGCCGCCTCCGCCGCCACCTCCGCCTCCGCCGCCGCCACCGCCGGTCGAGCGCGGAGAGCGCGGACAGTAACCGAAACTGGTTGGGTGGGGTTTTCGAACCCCACCCCTCCACGAAGCGGCAAGGTTCAAGTAAGGAAGAAGAGGGAAGCGATTCCCTCTTCTTTCCATTTGGGGGCTTCGCATTCTCTTTTTGCGGGCTAAGGTCCTTTAACTACCGGAACTTACGGGTAAAAGAATCACCATGAGCAACAGCAAGACCAGCAGCGCGCCGAAGGCCGCACCCAAGAAGCCTGCAACGGCCGCGAATCGCCCTGGCCCAGAGGGGAGCCCGCAAGGCGGCCAAGCACGCCGCCCGAGCACCATCGACGAGACGATCGCAAAGGCGCAGCACGGCCGCGTCAATGTTACGCCCGCCAAGGCGATCGAAATGGCGGGGCAGCTCTATTCACGGCGCAACTATGCGCAGGCAGAGCGGGTCTGCCGACAGATCATCTCGGCCCGCCCGGGCAATGCAGACGCCCATAACATCCTGGGGGTCTCGCTTGCCGCTCTCGGCAATAGCAAGGATGCGATCGCCGAGCTCAAGCGCGCCGTCAAAATCAATGCGCAGGCGCCGAGCTATCATGCGAACCTTGGCGAGATCCTCCGTCAGTCAGGCAAGCTCGACGAGGCTTCCGAGGCGCTCGAAGAGGCGATCAGGCTCGACCCGAACAATGCCCAGGCGCTCAACAACCTCGGCATCATCCAATATGAGAAGCGCAACTTCGCCAAGGCCGTCGAATATTACCAGCAGGCGCTGGCCCTGAATGCGAACATGGCCGAGGCGCTCAACAACCTTGGCAATGCGCTACGCATGACGGGCGATGTGGACGGCGCGATGCACGCCTATCAGGAAGCGCTGACCCAGCGCGCCGTCTATCCCGAGGTCTACAACAATCTCGGAACGCTGCTTCAGCAGGACCGCAAGGTGGAGGAAGCCGAGCACGCGCTTCGCAAGGCGATCCAGCAGAACCCGCAATATATCGAAGCACACAACAACCTGGCCCAGCTGCTTTTCGCCCAGAAGAATGAGGTCGAGGCGTTGCGAGTGCTTGGCGAAGCCCTAAAGTTTGCTCCGACGAATGTGCAGACGCTGCTGCTCACCTCGAAGATTCAGCTGAAGCGCAACAACCTCCAGGCGGCCGAACAGGCGACCCGACTCGCGCTCAAGGAAGAGAATGAAAATCCTGAAGCGCTGACCATCCTCGGCCAAGTGCTTCACGAGACCGACCGCTACGACGAAGCGCTCGACGTGCTCGACCGCGCGCTGAAGAAGGCGCCGGAGAATCCGGAGGCGCTCAACTTCTACGGCGTAGCCCTGAAGTCCGTCGGTCGCCTCGACGAGGCGCGCGAATATATCCTCAAGGCGTTGAAGCTGAACGATGCGATGTACGGCGCCTATGCCAACCTCAACGACCTCGTCGATTTCTCGGAGGGCATTGGCGAGGAGCTGTTCAACCGCATGGATGCGATCTTCGAATCCGTCCAAAACCAGGAAGCGGATCAGTTCCTCGCGCTCCATTTCGCTTATGCGAAGGCACTCGACGATCGCGGCCAGCACGAGAAGGCGCTCGAGCATTATATCATCGGTGGGCGAATGAAGCGTTCGCAGCTCGAATATAAGGAAGACGAGACGCACGGCTTCTTCGATGCCATCTGCGCCGCCTTCCCGAAGGAGGTTTTCGAGAACCGCAAATATGAGGGTCTCGACGACGATCGGCCGGTCTTCATCGTCGGCATGCCGCGGTCCGGATCGACGCTGGTCGAGCAGATCTTGTCGAGCCACCCCGACGTCTACGGCGCGGGTGAGGTCAAATATCTTGCTCGCGCACTGGGCCAGCTGCGCGACCGCTTCCCGTCTCTTCCGAAATATCCGGACATGATGGCGAAGATCACGCCCGCGCAGCTCGACATCACCGCGAAGAATTACCAGCAGGCGCTCGCCCAGGGCGCGGGCAATGCGAAGCGGATTACCGACAAGCTGCTGACCAACTACTTCTTCCTCGGGCTCATCAACCTGCTGTTCCCGAAGGCGAAGGTGATCCATACGCAGCGCAACCCGGTCGACACCTGCCTCAGCGGCTTCACCAAGCTGTTCAAGGACGACATGCCGCACAGCTACGACCTCGCCGAGCTTGGCCGTTATTATGCTAAGTATCGTGAGGTGATGGAGCATTGGGAGCAGGTGCTTCCGGAAGGCTTCCTGACCACGGTCGTCTACGAGGACGTCGTCGCCGACACGGAGAAGGAAGCTCGCCGGCTCATCGAGTTCCTCGGGCTTCCGTGGGATGACAGGTGCGTCGACTTCCACAAGTCCGACCGTCCGGTGAAGACGGCCAGCGTCGCCCAGGTGCGCAAGCCGATCTACAAGACGTCGGTGGAACGCTGGAGGAAATATGGGCCGGGCCTGCAGCCGCTCGTCGATGCGGTCGGCTGGAAGTCGGAAGCGGCCGAGAAGCCGGCGTCGAAGCCGAAGGGCAAGGCCAAGGTCAAAGAGAACGCCTGACGATTTCGTGAGGCCGCAGGGCGCGTGCTAAGGCGCGCGCCCAAGACCCAAAAGCAGGAACTGTCCAAAGCGTGCGCGCACTCACGCATCTCGATCGCCTCGAGGCCGAAAGCATTCATGTCCTTCGCGAGACCGTCGCGGAGGCGGACAAGCCGGTCATGCTCTATTCGATCGGCAAGGATTCGGCAGTCATGCTGCACCTTGCCAAGAAGGCGTTCTTCCCGAGCCCATTGCCGTTCCCACTGCTTCATGTCGACACAACGTGGAAGTTCCGCGACATGTACGCGCTTCGCGACAAGGTCGGGGCCGAAGCGGGAACCGAGCTGATCATCTACAAGAACCCCGAAGCGGTGAGCCGCGGGATCAATCCGTTCGACCATGGCCCGCTCCACACCGACATGTGGAAGACGGAGGGGCTGAAGCAGGCGCTCGACAAATATGGCTTCGACGCCGCGTTCGGCGGCGCCCGCCGTGACGAGGAGAAGAGCCGCGCGAAGGAGCGCGTGTTCAGCTTCCGCGACCGCAACCATCGCTGGGATCCGAAGCGCCAGCGCCCCGAGCTTTGGTCGCTCTACAACGTCCGCAAGAACAAGGGCGAGAGCATGCGTGTGTTCCCCTTGTCCAACTGGACCGAGCTCGACGTCTGGCAATATATCATGCGCGAGCGGATCGAGATCGTGCCGCTCTATTATGCGGCGGAGCGACCGACCGTCGAACGCGACGGTCTCCTGCTCATGGTCGATGACGGTCGTTTCCCGCTGAACGGCGAGCAGCCGGTGATCCGCAGGGTCCGCTTCCGGACGCTCGGTTGCTACCCGCTTTCGGGCGCGGTCGAGAGCGACGCGGCGACGGTCGAGGAGATCGTCGCCGAGATGCTTTTAACGAAGACGTCTGAGCGCCAAGGACGGATCATCGACAAGGACGCGGGCAGCGCTTCGATGGAGAAGAAGAAGCAAGAGGGATATTTCTAGATGTCCCGCCCGCTCGAATCCGAAGAAGACCTGATCCGCCACGACGTCCGGACCTGGCTCGCGCAGCAGGAGGCGAAGGAGCTTCTGCGCTTCATCACCTGCGGCAGCGTCGACGACGGTAAATCGACGCTGATCGGACGGTTGCTTTACGAATCCAAGCAGATCTTCGACGACCAGCTCGACGCACTGGAAAGCGACAGCAAGCGCCATGGGACGCAGGGCACGAAGATCGATTTCGCGCTCCTCGTCGACGGGCTTTCGGCCGAGCGCGAGCAGGGCATCACGATCGACGTCGCCTACCGCTTCTTCTCGAGTGCCAAGCGCAAGTTCATCGTCGCCGATACGCCCGGGCACGAGCAATATACGCGCAATATGGTGACCGGCGCGTCGACCGCCGATCTCGCCGTGCTCCTGGTCGACGCGCGCAAGGGTGTGCTGACCCAGACCCGGCGTCACTCCTACCTCGCCAAGCTGGTCGGAATCCGCCGCTTCGTGCTCGCTGTGAACAAGATGGACCTGGTCGATTACGACCAGGCAGCGTTCGACGCGATCGCCGCCGATTATCGCGCCTTCGCGCAGCAGATCGGGATCGAGGATTGGACGGCGATCCCAGTGTCGGGCCTAAGCGGCGACAATATCATGAGCCGCAGCGAAGTGACGTCCTGGTACACGGGGCAGACGCTTCTGGAGCATCTCGATACGGTTCCACTGGACGTCGCAGCGGACGCACAAAAGCCGTTCCGAATGCCGGTGCAGTGGGTGAACCGGCCGAACCAGAACTTCCGCGGCTTCTCAGGGCAGATCGCATCGGGAAGCGTGGGACCGGGCGCCGAAGTGCGAATTCTTCCGTCGGGTCGGACGACCCGCATCGAGCGGATCGTAACGCTCGACGGCGAACTCGACGGAGCCGTCGCGGGCCAGTCGGTCACCGCGACCTTCGCTGACGAGATCGACTGCTCGCGCGGCGACGTGATTGCTGCTGCCGGGGATCCGCCCGAGGCCGCCGATCAGTTCGAAGCGATGGTCGTTTGGATGGCCGACGAGGAACTGCTTCCAGGCCGCGGCTATTGGATGAAGCTCGGAACCCAGATGGTCACTGCGATGGTCCAGGAGCCGAAGTACGAGGTCAACGTCAACACGCTCGAGCATCTTGCGGCGAAGACGCTCGGGCTGAACAGCATCGGCGTCGCCGAAATCGCTACTGACCGCGAGATCGTGTTCGAGCCCTATGCCGTGGAGGGCTCGAGCCCGAACAAGGCGCTCGGCGGCTTCATCCTGATCGACAAGCTGACGAATGCGACGGTCGCCTGCGGGATGATCCATTTCGCGCTTCGGCGCGCGCTCAACATCCACAGGCAGCACCTCGACGTCAGCCGCGAGACGCATGCGCATCTCAAGGGCCAGAAGCCGGCGGTGTTGTGGTTCACGGGGCTTTCAGGCGCCGGCAAGTCGACGATCGCCAATATCGTCGAAAAGAAGCTCGCGGCGCGCGGGCGGCACACCTTCCTGCTCGACGGCGACAATATCCGCCACGGGCTCAACCGCGACCTTGGCTTCACCGAGGCCGATCGTATCGAAAATATCCGGCGCGTCGGCGAAGTGGCTCGGCTGATGTCGGATGCGGGGCTGATCGTGCTGACGGCCTTCATTTCGCCGTTCCGCGCCGAGCGACACATGGTGCGTCGGATGGTGGCCGAGGGCGAGTTCTTCGAGATCTTCATTGATACGCCGCTGGCAGAGGCAGAGAAGCGCGACGTGAAGGGACTCTATGCCAAGGCGCGCGCGGGCGAACTCAAGAACTTCACCGGCATCGACAGCCCATACGAGCCGCCCGAGAATGCCGAAATCCACATCGATACGACGACGATGAGTGCCGACGAGGCGGCGGACCTGATCGTCGAAAAGCTCCTTAGCCGGCGCTGATCGGTGCCGCCAATATCGCGGTGCAACCAATCATGTTGGGCGGCGGTTACGCCGAGAATGAGAAGCCTGGTGATTGGCCTTGCTGCGATCCTGCCGGCTTGGAGCGCCGCTGGTGCCCAGGCCCAAAGTCGCGAGATCCGCGTCCGGGTTGGACTCGGCGCCCAGCTTCTTCCCCAATTCATTGGATCCGATGAAGAGGAGTCGGCGCCCCTCGTCCACATCAACATTGCACGCGGCACCGACGAGTTCAGCTTTGGCGCGCCGGATGACAGCCCCAGCATCGCGCTGGTCTCGAAAGACGGCTTCTCGTTTGGAGCGGCCGGCAATATTCAGGCGCGCAGGGAAGAGTCCGACGTCGGTGCCCCGGTCGGTTCCGTTCCAAGGACGTTCGAGGCCGGAGCTTTCGCCCAATATCTGGCGGGCGATTCCTTCCGCATTCGCGCCGAGCTTCGGAAAGGAATCAACGGTCACGAGGGCCTTGTCGGCTACCTCGGGGCGGACAAGATCTGGCGGGACGGCGATCGCTATGTTTTTTCGCTAGGTCCGCGGGTCCTGTTCTCAGATGGCCGATACCAGCGCGCCTATTTTGGAGTTACCCCTGCTGTGTCGCTCGCGACGGGATTACCGAGCTACCGCCCTGGTGGTGAGATGCACGCCGTCGCCCTCGCAAGCGGAGCATCATACGCGCTCAGCAACCGTTGGGGCTTGTTTGGCTACGCGCGTTACGCGCGCCTGGTGGGCGACGCCGCCAAATCGCCGATCGTTCGGGAATTCGGCTCGCGCAACCAGCTGTCGGGCGGAATTGGGCTGAATTACACCTTCACTTTGGCGCGCTGAGCCGGCGCTCAGTCTCCCTTGCCGGGCTCTGGCTTGAAATATTTGTCGTATTTGCCCTCCTCGCCCTTGTGCTCGTCGGCGTCGGCCGGGGTCTGGTCATTCTTGCGCGTCACGTTCGGCCAGTCGGCGGAGAAGCTGGAGTTGAGCTCGAGCCATTTCTCGAGTCCGCTCTCGGTGTCGGGCAAGATCGCCTCGGCGGGGCACTCGGGCTCGCACACGCCGCAGTCGATGCACTCGTTGGGATTGATGACCAGCATCACATCGCCCTCGTAGAAGCAGTCGACGGGGCAGACCTCGACGCAGTCCATATATTTGCATTTGATGCAGGCGTCGGTGACGACGTAGGTCATTGGTGCGTGGCTCCTCTTCCCGCCTCGCTATGTCGCGGGCTTCGCCTCGTCAATTCCCAGCTCCTCGTAGCACAGCTGCGCTTCCGAGGCAGGACCGCGCCGCCCGGGGAGGTTCAGCACCCTCAGGATGCGCACCTGGCCACGCAATGGGAGAGCGATGACGCTTCCGACGCGGACGTCCTCGCTCGGCTTTTCGACGCGCCTGCCGTCGATGCGGACGTAGCCCTCGTCGATCACCGCCTGGGCCAAGGTTCGGCTTTTCAGGAGCCGGATGCAGTGCAGGTAGCGGTCGATCCTCACCTCTTCTTGAGCTTCGCAAGCTCGGCGAAGGCATGGCTGCCGAGCCTCTGCTCGCCGCCGGGACGATGTCTCCGCCCCCGCCAACGCCAGGCGTCCCCGGCGCGGGTGAAGCCGACGTCGTTCATCAGCTTGCCGACTGTTTCCTCGTCGAGACCGATGGACGTTGCGAGCGCAGCGTCGACCGGATCGCTGCCGCCGGCCGACCGGACTTTGCGCGCATGGCTGGCGAGCCGGTCGGCGAGGTCGATTCGAATCCAGGTCCGGCCTGCGCGCCGATAGGCGAGCGAGGCGCCGCGCGGGTCAGCGTCGGCCGTCAGCGTGGCGGCGCCGGCCGCTGCAAGTGCGGGCATCGGCTGGCCCTGGCGCACCGAGGCGAGGGCGGCGCGCCAGAATTGCGCCGCGGGCTTGAGCAATGGCGGAAGGAAGATGTCGAGCGGTCCGAGGCGAACCTTCAGCTTGTGGAGGGCCTGACGATCGGCCTGTTCGAGATGGGCGATCGGACTGAGCGCGGCCTTACGGGGAAGAACGCCGCCGGCATCGGCGAGCATGGCGGCGAGCGCGCGCACGCCAGGCGAGCTCGCCGGATCCGTGGCGGCGGAAGCGAGGCCTTCGAGCGCTCGCAAATGCGCGTGGACTTCCGATTCGAGCCAGCGTTCAAGGCGCGCTCGAAGAGAAGCGCGAGTCTGCGCCGAGAGTCGGTCGAGGGCGCGCGCTGTCCGGATCGCGGGCTCCAGGAGGGAACGGCCGGCCGCCAGGCGCGCCAGGACGTGGTTGCCCCAGGCTACCGCCAGACCGCCACCTTCCTCGACGATGAGCGCGAAGGTCTCGTCCGGCGCCTCGATCAGCGCGTTGGCGCGCCGGTCGAGCTCGTCGCCAAGCCGTCGCTCGGCGGCTGCAAGCAGCAACCTCTTGTCGGCGAGACTTGCGGAGGGATCGACGCGGAATTCGAAACCGGTGAGGTGGCCGATGGGCTCCGGCCCGACGCTGACCTCTCCGTCGGCTGCGACGGTCACCGGAAGGGCGTCGGCGCCGCGCGCCCCGATGTCACGCACCAGCACCGCCGTTCGGCGGTCCACGAAGCGCTGGGTCAGCCGTTCGTGAAGCGCGTCGGAAAGGCGCGCTTCGACCTCGCGCGTGCGCTCCGCCCATTTGGCCGGCTCCTTCAGCCAGTCGGACCGGTGCGCGATATAGGCCCAGCTGCGAATGCCCGCGAGCCGGTCGGCGAGCGCCTCGATGTCGCCGCTCATATTGTCGAGCCGCGCGACCTCCGCAGCAAACCATTCGTGCGGGACGTGCCCGCCCTCGCCGACATAGCTGAACAAGCGGCGGACCATGCGCGCGTGGTGCATCGGTCCGACCTTGCGGAAATCGGGCAGCCCGCACACCGCCCATAGCCGCCTTGCCTGCGCACCCTTGCGAGCGGCAATTGCGGGGTCTTCGACAATCAGCTTGAGCACGGCGAGGTCGATCGCTTCCGGTGCCGGCCGGAGCATCGGATCGTCCGGCTTGTGTTCGAGACTCGCGATCAGCGAGCGGACGTCGGTGAAGTCGAGATCGGCGTTGCGCCAATAGACCCAGTCCATCGGCCGGAAGCGATGTTCCTCGATGGCGGCGATCTCGCCGTCGCTAAGGCCGCCGCTCTCCTCGGAGAGGCCGAGCGTTCCGAACGTTCCGTCGCGTTGGTGGCGGCCGGCGCGGCCGGCAATCTGCGCCATCTCGGCGATGGTGAGGCGCCGATCGCGGCGGCCGTCGAATTTATCGAGGCCGGCGAAGGCGACATGGCTCACATCCATGTTAAGCCCCATGCCGATCGCGTCGGTGGCGACGAGATAATCGACCTCGCCGCGCTGGAACATCGCCACCTGGGCATTGCGGGTCGCGGGGGACAGCGCGCCCATGACCACTGCAGCGCCGCCCCGGAACCGCCGAAGCATCTCGGCTAACGCGTAAACCTGCTCGGCTGAAAAGGCGACGACTGCCGAGCGCGGCGGAAGCCGGGAGAGCTTGGCGCTGCCAGCATAGCGCAAGGTGGAGAAGCGCGGGCGGCTGACGATCTCGGCGTCCGGAAGTAGCTCGCGGATGATCGGCTTCAGCGTGTCGGAGCCGAGGATCAGCGTCTCCTCGCGGCCGCGGGCTCGGAGCATTCGGTCGGTGAAGACATGGCCGCGCTCGGGATCGATGCCGAGCTGAGCCTCGTCGATGGCGGCGAAAGCGAAATCGCGCTGGCCTTGGTTGTCATGGTGGCTGTCGCCGCCCGGGACGGGCATGCTTTCTGCGGTGCAGAGGAAATACCGCGCCTGCGGCGGCACGATGCGCTCCTCGCCGGTCAGGAGGCGCGACCTGCTTCTCGCCTTTCATGGCGACGACGCGGTCATAGACTTCGCGTGCGAGCAGCCGCAGCGGGAAGCCGATGACGCCAGAGGAATGGCCGCACATCCGCTCGATCGCGAGATGGGTCTTGCCCGTATTGGTCGGTCCGAGGATGGCCCGAACCGGAGCGTCTGGACGCGGCGCCATATGTCCCTTGAATGTGGCAGCGCTTCCTCGCCGCGCAAGTTCCATTGGTCGAATTTAAGGCCGTTTTAACCTCGATCCGCGACACCGGCCCTCGTGTTGACGTCACGAACCCACGCGCATCCGCTCCGGCGGTCGCTCGCGCCCGCCTGGCCGCGGCCGGGCTGGAAAACTGCTGGCGTCCTCACTTTGCTGTGCAGCACCGTCGCGTGGGCCTCGTTTCCGCGATCGATCGATTCTTTGACCGATGATCAGCATCAATGGCAGGCGCTCGGCGTCGCTCCGCTGTCAAGCGGAGGCGCGACCGGAATGGCGATGGCGCCGACGGAAGCTGCGCAGCCGCTCGAATTCGCGCCGAAGCGCGCGTTCGTACCGCAAGTTCCAGCCCAGCCGGGACCCCAGGTTGCGGCGGCGATTTCCGGGCCGTTTCGGATCAGCGGCCGTGCTGGAGATGGTCTCTACTGGTCCCTGCGGGCAGCGGGCGCGACCCCTCAGGTCGCCGCTCAATATCTCGCTGCACTGGCGACCGAGATCGACGTCGGCGAGATTGGCCCCGCCGATGGTTTCGATCTCGTGCTCGGCCCGAATGGCCAATTGCTCTACGCCGGGCTCCAGCGTGTCGGCCAATCGGCGCTGCAGCTGGTCAAATGGACCGCGAACGGTCGCGGCGAGTGGATCGACGCCGCCAATACCGACCGCCCCGAGCAGACCACGAGCGGCATGATGCTGCCGGTCGACGGACACATCACTTCCTATTTCGGTTATCGCTATCACCCGATCCTTCACTTCACGCGCTTCCACGCGGGGCTCGACATCGGTGCTGCGTGGGGCAGCCCGATCGTCGCAGCCGGTGATGGAGAGGTCGTCGCGGCCGGATGGGCTGGCGGCTATGGGCGCGAGGTGCAGATCGCCCATGGCGGCGGCCTCACCAGCCTTTATGGCCATATGAGCGAGATCGTCGCCCAGACCGGCAGCTACGTTCATGCCGGCCAGGTGATCGGCTATGTCGGGTCTTCCGGTCTCTCTACCGGGCCTCACGTCCATTTCGAGGTGCGGCAAGGCGGTCAGCCGGTGAATCCGCTCGCGGTCCGCTTCACCAGCACGCCGGTCGTGGACACGCGTCTCAGCGATGCGGTGAAGGCGCGGCTGAAGGTTTTGCTCAGCACAGGAACGCACAAGCCCACGAGCGCGCGCAGCGCCTAGCCCTTCCTCCTGCGGGGCCTTAAGGTTGCCGTACGAGGAACAGGGCGGGTTTCTTCACTTGGCGCGGACATTCGCAATCATCACGACCTGCAAGGGCAGGCTCGAACATCTGAAGGCAAGCCTGCCGAAGATGCTCGTGCAGGGCGCTAGCGAAGTCATCGTCGTGGATTATTCCTGCCCCGAAGACACTGGGCAATTCGTTGCAGCGAACTTTCCGTCGGCGCGCGTTGTGTCCGTGCCGGGCGAGGAACATTTCTCCAACTGGAAGGCACGGAACGCGGGAGCGGCCGTCGCCAGCTCGGAACTCCTCGTGTTCGTTGACGCCGACACGATCCTTGCCGACGCCGCGATCGATCGGCTCTCGGCAGATCTCCCGCCGCGAACCTATGGCTTTTTCGACAGCAAGACCTCGCGTGCGTTCAACGCGGGCGGGCCAAGGCTCGCGTCGAACCAGCTGAAGGGCTTCCACGTCATCCCTGCTCTGGCGTTCCGGCGTGCCGGCGGCTACGACGAGGTGCTCGAAGGTTATGCCGCGGGTGCGGACACCGATCTCGAGGAGCGGCTGCAGATGATCGGTCTCGCCCGGCATCCGCTCGTGCCGGCGCTCATCGATTCGGTGATCCAGCATGACGCTCCGAGCAGGACGCAGCATCACGCCTATCCCGTAAGGACCAGCTACGCCGCAGGGCTCCTCTACCGGGCCGCCAAACGCGCCTTGCTTCGCGCGAGGGGCAAGGTTGAACTGCCGCTCCGCGTGAGACAGGAACTCTACACAGTGGCGAAGAATGCGGCGATCACGCTCGGTTCGAATAGCGATCGCATCGGTATGACGGTCGTGCTCGGCAAGGAGGCGATCATGATGCCCCGGCAACTTGGATATGAGCAGGGTGCCCTGTCGCTATCGCTCAGGGTCGATGTGGAGCTCGAGGGCAGATTGACCGAAATCCCCGACTGAGCGGTCAGCGGGACGGCCAGTGCACTCGAACCTTACCGGCCGTGGCCCCGCCACCGTTTGATGGTGCGGCTGATGATTCCCGCTTCATCGCCCGTCTCGCGCCACAGGCGGGCGAAGCTCGGATCTGACGAAGCTGGCCGCTTCTCTGGCTCGAGGTCGTCGAAGCGGACCCGGATCGGGATGGCGACGCCTTCTCCGCAGACGATACACTCGCGGTTGCGAAGCGCCGGGATGGCGTCGAGGAAGCCGCGCGCGCCTTCGGGCATCGCGGCCCGGACGCAGGCCTGGTCGCGATCGTTGTTGAGACGCATGGCGATGATCGTACCGCACTGCGACAGCACGCCTTCGGCGAGGTCCGACGGACGCTGGGTGATCAGGCCGAGACTGACGCCGTACTTACGGCCTTCCTTGGCGATGCGCTCGAGGATCTTGCGCACGGCTTGGCCGCCTTCCTGGTGCTCATCCTTCGGGACGTAGCGGTGCGCCTCCTCGCAGACGAGAAGCAGAGGGCTTCTGAGCCTCGGTCCGAGACCAGATCGCATAGTCGAAGACCATGCGGGCAAGCACCGACACCACCACCGACGTGATTTCGGAAGGAACGCCCGAGACGTCGACGATCGAGATCGGACGGCCCTGGCTCGGCAGACGGAACAGCTTGGCAAGCAGGCCCGGCATCGAATCCGAGACCAGCATGCCCGAGAACATGAAGCTGTAGCGTGGGTCGGCGCGGAGCTCCTCGATCTTCGTCTTCAACCGCTGGAACGGCAGCGAATTGCCGGCTCGGTCGAGCTTGCCCATCTCATTGACGATGATCGTGTGGAGATCGGTCAGAAGATAGGGAATTGGGCTGTCGACAGTGACCTTTCCGTACTGGCTGAGATCCTTGCCCTTGGTGCGGGCGGCGAGCAGACACTTGGCGAGGATGTCGCCGTCGCGCTGGCGCTCGGCGCCGTGAGTGGTGAGGAACACTTCGCAATGTTCCTCGAAGTTCATCAGCCAGTAGGGCAGCTGCAGGTTGTCGACATTGAAGATCTCGCCGCAATTCTTGAACGCGGCCGAATATTCGCCGTGCGGGTCGATCATCAGGATGTGACCCTCGGGCGACAGCTCCGAAATCCGGTGGAGGATGAGCGAGACCGAGGTCGACTTACCGGTACCGGTCGAACCCAGGACCGCGAAATGCTTCGACAGCATCGGGTCAACGTAGAGCGCGCCGCGGATGTCGTCGGTCGGATAGACGGTGCCGATCTCGATGTGCGGTTCGTCGCTTGCGGCGAAAATGGCGCGAAGGTCTGCAGTCGTCACCGGCATGACCTCGGATCCCGGAATGGGATAGCGAGTGACGCCGCGGCGGAAATTGCTGAGCCGGCCCGCCGAATCGTTGTTTCCCTCGCCGAGGAAGTCGACGTGGGCGACCAGTTGCTCATTCTGATCCGACCGGAGGGTGCGGACGTTGGCGATCAGCCAGGCGCCGCCGACGATCATCTTCACCTGGCTTCCGACCTGTCCGGACATGGCGACCGACGGGTCGGAGTGCGATTGAAGCGCCGTGAGCGCTGCGGCATCCATTCGGATCTGCGATCCCGAGCCCGCGATTTCGACGACCTTGCCGATCGCCGAAAGCTTCACCGGCGCGGATTTCGCCGGAGCGGCTCGGGTCGCCGCTTCCTCTTCGCTGAAGCTGCTGACTTCATTCAAGAATTCGCGCAGGTTCGGCTGCTCGTCCATTATCTCAACGCTCCCAGACAATCAGTTCGGGGAAGCGAATACCCGCGAGCGGTTAAAATTAACTTAGGCGCGCTTCTTAGAAGCGTCGGCGAAAAGCGAGCGCGGCGGCCCAGCCGAGGGCCAGCGAGAGACCCACCGACGCAAGGCCATAAGCAAGACGGTGACGCCGCGAAGCGAGCCAAACGTCACGTTCGAACCCGGATTTGTCGATCTGGATGTCGCGAGTTGCGACGGCGACGACCTTTCCGCCTGATTGGCCCGGTCGATGAGGAAGGTTTCGGCGCTGTAGGTTCCGACCGGCACCTGGCTCGGGATGGTGACGATCGCGCGATAGAGGATGCCGTCGGTGATTTCGACGCCATGCGGATTTTCCGAATAGAGGCCGGCGCGGGATCGCAGGTCAAGCAGACCCGCCTCGAAATGGCGCTCGCGCTCCGGGAGTGAGCCGCCGCCTGGGGAGAGCTGGAGGTTGTGGATGCCGAGCTCGTAAATCGACGCCGTGCGGTCGTCGACAAGCGCGCTGATCGGCTTTGAGGAAGCAACGGCATAATAGCTCGGCGCCGACCGGAAGCGGCTCGAATCCGCATTCATCCAGATCGGGCCGATCTTTTGTTTCTCTCGCAGCAGGATCGGCTTGATCGGGGCCGCGAAGCACAACAGCGATGTCGGCGGGCTGCGTCGGTGCGCGCCCGTCGGGATAAGCGATCGCGCCGAACAACAGCAGCTGGGCTCCCGAAAAGCTGTAGCGGATCTGGATCTGACGCGCGGAGATGTCGGGGACGAGCACCGGCTTGGCCGCCCCGATGAGCAGCGCGGACAGAAGCTCAAGACGATCGAGGCGAGCCGAAGCTTCACAGATATTCGATCGAGAAGATCTCGTCCGGGTGCCAGGCGAGGCCGAGCAGCATCCGAAGGCCGACGAGAAGGATGATCACCGCAAGGGCAAGGCGCAGCAGGTCAGGCTTGATCCGGAGCGCGAGGATGGCGCCATATTGCGCCCCGACGACGCCCCCCACGAGAAGCAGGCCGGCGAGCACGATGTCGACGGAGCGCGTGGTCAGCGCGTGGACCATCGTCGTCGCGGCGCTCACCGCCAACACCATCGCGAGGCTGGTGCCGATCACGACGCGGGCGGGCATGCCGAGCAGATAGATCATTGCGGGAACGATGATGAAGCCGCCGCCGATACCGAGCAGGACGGTCATGATGCCGGCACCGAAGCCGATTGCCAGCGGCGCCACCGGAGAGATGTAGAGTCCGGAGCTATAGAATCGCCACCTGAGCGGGAGCGACGCGACCCAGCGGTTGTGCCGCGGCAGCGGCGTACTCCGAGGTTTCCCCTCGAGAGACTCCGACGGCGATGAGGCCGTCCTTGAGCATGATCGTGCCGATCCAGCCCAGGATCAGCACATAGAGGAAGCTGATCACGACATCGATCTGACCGCTCGCCTGGAGCATCCGGAACAGGGCTGCGCCGACGATCGAGCCGAACAGGCCGCCGAGCGTCATCACACCCGCCATCTTCAAGTCAACTCCGCCGCGGCGCATGTGGACCATTGCTCCGGACACGCTGGCGCCGGTGATCTGCGTGGTTGCCGAGGCCACAGCAACCGGCGGCGGGATCCCGTAAAAGATCAGGAGCGGCGTCGTCAGGAAGCCGCCGCCGATGCCGAACATGCCGGAAAGCACGCCGACGCCGAAGCCCAGGATGATGATGACCCAGGCGTTGACCGACTGGCCTGCTATGGGAAGATAGATGTGCATCGGCCAGGCAGAGACTAACCGCAAAGAACCGCGGTGGCCAAGCGCCGCGGCTCCGTCAGTGTCCATGGATCCTGACTTTGGTCAGGGTGAACGCTCGGCTCAGAAATCTTCCGCGAGGATCACCGGCAAGCCCGGAACCGGGAAGAGCGTTTCCAGCGAGCCGCTGGCGGCACTCGAAATGGACCCTCAAATTCCTTCGACGCGGTAAAGGCCCGGCTGTGCCCCGCCGCCTTTCCGGACGACACGAACGATGAGCTTTGGAACGGCCCTCACGCATTTCCGCTGGACCAAAAACTAACATCAGTTAAATCTAACACGCCGAATCGTCCGCCGTGGGGGAAACGCGGCCTGTGAGTAACGATTTCAAATCCATCCCCGTCCTCGATGAAAATCGGGACGAGGTGATCCTGTACGAATTCCGCGAGACGGCGTTCTTCGGGCTCCTGGTCCGCAAGCGCTACGAGCTTTGCACGGGCGAAGCCGTCAAAAGCGCGGGCAAAGGATTCGTGGTCGTCGCAACGGATGAGAAGTTGACGCGAGTTAGCGACTCCAGCTGACACGCGATCTCGACGGCAGTGGTGCGACGCTTCACAAGCCGCTAGCCTGAGCTCGTGCGCAAGAGTTGGGCGTTGCTTGCCTGTGCGGCAGTGGTCGCTTCTTCCGCCGCGGCGCGCGGCGCGATTCTCTATGCCGGGGCCGGATGGGCGGCGATCGACCGCGGCTCAACCTGCGAAGCGCTTTCCCGCTCGCTGCGCGTGGCAGCCAAGGGCAAGGTTCAGGCAATTGCCGGGTTCACTTTCTCCGCCGACCGGAGACACTGGGGCGAGTTTCACGCCAGGCTACGACGAATGCCCCGCGCCGGGGCTGCGGTGATGCTTCGGATCGACAGCCAGCCGTTCCTTCTTGTCTCGCGAGCGAACGATGCCTGGAGCGACGGCCCGATGCAGGAGCAGGCGATCATCGCTGCGCTTCGCAATGCCAGCGGCATGAGCGTCGAATCGCGGGATGCGTCGGGAGGCCGTTTCGTCGATCCTTATTCGATCGATGGCGCCGCAACGGCGATCGACGCGGCTGCCGCTGCCTGCGCTGGCAAAAATGAGCGGCGATAACTAGATAGGCCGCCTGCCATGAGTGCCGATACGACCTTGATGCCCATTCCGGGCCCCGTCGACCCTGTGCCCGTGCCGCGGCGCGCGGCGCCTCGCGCCGATGGCAAGGTTGAGCTCGTCGGCCTCCGCAAGGAGCAGATTCGGGCCGGGTTCGAAGCAGCGGGGCTTGAACCGAAGCAGGCGAAGCTGCGCTCCAAGCAGGTCTGGCACTGGATCTACAATCGCGGAGTCAGCGACTTCGCGGCGATGAGCGACATCGCCAAGGCGCAGCGCGGCTGGTTTGCGGAGCGGTTCGCCATCTCGCGACCCGAAATCGTAGAGGCGCAAGTCTCGTCGGATGGCACCCGCAAATGGCTTCTGAAAACCCACGACGGCCACGATTTCGAGATGGTGTTCATCCCGGATGCCGACCGCGGGACCCTGTGCGTGTCGAGCCAGGTCGGCTGCACGTTGAATTGCCGCTTCTGCCACACTGGGACGATGCAGCTGGTACGCAATCTCGAACCGGCGGAGATCGTCGGCCAGGTGATGCTGGTGCGGGACGCGCTCGGCGAATGGCCGAGCCAGCCCGAGGGTCGGATGCTCACCAACATCGTGATGATGGGGATGGGCGAGCCGCTCTACAATTTCGACAATGTTCGCGACGCGCTGAAGATCGTGATGGACGGGGACGGGCTCGGCCTGTCGCGGCGGAGGATCACGCTTTCCACGTCAGGCGTGGTGCCGATGATGGCGCGCGCGGGTGAGGAGATCGGAGTCAATCTCGCGGTCTCGCTACACGCCGTGACCAAGGAGATCCGCGACGAGATCGTGCCGCTGAAATCGCAAGTACGGGATCGAGCAGCTGCTCGAGGCGTGCGCCGCTTATCCGGGTGCGAACAATGCACGCCGGATCACGTTCGAATATGTGATGCTGAAAGGCAAGAACGACAGCGACGAGCACGCGCACGAGCTGGTTCGGCTGATCCGGCAGTATCGGCTTCCCGCCAAGGTGAACCTGATCCCGTTCAACCCCTGGCCCGGCGCGCCATACGAATGCTCGGACGACGACCGGATTCGCTCTTTCAGCAACATCGTGTTCGAAGCGGGCATTTCCGCACCGGTGCGAACGCCCCGTGGGCGCGACATCGACGCCGCGTGCGGCCAGCTTAAGACGGCAGCGGAAAAGAAGCGCCGGAGCCGCGAAGCGGCCTAGTCATGCTCGCTCCAGTCCGACGAGCGCTCGTCCGGCAAGTCCGCGGCACCTTTAACGACCACTCGAAAGGCGAGAAGCCGGTCCCTGCCTCGGACGATGCTTTGTTCCCGCCCGGTTCGGTGATCCGTCGCGTCCATGGCGACGTTACTTCGATGATGGTCGGCGGGATCGCAGCGCTCCTCACGCAAATGCTTCATCCGAAGGCGCTCGCCGGCGTGTGGGATCACAGCGATGTTCATTTCGACATGCTTGGCCGGCTTCGGCGCACGGCCCGATTCATCGCTACGACCACCTATGCCCACCGCGATTCCGCGCTGAAGGCGATTGCGAAGGTTAATGCCATCCACGATCAGGTCAGCGGGATGCTTCCCAACGGCGGGGACTATCGTGCTGGCGATCCGTGGTTGCTCGCCTGGGTGCACGTCGCGGGCGCGGTCAACTTCCTCGATAGCTGGCGGCGCTACGCCGAGCCCGCGATGGGAAGCGGCGATCAGGATCGATACTTCGCCGAGAGCGGCGAGATCGCGCTGCTGCTCCACGCCGATCCGGTGCCGACAACCCGCGCGGAGGCGGAGCGGCTAATCCGCGACTTCCGCTCTGAGCTCTTCGCCGACGATCGTACGCGCGAGTTCCGCGACCTCGTGCTCGAAGCACCGGTCAGATCAATCGCCGAGGCTCCCGTGCAGTCGCTGCTGATGAATGCGGCAGTCGACCTGATGCCCGCCTTTGCACGCGACATGCACGGCCTCACGCGGCCGCTGCTGTCACCGCTGATCCGCGGCGGGACCTTTGGGATCGCAAGCACCATTCGCTGGGCCTTCGCTGGCGAGCGCTATCGCCGGAAGAGCGGATGATTGGCTGCCGTTCATTTGCGGTCTCGGCTAGGCCGTGCCAATCCATAAAGGATTTCGAATGGAGACTAGAGAATGTCCTTGATCGGTAGGCTCGTCGGCAAGTTGCTGACCAAGGGCAGCCTTACCCTGCACACGCCCGGCAAGCCGCCGGAGACCTTCGGCCCGGGCGGGGGCAAGCATCTCACCGTCCGCTTCACCGACAAGAAGGTCGCATTCGACATCATCAAGAACCCGCGGCTCGGCTTCGGCGAGACATATATGGACGGGCGTCTGGTCATCGAAGACGGGACGATGCTCGACCTCATGCGGATGATCGTCGGCGCCAATCGCTGGGAGGATTGGGGCAAGGGCCGCAAGACGCTGTCGAAGAAGGGCGGGAAAAGCCTGCTCAAGGCGTTCAACACCAACAATCTGAAGCGCGCGCGCAAGAACGTTGCGCACCACTACGACCTTAGCGACGAACTGTACGAACTCTTCCTCGACGAGGACAAGCAATACAGCTGCGCCTACTTCACCGACCCGAAGAACAGCCTCGAGCAGGCTCAGCTCGACAAGAAGGCGCATATCGCCGCCAAGCTCGCGCTCGAGCCGGGCCAGCGCGTTCTCGACATCGGCTGTGGCTGGGGCGGGATGGCGCTCTTCCTCCACAAAGTCGCGAACGTCGACGTGCTCGGCGTGACTCTGTCCGAGCGCCAGCTCGAGATTGCGCGCAAGCGCGCCGCTGCGGCGGGCGTGTCGGATCATGTGAAGTTCGAGCTTCGCGACTACCGCCTGCTCGACGAGCAGTTCGACCGCATCGTTTCGGTCGGAATGTTCGAGCATGTCGGCGCCAAGCATTACGACGAATTCTTCGCCAAGTGCCGCGACCTCCTGAAGCCCGACGGAGTGATGCTCCTTCACACGATCGGCAAGCTCGGCGACATCTCGACCGGGCCCGATCCGTTCACCGACAAATATATCTTCCCCGGCTATCACCTGCCCTCCGTGAGCGAGATGACAACGTCGAGCCAGAGGGTGCGGATGATCGCGAGCGACATCGAGAATCTGCGCCTCCATTATGCGCTGACGCTCGAGCATTGGCTCGACCGCGCGACCAAGGCGCGCAAGGAGATCGAAGCGATGTACGACGATCGCTTCTTCCGAATGTGGGAATATTATCTCGCCGGCGGGATCGTGATGTTCGAGGATGGCGCGGCCTGCAATTACCAGGTGCAGTATATCCGCGATCGCCGCGCGCTGCCGATCACGCGCGACTATATGGCCGAAGCGGAATCGCGGTACCGCAAGCTGGGTGCCGAGACGGCGGCGCTGCGGCCGGCCAAGCGTGCTTCATCGAAGCGTGGAGCTGCCGAGGCGCCGGCCTTCGCCAAATAAGGCCCGGTACGCGCGATGCGCACCGGGCCCTCAAATATCGCAGCCGAGCTTAGCTCTTGGTGCGCTTGGCCTTCCACATTTGACGCGCTTGCTGGCGCTCATCCGGTGTGATGGTGCCATCATGATTGAGATCCATCTGGTCGAAATGTGACAGGGCAACCGCCTGCATTTCGGCAAGCGACACCTTCCCGTCCTTGTTGGTGTCGGCCGTTTCAAACATTCGGCCGCCCATGTGGCCGCGATTCATGCCGGCCCTTTCGATCCGCGCCTTCATCTGCTGGCCCATCGCGTCGAATTCGGCCTTCGTGATGACGCCATCCTTGTTCGTGTCGGCGCGAGCGAGCCGGCCGCCAAACGCCGTGGCGTTGGCCCTGGCCGGCTTGCCGCCCTTTGCCTCAGCACGCTGGCTTCGCGCGGCCTCGGCTTCGGCGGTCGTGATCTGGCCGTCGTGGTTGAGGTCGAGCCGATCGAACATCTTTGACGGATCGAACTTGGCGGCGCGCTGCTCCATCCGCTGCTCGCGTTGCGCCTGGAGCGCGTCGATCTCGACCTGGGTGATGAAGCCGTCATGGTTCGTGTCGAGGCGCGCGAACATCTTGGCGACGCGGCCGTTCACGTCCGCGCGCGTCTCGGGCTTCATTGCGTGTCGCATATGGCCGTGAGGCGCAGCCGCGCTGGGTGCGACCGCTGGAGCTTGAGCAGTTTGGGCAATCGCTGCGCCGCCCGCGAGAACCGCTGCGGCTGCAGTGCCGAGGAGAAGAGACTTGAGCATCGAAAGACCTCCGATTGGACCAGTAACGAGCTAATCCGCCCAAGCTGTCTCTTCGTTGAATGTCAGATTACATAATATCTGACCGGCCCGTTAACCAAGATTTAGAACTTGGCCGACACTTTGCTTCCGTCACTTGCGGACGGGGAAAGCAATGCCAGTCAAGAGCGAAGCTGCGGCCGATGTCGCGATTATCGGCGCCGGCCCTGCCGGCCTCACCGCGGCCTACCTGCTCACCAAGGCCGGCTATTCGGTGATCGTCATCGAAAAGGACCCCGTCTACGTCGGCGGGATCAGCCGAACCGTGGAGCATGCCGGCTTCCGCTTCGACATCGGCGGGCACCGCTTCTTCTCAAAGTCGCGCGAAGTGGTCGATCTCTGGAATGAGATCCTGCCCGACGACTTCATCCAGCGTCCGCGGATGAGCCGAATCTTTTACGAAGGGAAATTCTACTCCTATCCGCTGCGAGGCTTCGAAGCGCTCCGCAATCTCGGCATCTTCCGCTCGGCCATGTGCATGGCCTCCTACGGCTATTCCTGGTTGTTTCCCCGAAAGGACGTCAAGTCCTTCCAGGACTGGACCATCAACCAGTTCGGTGAGCGGCTCTTCAACATCTTCTTCAAGACCTACACCGAGAAGGTGTGGGGAATGCCCTGCGACGCGATCTCCGCCGACTGGGCGGCGCAGCGCATCAAGGGTCTCAGCCTCGGCGGCGCGGTGCTCGATGGCCTGAAGCGATCGCTGGGCCTCAACAAGCGTCCGAACGACGGCATGGAGACGAAGACGCTGCTCGAGACCTTCCGCTATCCACGAAAGGGGCCGGGCATGATGTGGGAAGCGGCACGCGACTTCGTCGAGGCGAAGGGCAACCGCGTGCTGATGAACCATGCGCTGCAGCAGCTGTCGTTCGACGCCAAGCTCGACCGCTGGCGCGTTGCTGCGAAGACCGGCGACGGCAAGAACGTCATCATCAGCGCGGCGCACGTCGTTTCGTCCGCGCCGATCCGCGAGCTGACCAGCCGGATTCATCCGCTGCCGAAGGCGGCGTCGAACGCGCTGAACCTCAAGTATCGCGACTTCCTAACAGTCGCGCTGATGATCCGGTCGAAGGACATCTTCCCCGACAATTGGATCTATATCCACGATTTCGAAGGTGAAGGTCGGCCGGATCCAGAACTTCCGCAGCTGGTCGCCCGAGATGGTGCCCGACCCCTCGCTCGCCTGCGTCGGCCTCGAATATTTCTGCTTCGAGGGCGATGGTCTGTGGGCATCGAAGGATGAGGACCTTGTCGAGCTGGCGAAAAAGGAGATGCAGATCCTCGGCCTGTGCGACCCCGACGACGTCGAAGGGGGCGTCGTGGTCCGCCAGGAGAAGGCCTATCCTGTCTACGACGATTTCTATCGCGATCATGTCGAGACGATCCGAGCCGAGCTGGAGAGCGCCTATCCGACGCTTCATCTGGTTGGGCGCAACGGCATGCACCGATACAATAACCAGGATCACGCCATGATGACGGCAATGCTGACGGTCCGGAACGTCCAGGCCGGCCGGCGCGCCTACGACATCTGGGCGGTCAACGAGGACGCCGAATATCATGAGGCGGGCGACGAGGGCGCCACGGCAGCGCTCGCGTCCGAGCGGCTCGTTCCGAAGCGGCTGTCGGCGGCATGATCGCGCTCCTCGACCAGGTCTACACGCGCTACGCCGGCGCGAGCGTGGTCTCGCTCGGCGTCGATTTCTGCATCTTCATGGCGGCGCTGTCGCTCGGAGTGTCGCCGGCGCTTGCCGCGGCCATCGGCTATATCGCTGGGATCGTCAGTCACTGGCTGATTTCCAGCCGCATGGTCTTTACCGCGCAGCTCGCAGGGACTTCGGCGGGGCGCCGTCAGCAACAGGGCCTGTTCATCCTGTCGGCACTCGTCGGCCTCGGAATCACGACCGGCATCGTCGGCCTGGGCAGCCGCTACGGTCTCGATCCGCGCGTGGCCAAGGGCGTCGCGATCCTGGTCAGTTTTCAGGCGACCTACGTGCTTCGCCGCAAGGTAGTGTTCGCATGATCGACAATCGCCGCAACATCGCAATCCTTGGCGCCTTCTGGCTCGCCTTTTCGGTCCTGATCACGATGGCGAGCTGGAATGCGCTGCAACAGCGCCAGTTTCCGGATCCCGACGACGTGATGCGCTTGCTCCAAGTCCGTGACTGGATCGGCGGCCAGAGCTGGTTTGACGTCACACAATATCGGCTAAACCCGCCCGCCGGCGTGCCCATGCACTGGTCGCGGCTGGTCGACGTTCCGATCGCCGCCGTGATCCTGCTCACTCGCCCGTTCGCCGGCGAATGGGGCGCCGAAACGGCGGCGCTGGTCGCGGTGCCGCTGCTGACGCTCGGCATCGTGATGCTCCTCGTGAATGCGATCGGCTGCAAGCTTACCAGCAGCAAGGCCGCACTGGTCGCAGCCATCGCGACACCCTTTTCGCTCGGCACGCTCAAGCAGATGCGCCCGATGCGTGTCGACCATCACGGATGGCAGATCGTCATGGCGCTTGCGGCCATTCTGGCTGCGCTGGACCCTCGCCAGCGGCGCTCCGGCATCGTCGCCGGCATGGCCATGGCGCTGTGGCTCAACATCTCGATCGAAGGCCTTCCGTTCGCGGCGGCCGTCGGCGCCTTGTTCGCATGGCGCTGGCTGCAAACGGCGACAGAAGCTGAGCGACTTAAGTCGTACCTGGCGTCGCTTGCGGCTTCGAGCCTGGTCCTGTTCGGGTTGACGCACTATCCATCGACCTGGCTGGCCCAGCCGCGCGACGTGGTTACGCCGGCGCACCTCGCGGCGTTCACAGTGGCAGCGCTGATCGCCGGGTTTGCGGTTGGGCCGGCGACTGCCGACTGGCGGACGCGCTTTGCAATACTCGCTTCGGTGGGCGTCGGAACGCTCGTCGCGATCTTCTCGATCGATCCGCACTGGCTGAAGGGACCGTTCGGCTCGCTCCCGCCGCTGGTCAAGGAGATGTGGTACAACCAGATCGACGAAGGGCTCCCCGTCTGGCAGGTCGGCTGGGATGAGGCCGCGGCCGCGCTTGCGCAGCCGCTGGTCGGGATCGTCGGCGCTTTGCTCGCCGTTCGCAGTTTTTCGGGCGAACAGCGCGAGCGCTGGATCAGCTATCTGTTCCTGCTTCTCGCCGCGACCGGGGCGAGCGCCTACGTGCTCCGCTTCGGAACGACGGCGAGTATCATCGCGCTGCCGGCTACCGCTTACCTTTGTCAGAGGGCTTATCGCGGTGCCCGCAAGCTGTCGGTGATGCCCGTGCGCGTGGTCGCGACGACCGGTGCGCTCTGCATCATGACCCCGGCCTTTGCAGTTCCTTTGACCGTAGCGCCGGTAAACGTCCGGCTGCAGAACGCTGTCAAAGCAAGCGACCTCTGCACCCGCCGAACCGAGATCGAGAAGCTGCGCGCGCTGCCGAAAGGCCAGATCGCCGCGCCGGTCGAGATTACGCCGGCGCTGCTCCTCAGCACAGGCGACAAGGCTGTTGCGACCGGGCACCACCGCAATGCGTCGGGCATCAACGACGTGCTCGAGCTGTTCCTCTACTCGCCGAGCCAAGGCGCGAAGATCCTCGCAAGGAGACATGTCGACTATGTCGTCTTCTGCCCCAACGCGCCGGAATCGATCCGTTTCGCCAACCGCGGCCCCGGCGGGCTCGCGCAAATGCTTCAGGCCGGAAAAGCACCCGCCTGGCTCCAGCCGGTCGAGGTTCCCGGTCTCCAGGGGCTGAAGGTCTGGCATGTTCGACAGGACCTCATCGCTTCCTGATCCATCTTAAGAAGTTGTAATCCGGCCTTCTGCGCATGGACAATTGACCCGATCGGGCTAGGAGCGCGCGGGTCAATCATTACAGGCATATGACGGATGGGGGTTGAGCCGAGCTTGCCGTTGGACGTGAAGGTAGAGGCGCGCCCGTGGTGGGGCTCGCCGCTCTGCCTAGCGCTCGTCGTGCTCGCGACGATGGTGCCCTTGCTCTACCCGCCGGTCCCGCCGCTGGTGGACCTCTTTGGGCACATGGGGCGCTATCGGGTCGAGCTCGACCTCAATCATTCGCCGTGGCTTCAGGCTTATTACAATTATCATTGGGCGGCGATCGGCAACCTCGGAGTTGATCTTCTTGTGATTCCGCTCGGGAAGGTCTTCGGCCTGGAGATGGCGGTGAAGCTGATCGTTCTCGCGATCCCGCCGCTGACCGCCGCCGGTTTCCTGTGGGTCGCTCGCGAGGTCCACGGACGGATCCCGCCGACCACCTTCTTCGCGCTGCCCTTCATCTACGGTTTCCCGTTCCTGTTCGGGTTCGTGAACTTCGCGCTTTCCGTGGCGCTCGCGTTCCTCGCGTTCGGGTTGTGGCTGAGACTTGGGCGACTGGAGCGCACGGTCCTTCGCGAATGGCTGTTCGTGCCGATCTCGCTCGTCGTTTTCTTCTGCCACACTTACGGCTGGGGCCTGCTCGGCTTGATGTGCTTCTCGGCAGACGCGGTGCGCCTCCACGACCGCGGCCGGACCTGGTGGCGGGCGGGAATCGAGGCAGCACTGAGAACTTCGGTGATGGCGCTGCCGATTTTCATCATGCTCATCTGGCGCAGCGAGACCCATGGCGGCCAGACGATCGACTGGTTCGACTGGAAGGTGAAGTGGCGCTGGATCTATTCGGCGCTGCGCGATCGCTGGAAGCTGCTTGACGTCGGCTCGCTGATCGCAGCGGCGCTGGTGTTCGTCTACGCGCTGTTCAGCCGCAAGCTGACGCTGTCCCGAAACCTTGCCTTCTCGGCGATCGTCCTTGCCGTCTCCTTTGCGATCATTCCCCGGATCGTGTTCGGCTCGGCTTATGCCGACATGCGGCTGGTTCCCTACCTGATCGCGGTCGCGCTCCTCGCCATCAGGTTCCGTGAGCTGCCATCAAGGCGCACCGGGCAGGTCCTCGCCGTGCTCGGCCTGCTGTTCTTCACGACGCGCACCGCGGCCAATACGGCGAGCCTGGCGATGGCCGGCTACGATCAGAAGGCGAAGCTTCACGCGATCAACCAGATGCCGCGCGGAGCGCGCGTCATTACCCTAACCGGGATGCCGTGCACGGAATATTGGCCGCTGCTTCGTAACAGCCATCTCGGAGCGATGGTCATCGTCCGGCGCGAAGGCTTCTCGAACGACCAGTGGCTGCTCGAAGGCGTCAACCTGCTCGACCTCAAATATCGCGCCGCGGGCTATTTCGCAGCCGACCCGTCCCAGCTGGTGCGGCCGAACCATTGCCGCGACCCGCTTCACCGCACGATCGATGAGTTGCTAGGGGCGCTCCCGCGCAACGATTTCGACTATGTATGGCTGATCGACGTTCCCGAATACGATCCTGCGCTGGTCTCCGGAATTCGACCCGGTCTGGCGCGGTCCGGGGTCGATACTCTATCGTCTGCACTGATGGTTGCGCTTTCCGTCGTCATTCCCTGCTTCAACGAGCAGGACTGCCTCCCCGCGCTTCACGAGCGCCTGAGCAAGGCCGCGCTCACGGCAATGGGCGAGGATTATGAGATCGTGCTCGTCAACGACGGCTCGAGCGATGACAGCTGGCGGATCATGCGCGAGATGGCGGCGAAGGACGCCCACGTCCTCGCGGTCAACCTGTCGCGAAATCACGGGCATCAGCTTGCGCTCACGGCGGGTCTCGATCTCTGCCGCGGCGATACCATCCTGATCATCGACGCCGACCTGCAGGACCCTCCGGAACTCCTTCCCGAGATGATGAAGGTAATGCGGACCGAGGATGCGGACGTCGTCTACGGCGTCCGCAAGAGCCGCTCGGGCGAGACGGCGTTCAAGCGGGCGACCGCACACGGTTTCTACCGCCTGCTGGGGCGCGCGACCGAGGTCGACATTCCGCTCGATGCCGGCGACTTTCGGCTGATGAGCAGGCGCTCGCTCGATGCCCTTCTGGCGATGCCCGAGCAGGCACGGTTCGTTCGCGGCATGGTTGCATGGATCGGCTTCCGGCAGGTCGCGTTCCCCTACGA
This sequence comes from uncultured Alphaproteobacteria bacterium, assembly GCA_963831485.1. Taxonomy (GTDB): domain Bacteria; phylum Pseudomonadota; class Alphaproteobacteria; order Sphingomonadales; family Sphingomonadaceae; genus Sphingomicrobium. The sequence continues at coordinate 208,091 of CAWHQE010000018.1, forward strand.
CCGGCAGGAGCGGTTTGCCGGTTCAACCAAATACCCTCTGAAGAAGATGATGCGCTTCGCCCTCGACGCTTTGACCGGCTTCTCGACTGCGCCGCTGAAGCTGGCGAGCCATGTCGGGATGGCGCTGTCGGCGGGATCGATCATCCTGATCGCCTACATCGCCTATGCCTGGCTCGTCGGAGAGAATATTCAGGGCTGGACGTCGCTGATGCTGGTCGTGCTCGTGATCGGCGCGGTCCAGATGTTCGTCCTCGCGCTGATGGGCGAATATATCGGCCGCCTCTACAATGAGGCGAAGCGGCGCCCGCTCTATATCGTTCAGGAGGTTGCGGGCGACGGACGCGCCGAAGCCAGGCTCGGCTATATCGCCGAAGCGACGGCGAACAGCGAAAGACCAGGGGGCAAGGGCAAACGCCCCACTAAGTGACGCTCGGCCGCGAAGACGGTTCGAAGCGCGCTGTTCAATGGCGTTGACGGGAGCTTGACGTCGGCATCGTCCTTTCCCCGCAACTTTGATGCAATGCGCTCAGCCACTGCGGCGGGGAAGAGCAAGCTGTTGAAATAACCGAGCTTGTCGATCTTCAGCGGCGATTTTTCGATCAGGCGCTTCAGGGCCGCCTTCGAATAGCGCCGCTTGTGATGGTTCACGACATCGTGCGCGGACCACATCCAGGGATGGGCAGGCACCGTCATGATGAACTTGCCGCCGGGCTTCAGCTTGCCTGCGATGGCAGCCACTGCTGCAGCGTCCTCGTCGATATGTTCGATGACGTCGAGCGCTGCGATGAGGTCGTACTTGCCGTCCGCAATGCCTTCGAGTTCCGGCAGTCGCGCGCTGACGATTTCTCGACCGAGTCTCTTCTCCGCGATGGCGCGCGATTCATCATCGAGCTCGATCGCGTCGACATGACCGAAGGTCCCGAGCATGTCGAGATTGTGTCCGGTGCCGCATCCGATCTCGAGGATTTGCGCATCCTTGGGCGGCCGGATCGTTCGGCGGATCAGGTCCTCCAGGATCCGGCGCCGCGCCTGGTACCACCAATGCCGCTGATCGAGGTCGGCCATTTCGCGATAGGCTGCGCGCTCCATCAGCCGAACACCCACTGGCGGTTGAGGGCGTAAGTCGCGAGCGGAGTGACGAAGATGGCCGGGACGAGCGGCCACCAGGTGGGGCCATGCATCGGCCCGGTGAGAACCCAGGTGAAGGCCTCGTTGAGCAGGAATCCCGAGCCCTGGACGGAGAGGAACTTGATCTTCATCCGCCGGTCCTCGCGCTTGCCGTGTCCCCTGAAACTCCACCGGCTGTGGAGCACGAAACCGATGCTGACGGCAACCAGGAAGGCGATCACGACCGCGGCGACCGGAGGCATCACATTGGTCGCCAGGTACCAATAGATGACCGAGTAGATGCCGGCGAGGAGGAAACCCACCAACGCAAATCGCACCAATTGACCGAAGGCTTTATGATCGACGTTTAATCTGGAGGCCATGTCCGGCTGCTTGCCGTTTAGAGTTTGACGGCTACAGCCGGAAAAATGCTGCAAAGCAAGATCGACGCGCTCGAACAGCAGGGAATTGAGTTCCTCCAGCGCCGCTGGAAGTGGATCGTCGTCGTCGCCTGGCTGGTGATCTGCGGCTGGTTCATCTTCCAGAAGTGGAACGAGATCCGGTTCTTCGGACTGCCCGATACCGACGATAACATGCGGATCATGCAGGTCCGCGGCCTGCTCCATGGGCAGGGATGGTACGACCTTCGAAACTACCGGATGAATCCGCCCTGGGGGGCGAACATCCACTGGTCGCGGCTGGTCGATCTCCCGATCGCGGGGCTGATCCTCGCGCTTCGGCCATTCCTCGGCGGCGCGGGTGCCGAACGATGGGCCGTCGCGATTGCGCCGCTTCTCCCTTACGCGCTTCTGCTTTTCTCGCTTGCGATCACGGCGCGGCGACTGGTCGCGCCGCTCGCCTATCTGCTGGCGCTCCTCGCGGTCTTCTTTGCAGGCTCGACCAACGGCATGTTCATGCCGGAGCGCATCGACCACCATAATTGGCAGCTCGCGCTGCTCGCGCTCAGCATGGCCAGCATTGCGGATCCCAAGCGTCTTCGAGGCGGCATCATCCTCGGGATCTCCAGCGCCTTGTCGCTGGCGATCGGGCTGGAGATGATCATCTACCTCGCGCTCGCCGGCGCGGCGATGGTCCTGTTCTGGGTCGACGACGTCGAGGAATCCGAGCGGCTGCGCGCTTATGCCGTGTCGCTGAGCGGCGGGATCGCCTTCTGCTACCTGATGTTCGCCTCCTATGACAACAGCGGCCCCGTCTGCGATGCGCTGTCGCCGGTGTTCGTGTCCGATGCGCTGCTCGGTTCGGCCCTGATGTACGGTCTCGCCTGGCTGTCACCGGCGGACGGGAAGCGAAGGCTTGCGCTGGCGCTCGCCGCCGGTGTTGCAATCGCCGGCTTCCACGCATCGGTATGGCCGCAATGCCTGCAAAAGCCTGAGCATATCTCGCCCGAAGCGCAGCGGCTGTGGATGAGCTACGTCAAGGAGGCGCGGCCAGTTTACCGCCACGGCTGGCGCATCGCGACGTTGATGGTCGCACTTCCGGTTACTGGAGCCATCGGTTTTGCAGTTCTCGCGTGGGCGACGCCGCCGCGACCGCGACTTGCTGAGGCGGATCCTTGCCGTCGCCGTGCCCGGCCTCGTCGCCTCGTTGCTGCTGCTGTGGCAGACGCGCACAGGACCTGCCGCGCAAATGATGGCAGCCGTCGGCGCGGGAGCACTCGCCTGGATCCTGTGGCCTCTTTTCTGGAACTCCAAATATCCGTGGGCTGCGGGTGAGCGGCGCAGTCATTTCGCTGCTAGTCGCGATTGGCGCAGCGATTCCAGCGATCCTCGATCTCATTCCCGAGAAGCCCTCGACCTCCTCCCAAAGCGACATCGGCCGAGCGAACAACCTGTGCAGTTCGCTGTGGGGACTTCATCCTATCGCGCTCGAGCCCAAGGGCCTGGTGTTCACCTTCGTCGACCTCGGGCCGCGGTTGATCACTCTTACGCACCACGATGCGATCGCGGGGCCCTATCATCGCAACTACCCGCAGATCGTCGACATCATGAAAGCGTGGCGCGGAAGCGCCGACCAAGCGCACCAGATCATCTCCACCAAATATCATTCCACCTACGTGCTGAGCTGTCCAAAGAGCTCGACGACAACCATTTTCATGGCCGAGACTCCAAAGGGCTTCTATGGGCAGCTCGAGCGCGGGCAGGTGCCCAAATGGCTTCAGTCGGTGCAGCTGCCGAAGGACTCGCCATTCAAGATGTGGAGAGTGGTCGGCTAGCCGAGCACGTGCGGGAAGCTCTGCTTCAACCCATCCACGACGAATTGGGCAGCGAGCGCGGCAAGGATGACCCCGAGAATCCGCGTGATCGCGGCCTCGACCTTGCTTCCGATCAGACGCATCAGTGGCCCCGCCATTAGTAGCGTGCCCAGCGTGATCAGCATGACGACGGTGATCGCAGCGAGAATGAGGACGATGTGAACCGGAGTCTCAGCCCGCGAGACCCAGAGCATCGCGCTTGCGATCGAGCCGGGTCCGGCGATCATCGGCATCGCCATTGGGAAAACGCTGATGTCCTCGATTTCCGGCGTCTGCTCGACGGCGTGGGCGCGGCGCTCCCTCCGCTCGGTTCTGCGCTCGAACACCATGTCGATCGCGATGATGAACAACATGATTCCGCCCGCGATTCGGAAGCTCGCAAGGCTGATCCCGAGCGCGTTCAGCATTGGGCGGCCGAGCAGTGCGAAGAACATCAGAATGATCCACGCGATCAGCGACGAACGTATCGCCATCGTTCGGCGCTGTACCGGGGAGGCACCGGCGGTGAGGCTCGCGAAGATCGGAGCGCAGCCGGGAGGGTCGATGATCACCAGGAAGGTGACAAGCGCCGAGCCGAACAGCTCGATCATGGCTTCGGCGGTGGCGGTGCGGGAATTTCGTTGTGCAGCACGAGCTCGTAGCGCGCGCCCGTCCACGAAAAGACTCGGAAATGACGTGCGCCGTCCTTATCGACCTTCCAGTCCCAGCCCAGCGTCCTGTCAGCCGCTTGGCCGTCACCCTTATCGTCGGGCGTCGTCCGCGCCTGACGCGGGGTCATGGGGCGCAACGGAGTGACGGGAGCGCCCGGCGCTTTCTTCGAGCACGAGGCGCGATGAACCTGGGCCTTGCGGACTGGGGCGGGCGATGGCCCCTCCTGTTGGTCGCCTCCATCGTAGACCCACCGCCAGCCGGCTTTCGTGCGCTGCCAAACCGTCGTGAAATAACCGTGATGCACGCCGTCCGCGCCCCACCATGGCCCGGTGTTCACCGCTGTCCGCCCATCGCACGAGACGAAGCTTTGAGCGGCAGCCCAGGCGACAGCCTTTGGCGGGTCCTTGCGACCCTTGAGAAAGTCGCGCGCCCAAACCGCCTGCGGCGTGAACATCACCGCATCCTGGTCGGCAAATTTGCTGAATGCGCTCCATTGGCCGATGCGCTGAGCATCGCTCGCGAAGGCTCGCTCGGCATCGATCGCGCTCGGCGCTGCGGCAGCAAGGAGCAGGGCGGCGATCATATGCCTTTGTCGTACGGGAAGCGTTCGCGCCGCGCGGCCGACACGAACGTGTTGCGGATGAGGCAGGCGATCGTCATCGGACCGACGCCGCCCGGCACCGGGGTGATCGCGCCGGCGACTTCGACGGCTTCATCGAAGGCTACGTCGCCGAGCAGCTTGCGCGTGCCGTCGGGCTGCTCGACGCGTTCCTGGCCGACGTCGATGACGGTCGCGCCGGGCTTCAGCCAGTCGCCCCGGATGAGCTCCGGCCGACCGACGGCTGCAACGACGATGTCGGAGCGCCTGACGGCGCCCGGCAAGTCGCGGGTGCGCGAGTGGGCGATGGTGACCGTGCAATTCGCTCCGAGAAGCAGCTGCGCCATCGGTTTGCCGACGATGTTGGACCGGCCGACGACGATCGCGTCGAGGCCGCTGAGGTCGCCTAGCTCCTGCTGCAACAGGATCAGGCAGCCGAGCGGCGTGCAGGGCACGAAGCCGTGGAGACCCGTCGCGAGCCGGCCGGCGTTCTCGGGATGGAATCCGTCGACATCCTTGTCCGGCGAAATGCGCGTGATGATGACGCGCTCGTCGACCTGATCGGGAAGGGGAAGCTGGACGAGGATTCCGTCGACCGCCGGGTCGGCGTTGAGCTGGTCGACAAGCCCAACCAGCTCTTCCTCGCTCACGGATTTGGGCAGGCGATGCTCGAAGCTCTCCATCCCCGCTTCAAGCGTCGCTTTCACCTTCGAGCGGACGTAGGCCGTCGACGGCGGATGCTCGCCGACGAGCACGACAGCGAGCCCCGGCGCACGTCCCGTCGCCTCGCGGAATCGCGACACTTCGCTCGCGATCCGCTGACGAAGCGCGAGGGCGGCGGCTTTTCCGTCGATCAGCTTAGCGGTCATGCGCCGTAATAAAATTGGACGTCGAGGCCCGTGAGCAGCTTCTGGAGGACCTGGATGAGGATCAGGATCACCAGCGGCGAGAAATCGAGCCCGCCGAAATCCGGCAGCAGGCGACGGATCGGCCGGTACAGCGGCGCCGTCAGCCGGTCGATCGCGACCGCGACGGTGCGCACTCCGTGCGAGCTGGTGTTCAGCACGTTGAAGGTGATCAGCCAGCTGAGGATCACCTGGATGATGATCACCCAGGTCAGGATCGTGAGCAGGTAATGCGCGATATCGATGAGGGCGTGGACCATCGCCGCTCGCATAGCCGCGCCGCTGTTAGGGCGCAAACCTCTCCGGTTCGGCGACGGCGAGGATCTCGGCGAAGTCCTCGTCTGCGTCGCTCCACTCGCTGATTGGAGTCCATCCTCCTGCGAGCAGCAGCACTCGTCCGCCGCGATGGCCGTATTTGTGGCTGTTCTCGGTGTGGATCGAAGACCCCGAGGCGAAGCTGAAGTTATGACCGGCGACGGAGAATTCGACATCGCGCGTCGCCACGAGATGCATTTCGATTCGCGAGAGAATGTCGTTCCAGCGCGCCTCATGGCGGAAAGCGTCGACTGGAATGTCGCCGTCGAGCTCGCGGTTGATGCGGGTGAGGAGGTTAAGATTGAACTCGGCGGTGATGCCCTCCGGCTCGTCGTAGGCGCTAATCAGCCGCTCGACCGGCTTCACTCGGTCCATCCCAATGAGAAGTTGCGAGCAGGGACCGAGGAGTGCGCGGAACTGCCGCAGCAAGTCCGTCGCGCTCCACGGCACGAAATTGCCGATGGTTGATCCGGGAAGAATCCAAGCTTCGGCAGGTGAGCTATCTCAGGGGGCAAGCTGAATGGCCGAGCAAAATCCGCGACGACCGGAAGGACGCGAAGCCAGGGCATGCGCTCCTGCAGGTCCGCTGCGCTCTGCTCGAGATAATCGCCGGAAATGTCGACTGGCACGTATGCGGAGGGCGCGATCGCATCGAGCAGGAGCGGCGTCTTGGTCGCCGATCCAGCGCCGAACTCGACAACCGCGACGCCTTTTGGAATCCGCGCCGCAACCTCCGGGATAATGCCGGTCAGCAGCGCCGTCTCCGTCCGCGTCGGGTAATAAGACGGGAGCCGGCTTATCTCCTCGAACAGCTCGGACCCGCGGAGGTCGTAAAGCCATCGCGCGGGGATCGCCGGGATCGGCGCTGACAGGCCCGCGAGCACGTCGTCGCAGAAGGCTTTCGTCTGGGGATCAAGCGTCGCGAGCAAGGCGTACTCCAGTGAATTGCCAGCGGGCGCTGGGCGGGAAGAAATTTCGGTAGGAGGCGCGGCTGTGCCCGCGCGGGGTCGCGCAACTCGCGCCCTTCAGCACGAACTGCCCGCACATGAATTTGCCGTTGTATTCGCCCACAGCGCCCGCCGGGGGAGAGAAGCCCGGGTAGGATGAGAAGGCGCTCTGAGTCCATTCCCACACATCGCCGAAGACGCCGCCGCCGGGGCCCGGTGCGACGGGACCGGCGTGATCGAGCTGGTTTCCGATCATCGGATCGGCGGAGCCGGCGAAATCTTCCCATTCCGCTTCGGTGGGCAGGCGCACTCCTGCCCAGCGTGCGAATGCGTCCGCTTCGAAATAGCTGACGTGGGCGACCGGCGCCGCCCAGTCGATCTCGCGACGGCCGCCGAGGGAGAATTGGGTGCCGTCCCCGCCCCAATAGAGCGGCGCTGCGATCTGCTCGCGCTGGACCCAATCCCAGCCTTCGGACAACCACAGCGTCGGCGTTCGGTAGCCCCCGTCATCGACAAACGCGCGCCATTGCTTGTTCGTGACGCGGCGGCTGGCGATCTCGTGACGCGACAAGAGCACGCGGTGACGTGGACGCTCCGAATCAAAGGCGAAACCTTCGTCAGTCGCACCGATTTCGACGATCCCTTCGCGGCCGCGGTGCCATGACAGAGGCTCCACGGCGAAGCAGGCGGGCGGCGGAAGCTCGCCGTAACTGGGCTCGAGCGGATTCTCGTTGAGCGTCGCGAGGATGTCGGTGAGGAACAGCTCTTGGTGTTGCTGCTCGTGATTGATGCCGAGCTCGATCATCTTGAGCGCAGCGGGCGGGAAACTCGGGAACGCCCGCTCCAGCGCCTCATCGACATGTGCGCGAAAAGCGCGGACCTCGTCCAGGGAAGGCCGGCTGAGCATTCCGCGCCGCGCACGCGCGTGCCTCGGGCCCTCCGCTTCGTAATAGCTGTTGAACAGGAAGGCGTAGCGCTCGTCGAACGGATGATATCCCCCGACGTGATCGCGCAGCACGAACGTTTCGAAAAACCACGTCGTGTGCGCCAGGTGCCATTTGGCTGGCGAGGCGTCCGGGAAGGGTTGGATCGAAGCGTCGGCGTCGCTGAGCGGCGCGGCGAGGCCGAGCGACAGCTTGCGCGTCGCGAACAGCCGCGCGGCGAGGTCCCCGGCGGGCTCAAGCTGAGCGTGGGTCGCCATCAGCGCGGCCACTGCCACGAAACCGCCGCTGGAGCCAGCGCAAAGTTCGCTTTATGTTCTTGTGTTGCGGCTAGTCGCCGCGCGATTTTCCCGGTGTCCAAAGCACCTCGCCTCCTTCGCCTGCCGCGACGAAACGCGCGGCAACGAAGAGATGGTCCGACAGGCGGTTGAGGTATGCCATGAGGTGCTGGTTGAGCGGCTCGGCCTGATCGAGGGCGACGACGGCCCGCTCGGCGCGACGGACAACCGCCCTTGCGAGGTGCAGCGAAGATATGCCGATCGATCCGCCCGGAAGGATGAAGCTGGTCAGGGGCTCGAGCAACGCATTCATCGTGTCGATCTCGACCTCGAGCCGAGCGACCTGGCTGGCGACAATTCGCAAAGCACCCTCGACCTCGCCCGGCGTGGCGACATCGGCGCCAAGATCGAACAGGTCGTTTTGGATCTCGAGCAAGCGCAGCTGGACGGCTTGATCGTCCAGCGCCGCAATCGCGACGCCGATCGCGGCGTTCGCCTCATCGACTTCGCCGATAGCAGCCATACGCAGGCCCGACTTGCTGACCCGGCTTCCGTCGACCAGTCCAGCCGTACCGCCGTCGCCGGTTCGCGTATAAATCTTGTTGAGCTTGACCATCAGCCCGAGTGGGAGGTCCCGGCAATCATCAGGATGAGGATGACGATGATGATCGCAGCCGCCTGAAAGAGCACGCGCCGCTGCATCCATTTCTGCGACTGCTCACCGGTCACGTCCTTGCCCGAAGCCATTGCGATCACGCCCCGGACGAGGACGTAAACCACCCCCGCCATCGCGAGCAGCAGCAGGACGAGCAGGACATAGCGCATGGCCGCTATTTAGGCATCCTGAAGACGAAAGCCAGACGGGACGTGGCCGTCAAGCAGCAGCGCCGCGAGCGCCGGGCCATCGACGCCGCTCTCCCGCATCGCGGCCAGCGTTGGCGCGAGGTCCCGCTTGGCGAGGCGGCGGCCGTCGGCGTGCGCGATGATTGGGTGATGAAAGTAGTTCGGCTCCGGCAGGCAGAGCAGCTCCTGCAGGAGGCGCTGGATGGCTGTCGACGGCCGCAGGTCCGCAGCGCGAGTGACGAGGGTCACGCCGCTCGCCGAATCGTCGACGACGCAAGCGAGATGATAAGCGGCAGGAGCGTCCTTCCGGGCGAGGATCGCGTCGTCGAAGTCTTCGCAGTCGGACTGAAACTAGCGGCCGTCGGCTTCCGTCCACGAGGGCAAACCGGCGACTGCCAGGGCCTTGGCAGCATCGAGGCGCCAACTGTGCGGCACGGTCGCGCGTCGATCGGGATCGTCCGGCATGCCTCGGCACGTTCCGGGATAGTGAGCCGATGAGCCGTGCGGTGCTTCGAGCGCGGCGGCAATGTCGCTTCGAGTGCAGAAGCATGCATAGACAAGGCCCCGCTGGCGAAGCTGCTCAAATGCTTCCTCATGGGCGGCGGCACGGTGGGATTGGACCAGCACCGGCTCATCCCAACCCAGGCCAAGCCAGCGCAGGTCTTCGCAGATGCCCTCGACGAACTCGGTCCGGCTGCGCGTCTGGTCGAGGTCCTCGATGCGCAGCAGGAACTTCCCGCCGCTTTGCCGGGCCTGTTCGTAACCCACAACCGCGCTGAACGCGTGGCCGAGATGGAGACGCCCGGTCGGCGAGGGGGCGAAGCGCGTCACAATCATCCGAGGTGTGACCGAAACGACTCTTGACGCTGAAGTCATTGAAAATGCTGTCATAGGCATGTCACGCCGGGTTGGCATCCGGTGGGCAACAAGGGAAGATGGGCCGAAACGCCCTCTCCTCCTTGAGTGCGACGAGGCCGGGGAGCTGGAGTTCGGACCGACCGGACGAAAGGCTTTGCTTGGCGCGCGCATGTATCATCCCGAGCTAATCCGCCATCCCGAGAGCTGCCCGGCGTTGGTCCTCAACGCCGATTACACGCCGCTGTCTTACTATCCGCTCTCGCTGTGGCCATGGCAGACGGCGGTCAAGGCGATGTTCCTTGAGCGCGTCGACGTGGTCGCCCACTATGACCGCGAGGTGCACAGCCCGAGCATCGCGCTGAAGCTTCCGAGCGTGATTGCGCTTCGCGATTATGTGCGGCCCAACGAATATCCCGCCTTCACTCGGTTCAACCTGTTCCTCCGCGACAAATTTCGCTGCGTCTATTGCGGGACTGGGAGGGAGCTGACGTTCGACCATGTCGTCCCGCGCGCGCACGGCGGCCGCACCACCTGGGAGAATGTCGCGACCGCCTGCGCACCATGCAATCTACGCAAGGGCGGGCGAACACCTGCCGAAGCGCACATGCATCCGCATCTCGAGCCGATCCGGCCGACGACGTGGCAGCTTCAGGAACATGGAAGGGCATTTCCGCCCAATTATCTCCACGAAAGCTGGCGTGATTATCTCTACTGGGACGTCGAGCTGCTGCCTTAAGCTCCGGCTATGAACTGCCGGACCGCGGGACTCACATCATCCCGCTGGAGGGCAACCGCCAGATTGCCGATGACGAAGCCGGCGGCGCTTCCGCAGTCGTAGCGCTCGCCGTCGAACAGGAAGGCGTGGAACGGCTGCACACCGATCAGCTTGGCCATCGCGTCGGTCAGCTGGATCTCCCCGCCCGCGCCTTTTTCCTTGGCATCGAGCGCGCGCATCACGTCCGGCTGAAGGATGTACCGTCCGGGCAGCATCAGGTTCGAGGGAGCGGCTCCGGGCGCTGGTTTCTCGACCATGCCGCAGATCTCGGTCAGACGGCCCTTCGTCGCGCCCGGGTCGATCACTCCATATTTGTGCGTCTCGCTGTCGGGCACTTCGAGCGCGGCGACGATATTACCGCCGACCTGCTCGTAAGCTTCGATCATCTGGGCGAGGCAATTGGGCTTGCCGACCATCAGTTCGTCCGGGAGTAGCACCGCGAAGGGCTCATCGCCGACGATGTGCCTGGCGCACCAGACTGCGTGGCCGAGGCCTAGCGGCTGCTGCTGTCGCACCGTAATGACCTCGCCGAACTTCGCATTCGAAGGCGCGAGCACGTCCAGGCTCTTGCCCTTTGCGCGGAGGGTCGCCTCGAGTTCGAAGGCCTGGTCGAAATAATCGACCAGCGCCGACTTCCCGCGCCCGGTAACGAAGATCAGCTCCTCGATCCCGGCTTCGCGCGCCTCGTCAACCGCATATTGGATCAGCGGCCGGTCGACGATCGTGATCATCTCCTTGGGGATGCTCTTGGTGGCGGGAAGCAGGCGGGTGCCGAGGCCGGCGACGGGGAACACCGCCTTGCGTACGCGGGTAACCATTGGGAACTCAGTCTCCTGGAGAGGGCGGCGGAGTGACGGGCGTGCCCGGCGCCGGTTGCGTTTGCGGCTGGTTCGAGGCCGGCGCAATTTCAGAGCCGGGCGGAAGCGACGGCGCACGGCCGCCGGTCGGCGGGGGAAGATCGAACGGGTCCTGCGGCCGCGGCTCGGAGCGCTTCACCAGCTCATCCACGCGGTCCGGCTTGGCATAGGTGGGAATGGTCAGCAATTCGTTCGGAGTCGGGGTCGTCTTTGCCAGCAGCGGCTTGACCGGAAGCGATTCTCCCTTGGCAGGCCTGAGGTCCGCCTCCCTTCCGCAACCGTTCAACGCGAGCGCCGCCGCAAGCGAGATGACGCGGGTCAACTTCATGGGCTCCGACTAGCCGTTCGCCGGCGCTTAGGCTAGCGGCGAGCCCATGCGTTTTCTTCTGATTGCCAGCGCCGGCCTCGCGCTCGTCTCCTGCAACAAGGCTCAACAACCCACGGAAAAAAAGGAAGCATCGGCGGTGCCGGGCGAGCCAACAAGGGGCATCGACCGTACGCATAAAGGGGACAGCATTCCCGACCTGAAGATCCTGGGTTCGAGGGGGCATGCGACGGACTTCAGATATTTGAGCGACGGCCGGCCGATGCTGGTGAACCTCTGGGCAAGCTGGTGCGCACCCTGCGTCAAGGAACTGCCGACACTTCAGAAGTTGCGCGATCAGCGCAGCGGCAAGCTTATCGTGCTTCCGATCGACCAAGATGATGCGCCGCAGAAATCGGTCGAGGCCTTTCTCAACAAACACGATCTCGACTTCGTCGCCTATCAGGATCCGAAGATGAAAATCGCCGGAGCGCTCGGCGCAGAGGTGCTCCCGACGTCGATCCTGTTCGGCGCGAACGGCAAGGAGGTCTGGCGCTACGTCGGCGACCAGGACTGGACTAGCCCTGCTGCGGCGAAACTTCTGGCCGAGGGCGGCGTCGGGAAAGGCTCGTAAGCAGCCGACCGTCGATCGCTGCCAGCCCGAGCGCGATCAGGGCCAAGCCCGCGAAATCCTGCGGCGCCAGAGTCTCGCCGAGGAACAGGCTTCCGAGCAGGATCGCGACCGGCGGGACGAGCAGGGTGACGAGCAGCGCATTCGTCGCCCCGGCACGATCGATCAGTCGAAAGTAAAGCACGTAACCAAGCGCGGTGCAGAACAGGGCGAGCGCCGTGATCGCGGCGAGCGCGCCCACCGGCGGGATCGGATGGGTCCACGGCTTGTCGACGATCATTGACATCGGGAGCATGACCAGCGCTGCAGCGGTGAGTTGTCCGGTCGTGATGCTGAACGGCGAAATGCCGAGCTGCTTGAAGCGCCGCGCCCAAACGGCGGCCAGCGCATAGCTCAGCGCCGCGACGACGCAAGCGAGCTCGGCGAGCGCGCCGGTGCCGAAGCTCGACAGTAGCGACGGGCCGATCATCGTCGCGACGCCGCCGAAGCCGAGCAGCACTCCGGCAAGCTTGCGCGGGCTCATGCGCTCGTCCTTGGTGAGGAAGTGAGCGACGACGACGCCCCAGATCGGCGTGGTTGCGTTGAGGATCGAGGCGAGGCCGCTCGCGATGTGCGTCTGGCTCCATCCGAACAAGGTGAAGGGAATTGCATTGTTCAGCAGCGCGAGCAGCAGGATCGAGCCCCAGACCTGCTTCGGCAGGCTGATGCGCTCGCCCCGGACTATAAGATAGGTCCACAGTCCAGCAGCGCCGATCGTCACTCGAAGCCAGACATAGGTGATCGGCGGGACCTGGCGCACGGCGACGTCGATGAAGAGGAATGCACCGCCCCAGATAAGGGCCAGGAGCAGTAGCAGCAGCCAGTCGCGGCGGTTCATTTGCGAGCGTATCATGGCCGGTGCGTAGCCGTCGGAAGGCTTGGCGGCTTCCGCCTGCTTGCGGTCAAACGCGCTGGGATCGACGGGTTTCATGGTCGTTTTGACCTAGGGCTCGGAGCGCCCCGCCGCCAACAAATGCTGGAATCCGTCCTATAAGCTCAGCTTATCAATCTCTGAGCAACTCGTTGATGCTGGTCTTTGAGCGAGTGCGCTCGTCGACGCGCTTGACGATGACCGCGCAAGCGAGCAGCGGCCCGCCATCCTTCCCGGGCAACGCGCCGGGGACGACGACCGAATAAGCCGGCACTCGGCCGTAGTGAACCTCGCCCGTGGAGCGATCGACGATCTTCGTTGAGGCACCGAGGAAAACGCCCATCGAGAGCACGCTTCCGCGCTCCACGACGACGCCTTCCGCCACTTCGGAGCGGGCGCCAACGAAGCAATCATCTTCGATGATTACGGGACCTGCCTGGAGCGGCTCGAGCACCCCGCCGATGCCGGCGCCGCCCGAAATGTGGACGTTGCTGCCGATCTGGGCGCAGCTTCCGACCGTCGCCCAAGTATCGACCATCGTCCCCTCGCCGACATGGGCGCCGATGTTAACGAAGCTCGGCATCAGCACCGCGCCCGGTGCGATAAATGCGCCTCGGCGGACGATCGCTCCGGGAACCGCCCGGAATGCGGCGGCGGCGAACTCCTTCTCTCGCCAGCCAGCGAATTTCGAAGGCACCTTGTCCCACCAGTGCGCGCCGCCGGGGCCGCCCGCGATCGCCTCCATCGAGTTGAGGCGGAACGAGAGCAGCACGGCTTTCTTCAGCCATTGATGGACGATCCAGCCCTCACTGCCGCGTTCGGCGATCCGCGCCTCGCCGCGATCGAGCGCTGCAATCGCGGCATCGACGGCGAGGCGTACCTCGCCACGCGTGTCGGGCCCGATCTTGTCGCGCTCCTCCCACGCACCGTCGATCACCGCCTGGAATTGATCATCCATCCTCATCCCCCAAGATCGATTGGAGCCAGTCGCTGACGTCGCTGATGCGCTCGTCGACCACCTTGCTGTCGTAATTGTGGTTGCCGCGTTCGGAGCCGTTGTCGACCCAAATCGTCGTCATGCCCAAGGCTTTGGCGGGCGCGAGGTTCTGGACCATGTCGTCGACGAGTAGCGCGTGCGGCGGATCGATCCCGAACCGTTCGCACAGCAGCTCGTAACCGTGCGGGTCCGGCTTGGGCCGATAGCTGCTGGCGTGGATGTCGTGGAGATCGTCGAAATGCTCGCCCACTCCGATCTTCTCAAGTACTCGCCGAGCATAAGGTGCGTCGCCGTTCGTAAAGACGAAGCGGCGTCCTGGTAGCCGGTGAAGAAATCGCCCCAGCCGTTCGTCGCATTGCAGCCGTTCAAGCTCAATGTCATGAACATCGGCGAGAAATTGGTGGGGATCGACGCCATGCTCTTTCATGAGTCCGGCTAAGGTCGTGCCATATTCGTGGAAATGCGCCTTCTGAACGCGCTTCGCTTCTTGCGCGTCACAGTCGAGCAGCCGCTGGATGTACGCGGCCATGCGCTCGTCGATCAGGTCGAAGAGCCCGGCGGAGGCGGGATAGAGGCAGTTATCGAGGTCGAAGATCCAGTCGCGGATATGGGCGAAGCGCTGGTCCATGGGCCTGGAAGCCCTAGAGAATTCAGTAGTTTAAGCAAATCGAAAGGATTTGTAACCATAAACGAAGTCGGGAAGCCGTGCGTTTTCAACGGCTTGAGCGGAGGTAGGAATGACGAAGCGGCTGTTCGGCTCGACCGCGGGCGCGGTGGTGCTGGCGTTCAGCGTTTCCGCATGTGGCGGAGGCGGCGGAGGAGGAGTGGCGCCGATTCCGCCAGCCCCAAGCACACCTACGCCAAGCCCGACGCCGACTCCCACGCCCAACTCCGACACCCTACCCCGACACCGACACCGACGCCCGGCATCAACTACGACACCGCTGAATATGAAGCGTCGGGCTATTCCGTCGCAGCCGACGCCATAGCCGCCTACAACGCGGGCGCGACCGGGGCCGGCATCAAGATCGGCATCGTCGATAGTGGCATCAATCCGTCCCTCTCCGAGTTCGCGGGGCGAATCGATCCGGCGAGTGGCGACGTGGTTGCCGATCGCGGTGTGAGCGATGACGGCGGCCACGGCACCGCCGTGAGCGCTGTTGCTGCGGCGGCGCGGAACAACCAGAATACGATGGGAGTCGCCTTCAACGCGACGATCGTCAGCGAGCGCGCCGACAGCGTCGGAAGCTGCGCGTCGAAGGACGGATGCAGCTTCTTCGATGACGGCATTGCCGCGGGAATCGACGCTGCCCGGCTCGCGGGCGCCAAGGTCATCAACCTGTCCATGGGTGGTTCAACTCCGGGAACCGTGTTGCTGGCGGCAATGCAGCGCGCCGTGAATGCGGGGATCGTGCTCGTCATTTCGGCCGGCAACGACTCGACGTCCGATCCGGACCCGTTCGCTTTGACACCCGCTCAGCAATTTAGCGGCTCTGTGATCATTGCCGGCTCGATCGGAGGGCCGTCCGGAACCACCGTCATTTCCAGCTTCTCGGACAAGGCCGGGATTGGCGCCAACTATTACCTGATGGCCCTCGGCTACAACGATGAGGCTCCGGACAATACGGGCACGGAGTTCATGTGGTCCGGAACCAGTTTCTCCGCGCCGACGATCAGCGGCGCGGTGGCGCTGATGGCGCAGGCATTCCCGAACCTCACCGGCAAGCAGATCGTTCAGATCCTGTTCGACAGTGCCGACGACCTCGGCGCGCCGGGCGTTGACGACATCTACGGGCACGGTGCGCTGAATATCGCGCGCGCTTTCCAGCCGAAGGGCCAGATGTCGATGGCCGACAGCAAGACTCCGGTCAGCGGTACGAACGGTGATCTGCCGGGGCCGGCGGGTGACTCTGCGACGAACCAGTCGATGGGCGCGATCATCCTCGACGGCTATAACCGCGCTTATGTGATGAACCTCGCCAAGACGCTTCGCACCGCGCCGGTCGATCATCCCTTGTCGCGCTCGCTTCAGAACGGCGTCAAGGTGGCCGGCAGAAGCGCGGGACCATTCGACATCGCGATGGCCGTGCGCGAGCGCCACGACCTCTCGCAGGGCTTCGAGCTGGAGCGGATGAACATCGGGCCAGAGGACCACCGCAAGGCGACTCTGATCGCCGGCTCTGCAGTCGCGCGCATCGACAAGAACACGGCGGTCGCGTTCGGATTCGCGGACGGCGCGAAGGCCATGGAGCGGCGGCTCAACAATGTCGCAGAGGGCAGCTTCCTCGTCGCCAACGATATCGCCGGAAGCCCGGGCTTCCTCACCCAACACAAGGGCAGCATCGGCGTCCGGCATCAGTTCGGAAGCACCGGTGTCACCATCTCGGGAGAGAGCGGGAACGTGTGGCAGGAGGTCCGTACGGCCGCTACCGGTTCGCCCTACAATCTGACCACGGTGGCAGTGGATCGTCATTTCGGCCCGAGCTGGCTGCAGTTCGGGCTTAGCCGTCTCGACGAGAAGCAGACTCTGCTCGGCGGCCGAATGAGCAACGCGCTCGGCGGTGGAGGCGCTTCTACCCTGTTCTTCGACAGCGAGGCACGGCACGACTTTGGTCGCGGCTGGAGTGCGACCCTGACTTCGCGGCGCGGGTGGACCCGCTTCTCAGGCGGCAAGTTCACGACCGACGCCTATGCATTCGACGTCGCCAAGGTCGGGCTGCTCGGCACGAACGACAGGCTGGCCCTGAGGATCGCGCAGCCGCTTCGGATCGAGCATGGCGGCTTCGCGATGTGGCTTCCGACGTCCTATGATTATTCGACCGAGACGGCGACCGATGCGCTAACGACCATGTCGCTGCGGCCGAGCGGGCGCGAGGTCGACGGTGAGCTCAGCTACGGCCGAACCGCGCTTGACGGCAATGCCTGGCTCGGAACCAATCTCTTCTACCGGCGCGACCCGGGTCACATCGTCAATTCGCCCGACGACATGGGCGCGGCGATCCGCTTCAGCCTGGACTTCTAGCTTTTCGCTTGGGGAGGGGCGGGCGGCGGGGCTAAGCGCTCCGCCGCCGGAAACGCGGCACGAGCATGCCCACGCCAGAGCGGTAACGCCGATATTCGTCGCCGAACACCCCGGCGAGATCATGCTCCTCGTAACGGATCGCCACGAGCATGTAGATCGACAGTGCAAGCGCAAGCAGCAGGTGGCCGACCGTCATGTGCGGAGTTGCCCAGAAGGCCAGGAAGAAGCCGGCGTAAAGCGGATGCGCGACCCAGCGGTAGAAAAATGGCTGGCGGAGCTCGGGCTTTTCCACCTCTTGTCCCTGCAGGTTGAGCCACGCCTGCTGAAGGCCGAACAGTTCGAAATGGTTGATGAGGAAGGTGCTGACCAGCACGATCCCAAAGCCGCCCCAGAACATCACCCACAGGAGCATCGAGAGCCAGCCAAGGTTCGGCGAAACCATCCAAAGGGTCCGGTCGATGGGCTGCCAGAACCAGAAGAGGATGAGCAGCGCGATGCTCGCTGAGAGCACGTAGACGCTGCGCTCGATCGCCGGCGGCACCACGCGAGTCCACGAGCGCTTGAAGGCCGGACGCGCCATGATGCTGTGCTGGAGCCCGAACAGGGAGACGAGCACCAGGTCGACCACGGCGGCCGCCATGGGGGCAAGCGACGAGGGTGGAGAATCGACTGTCTGCGGCACCGGCAGGTCGCCGACGAAGGCGATCAAATAAAGAAAAGTCGCGAAGAAGACGGCGTAGCAGATTATCGCGAAAATCAGGCTGAGCGTGCGTGACATGTCTATCCCCCTTCCCCGCTTGGGCAGTAGGCTAGCGTCGGTGCGAGTTCCGATACTCACTCATGGTCATCGGCGCCGGGCATGTGTCGATCCGACGGTCGAGGGCCATGTAGGTCTGCGCAGGCGGAAGCCTTGAAAGCGGGATCGCGTGCGGAGGCCGGGTTCCCATTTTCCGCGCAATCGACATGGCCGTCTCGGGGCACAGCAGCCCCTGCGGCGCGGGGTTGAAAATCGGGGTGTCCAAGGCGGGCTGCGCGGATGCCGCAGCAGCGAGCAAGGCGACCGAGAAAACGAGCATCGCCACTCTCCTTTGCGCCCGCCGGTTTACCACTGTTGGACAGAGCGGTGAAGCTTTCCCGCGTCTTTCCCGTAGTATTGACCGGGATAAGGTTTAACTCGCTGGCGGCTCTTCGTCGGCGAAGAACTTTCCCTGCTCGAAGATGTCGGCGATGAAGTTTTCGCCGCCCTCGGCATTGCGAATGCGCTGGAGCAGCTGGATCGTCTTGAGCGCCGGCCCCAGGAAGCGCCACGTCACACCGGGCCCGAACCTGCAACTATCGAACAGCGGATGCTCGCTACCGCGATACACGAGCTGAGCCGATTCGAAGCCGCAATCGGTGAAGGTCGTGCCATCGGTCTCGACCATCGCTCCGCCGCTAAACTCGCGGCCGGTGACCTGCTCCACTCTGTCCTCCTACGTCAGCGGCTTGCCGAATATGACGAGCCGCTCGGTTTCCCCGAAGCCGCTCGCCCGATGCCACGCATGGCTCGCCTCATTGTTGAGGCGGGCGTCGGAGCCAAGCCAATCGAGACCCTGATCGCGCGCCCACTGCTCGACATGGCCAAGCAGCGCCTTCGCGATCCCGTTGCCGCGATGCTCTGGAGCGACCCACAAATCCTCGACATAAGCGGCGCGCAGGTTCGGCGCCCCTTCAGCATAGTTGCGGATGCGCGCATCGATCATTCCGATCGGCTCGCCGGTATCGGAGAAGGCGAGAAAGCCGACATAAGGTTCCGGCAGGCACGTGAACCGCGCCAGCTCGCGTTCGAACTCCACGGTGGAAAGATCGGTGTGAAGATGCGCCAGCATTGCCGCCCAGACAGGATGGTCGGCGTCGGTCGCTCGGCGGATGATCAAACGGTGAAGCTCTCGCCGCAGCCGCAGGCGCCCTTGGCGTTCGGGTTATCGAACACGAAGCCAGCCGCGAAATCATCCTCGCGCCAGTCCATCGTTGAGCCGATCAGGTAGAGCACGCTCGCACCGTCGACGTAGAAGGCGCCGGCCGGAGTTTCGACCTTCTCGTCGAACGGCTTCTCCTCGGTCACGTAATCGACCGAATAAGCGAGTCCCGAACAACCGCGGCGGGGCGTCGAAAGCTTGACTCCGATCGCGCCTTCGGGAGCGCGCGCCATCAGCTCGGCGATGCGGGCTTCCGCCGCCGGAGTGAGGATGATCGCCGCGGGACGCGCGCGCAGTCTGGTTTCCTTGTTCACAACATTCCCAATTCTAATCTCGCCTCGTCGCTCATCTTCGATGGGTCCCATGGCGGATCCCAGACGAGGTTCACGACTGCATCGCGGATTCCCGGCACCGAAAGGACGCGCAGCTCGACTTCGTTCGGAAGCGATTCCGCAACGGGGCAGTGCGGAGTTGTCAGGGTCATGGTGATCGTCGCATCGCCGTCCTCGCTGATCTCGACATTGTAGATCAGCCCGAGCTCGTAAATGTCGACGGGAATCTCAGGATCGTAGATTGATTTCAACGTGTCGACGACGGCGGCCTGAAGATCGCTTCCCGCGCCGCCCTTCGGTTCATCCTCTTTGGCGCCGCTGATGAAGCCGGAGAGATAATCGCGCTTGCGCTCGAATTCGGGAGTTACGCGCGCGCGCGGCGGCGGGGTGACCGCGTCGACTTTCTCGGTCTCGATCTTTCGTTCCTCGTTCACCCGAACACCCGTTTGACCTGCCCGATACCGCGCACCAGCGCTTCGATGTCCGAGCTGTCGCTGTGCGCCGCGAAGCTCGCGCGCGCCGTCGCCTCGACTTCGAGCAAACGCATCAGCGGCTGCGCGCAATGATGGCCGGCGCGGACGGCGACGCCCGCATCGTCCAATATGGTGGCGGTGTCGTGCGGATGCACCCCATCGACGTTGAAGCTGACGATTCCGGCAGAATCCTCGGGACCGTAAATCGTCACTCCCGGAACCGAGCGAAGCGCTTCACGAGCCTCCGCGACCAGCGCGCATTCATGCGCATGGATCGCATCGAGCGAGAGCTGTTCGACCCAGTCCACAGCGGCGTGCAATCCAACCGCGCCAACGATGTGCGGCGTCCCCGCTTCGAACCGGGCCGGGGGATCGAGGAACGTCGTCTCTTCGAACGTGACCTTCTCGATCATTGCTCCGCCGCCTTGCCAAGGCGGCATCGTCGCGAGGAGTTCCGCTCGGCCCCACAGCGCGCCGATGCCAGTCGGGCCGTAAAGCTTGTGCGCGGAGAAGGCGTAGAAGTCGGCGCCAATCGCAGCGACATCAACGGACAAGCGCGGGACTGCCTGGCACCCGTCGAGCAAAAGCAGCGCGCCTTTGCTGTGCGCGATTTGCCCTGCGCGCTTCGCGTCGAGAATTGAGCCGAGGACGTTCGACACATGCGCGAATGCGACGACTCGATGCTCTTCGCTCAGCATCTTCTCGGCCGCGTCGAGGTCGATCTGTCCGTCAGGCGTCAGCGGAACCGCGTCGATCTCGAAGCCCGCGAGCTGCCACGGAACGATGTTGCTGTGATGCTCGAGCTTGCGACAGCAGCACTCGGTTGCGGCCGTTCTTCGGCAGGCTCCGCGCGACAAGGTTGATCGCTTCCGTCGCGCCGCGCGTGAAGATGAGCTCGTTCGGCTGTCCGCCGATCAGGTTCGACGCCGCTGCGCGCGAACGCTCATAGGCGTCGGTCATCGTGGCCGAGCGTTCGTACACGCCGCGATGCACCGTCGCATAATCGCGTGAGTAAGCCTTCGTGATCGCGTCGATAACTGCCTTCGGTTTCTGCGCGGTCGCCGCGCTGTCGAGATAGTGCCAGTTCCTGATCGCCGGGAACTGGTCGCGGACGTTAAGTGCGGAGTTGATTCGGGTGGGCGCGTTCACACGACCCTCCGTAAGGCTTGGCTCGCGGCTTCGCGGATCACGCAGCCCTCCTTCGCGCCGTCCCACAGGCCCATGACAAAGCCTTCGAGCAGCAGCGCCCGTGCACTCGCCGGGTCGAGGCCGCGGCTTTCGGCGTAGAACAATTGCATCGCGTCGAGCTCGCCGACCGTCGCACCATGCGCGCACTTCACGTCGTCGGCGAAGATCTCCAGCTCCGGCTTGCAGTTCGCGGTCGCACCACGGTCGAGGAGCAGGGCCTTGACCGATTGCTCAGCGTCGGTCTGCTGGGCTCCGCGCGCCACCTCGACCTTGCCGAGGTACGAGCCGACTGCTTTGCCGTTGAGCACGCTGCGGATCGTCTGCCGGCTGCGGCCGCCAACGCCGATGTGCTTGACGTTGGTGACGATCTCGTTGGTCGAAACGCCGGTGCCGATGTTCGCGCCGAACAGCTCGAACTCGGCATCTTGCGCGAGGCTGACCTCGAGCTCGGTCCGCCCATATTCGGAAGCGGCGTTGAGCACGAAGATGCGCGCCCGAGCGCCTTTATCGAGCGCGATCTGCATGCGGCGCACAAGCACATCATCGTCGCCCGACAGCCACATCGTCTCGAATGTCTCGCCGGGCCCGACGGTGAGCGTCAGCGGTTCGGCGAACTGCTGCCAGACCGGTCGCAACGCGTCGAGATCGGCGTAGCGCCATTCCTCTTGGCGGTGCGTGGGGAAGGGAGCGGTCATGCGCGCTTCTTCATCAGCCGACGCAGCATCTTGTCTCGCTGCTTCTGCCGTTCCGGGGCCATCAGGCCATATAGCGCATCGAGGGCAAGAGCTGCAGCGGCGGCGACAGTGATGATGTTGCCGGCGTTCCCGGTGTCAACGAACTGGCTGAGCGCGAGGTCTGCGATGACGACAATGCCAATCAGCATGACCAGGAGCGCCGTGTCCGCGACCGCGCGACCTGGCGTGCCGCGAATCCCGTAGATAACGAACATGAACAGCATGCAGCCGAGAATGAGGAGGGTCGTGGTCACGCCGCCGCCTCCGCATAGCCCGTGCTCTCGAGCTCGCGGGCAAGCTCGATGTTGCCCGAGCGCGTGATCCTTCCGGCCTGCAGCACGTGCACCTGGTCCGGCCGCACATGCTCGAGCAGCCGCTCATAGTGCGTAATCAACAGCACGCCCTTGTCGGCGCCGCGCATGATCCGGTTTATGCCTTCGGCGACGATCCTAAGCGCGTCGATGTCGAGGCCGCTGTCGGTCTCGTCGAGCACCGCGAACTTCGGCGCGAGGATGCCCATCTGGACCATCTCGGCGCGCTTCTTCTCGCCGCCCGAGAAGCCGACGTTGACCGGGCGCTTCAGCATCTCGGCGTCCATATCGAGCAGCTTCGCCTGCTCGCGTGCAAGCTTGATGAAGTCGCCCGCCGACAGGTCCGTTTCGCCGTTCGAACGGCGCTTCGAATTGAGACTCTCGCGAAGGAACTGGAGATAGGAGATTCCGGGGATCTCGACCGGATACTGGAAGCCGAGGAAGAGGCCAGCCGCGGCGCGCTCATGCGGCTCCATCGCGAGCAAATCCTCGCCAAGGAACGTCGCGCTGCCCTCCGTCACTTCGTAGCCCGGACGTCCCGAAAGCACGTACGCGAGCGTCGACTTCCCCGAGCCGTTGGGCCCCATGATCGCATGCACTTCGCCCGCGGGTACGTTCAGCGACACGCCGTTGAGGATCGGTTTGTCGGCGACTGTCGCGTGGAGGTTCGAGATGTCGAGCATCAGCGCGCCTTCTCGTTGCCGCCGCCGGCGGGGCAGTTCAGCAGAAAATAATGGCGCATCGAATCCATCGCGTCCTCGCGGATGCCTTCGAGCATGCGCTTGTCGTTGAGCGCTTTCTGCCGGTCGTCGAGCGCGGCCTGCTGAAGGTCGAGCTGCTTCTCACTGTCCTTACGGTCGGCGGCCTTCATATCCGCGGCTTCTCGAAGCGTCCGCCGCTGGTCCGACAAAGCGAGGCGATCGTTCACGATCGTCTCCTGTTCGTGATAGGCATCGAGGAGGAACCCGCTACGCCGCGCTGCTTCACCCGCGAACATCGGGTTCACCGCCGCACGGTCGCAATGCGCCACCGCCTGGTCGAGCGCATCGAGATCGGCAGACGCCGCAGCAAGAAACAACAACGGCATCATTGGGCGGCCCCATTCACTCGATTGAGCTGTGAGCGATCTCCTGAATAGCGCCGATACAACGCACCGCGAAGGTCGTCCGAAGTCACTTCGTCATCAGCAATGTTCAGGTCGACGCGAGGACCCTTGCGACGAACATCACGGACGCCTGCAATTCGTTGCATCCACTCGAAATGGGCACGCTCGTTGCCACCAGACCAGTCAATCGTGCCTTCGAAAAAGTACGGACTATCCAACACTTCCCTCCAGACTAATTCCAAGCAGCTTCTGCGCCTCGACTGCGAACTCCATCGGCAGCTGCTTCAGCACCTCGCGCGCGAAGCCGTTCACGATCAGCGCGACCGCCGCTTCCTGATCCAAACCGCGCGACATCGCGTAGAACAATTGGTCCTCGCTGATTTTCGACGTTGTCGCTTCATGCTCGATCGTCGCGGTCGGGTTCTTGACCTCGATGTAAGGAACGGTGTGCGCGCCGCACTCGCTGCCCAGAAGCAGGGAATCGCATTGGGTGAAGTTGCGGACGTTCTCGGCGCGCGGAAGCACGCGCACCAGACCGCGATAGGTGTTGTTCGAGCGGCCCGCGCTGATGCCCTTGGAGACGATGGTCGAACGCGTGTTGGCGCCGATGTGGATCATCTTGGTTCCGGTGTCCGCCTGCTGGCGGTTGTTGGTCAGCGCGACCGAATAGAATTCGCCGACGCTGCCATCGCCCTTCAGGATGCAGCTCGGATATTTCCAGGTGATTGCGCTTCCGGTCTCGACCTGGGTCCAGCTGACCTTCGAGCGGTCGCCCGAACAGAGCGCGCGCTTGGTGACGAAATTGAAGATCCCGCCGCGGCCTTCCTTGTCGCCCGGATACCAATTCTGGACGGTGGAGTATTTTACCTCCGCTTCCTCGTGTGCGAAGATCTCGACCACTGCGGCGTGGAGCTGGTTCTCGTCGCGCATCGGCGCGGTGCAGCCTTCGAGGTAGGAGACGTAGGCGCCCTTGTCGGCGACGATCAGGGTGCGCTCGAACTGGCCAGTGTTCTCGGCATTGATTCGGAAATAGGTCGATAGCTCCATCGGGCAGCGCACGCCCTCGGGCACGTAGACGAAGGTGCCGTCGCTAAAGACCGCGCTGTTGAGGCAGGCGAAGTAATTGTCGCGCTGGGGAACGACGCTGCCGAGATATTTCTTCACCAGCTCCGGATGCTCGCGGATCGCCTCCGAGATGGAGAGGAAGATGACGCCGGCCCTCTTCAGCTCCTCGCGGAAGGTGGTGGCGACGCTGACGCTGTCGAAGACCGCATCGACCGCGACCTTGGCCGCGCCTTCGACTCCGGCGAGCACCTTCTGCTCCTCGATCGGGATTCCGAGCTTCTCGTAGGTCCGGCGGATTTCCGGGTCGAGCTCGTCCAGCGAGGCGAGCTTCGGCTTCGCCTTGGGCGCGGCGTAATAATAAGCGTCCTGGTAGTCGATCTCGGGAATGTCGAGCTTGGCCCAGCTGACCTCCTCCATCTCGAGCCAAGTGCGATAGGCCTTCAGGCGCCAGTCGAGCATCCACTCAGGCTCACCCTTCTTCCCCGAGATGAACCGGACCGTGTCTTCATTGAGGCCCTTGGGCGCGAACTCCTGCTCGACGTCGGATACGAAGCCCCATTCGTAGTCCTGGGCGATCTTTTCCTTGAGCTCGCGGTTCTTGACGGTTTCGTTCATTGCGCGAGCTCCGTCAGGCGGACCGCACAGAGCGCGCCGCGAACGGCCCTGCCGACGACGCCGATGTGCGGCTTCACCCGGCAATGCGCGTCGAGAATGCATTCGTGATTGTTCGAGTCCGAGCACATTGTGAGCGCGATCGGGCCTTCGACCGCCTCCACGATATCGGCGAGGCTGATCTCCTGCGCCGACCTTGCCAGTGCGAAGCCGCCGCCCGCGCCACGAACGCTCGACAGCAGCCCGCACGCCGCAAGCTGGCCCATCAGCTTCTGAGCCGTCGGAAGAGGAACGCCCGTCTCGGACGCAAGCTCGGTGGCGCTCAGGCGCGCTCCAGCGGGCCGGCGGGCGGCGGCGGTCATCAGAACGACCGCATAATCGGCAAGATGGCTCAGGCGCATCGTCTATCCAAACACAATTCGGACTGTTCTGATCCGATTTAGGAGGTTTCGCTCTGAAACTCAACCACTCGGCATGACGAGCCGCGCTTCGCATGCCATAGCCGCTCTGTGCGCTTCTATCCGCTCATCCGTCCGATGTTGTTCCAGCTCGATGCCGAAAAGGCGCATCGCGCGACCGTCGCCTTGCTCCGACTTCGAACCGGCACCGGATTTACGCCGGAGCCACCATCCACGCCCACGCTCGAAACTCGGATCGCCGGACTGACCTTTCTCAATCCGATCGGCTTCGCGGCAGGCTTCGACAAGGACGCGGAGGTCTTCGAGCAGATGTTGTCGCTCGGATTCGGGTTCGTCGAAGTCGGGACCCTTACGCCGCGCCCTCAGCCGGGGAATCCGCAGCCGCGCCTTTTTCGTCTCGCCGAAGATCAGGCCGTTATCAACCGGATGGGCTTCAACAATCGCGGCCAGGTCGATGCCTTGGCGAGGCTGTCGAAGCGCTATCGGACGCGTGGACTGGTTGGGGTCAACGTCGGTGCGAACAAGGACAGCGCCGACCGGATCGGGGACTATGTCGAAGGCGTTCGCACGATGAGCCCTGTCGCCGACTATCTCACGATCAACATCAGCTCTCCGAATACGCCGGGTCTGCGGCAGCTGCAGGACGAAGGCGCACTGAGGGCGCTGCTTTCCGCCGTTGAGGAAGTACGCGATCCCAACGGTCCGCCGATCTTTCTCAAGGTCGCGCCGGACCTTTGCGAGGGAGAGGCCGACCAAATCGTCCGCGTCGCCATCCAGCACAAGATCGACGCGATCATCGTATCGAACACCACGGTCTCGCGGCCGCCCCTGAAATCCAAGTGGCGCGAGGAAGCAGGAGGTCTTTCAGGCAAGCCGTTGAAGGCGCTGGCGTTGTGGGCGCTTCGCGAATTCCGTTCCGCGTCGGGCGGCGAAATCCCGCTGATCGGTGTCGGTGGGATCGAGAACGTCGATGACGCCTGGGAGCGCATTCGCGCCGGTGCGAGCCTGATCCAGCTCTACTCCGCGATGGTCTACGAAGGACCGGGCATCGCTCGCCGTCTCGCGCGAGGACTCGCGGATCGGCTGAAACGCGAGGGCTTCGCCAACATTGCCGAGGCAGTCGGGACCGAGTAGCGCCCCCCAAATGCGCCTGCGTCACTTGCTCGTTTTCGCTGCCGTTGCGTTCTGCGGCTGCACCAGTCCGTCCCAGTCTCAGCCGAACGCAGCGCCGGGTATGGTCAGTGCCGCCGATCCGCGCGCGGCAGCCGCAGGCGTCCAGATTCTTCACGAGGGCGGCAATGCCGTCGACGCCGCCTTCGCCACCTTGCTGGCACTGAATGTCGTCGAGCCGCAGAGCTCGGGCATCGGGGGCGGGGGCTATCTCGTCTATTCGGAGCGCGGCGGCGCGCCAGTGACCTACGACGGGCGTGAGAAAGCCCCCCACGCAGCGACCGACACCTGGTTCTTCCGGGACGGCCAGCCGATGCAGTTCAGCGACGCCCAGCCGGGGGGCAAGAGCGTCGGCGTTCCCGGCAATATCCGGATGATGGCGCTCGCGCACCACGACCATGGCAAGGTCGCCTGGGCGGTTCTGTTCCAGCCGGCGATCAAGCTCGCCCGTGACGGATTCAAGATCACTCCGCGGCTCCACAATTCGCTGCTCAAATATCCCTCGACCGGAGCGCTCTCCGCCGAGGCCCGCGCTATATTCTACCAGGCCGACGGCCAGCCCAAGCCGGTCGGCACGCTGGTGAAGAACCCGGCCTTCGCGGCATTCCTGGAGAAGCTCGCGAAGCTGGGGCCGGACAGCTTCTACGTCGGCCCGAACGCGCAGGCGATCGCAGCTGCCGTCAGCGGGGCCCCGCATAATCCGGCACCGATGACGACCGGCGACATCGCCGCCTACAACTCCAAGCCGCGGCCGCCGGTCTGCGGCACCTATCGCGGTTACCGGATCTGCGGGATGGGCCCGTCGTCGTCGGGCGGCTTCACCGTCCTCGCGACGCTCAAGCAGCTCGAGCGCTTCGACCTCTCGGCGCTGGGACCGAAGTCGCCGACGACCTGGCACCTGATCGCCGAATCCGAGCGGCTCGCCTACGCCGACCGCGACAAATATCTGGCCGACGAGGACTTTGTGCACGTGCCGCTCGCCGGACTGATCGATCCGGCTTACCTCGCTCGCCGCTCGGCGCTGATTTCCCCGACCTCGACCCTTGCCGTTCGCCCGGGCGCGCCCGCCGGCGCCGAGGTCACCTGCACTCCGGCGCCGCAGCCCGAGCACGGCACCTCGCATTTCGTCGCGGTCGACCGCTGGGGAGACGTCGCTTCGGAAACCTCGACCATCGAGAGCAGCTTCGGCTCGGGCCTGATGGTCAACGGCTATTATCTCAACAACGAGCTGACCGATTTCAGCTTCGAACCGGAGAAGGACGGCTGTCCGGTCGCCAACCGGGTCGAAGGCGGCAAGCGGCCGCGCAGCTCGATGAGCCCGACCATCGTCTATGCCCCCGACGGGCACGTCGTCCTCGCCGTCGGGGCGGCGGGCGGCTCGACCATTCCGGCGCAGGTCATCAAGACGGTCATCGCCGTGATCGACTTCCATCTGCCGCCGCAGGAGGCCATCGGACTACCGATGATCTACGCACCGGGTGACACATTGTTCGTCGAAAGCGGCACCTTCCTCGAAGGAATGATCCCGCAGCTGCAGGCGCTTGGCCATGCCAGCGTCCGGACGCTTCCCCCGGGAACCTACAAGGCAAATGCGATCGAATGGGTAGATGGGAAGTGGGCCGGTGGCGCCGATCCGCGCAGCGAAGGCGTGGCGGTTTCCGAATAGATCAACGGGGGGACTTTGGCTCGGCAGCTCGAACATTTCGATAATCTCGTCGCGCTCTTCCTGACCCGCGCTGCTGAGAACGGGGACAAGCCGTTCCTGTGGGCGAAGCGGGAGGGTGAGTGGCGGGCGAGAAGCTGGACGGAAGCGGCTCGGCAGGTCGCTTCACTCGCGGCGTCGTTCAAGCGGATCGGCCTCGAGCCCGGCGACCGCGTCGCGCTCGTCAGCGAGAACCAGCCCGAATGGCTGATCTCCGACCTCGCGATCATGGCGGCGGGCTGCGTGACCGTTCCGGCCTACACTACGAACACCGAACGCGATCACGCCCACATCCTCGGCAATTCGGGCGCGAAGGCCGTGATCGTCTCGAGCCAGAAGCTCGCGAAGAACCTCATGCCGGCGGTGCTGACTTCGTCCGAGTGTCATCACATCATCGGCATGGAGCCGCTTCGCACCGGGCAGGCGCCCGACTGGGTTACATCCCATAGCTGGCCCGAGCTTGCATCTAGTGAGGCGGACGTCGACGCGCTCCGAAGCGACATCGGGAGTATCGGCCGCGACGAACTCGCCTGCATCATTTACACGAGCGGGACCGGCGGAGCGCCGCGCGGGGTGCGACAGCACCACGGAGCGATCCTGCACAACGTCGAAGGCTGCACCGACATCATCTCGACCGACTTCGGCTGGGACGACGAGGTGTTCCTGTCCTTCCTTCCCGCAAGCCACGCCTACGAGCATACGGGCGGTCAGATGTTTCCGATCGCGCTCGGCGCGCAGATCTATTACGCCGAAAGCCTCGAAAAGCTCGCAGCCAACATCGAGGAAGTGCAGCCAACGATCATGGTGGTCGTCCCCCGGCTGTTCGAGATGCTGCGCACCCGCATCATGAAATCAGTCGAAGGCCAGGGCGGCCTGTCGAAATATCTGATGTCCCGAGCGCTCAAGATCGGCGCCGACAAGGCAGCCGGCAATATGAAGCCGTGGGACCGGCCGATGGACGGGCTCCTGTCCCTCACCCTTCGCAAGAAGGTGCGCGCCAAGATCGGCAAACGGCAGAAAGCGTGGGTGTCAGGCGGCGCGCCGCTCAATCCCGAAGTCGGGCTGTTCTTCGAATCGCTCGGGATCACGTTCCTCCAAGGCTATGGCCAGACCGAAACCGGGCCCGTGCTGGCCTGCAACCGCCCCAGCGCCGGAATTCGCCTCGACACAGTAGGACCGCCCGTCAAGAACACCGAGGTGCGGATCGCCGACGACGGCGAGATCATGGTCTGCGGCGAACTCGTGATGCACGGCTACTGGCGCAATCCCGAAGAGACAGCGCGCGTGCTCAAGGACGGCTGGCTCGCGACGGGCGACGTCGGCCATTTCGACGAGAAGGGCCGGATCAAGATCACCGACCGCAAGAAGGACATCCTCGTTAACGACAAGGGCGACAACGTGTCGCCGCAGCGGATCGAAGGCATGCTTACGCTGCAGCCTGAAATCGCGCAGGCGATGATCTATGGTGACCGCAAGCCCCACCTTGTCGCACTGCTCGTCCCGGATCCGGAAATTGCTTCGGCGCCCGACGTTCAGCAGCGGCTTCAGAAAGCTGTGGATCGCGTGAACGCCGATCTGTCGGTGATCGAGAGGCTTCGCCGTTTCATCCTCGCCCACGAGCCCTTCTCGATCGAGAATGAGCAGCTCACTCCGTCGATGAAGATCCGCCGCCACGTCATCGGCAAAGCCTATGGCGAGCGGCTCGAGGCGCTCTACCGCAAGTAAGAAGCTAGCGCCGAGTGTAGGGAATGATCTCGGCGATCGTGCAGCTTCCCATGTTCGACCGGTTGAGCGTGTCGACGACCGACTGGATGTCGCCTCGGCACATTCCCATTCCGCCATACTGACGCGACACGAGCGCATAAGGCCCGTGGTCGAGCATCTCGCAGCCATCGGTCAGATGGACGATGTAGGTCGTCGCGCTGCCGGCGCGCATCGCCAACGTGTGCGAATCGATCGTCGTCTGGTCGTTGGTGTTGTAATGCTGAAGGCAACTGATCGGCGCTCCCGGAACCTTGCCCTCGGTCGCCCGCGCGAATTCCATCTGGGCCTTCGGGCTGGGCGGCGGCGGCGGGCCCGGCGGCGTTGTCGAACAGGACGCGAGTGCGATGCCCGCGGTCAGGAGAGAAATGGTGCGCATCTTGACCTCCTCGAACATTTCGCAGCCGTCCCGAAAAGCGCTTGGCCTCATGAACCGAAGCTGTCTTTCGCGGCCCTGCGACGCGCGAATTCCTCCACGTTAGTGGAGCGAACGAAGGGATTGGTTTCACGTTCCTGTGCGACTGTTGTGGGAAGAGTGACTTTTCCCTGATCCCGCAGAAGCTTCACCACTTCCAGGCGGCGCTTGACCGCGATGTTGCCGGGCTCGGCCTGTTCCGCAAAACGAGCATTCGCCAGCGTATATTCGTGGCCGCAATAGATACGGACGTCGTCGGGCAGCGCTGCGATCCGCTGCATGTTCGAATACATCTGCTCGGCCGTTCCTTCGAACAGGCGCCCGCAGCCCATGGCGAACATTGTGTCGCCAACGAAGATCATCCCCTCGTCCTCGAAATAATAAGCAATGTGCCCAGCCGTATGCGCCGGAATGTCCCAGACGACGGCCTCGCGCCCCGCGACGGTCACTCGATCGCCCTCAGCGACGACGCGATCAACCGGGCTCACTCGCTCAGCCTCAGCCGGCGCCGTGATCGTGCAGCCGGTGGCCGCCTTGATGCCCTGGTTTCCGCCCGTGTGATCAGGGTGCCAGTGGGTGTTGACTATTTGAGTTAGCGACCATCCTCTCGCCTTGGCAGAATCGAGAACCGGATCGGAGACGGAAGGGTCAACGGCCGCCGTTTCTCCGCTGTCTTCGTTGTGAATCAACCAGACGTAATTGTCGGTGAGCACTGGGACCGGGACGATTTCCATCGCCATTCGCCCCTACTCGCGACGACCGAGGATCGCCAGCGCCTCGGCGGCCAGCTTACGCGTCAGCTCGGCCGCGGGAAGCGCCTCACCAAGCGGCGCAGCCTGTCCCGCCCACATCGGCCCGAACCCATATTCGCCCCGGCGCTCGGCAACGACCCGGACCGGCGCGAGCTCGGCGCTTGCGAGTGGATAGGGGGGAGCTTCGACGCGGACCGGCCCGAGATCGTCGATCAGCCGGCCTTTGATGCCTCGGGCAAGCCCACCGGTGAGCAGGTTGGTGAAGACGGTGCCGCCCTCGGCGAGTCGCTGCCGGTGCACGCTGCTGATCCTCAACTCTGGCGAATGCAGATAGGCCGTGCCGAGCTGCACAGCGCTGGCGCCGAGCGTCAGCGCCGCGGCAATGCCGCGTCCGTCGGCAATTCCACCGGCGGCGATTACCGGCGCCGAGACGGCGTCAGCGATCAGCGGGACCAGCGCAAACAGGCCGATCGCCTGCGCCGGGTCCGAGCCCAGGAACCGGCCCGTATGTCCGCCAGCCTCGAAGCCCTGCGCGATGATCGCGTCGACCCCGCGCTGCGCGAGCCAGCGCGCCTCTTCGACCGTCGTCGCATTGCCGACGACGATCGCGCCCGCCGCCTTCACCCGAGCGAGCAGCGGCTCGGCGGGAAGGCCGAAATGGAAGCTGACGACCGGCGGCATCAGCGCTTCGATGGCTTCAGCCATGCCGGAATCGAACGGAAGGCGCGTCGCGCCGCCGTTCCCGGGCTCGATGCCATATTCCTCATAATAAGGCCGAAGCAGCGCGCGCCACGCGCTGTGGTCTGCCTTTGCGGGCATCTGGTGGCACAAGAAGTTGAGCGCGAACGGACCGTCAGTTCGCGAGCGGACCTCGGCGACCTGCTCCCGCACCTGCTCCGGCGACAGCATGCCGCACGGCAACGCCCCAAGCGCGCCGCCTTCGATCGCCGCAACGCAAAGCTCGACTTCGCCGGCGCCGGCCATTGGCGCCTGGACGATCGGATGTCTGGTGCCGACGAGATCGACGAAGCGGCGGTCGAGCCAGCCTACCATTCGCCGCTGTTCGGCATCGACGCCCAAGGCTCGGCCGAGTCGAGCGCCTGCCCCTTCTGCAGCAGCTCGACCGAGATGTTGTCGGGACTGCGAACGAAAGCCATTCGGCCGTCGCGCGGCGGCCGGTTGATCGTCACGCCGCCGCCCATCAGCCGCCGGCACGTCTCGTAGATGTCATCGACCTGGTAGGCGAGGTGGCCGAAGTTGCGGCCGCCGCCGTAGCCGGCCTCGTCCCAATTGTACGTCAGCTCGACCTCTCCGCCATCGTCGCCCGGAACGCCGAGAAAGATGAGCGTGAAGCGGCCCGGCTCATTCTCAATCCGCCGGCGCTCCTCGAGGCCGAGCAGTTGAAAGAATGCAACAGTCGCTTGCGGATCGGAGACACGGATCATCGAATGCAGGAATTTCATTTGGCTTCACTCGATTCGTCGCTATAATTGCACGGTTCGTCGTAGCCGTGACCGGCGATCGTGACCGGTGGCTGCTCGTATATGCGGACGAACGCCTGGGGTTCCATCCCATGATTGAGAAGCTGCACGACAACCGTGCCGTCCTTTTGGGCGCGGTGGCGATATTTGCATTCGGTCTCACCACCAGCGGCTATGCGCTCGGCGACGGCCTGCGCCGCTCGAAGATGGCGGAGCATCGCTCGGTCACGGTGCGCGGCGTTTCGGAACGCAACGTCACCGCCGACCTTGCGACCTGGTCGGTCAATTTCTCCCACCAGGGCGACGACCTCGGCTCCGTGCAGCAGTCGGTCGACGAGCAGGCGAGGGCGGCTCGCGCCTTCTTCCTCAACGCCGGCTTCCGTCCCGACGAGGTCACCGACACCGACGTCTCGCTCAACCGCGAGCAGCAGCGCGACAATCAGGGCAGGCCTGTCGGCCCGCAGAAGCTCGTCGTCAGCCGCTCAATCCAGCTCAGAACCAACGACGTGATGAAGGCGCGCGCGGCCTACACCCGCCAGGCCGAGCTGTTGCGCGCCAATGTCGAGCTGTCGGCGGGCAATATCACCTACACCTTCACCGGCCTCAACCGGCTCAAGCCCGAGATGATCGGCGAAGCGAACAAGAATGCGCGTGAGAGCGCCGAGCAGTTCGCGCGCGACAGCGGCGCTTCAGTCGGCCGCATCAAGACGGCGAGCCAGGGCTATTTCTCGGTCGGCGCGCGCGACGGCGAGGACTGCGACGATTGCGGCTCCTCGGGCGGAAGCTCGCCGTTCCAGAAAGTCCGCGTCGTGACGACAATCGACTACGATCTCGGTTGACGATGCTCGGCGTCACTTGGGCGGAGGATTGCTATCCTTCACCGTCGGGGTGACTCCGAGCATCTCCACCGCCTTGGCCGCGGCCTTCCCGATCTCGCCATGGGGATCGCTTCCGGCTGCGCGCATCCAGTAGCTGCGGGCCTTGTCGTCGTCCCCGTTGAAGTCGGCGACATGGCCCGCCTCGAACAGGATCGTCGGGTCCGACGGAGCGATCGTCAGCGCCTTGTTGATTGCCATCTGCGCCGTCGAACCATCATTCTCCCGGATCGCGAGCGCCGCGGAAAAATACCAAAGGAAGGGATCGTCGAAGATCGTCTCCGCGGCTTCGGTGACCTTGGCGCGGGCGGTCTTCAAATCGTCCTGCGCCTCAGCCGCGCGGGCGCGATCGAGCAGCGCCTCGCCCCTTTGCTCGGCCTCCAGTCCCGGGAGCGACAGCGCCCTGTCGAGATCCAGCGCAGCCTTCCCAGGCTCGTTGGCCGAGATCCAGAGGTTGCCGGCCGCGGCATACATGCGCGCGGTCTTGATATCCTGGTTGCTCGACGCCTTGGCCGCCTCCTCGAAGCCCTGGGCAGCGCGGAGGTCGTCACCCGCTGCCTGGGCCTTGAGCGCCCGGCACACCATTGCATCGGGCGTGATGAGATTCGGGCAATCGCCGGCTTGCGGTGCAGCGGCGGCGATGGCGGCGGCAAAGAGAAGGATCAAAGGCTCAGGGCTCCAGCAGGGCTTCAACGGTGGCCAGGATCGCTTGGATCTCGTGCGGCTCCGACAAGCGGTGGCCGCCGCCCTTGAGCACATTCAGCTGGACATCGGATGAACGAAGGCCGCGCATCAGCCGGAACGCCACGTCGAGCGGGACCTCCCGATCCACCTCCCCGTGAACTAGGCGGACGGGACAATCGATGGCGATCTCAGCATCGAGAAGGCGCAGGCTCTGGCCCGATTCCCAGAACTTTTCCGTGAAGATCGATGGCTCCGGCCCGTACGGGTTCAGTTCCTCAATCCGCCCGTCCCGTTGCAGCGCAGCCGTCTGCTCGGCGGTGAAACCCCATTCGGTGAAGTCGGGCGCTGCCGCGATTCCGACCAGTGCCCGAACGCGCTCGGGCCGGAGCAGCGCCAGATGCAGCGCGATCCACCCGCCCATCGACGACCCGACCAGGACCAACGGCGCCGGGCTGAGGTGATCGAATATTGCCAGCGCTTCCTCGAGCCAGAGCGCCAGCGTCCCCTCTTCGAAGCCTCCGCCGCTCGACCCGGTGCCCGAGTAATCGAGCCGCAGCATCGACAGACCCCGCCGCTCCGCGAAGGCGTCCAGCGCGACCGCCTTCGCGCCCTCCATGTCCGACGCATAGCCGGGGAGGAAGAATAATGCCGGCGCTGCACCTTCTCGAAGGCGATAGGCGATCCGGCGGCCGCGAACGTCGAAATGGCGGAGGTCGGCGCTCATCTGAATCGGCAGTCCGCGCGCTGAAGCTCATCGGCCATCGGGCGCGACTCTTCCCAGTTAGTCTTCAAAAGCGCAATGCGCCGGAACGCGCGTTGCCCCCGCCAGTTCTCCGCATCGGGCAAAGGAGAATCCTTCATGAAATATCGCAAGCTCGGCGACAGCGACCTCGAAGTTTCGGAAATCTCTCTGGGTTCCTGGCTGACCTACGGCGTCGGTGTCGAAGCCGACAAGGCGCGCGCGTGCCTCGATGAGGCGTTCAACCAGGGGATCAACTTCATCGACACCGCGAACATCTACGGGCGCGGCGCAGCCGAGACTTTCCTCGGCGAAGCGCTCCAGGGACGAGCGCGGGACAGCTACGTTCTGGCGACCAAGCTCTTC
This sequence comes from uncultured Alphaproteobacteria bacterium, assembly GCA_963831485.1. Lineage (GTDB taxonomy): Bacteria > Pseudomonadota > Alphaproteobacteria > Sphingomonadales > Sphingomonadaceae > Sphingomicrobium. The sequence goes on from CAWHQE010000018.1 coordinate 243,444, forward strand.
TTCCCGATGACGCAGACTGACCGCGGCCTCTCGCGCGAGCAGGTCGAAAAGCAGCTCGATGCATCGCTGAAGCGGCTTCGGACCGATTATGTCGATCTCTACCAGTGCCACCGCTATGATTTCGACACGCCGCTCGAAGAGACGATGGAGGCGCTGACCCGCGCAGTCGAAAGCGGTAAGACGCGCTACATCGGCTTCTCGGAATGGCCCGCCGACAGCATCCAGGCCGCGATCGACCTTGCCGGTAGCGGGCATCTCGCCAAATTCGTCTCGAGCCAGCCGCAATATTCGCTGCTTTGGCGCGAGCCGGAGGACGAGGTCATCCCGCTCTGCGCGGCGAACGGGATCTCGCAGATCGTCTGGTCGCCGCTCGGCCAGGGTGTGCTCAGCGGCAAATATGATCCCGACCAGCCGCCGCCCGTGGATTCGCGCGCGGCCAGCGATGAGATGGGCAGTTTCATGGATCGTCTGATGAGGCCCGATGTGCTGCGCGCCGTTCAGCAGCTGAAGCCGATCGCAGAAGAGGCGGGACTGACGCTACCCCAGTTCGCGCTCGCTTGGGTGCTTCGCGAGCCCAACGTCGCCTCGGCGATCATCGGCGCCTCGCGCCCGGCCCAGGTGCAGGAGAATGCGGCCGCATCGGGCGTCGTCATCGATACGCAGCTGTTCATGCGGGCCGAGCAGATCATCGATGAGGCGCTGAGCCGCGAACCGGCCTGATCAGCCCTTCGACCGAAGCTTCCTGACCCAGCGCGCCAACTCGCGGTCGAACAACTCGATATCGAAATTCTGCGGGTCGTCGTGGGCCCCAGGAATCCCGCGATCCACGTTGGCGTGGAAAGCGGGGATGAGCCAGCTTCCGGCCCTGGCGCTCGCCAGGACGTAAAGAAGGGCAAGCGTCCGGTACTGAGCGGGTGTCAACCCTTCGGGCGGGGCAATACGGTCGTTGTTCGGCAGCCCCGCAGGGTCCTCGCGCCGAGGCTGCACATTCTCGACGTGGACGAAACGCCCGCGCACCTTTTCTCCCAGGATCGATTCGAGCTTGGTCGCCCGCCAGCCGACCTCGAGATCGTGGCCGATTGCGACTGCTCCACCGCGGTCGTTGAAGAGATGGGCGACGGCGTCCTTGCCGAGGAACTGATTGACGTCGTTGAACCGCGGCTGCCTGTCGAACCGTGCCGGGAAGGGCTTACCGTCGATCCACGGAGAGCTCGTGTCGTGGATGACGAAATAGATGGCTCTGCGGTGGTCGAGCGTTTCCGAAATCGGGGTGGTTGCAGGCAGTGGAATCTGCCGGTGCAAAAGGACGACGGCCAGCTTCCCGCGATCGATGATGACGGGCTGCCCAACCAGGGCCTGCAGCGTCGGCGGAAGCGGCTGTTCCGGATCGGCGCCACCTCCCGGTTCGACATGACGCAGAAGGCAGCGGGCCTGCTCGATTGGAGTTCCGGCGAACTCGAACGTGGCGGCATCGAACCGGCACTCGACCGCGGGGGCCTCGAGCCCGGCAGCCGCCACGGACAATGCCACCAGAAGCACTCAGATCGCCTTTGAGCTGCGGCGCGAGGGTGAGACGAAGATCTCCTCGATCGGAAGGTCGAACAGCTCGGCGATCCGGAATGCGAGGGGGAGCGACGGGTCGTATTTGCCGGTCTCGATCGCGTTCACGCTCTGCCGCGACACTTCCAGCCGCTCGCCCAGGTCCTGCTGGCTCCAGCTGCGCTCCGCGCGCAGGATTCGGAGGCGGTTTTCCATCAGCATCGCACCGTCGTTCCGAGTGTCAGCTTGTTCATGACCGAGCCGACGCCAAGGCCGAAGAACCACAGGATCGCGATGTAGAATGAGTCGACGTGGCCGACGAGATCGAAGCTTTCGAGGAAGCCCCAGACCGTCGCGACGCTCAGCGCGAACGCGCCCGCCCACAACGACTGACGGACGAAGACCATGCGGACATATTCATCCTTTTCCTCGATCAGGTAGCGGCCCATCGCACCGAAGATACCGATGAGCGGCAGCGCCGGAAGGATGGCGGCAAGCCACGCGAGGGCCCCGTGCAGCAACTGGTGCTTGAAAGAATAGACCGCAATGAGGAGGAAAATCGCATACAGCAGACTGAGCCAGATGACCCGCAGATTGTAGCGCTTCATTGCCGGATTGAAGGACATGGCGACTATTCCTTTCTGAGTTGGATCAAGCGCCTGAGCGTCCACGCGAGAAGACGGCGACGCAGCCAAACGCGCCCTGCATCACCACCCACACGAACGGGATCCAGTAGGTCTCGAACAGCGGCATGACTCCGAAAGCCTGGAGAAATCCCCAGACGACGGCCGCGCCCATGGTGGCGTTGGTGGCGATGGCAATTCGCCGCAAGGTCATGGCTTGGTGATATTCGTCGCGTTCGTCGGACAGGTAACGGCCCCAGCTCGCGAAAATGCCGAGCACAGGAAGCGATGCCGCAACCGCCATCAGCAACGAAAGCGAGTGGCTGATGTGACGGGTTGCCTGCAGCCAGACGAGCGGCGGCAGGATCACCGCGTAGGCGAGCAGAAGCCACAGGGTTCTGCGAATATGCGCGCGCTGCGCCGGGGTGAGGTCGCTCTGCTTTGCAGCGAACATGAGTCAAGCTCCTTTGTCTCTCTGACAAGGACGCTTTACAATGCCCGCTTCAAATGTCAAGTGAGGTGGACATTATATACATGACGCACCACCTCAAAGATGATATCGAGTTGGGGACAGGCCGGCGCTCTATTTCTCCTCAGGCTCTTTCGGAGTTTGAGGAGGTTCTAAGCTCGTGGATAACGCTGAACTTGGGGAGCCTAGAAGAAGGCGGCCTAGGTAATTTTGAGGATCTAGCCCGAGCGACACTGCGCTGGGCAGCTCAGTGGCAAACATGCCGGACAACGTCCTCTTCTTGAGCTTTAGCTCCGTGGTGATTTCTCGCACGCGATTGCAGAGGCCAAAGATTTCTTTTCCGACCTGGATAAAGTCGTCCTCCGACTTTTGGCCATTCGGAAACAGCAGTTTGCCTTTGGCCCTAATGATAAGGAACCGAACCCCATCTTTGTGCGGAACGAACGGAACGTGAGCTACCATGTTGCGCCATTCGTTCGACAGGGTTCCAACTCGCCTAATATCCGTGAGCGCGGCCTTACCCCACGCTGTTTTGCCACATTGATGGTCGATCATCGTCTTGATGATGTGAAGCTTCGAGCTGAACTGCATGTTGGCAGTGGCGACCGTGGCTTCGACGGTGCCCATCTTGAGCAGCGCACCGACGCTATCGTTCACGGCGCTTTCAAGGTGTGACCAATGGCTCATAAACCGACCCACAAGCATGTAGGCGTGATTTTGTTTTTCCGTTTCTTCCGGTGGTATCTTCTCGACCATGACAACGCCCTCTGAAAGCGACAGCGACAGACGCCGCGACGAATTGCTCCGCCGCGCACTCGCAACTCCGCCAATCAGCAATGAAGAGATAATTCGGCGGTCAAAACAACAGCCGAGGAAACGGGCTTAGGCCAAGGCGTCTTCCAGTTCGCGGGCGCGCGCAGGAAGGCCGTCGTGAAGCGACTCTACGCCCTCCTCAATGAGGAGTTCGTTCGCAGCGCCGACAACTCCAGCCTCCAAAGCCTCTTCCTTAGAAATGCGGCCCTTGCGATACAGCCATTCGGCAACTTCAGCCCAATCCCAAAGCGGAGAGGGAGACGTGACCCGCATGATTGGAGCGGGAAATCCATCTAGCCTGTGGCCTTTTGAGTAGTTCGTCATAGCTGCGCGGCCCATGCCGGAACGAGCGGCCATATCTGACAAACTAACAAGCGGATCGGGCTCGACGCGCTCAACGGTGACACCTGCCGCAGTCGCGTCCTGCACGGCGGTGACGATGGCCTCCGTGATCGAAGGGGCGTCGCGGCCAAAGTCCAAGATGATGTGGCCGTTCTGGTACGACACGGTGGCGTCGTTGCACGCTCCGTCGTAAAAACGCGCCTCGAAATCCTCGGCCTCTGGGTCGAGTCCAGAGGCGATAATGGTGAAGTCAAATGTCGCCATTTTCGTCCTTTGAGCCGCATTGGCAGCGATCCACGGCTTGGCGAATTTTAGTGGCGTGATTTTCTGGGTTCTTGGGGGTGCCGTTGACACCCACTTGGCATCCATCACGCGTCGCCTGAGGACAAAAGAGGCGGCCCCAATGGCCTAACTTCTTTAGCCTCCAGCCTAGCCCCTCCGCGTATGCTACTGCCGCCTCAACCTCCTTGTTCGGGTGACGTGACCTAGTCATATATCACACTGTGAACAAATGTCAACACCCATTTGCCCCTTCTTTCGTCACAAGCAAGATTCGGCGGCGCGACGCTGAACCCCAACCTAAGTTAGACTCCAGCGTTTACGGCGCTCGCCCACGAACAGCGGAAGTTGATACGCCTTAGATTGCAACTGCAGGTCTGCGGTAGGCGAGGCGTTTGCCGCGCGCACCTTTCAAGGCCTCTGCGGTGCGCTCCGTGTCGTCATAGCCGCCGCACGGAAGGTGTAGCGGAAATCAAATTCGTTCAGATAGCGCTGTAGATGCTTCGAACTGCAATGCTGGTACACGCCGCGCATCCCGCGCTTGAAGATCGAAAAGAGGCCCTCAATCGTGTTCGTGTGAAGCGAACGGTCGAGCCGTGAAACGTACTCGTCCTGCGAGTGGTTTACGTGGCCGTGTGCCGCATACTCGCGGCCCGGACGAAGGTAGAAATAAGCTTCGTCGGTAATCAGGCGGCTGTTGCGCTGCACGTTCGTGTACAGGATGCGCGAGACGGTATCGGCGTTGAGGTTGTCGGTTACGTGGAAGCTGCGCGCCACGCCCGTCGAGCGGTCCACTAGGCTCACTACCGTGTTCATGTGACGAATTAGCGGTGCGGCTATGGGCCTTGTTCGGGGCGCGCCCGATGTAAGTCTCGTCGGCTTCGATATCGTGGCCGAGGCCGCCCATGGGTTCCGCGTCCAGCTTCATCGCTTCGCGGATGCGATGATGCATGAACCAAGCTGATTTGTACGTAATGCCAAGCTGGCGATGCAGCTGGTGGGCCGAAAAGCCCTTCTTCGAGCTGTTCACTAGCGCAAACGCCAGCACCCATTTGTTCAGAGGGATTTTGCTGTCCTCCATCACCGTTCCAACGGTGACGCTGAACGGCTTCACACAGGCGTTGCACTTATAGACGCCGGGACGCGTGGACTTGCCCTGAAGCTTCGTGATGTTCTCCACGGAGCCGCAATGCGGGCACACAGGACCGTTCGGCCAATGCACCTTCTCTAGGTGTTCGCGGGCCTTGTCGGCATCCTGATAGATGGGGTTCGTAGGGTTCATGGTCTTGCCTCTGCAAAGACAAGTAAGCCTTACACGTCAGTACGTCAAGTATATAATTGCCAGTGAGGTTTACATGGCGCAACCGCCCCCGCTGCTTATCGACCGTTTATCGCAGCGGTTGAGGGGCGGCAGCGGCATCGCTAGATGCACTGAACAATGACCAAGATGTTCAAGATCGCGCTTCCAGACGGCTCCGTCAGGGAAATGCCCGAGGGCTCGACCCCGGCCGATGTTGCTGCGGCGATTGGTCCGGGCCTGGCGAAGGCCGCGCTTGCCGCGCGCGTCGACGGCGAGGTGCGCGACATCATGCGCCCGTTCGAGGGTGATTCGAGCCTCGCGCTGATCACCTCGCGCGATGAGGCGGATGCGCTCGAACTGGTGCGGCACGACTATGCGCACATCCTCGCCGAGGCAGTTCAGAACCTCTTTCCGAGAACGCAGATCACCTTCGGTCCCGCGACCGACGACGGCTTCTACTACGACTTCGCGCCCACTGCTGAGCATGGCCCCTTCACCGAGGAGGAGCTGCCGGCGATCGAGGAGGAGATGCGGCGCATCATCGCCGCCGACAAAGCGCTCGTCCGCGAGGTGTGGACTCGCGCCCAGGTGCGCGACTTCTTCGAGAAGCAGGGCGAGGCGTTCAAGGCCCAGTGGGTAATGGAGCTGCCCGAGGGCGAGACCATCACCATGTACCGGACCGGCGACGGCAAGGACGCCTGGATCGACCTCTGCCGCGGACCGCATCTCGCCTCGACCGGCAAGCTCGACCCGAACGCGTTCAAGCTTACCCGCGTGTCCGGCGCCTATTGGCGCGGTGACCCCAAGAACCCGATGCTGTCGCGGATCTACGGCACGGCGTGGCTGAACAAGAAGCAGCTAGACGCTTACCTCGTCCGCCTTGAGGAAGCCGGAAAGCGCGACCACCGAAAGATCGCGCAGGAGATGGACCTGTTCCACCTCCAGGCCGAGGCGCATGGGTCGGTGTTCTGGCACCCCAACGGCTTCGTGATCTGGCGCGCGCTCGAGGCCTACATGCGCCGCCGCATCGACGAGGCGGGTTACGAGGAAATCAAAACTCCGCAGCTGATGGACGCTCGCCAGTGGGAGAGGAGCGGCCACTGGGGCAAGTATCGCGAAAACATGTTCGTCGTTCCCGACGAGATCCCCTCGACGCAGGACGACGCTCCGGTCCTTTCCGGCGACGCCGACCTCATGGCGCTGAAGCCGATGAACTGCCCGGGGCACATCCTCGTCTTCAAGCAGGGCATCACCAGCTACCGCGAGCTGCCGATCCGATTCTATGAGAATGGCAGCTGCCATAGGAACGAGCCGCACGGAGCGCTCCACGGATTGATGCGCGTTCGGCAGTTCACGCAGGACGACGCCCACATCTTCTGCACCGACGAGCAGCTGGTCGACGAGGTGCGGGATTTCTGCCTGCTTTCCGACCGCGTCTATCGCGACCTCGGCTTCGAGAATTATGCGATCAAGCTCGCGCTTCGCCCTGAAAGGCGCGCCGGCACCGACGAGCAGTGGGACCGTGCCGAGCAGGAGCTTCGCGATGCGGTCCGCTCGGCCGGGTTCGCAACCGAACAATATGGCTGGGAGGAGCTGCCCGGCGAAGGCGCCTTCTATGCGCCCAAGCTCGAATGGCATCTGACCGACGCGATCGGCCGCACCTGGCAGGTCGGAACGATCCAGGCAGACCGGGTCATGCCGGGCCTGCTGGAGGCCGCCTATGTCGGAGAGGATGGCGAGAAGCACACGCCGGTGATGCTGCACCGCGCGATCTTCGGCAGCTACGAGCGCTTCATCGGAATCCTCATCGAGCATTACGCCGGCAAGTTCCCGCTGTGGCTCGCCCCGGTGCAGGCGGTCGTCGCGACGATCGTCTCCGATGCCGATGCTTATGCCGGTGAAGTCGCCGCCAGGCTCGAGGCCGCCGGAATCCGCGTCGAGACCGACCTCCGCAACGAGAAGATCAACTACAAGGTTCGCGAGCACAGCCTCGCCAAGGTCCCGCTGCTCCTCGTTGTCGGCAAGCGCGAGGCCGAGGAAGGCAGCGTCGCCATCCGCCGCCTCGGCAGCGACGAGCATCAGAAAATGATGAGCCTCGACGAAGCGGTAGCGATGATCCGTGCCGAGGCCGTCCCGCCGGACCTCCTCGACTAGCGCACCGCGCTCGCCTTCAAGGCCCCGCAACCGCCCTGAACTGCGATCCCACCTGCCGGTACCAGCCCTCGCTGCAGTGGAAATAGGACGCCCTGCCCTCGACCATCTTCAGGCACCCGCCCGGAAGCGAGGCGTAGGTGCGGCCGAGCACATAAGGCTCCCGCGGCGCCGGCGGAGGCGCCGGAGGCTCGGGCGCCGCCGCGGCCTCGTCGTGAACCACCACCACGTCGTGAACCACTTCCGGCTCTTCATAGATGAAGACGCTGCCGCCGAACCCGCGGCGAAGGCCGCGGTGCACGCCGTCGCGGCTGCCCCGAACCATGCCCTGCGGAGGAATGGGAGTCGGATAAAGCGACCCGCCGCCCGGCTGATTGATCGGCGGCCTGAGCACCCCGCCGACCTGCTGGGCGCCAGCGGGGGGAAGGGCTAGCAGCGCAAGAGTCACCGTGATCGCGGGCGTCAGGCGAAAAGCCTTCATGGCGATGGCCTTGTACATCCGGGAGTGGGTTCCGCGAAGACCCGCCCCGGTTCAGAGGAAGCTCAGTCGAAGCTCGTCGAAGCTCAGGGCTTCAGTCGAGGCGCCGGCCCTTGGTGAACAGCTTGTACATCTCCGAGGGCTCCGGCTTGGGCTGCGGCGGAACCGGCGCGGCGGACTTCCCCACCGGGTCGGCCTTCGGCTTCGGGTTTTGGCGTGGACGCCGTTCTGGTCCCTTAGCCATGGTCGTTCGTCCCTTCGCCCGCGCCGGAAAGCGGATAGTCGGTGTTCATATGGACGCGGTTCGCCTCGAGCCGGTCGAGCAGCTCCGCCCGGGCGAACCACGCCTCCGCGCTGCACGCGAGCCGGAAGCGCATGTGCGCGCTGTCCGATTGCGCGGCGCGGTCACGGTCGTCGCTCGCCAGCAGCCGACAGCCCGCCGCCGTATCCTCGGGCTTGCGGTGAGGAAGCGAGACGTTCGTCGGCTCAATGCTCACGCAGCGAATTCCGGCCGGCGCTCGTGGCGGGCGCTGGCGATCTCGGCCGCATAGGCCTTCGCCAGCCCGCGATGCGCCTCGCGGGCCTTCTCGGATTGAGCATGGTCAGACATGAACAGGGAAACCTGGTGGCGATGGAGAAGGTAATTGAGATCCACGGGGACGGCTCCTTCGGTAAGCGGGAGCATGTTGCCAGGTCTCTCAGCCGCACGATGCCTACGAAGATGAGCCGTGCGATGCCAAAGGCCCTAGCACACTTCTCCTTCCAATGTTGGAATTGATTTGCTCCATCGGGGAGCGGGAGAACAAGAAGGCCTAGCCTTCGTCACCCATGCTGAGGGCGGCAATGAACGCCTCCTGCGGGATGGTCACGCTGCCGTATTCGCGCATCCGCTTCTTGCCTTCCTTCTGCTTCTCCAGCAGCTTGCGTTTGCGCGTCGCGTCGCCGCCGTAGCATTTGGCGGTGACGTCCTTGCGCAGCGCGGCGATCGTCTCGCGCGCGATGATCTTGCCGCCGATCGCGGCCTGGATCGGGATCTTGAACAGGTGCCTCGGGATCAGGTCCTTCAGGCGCTCGCACATGCCGCGGCCGCGGGCCTCGGCGTTGGCGCGGTGGACGATCATGCTCAGCGCATCGACCGGCTCGTTGTTGACCAGGATGCTCATCTTGACGAGGTCGCCCTCGCGGTGGCCGATCTGGTGATAGTCGAAGCTCGCGTAGCCGCGGCTGATCGACTTCAGGCGGTCGTAGAAGTCGAACACCACTTCGTTGAGCGGCAGCTCGTAGCGGAGCATCGCGCGGGCGTGGCTGCCGGTGCCGACATAGGTCAGGTCCTTCTGGATGCCGCGGCGGTCCTGGCACAGCTTGAGCACCGCGCCGAGATATTCGTCGGGGACGTAGATGGTGGCGTCGATCCACGGCTCCTCGACCGCCTCGATGGCGTTCGGCGTCGGGCCAGTCGGCCGGGTTGTGGATGTCCTGCGACCTCGCCGCCGCGCAGCTGCACCTCGATAGACGACGCTCGGCGCGGTGGTGATGAGGTCGAGGTCATATTCGCGGGTCAGCCGCTCCTGGATGATCTCGAGGTGGAGGAGGCCGAGGAAGCCGCAGCGGAAGCCGAAGCCGAGCGCCGGCGCTGGTCTCCATCTCGAAGCTGAACGAGGCGTCGTTGAGGCGCAGCTTGTAGAGGCTGTCGCGGAGCTTCTCGAAGTCGTTGGCGTCGACCGGGAACAGGCCGCAGAAGACGACCGGCTGGACTTGCTTGAAGCCGGGGAGCGCCTCGGCGGCGGGCTTGCGGGCGTCGGTGATGGTGTCGCCGACGCGGGTCTCGGCGACTTCCTTGATCTGCGCGGTGATGAAGCCGATCTCGCCGGGGCCGAGCTCGCTCAGTTGCTCGATCTTGGGGCGGAAGCAGCCGACGCGGTCGACGAGGTGGGTCGTGCCGCGCGGCCATGAACTTGACCTGCGCGCCCTTGCGGATCGCGCCGTCGATGACGCGGACGAGGATGACGACGCCGAGATAGGGGTCGTACCAGCTGTCGACGAGCATGGCCTTGAGCGGAGCGCGTCGGCGTCGCCCTTGGGAGGCGGGATCTTGGCGACGATGGCGTCGAGCACTTCCTCGATGCCGATGCCGGTTTTGGCGCTGGCGAGGACGGCGTCGCGACGCGTCGAGGCCGATGATCTCCTCGATTTCCTGCCGCACCCCTTCCGGGTCCGCGGCGGGGAGGTCGATCTTGTTGATGACCGGGACGATCTCGTGGTCGTGCTCGATCGACTGGTAGACGTTGGCGAGGGTCTGCGCCTCGACCCCCTGCGCCGCGTCCACGACCAGCAGCGCGCCTTCGCACGCCGCGAGCGATCTGCGACACCTCATAGGCGAAGTCGACGTGCCCCGGCGTGTCCATCAGGTTGAGCTCGTAGCGCCCTTCCACTCGAGCCGCACGGTCTGCGCCTTGATGGTGATCCCGCGCTCGCGCTCGATGTCCATATTGTCGAGCACCTGGCTGCCGCTCATCTCGCGCTCGGTGAGGCCGCCGGTCGCCTGGATCAGCCGGTCGGCGAGCGTCGACTTCCCGTGGTCGATATGCGCGATGATGCGAAATTGCGGATGTGCCAGATTTCTGTCATTTGCCGCGCCGCTAGCAGAGGCGGTGGGGGCTCGCCAGCGGGGGGCGGTCAGAGCATCGCCAGATGTCGATTGTCGAAGACGCCCCCATAATCGTGCTTGATCTCGACCTTCCGTTCGACGGAATTCGATGACGATTTCCGAGAAATCGACGCCGGCGAGAGTAGAGCAGCTCTTCAGATTGCCAGGCGAAAAGACGTTCACCTCGAGGATCTTGTCGCCGACGATATCGACGCCGACGAGGAACATCCCGTCGGCGATTAGCTTGGGGCGGATGATCTCGGCAACGCGAAGCTCGGTTTTGCCGATCTCGACCGCCTCCGCCTTCCCGCCGGCGTGGATGTTCGAGCGGATATCATCCTTCGCGGCGACGCGGCGGAGCGCCGCATATTTGCCGTCGATCTGCAGCGGACTGCCGTTCATCAGGAAGAGACGAATGTCGCCCTTCTTTGCGGCGGGCATGTAAGCCTGGCAGATGATGTAGCCGTCCCGGCAAATGGCCTCGGTCATCTGGTTGAGGTTGCGCGCGTTCTCCTTGTCGAGCTTGAACACGCCCGACCCGCCCGAGCCCTGCAGGGGCTTCAGGATAATGTTGTTCTTGTGCGTCCTTTGCGAACGCCTTGATGTCGACGCTCGTCGCGCGTGATGATGGTTTCCGCTCGAGCTTCCTCGGGAAAGCCTTGAAAGTAGAGCTTGTTGATCGCCTGTCCGAGGCTGTTCGGGTCATTGAGGACGAGCGTTCCGCGCTTCGTCGCCTCGCGGCCGAACAGGATTCCGGCCTCCGCACGCCACGGGGCCGTGCTCGCATCAAGCGACGGGTCTGACCGCAGCCAGAGGACATCGACCTCGTCGAAGTCGACGGCATCGGCCTCGGTTGCGGAAGTCCTTGAGCGCTTTGAAGAAGCTTTCGCCGCTGGCCCATTTCTTCTTCGGCATTCGGCGGACGTGCGCGCGCAGGCTATCATCCTTGCCAATCACGAAGTCGGACGGCGTGATGTACATGACCTCGTGCCCGCGCTTCGCCGCCTGATGGGCGAGGACCGTGGTGGTATAGCCCGCATATTCGGTCTCGATGTCGTTCACGAAGAAGGCGATCCGCATCAAGCCGGCTCCATTTCAAGTAGGCTGTCCAGGCCGATGTCCGATGTGAGCCTGGCAATCCGGCTCTTGGCGTCGGGTCGGTTCAGGTAGGACGGCAGGAAAGTCGGCGCGTGAACGAGGCCGCGCTGCAGTAGTTCCTCGATCGCCGGGACGTCGGTGCGGGCAATCTTGCCAAGCCAGAAGGGCGCGAGCGGCCCACCCGAAGCGATATGGTCGACAATGGCGCGGAAGCCTTCGAGATAAATCGCGTCCTTCGCCAAGCCTCCGGAACGATGCACCCGCGCCGCGATGCCGAACGCATCCGGCGATCGAGAATCCCAGCTCGCCGCCGAAGGAGTCGATAGGTCTCCATGAATTCCGCTCCTCGCTGCATGGCATCGACCGCGATGACCCGCGCCGCAATGAGCCGCAGCCGGGTAATGCTAAGCCCGCCGACGGCCCATTCGGCAAAGACTCCGAGGCCTTCCTGGATGCCTTCATATTTTGCGAGGCCGGAACGGAAGATCGACAGGCCCTGGGAGGCGCCGTTGACGAATGTCAGGAGGTGCGTCGAGACTTCGTGCGCGAGCAACGCATCGAGCCGCGCTGACTGCATCTTCGTGGCTGAACCGACGAGCAGTCGGTTACCGCTGACCATCAGTCCTGAAACGTCGTCGCGAACCTCCACCTTCGCATCGAAGAGAGCGTCCTTGCGGTTGTAGGAGCCGATCAGGTCCCGCGCGGCATTTGCGATCTCGACTGCCGTGACCGTTTTTCCTCGAGCTGGGCGCGGCCGGTGCAGATCGAGGATGCGGTAGGCGTCACGCAGCAGCTCAGCCGAGACCGCGCCGTAGAGGAACATGCTCGCGGGGCGAAAGGAGCGGCGTGTTGCGCGTCGCGAGCATGGTCAACTGCGCGTCGATCTCGTGCCGTTTGTCGCTGAACATCCGCTCGAGGAGCGGGTCTTCGAGCCGGGCGAAATCCAACCGGTACAGGCGGCGCTTCACGGCATCCGGATCGACGGTCAGCGGCCGATAGCGAAAGGCCGGCGCCACTTGCTCGCGGTCGGCGACGAACTTCTCGAGAGCGGCGGTAGTATTGATCGGCGACACCGAGAGCAGGAAGTCGAAACTCGACGTGATGCGGCCAAGCTTCTCATCGGCGTTGAGCGCCGCCTTCAAGAAAGGCGCTTCGCCCAAGCGAGCGATAATGCTCGGGCGCGCGGCCGCTGCTGTCGTCGAGATAGGCGCAGGCGGCGCGAAGCAAAGCGTCACCGCATGCGACGGCAAGCTCGTGCGCGATTTGCGGATAGACACCTCCGCCGTCGCGGCGATGAATTTGGGGGAGGCTGATCAGCATCGGATCGCTTTGTGCGCTGAGGCCCGAGAGCGCAGCGGCCAGCCAGTGATCGCGATGCAGGGCCTCAGGAATCACGTCCGGATGACGAAGGTCGATCTCGATGCCCTTGAGCGAGTCGATCAGGACGTCGCGGGCGCGGTGCTCGCGGGCCGACTTGCCGCCCGCGACTGTCGCGACAAATGGCGTAAGGGTGGGGCTGGATTCGCCTTCCGGGGGCTGGATGAGGTCGTCGAGCGCCATGACCAGTAGCGGCATTCCGGGCTCGCCCAGCTCCTGCGTCAACGAGGCGAGCAATTCGAAAGCGGCAGTGTCGTCCGGACCCTCATCCCAGATCAGATAAGCGGGACTGTTCAACGCCACCCGGCGCGCGAGGCTGGCCGACGGCTCATCATCCATGCGGCGACGGTGAAGGACAAGAAACGGCAGGCTGCGATCGAGATGCAGTCGGCCGCTCTTCCCAACCTTGCGCCTCCTCGCGCCGCGATGGTCGGGAAGCGCACGTGGTTGCGGTGAGAGATCTCGCCATCAGCGCTTGCAGCAGGTCTGCCGCGACCTGCGCCGAATAAGTGATGAAGTCCCGCATCGCTTTGAGCTCGGCCGGATCGGGCTCGCCGGTCCACTCATCCATGAAGAATTTCTTGAACTCGAGGGCGATCGCGCAGCCCCTGCCCGGATATCTCTCGTGGACGAACCGCGCCTGCTCGCCCTTGCCCTGGAAGGCGACATTCTCCCGGACATCGAGCTTGCGGCCATTGAAATCGAAGCGCCTCATTTCCTCCATCAGGGGATCAAGCAGGAACGCCCAATCGGCGCGCGGCATCGAAAAGGTGCCGATGTTGATGTCGGGTGCATCATCCTGCGGCATGGCACCGCCGTTCGGGCCATCTCGCCGATGATTGTAGCTGTGGACGTCGATCAGGACGAAGCGGCCTTCCTCCTCGACAATGCCGTCCAGCAAATGCCCAAGCATTCGATAATAGGCCGCATGGATAGCGAGCGAGCTCCGCGACGATCGCCTCGTCAGGCTCACTTCGCCACACCTGTAGGCCCCAGCTCTGCTCTGGAGTGCGATAGACGGCGGTGTCGGCCGGTCGGTTGAGATCGAATTCGAAGCGCGAGCGATGAACAATGATGTGCGTAGGGACGCCGACGACGGCCTGTCCGGTGAACGGATCCTCCTCGCGCAAACGGTCGGCCTCGGGCAAGTTCATCGCATCGGCGACAGTTGGCCGGAGGTCATGACCGTCATGAATCGCAGTTGCGAGCACGGGACCCGGGCCACGGGTCAGCGTCCACCATCGTTCGGGCGGGGCATCACTGCTCATGAAACGTACAAGCGGCTGAAGCCGATTTCGGTTTGCTTACATGTCCGCGCGGCCGCTTGGTCGGGCAAGAAACCCTGGGGACAAAACTTACCGACCGGGAAGAAAGCCCCATCCGCGATTTCTGTCGGGCGCGGATGATATCGGGATGGTCGAGGCTTCCCGCCGTTGAATCTCGGGCCGACGAATTGGATGCTCCGGCGTATGGCTAACCAATTCGCAAAAGTTAAGGTTACGCATCATTGCGTTTCGTGGTTTACTCAATTGAATAGCGTGTGCGTGGGGGCGTGTGCGTATGAGGGGCAGTCTGCTCGTTTCTGCGGCCATGAGCTCGGCGCTCGTTGCTTCCGGGCTCGCTGCGGAACCCATCAAGCGGACTCAGCCGGTTTCGGGCCGGATCATTGCCCGCAAGACCGGTGAGACCGCCGTTCTGGAGCCTTCACCGCTCGTGCGGGATGCCGAGATCCGACAGGATCTCAAGGCCGGCGATGTCCTAAGAACCAACCAGTCCGGAACTCTCGCGCTCGACTTTGTCGATCAGACGCAGATCCGGCTCGGCCGGAACACCGTGCTCATCGTTAAGGATGTTCGCGCCGGCGTGCCGTCGCAACTCCAGTTGCAGCAAGGCGCATTATGGGGTCGTGCGCCTCGTGGCCGGGCGAATCTTTCAATCGAGACTCCTTCGGCTGACGCCGGCGTTCGCGGCACCTCTTGGTCGCTCAGCGCCGATGACGATCGAACGACGCTGCAAGTGTTCGACGGGAAGGTCGAACTCGCCAATGAGCTGGGAAGCCTGTCGGTGGCAGGCGGCGAGGCGGCGCTCGCCCTGAAAGGCCACCCGCCGGCGCGCATCGCGGTCGTCAATCCGGATGAGCGAGAGCAGATGCTCTATTACGTCCCTTTCACCGACGCCGTGCGCTACCTGCGGCCCTTCCCTGCAATGTTCACGGCACAGCTCGGAGTTTTCGAAACAGCTTCGAAGATTCCGCCTGGGCGGCGCAGCGCCGAAGACTGGCTGATCATTGCTGAAGCCGGCGCTGAAATTGCAACGCCGGCCGAGCGATTGGATGCCTTGAAGGCGAGCAAATGCGCTTCCGCTGACGTCGGCTCAGAATGCGCGCGTCCTGCTCGTCGAAGGTTTGATGGCGGCGAAGGACGATCATTGGGACGTCGCGTTGCAACAGCTAACGGCTGCGGCATCCCGGACTTGACGAACGACGAGCGAACTTGCCGAAGCGGCGATGCGACTTGCTTCCATAGCGTCGGGATCTGCGGAGGCAGAGACTCAACCTGACGAGCCGACCACTTCGGCTGGCCTGCTCGGGAAAGCCTATCTCGCCGCATACGAGGGCGATCTTGATCTCGCGCTCGACATCGTTCGGGAGGGCGAGGGCCTTTATCCCGAAAACGCCGATTTCGCAGATCTTCAAGGCAGTATCGGCCTCTTGCGCGGCGACCGTCTACTGCTCATCGACGCGATCCGCCGCGGCAAGGCTGCGGAGGCGGATCACCCGGGTATCCTCATGCTTTCGGCGCATGTCAATCCGGACTACACCGGGGACTAAGGGGTGCCATAAAGATGCAGAGCGCGCTGCCCAACTGGTGCCGGGTAGCAGCCTTGCCTGGAACATTCTTGGCGGCGTTCAGGCCCGGGCGGGCTAGGCCGCCATGCCGAGCAATCGTCATTCGGGGCCTCGAGGCGGATCCCAATGATGCCACCTTGCGGGATAACTATGCCGCCCTCTTGCTCGACCGGAATCAGGATCGAAGAGGCGAAGCGCGAGCTCGCGCCGCGTTGAACGCGGATCCGAGCAGACCGTGGTCCTCGTCTACAAAGGACGAGCGCTCCTCCAGGAAGGAAGATTGGACGCAGCGCTCGAAGAGCTGCTGGCGGCATCGACTGCAAATCCAAGCGACGTCCAGGCGCTCCTACTGCTTGCCTACGCTTATTATCGCCTGGGCGAAACGTCGGCGGCCATGCAGCAGCTAGACCTGGCGCACGGTACGATCCCAATAGCCCCTATCCGAGTGCACTTCGCTCCCTGCTGCTCAGCGATGACCGGGACACGCAGGCGCAGTCCGCGCGTCGAGGAGGCGGTGAAACGCAATGAGGCGCTCGTCGGGACCAGATTCCGGAGCACCGCGCTGATTTCCTGATCAACTACTCTGCCGATTCTCTCCGCGATCTTGGATTGGAGGAATGGGCTCAGTTCAACGCCGAGCGCAGCTTCGATCCCTTCGAGGCAACCTCCTATTTCGAGCGAGCCGCAAGCCAAAGGCCGGCGCCCTACGTAGTCGATAAAGGAACCCTGGAGCGGATCGATGAAGGTCTGATCGATGGTTTCATGGGACCATTCGGCGCGCCAAGTGACGACCCGATTGTCGCGCCGGCCTCAAAGCTGAAGGCCAATGACATTCCATTGCCGCCGCCCCCTCCTCCGCCGCCGCCGCCGCCTCCGCCGCCGCCTCCCAGGACCGGCGGAATAGGAAAGCTCGTCGTGACTGGGGCTCCCGATGATGCTGTCGCGAGCATCGCTGTCGCATCGTTCGACGCACAGCACGGAGGCGACGACCATGTCTTGTCCGACACGCTCCAGGGATTCGCGATCGACCCGCCCGATTCGCAGTGCCCAGGACTGAGCTGGACATCCTGCGTCAGGCGTTCGTCGAAGCCGACGGAAGCGTTTCGATGATCGCCGCGAACGGAGCGATCGAGCCCGCTGCATCCGCAGCAATACGTGGAATTGTCGAACGAACCCGCGCCGGTCGCATTTTCTGTCAGCGGATCTTTCATTCGGCATCGCGGCGCGTTGGCAGGCGAGGACGAGCAAGCCTACAATTTGCGGCTGGCTCGGTGCCGAATTGTCACCGCGAGCGAACTTCGTCGTATCGCTTGCGACCTCAAGTGGAGATTCACGCTTCAACCTCGACGACGAACGCGAAATTCCCGGGGACCGGCCGGAAATCACTTCCTATCTGGTCTCCACCAACCTCGCTCGACGGCTGCGAACCCGCCAAACCTCAGGCATCGCACTCGCCGAGATTTAAATCGCAGATCGAACGCGATTGGTTGCAGCAGCTTCGTGGTCGGGAGCGGACTTCTCGCTGCGAGCCGATAGCAACAGGGTGGTGAGCTTCAATTGGTTTGGACAGCAAATCGAGGACGCGTCCGCTGCTCAATCTCGGCGGCGTACCAGCTCCAGCACTGCGGCGTTCAGCACGGCAGTCGTAACAAATATCGGCAATGCGGTAATCGGCACAGGAGCGGAATTCGTATCGCGAAGCGACATGGGAAATATCACGCTGCCGGATAAGTCCGTTGAATATCTATCCGATCGGCGCGCCCGGGCCTTCATCCACGTTCGGCTGCAGCCGGCACCCAAAATGAGCCTCGAAGGGGATCTTGTGGCGGCGAAGCGCCCTGAAGTGTCGTTCGGCGCGCGCTATGCGTTCACCAGTCACCAGGCCACCTCGGCGGTGTTTTCATCGACGGTCCGAACTGCTGCGCCCTTCACGCTTCAGCCGACTTCCATCGCCGGCCTCGCGCCTGATGATGCACCTTCCGCAATTGGAAGCAGGACAACCGCGCTGGTCGGTAAATGGGAAAGCGAGTGGTCGAACAGGATCTTCACCAGTTTGGAGTTGCAGCATCAGAAGCATCAGCAACTCCTCGTTCCCGCCGTCAACGCCGCTTTGTCATTCGTTCATTCGGATCGCCTGCGCCCCGCTTACCTGTTCGCCGGCGACGGCAGCATGACCAGGCTAACATTGACGTCGAACCTATTGCTCGCAGATAATCTCGCGCTTGACGTGGCCGCGGCAAAGTCCTGGTCAGAGCACGAATATTTATCTGCCTCGAATTATGCCAAGGCAGAACTCGTCTGGTCGATCTGGCGGGGTTTCCGCGGATCTCTCGCCTCGACCTATATCGGCCGGCGCAAGGACGAATATTTCGAAGCGGTCGCTAGTGAGAGTGACGTGCACAACATTTTGGGTCGGCTCGGTGGCTGGATGGCGGCCTCGAATGGCGTTCACCCCATCGCCGGCTCGAAGTCGGCGATTCACGTCTACAATATTTTCGGCCGCGCAATCGACGTCTACAATTTCTATCCGCGTTTCGGCCGGACGGCGGTCGCGACAGTTTCGGCAAGATTTTAGGCGGGCCCGTGAAATTCGCACGCCCCTCGCTCTCCAGCCAAAGACAAGGCTTTCAGTTGTTGCGCTCGTATTTGTGTGTCTTGCTGACCGCCAATCAGTTCGGGGCGTTCCAAGGCGTCGACCGCAACCTTTTCGACATGATGTCGACCGTTGATTTCCCCGGCCGCCGCAACCTGGAGCTGTGATCGTTGCGGTCGATGAACCGAGCTTTTCGGCGATCGCCAAACCTTGGCCGTGGCCGCGCGAAATCCACGCACGCCTTATCCGTTCGCTAAGGACGCCGGAGCTCGGCGGATCGGCTTCGATATGGTCTTCGCGGACCAACAAACGTCGCTGCGGACAGCGCACTCGCGGCAGCTGCCGATCTGCGAACAGTGTTCGGAGCCGACGAGATGCTTGCCGAGACCCCGCAAGGACGATGATCGTCCGGACAGAACCGCTGCCCCTATTGACTAAGAGCGGCGCTCAACAGGGGATCAGTGCGGTAGCGCTCGACCCCGACGGAGTGCTCCGGCACATCCCGCGCTATCCCGATTTGCTTGCCCAGAGGTTCCTGTCTCGTCCCGTACCGATCGAGGAAGATCGCCTGATTCGAATATTTCGGCGGCCCCCGCACTTACCCTTATGTTTCTTATTATCAGGCGCTCGATCCGGACCGTCTTCTCCCGCCGGGGATGCTTAAGGACCGCGATGTTCTCGTCGGCTTAGCCGTTCAGGCGAACCCCCAAGTTCGCGAGGCTCCCGACATGTTCCGGACCTCCTTTACTGCACGCAATTCGCGCCTGGTCCCGGGAGTCGAAATCCAGGCCACGATCATCGATAATCTCCGGCACCGCCTCTGGATCTTGGCGGTCCCCAATTGGGTGGGGTTCCTGCTTTTGGCTGGTGGTTCCATTCTTGGTTATGCCGCGGCCGCGCCGGACCGCGTGCCGCTACGATTAGCGGCGCTGCTTGGATCGGCGGTCGTCATCGTGGCTGCAGCCTGGATATCCCTGCGTTTGGAAGAATATGGCTGTCGCCCGCCGAACCGGTGGCGGGACTTGTCGCATCCGCGGCCTTCCTTGGACTTTCGGATTATGCCGCGGAGCGCCAGCAGCGGCGGCAGATTCAAGGCGCATTCGGCCAGTATGTCGCGCCCGAGATCGTTCGCCGGATCATCGAAGATCCGAACCTCGTGAAGCTTGGCGGCGAGCGCAAGATGATCACCGTGCTCTTTGCGGACATCCGCGGTTTCACAACGCTCTCCGAGACAATGTGCAACGAACCGGAGGAGCTGAACTCGCCTTCTCAATGAGATGCTGACCTCGCTGTCCGGGATCGTGACCCGCCACGGCGGGACCATCGACAAATATATTGGCGACTGCGTCATGGCCTTCTGGAACGCTCCGCTCGACGATCCGGAGCACGCAACAAATGCTGTTCACGCCGCTGTCGACATGATCCAAGAAATCGGCCGGCCGGGTGAAGCCACGCAAACCGCCGGTAGCACATGGCGTGATCTCGGAATCGCGATCGGCGTTGGGATAAACAGCGGCGAATGCATCGTCGGCAACATGGGCTCCGAGCAACGCTTTGATTACACCGTCGTCGGCGATCCTGTGAACGTTGCGTCTCGCCTTGAGGGCTTGTCGAAGGATTATGACGTGCCTTTGCTCGTCGGGGCGGAGTACCGCAAAGCTGGCACGCCGCGCGTTTGACTTCGTCGAGCTTGGTAACGTTCTGGTTCGAGGCAAGCAGGTATCCCAGCGCGTCTATTCGCTCGGGAGTCTGATCCCTGATAAATCCGGCACCGGAGGCGCTGATGGCCCGTCCTAAGTCCACGAAAGTCGTCACTTCGCGAGCCGCTTCGGCACCGCCCGATAAACTGCCGCTCGAAATTCTCGAGCGCCAGTTCGATAGAGTCCAGGCGCTGTTCCCGCGCATCGACTCCAAGATCAACGCATCTTCGCGATCGTCTCCGCGCAGATCGCGCTCGCCTCAATCAGCATCTCCGGCGAAAACCTGCAGCGCTGGCAAATACTCGTGCCGGCCGCACTCTTCATCATGGCGATCGGAACGGCGCTCTACGACCTTTACCGCTGCACTTTCCCGCACGTCAGAAGAGCGGGAAATCGCTGGTCTATTTTGCCGAATTTGCTGCTCTTTCGCAGAATGATGCAGTGCGCGCTTTTGCCGAAACCGACCTGCATGAGTTCCGCCGCGACCTCGTGTTCCAGACCTGGCGAACGTCAAGGATCGCCGCGGAGAAGTTCCGGTTCCTGAGGCGCGCGTCTTTCTCGCTCTCGTCTCGCTAATTCCCTGGTTCTGGTTGCTTGCAGCTTCCTCTTGGGCGCTCCGCTCTTAGCGCGTTGGACATCCATTTTCCGGAAAACTGCCCCGTCAGCTGAATTGGCTCCCAAATCGATCGCGCCTCCAATTTTCACGCCGCCTTTTCGAGTGTCTCGAGACGGGCCAGGCAGGCGCGCTCGACCAGGGTTTTGAGGAGTTCGACGCGCGATCCGAGCCACTCGAGCTGGTCGGTCGTGATGCGATATTCGCGCGAGTAGCGGGCATTGATGTAGGCCTCGCGAAGCCTGGCGTATGCTCGCTTTTCGTCACGGGTAGAGCCCGGCCAGACCTGCTTGAGGCACGGCTCCATCCCCTCGGCGAGCGCGCGCAGGCGGTTCAGATTGTGGGTCTTGGGCGTGTAGAGCGTCCGCACCAGGAACAGGCATTGGTAGAGCCGCTCGGTGGCCTGATGGAGCTGGAAGGCGGCTTATTTCGGTCGCCTTCGTCGCAGATGCATAGTCGCAAGCTGCTCGCAGAAATTCCACCGCGCTCTCGAACCACTCTTCGAAGAACGCGCGGCTCTCATCCAGCGCTTCGCGCGGCGCTCAACGGTTGCGGCTCGGCGAACGGATGGCCGGGCTCCTCGAACAGGACGATGCCATCGCGAAGGATGTCGAGGAAGAAGAAGCGGCCTAGCCTCAGCTTCTCGTTCACATCCTCAAGGCTGTGATAGATGAGGCTGACGGGCGTTCTCAGCTGCTTGCCTTCGGACAGTTCCTCGAGCAGCCGGTCCTCGGTCTTGGCCCAGAATTCGGGAACGTCGGTCAGGTCTTCATGATCAACCACGATCAGGAGATCGAAGTCCGAGAAATAGCGCCCGACCGGATCCTCGACCCAGTCGCCGCGCGCATAGCTTCCAAAGAGGATGATCTTTAGGAGCTTGCCATTGCGA
This sequence comes from uncultured Alphaproteobacteria bacterium, assembly GCA_963831485.1. Taxonomy (GTDB): domain Bacteria; phylum Pseudomonadota; class Alphaproteobacteria; order Sphingomonadales; family Sphingomonadaceae; genus Sphingomicrobium. The sequence goes on from CAWHQE010000018.1 coordinate 265,203, forward strand.
AAGCGCGGCTGGGTGCGGTGAGCGATCGCTTGCGCAAAGCCCTCGCGGACGATCTCCACGACATGCGCGAGTTCGCGCTGCTTGGCTTCCGGAAGAGGTCAAGATCGGACCGCATGACTCCATTCCTAATCCCCAAGAATTGCAAAGCACAGCCTCGCCGGACTGGATCAAGAATCCTTCGGTCATCGTTTCGCTGCTCTTGTCCTTCGGCCTTCAAATCTCTCACTGCATCGGGGAAACGCGCAGATACGCCTCGATCGAAACTGCGGCGACGCGGGCAGTCAGGATTGATTTTCAGAACGCCTTCGTGAGACGGATTTCAGCGCGCACGCGCTTTTCGTCGTAGAGCGTCAGCGTCGAGAGGTTGCGGGTTATGGTCAGGCTCAAAGAGGGCGCGAAGCCCTCAAAGATTCCAGTCGCGCTTGTACATGCTGAAAGAACCCTCGAGCAGCCAATCGCGGCGCTGCTTGGCAAAGGGCGCGAGCGGGCCGTCGCTTAGCTGACGCGCGAAGTCGATACTGAGCTGCGGACGCAGCCCCCAGCCGACCTCCTTGAGGATTCTGAGCCCCAGCTGCTCTCGCCAGAACGCCGCCCTCTATCGTTCGCCCAGTTGCGCTCGATACCTGCCCAAGCGAAACTAAGAGTGCTGGAATCCGGCGGCCGATGGCCCAAATTCGTGCCGCAGCGTCCCACCCGTCGACGTCGCTCCGGCGAGCATAATTGTTGTAGCGCAGCAGTAGCGAACCGCCGAGGGTCCAGGTGTCTCCAACCAGCTTGTCATACTCGAGACGCCCGCCGACGCTGGTTACGAGCGGCCGGCTGCCATACCAACGCTTCAGTCCGGTGGCGACGATCCGCAACTGGCCGGCGGCGAGTTGGAACTCCGGCCCTGTCTCCGCTCCTGCGTAAATGTCGTCGTACTGATGGTCGTGGTAGTGCACCCACCGGCCATAGGCCCAACGTAAAGTGGAATTCTTCCGTTGCGATTTAGTCGAAACGAAGCATCTCCGCCAACGAAGCGGCCGGTCCCCAAATGAGCGCGGCCACTGGGATCAAGTTGGAAAGGCAGCCCATAAATATCGACCGTTTGCTTGTCGGTCGCGGAATTGATGTTGGTGTCGGGCGCCAGGCCGACTTCGAAGTTGAAACGCCACGCGCGCCGCGCACGTATCGCTTCGCGGAAGCGGAGTATGTTGCGGATCACTAGCCGGGGCGGATGTTCGCCCGCGGCGAGGCGAAAATGATAGTCGGCTTGCTCATCCTTCTTTTCCATGAAGAGCGTGCGTGCCAGTTCAAGCCGCACTCGCAACAGCCGTGGATCGCGATCGAGAATTCGCCGGAACAGAGTTTCGGCATGCGGGTAATCCCTTGCCGCGTAGCTCGTCATCCCGTCGAGAAAGTCCCGCTCGGTCCCAAAATCAAATACGCCCGGCGGATCGACTGACTGGGCACGTGCGGGCCACGGGTTCGCGGCGCAGACGAGCGTGACGGCCAGTAGCAACGGGAGAGAGAATTGCCGTACCATGTGGTGGCCGCTGCCGGGGCGCCGCTCAATGTGGCTGTTGCTGGCCTACGAAGGCGTCCTGCACCGTGACGCCTCCCCCCGCTGGACCCACGGCAAATGTCCCGCCGACCTGTTCGGCGTGCGGTCCGAAGAAGGCGCCGTCCATGGTTCCAGTAGCGGCCCCCGCCCCCACGCTTCCGTTAAGAGGAATGTCGAAGCTGCCGTCGTTGCTGAACGGCGCGCTTCCGCTGACGTCAAACACGGAAGCCTGACTGATTTCGGTGGAGATCGAGCGCTGAGCGAAATCGGCGGTGAGCGAGAAGGGAATACTGCCGCTCGACGCCGCACCCAGCGTCCGCGCGTCGTAGGTTGCGGTGCCCGAGCTCGGAATGCCGGAGCCAGGCGTCCGGTTGCCATAGACAAAATAGATTGAGTTGGTGTCGCCGGTCGGCGTCGCCGTGCCGTCGGCGTTGACGGTCACTGGCCCCCACGACCATTCACCCATCGCGACGTAGGAGAAACCCAGATCGAAGACGAGGCTTTCGCTTACTCGCTGACCGCTCGGTAAGTCGACGATGGCATTCTGGACGGCCGCGTGATCGTAGTCGTAATCTTCCCGAAGCGTCTTCGATCCGTCGGGATAAACTTCATATTCCTTGAGGTTCTGACCGAAGAATTGCTGAACGTCTCCGTAGGGGTTGTCGTAGCGATAATTCGGTCCGCCCGCATTGAAGTCCCAAGAGTCGGTTCGGACCGGCAGCATGGCTTTGGCAAGGCCCCCGGGCAGGAAGCTTGACGGCGCGTCGAGCGCATATCCAAAGCCCGTGTTGCCTCCTTTTGAAACATCAAGCCGGAACTCGCCGCTGCTTGCCTTTCCGACGCTG
>CAWHQE010000019.1:0-517028 GCA_963831485.1 uncultured Alphaproteobacteria bacterium
CCGGTGACCGGGGGGACGACCCCGGTGCCGCCGCCCCCGCCACCTCCCGAGGATGACGACATCCCCGATGACTACGGCGAACCGACTGATCCGCAGGCGATCGGTGCGCCCGTGCGTGACCCCGAGGAAATTGCCATCGCCTTGCTGTCCGCCGAGCTCGGTGCGCGCCGGCTCGATCCGCCGGCCTGAGCGGCGACCGAGGAGAAGAGGCGTGCCGCACGTCCGTGGGCCCGGCGTGACAGGCGACTAGCGGTCGCGAAGGACGTAGGCTGCGTGCGTTGGCTGAATCGCCGTCCGCCTTCGGGTCGACGTTCGCCCGGGAAGCCCGTTTCGATGATGCCGAGTGGCAGGCGAGGGTGGCGTCCGGCACCTGGTTCCTCGCCTTGTCGGGTACCCGGGCGGTCGGGATGGCGGCGATCATCACGCAGGACTGTCTGCCGGACGAGCGTCACCTGGTCGGGATGTGGGTCGCCCCGGAGTGGCGCGGTACCCAGGTCGCGACGCAGCTCGTGGAAGCCGTGTGTGACGCCGCACGGGCTGCGGGAGCGAACGGGGTGGTCCTCTGGGTGGTCGACGGCAACGCCAGAGCGCGACGGCTCTACGAACGACTTGGCTTCGTCGGAACGGGCCAGCGGCAACCGCTGCCCAGCAATCCGGCTGTTGGCGAGGAGCGGATGCGGCGAACCTGGTGACGCTCCGGTGGCGCGTCCAAGGATAGTGGCGGAGAAGGTCGTCAGACATTCACCGCGTGTCACTGGCTCGTTGGCATTTGTCGGCCGACCTACGCCGCTGGAGGTAGCCATGATCAGTTCTGTTGCCCGGCGCGTCTCGTTCATCGCGCTGACCGCTGCGTTGCTGCTGGGACCCTGGGCGTCGGTAGCGACGGCTGCCCCGACGGACACATTCGCGGACTCGGCCGCCGTTGTCGGCAACAGGTCGCCGCAGCTGCCCAGGAAGGGTGCCGCGCCAGCGGCGATGGCGGGGCAGTCGCCAGCGTGGACGCCGACGCCAGTCAGGTCGGCATCGACGTCCTGCGGGCCGGCGGCAATGCGGCCGATGCCGCCATCGCCACGGCGGCGGCCCTCGGCGTCACCGAGCCGTACTCCGCCGGCATCGGTGGCGGTGGCTTCCTGGTGTACTACGACGCGCAAACGCATCGTCCGGACCATCGATGGCCGGGAGGCTGCACCGGCCAGCTTCACCGACCGGACCTTTACCGACAATGCCGGTGCGCCGTTGAATTTCACCGCCGTTGTCAACTCCGGACTGTCGGTCGGTGTGCCAGGCACGCCTGCGCTTTGGGACAAGGCGGCCCGGCCAGTTCGGTACGCGGAAATTGGGGGATCTGCTCCGGCCGGCAGAGCAGCTGGCTGAACGCGGGTTCGTGGTCGACCCGACGTACGCCCAGCAGACGAGCGACAACAAAGCCCGGTTCGAGCTCTTCCCGGAGACGGCCCGCACGTTCCTGCCGGGCGGCAACGTGCCTGCGGTCGGCAGTAGCTTCCGCGTCCCAGATCTGGCCCGGGCTACCGCACCTGCGGCAGGACGGGGTGCAGGTCGCTGTACAACGGCCCGCTGGGGGCGGCGGTCGTGGCTGCCGCCCGGCAGCCGCGACCGCGCCGGGGATGACGGTCTACCCCGGGCAGATCACCCGCGGCGATCTTCGCCATTACCAGGCCAGGGTGAATAGCCGACGCATTCGACGTACCGGGGACTGGAGGTGTACGGAATGCCGGTGCCATCATCCGGTGGCATTGCCGTCGGCGAGTCGCTGAACCTGGTCGAGGCCTACGGTTGGCAGACCGGTGAGGATCTGTCCGACGTTGATCAGGTGCAGTACCTGCACCGGTTCGCCGAGGCCACCGCAACCGCCTTCGCGGACCGCAACCGCCTCGCCGACCAGGGCAACACCGTTGTCGTGATCGAGCACAACCTCGACGTCATCAAGACGGCGGATTGGGTGATCGATCTGGGTCCGGGGGGAGGCGTGAACGGCGGGCAGATCGTGGTCGAAGGAACGCCCGAGACGGTTGCCGCGACGAAGGAGAGCTTTACGGGGCAATATCTGAAGCCGCTGCTGGAGCGGGCTAGCGTCAAGCCGACGGTGGTGGAGGCGAAGCCTAAGCGGCCGGCGCGGTCACGTAAGGCGTTCGTCGATGAGGACGAGCCCGATTTAATCGCGGCGAAGTAGCCTTCCCCGGCGAAGAACGTCGAAATACCCCAGCTTGCCGCCGATGCGCCGTCGTACCAGAGTTGAATAATGCGTCCGCGACACGAGGAATCCGCAAGTCTCAAGGTCGAGTGAACCGCGTGCGCGGCGCGAACATTGAACGCGGTCATCGGGTGCATGGTAACGCCCACCTCACCCAACTCACTCCCCGCCTCAAATGCCGCCGGTGCGGCCGCAATTCCGCCGGCCGCCTTGTCCTCCCGCCCGTCTAAGTGTCCGCGTTGTCCATGTGTCGCACCTCGACCTCCTGCCCGTCGAGCACCGGCCGCCCCTCCTCCACCGAAAACCCGTCGAGCAGGCGCGCGTTGACGCCGACCTTGCCGTAGCTCTCGCCGGTCGGCCGCCAGTCCGTGAAGCATCCGCACGCCGGGCAATGGTAGAGCGCAATCATCCGGTCGCCCCAGATGTAGGGTACCGTTTCGCCCTCGACCCGGACGCCCCCATCGTCGGGATAATAAGCCATCAGCGAGCCGATCTTCCTGCAGAAACTGCAGTTACAGCTGCCGAGCCACTCGGGCGGGTGCGGCACCTCAATCCTGATCGCTCCGCAATGGCATGAGCCGGTAACCATGCATTTCTCCGTCATCCCGGCCGCCGAGCCGGGATCTGCCTTCACTTCAAGAGCAAGCGGATGCCGGGTCAAGCCCGGCATGACGAAACAACTTTCCTACAGCACCCCGTTTGTGGCTGAAGCTGGCGGAAGCATCGCTGCGCTTTCCCGCCGCAACTCCCGCGATCACGAATCGACGCCGTCACTGCGAACGTTCGTGAACATTCGCGAGCATCTGGCGGTGCTGCCGGGCACGAAAAGCGCACCATCCGTGGTATCACGTCGAATGCCCGGGCGCCGCGATCCGAAGTTCACCACCGGTCACCTTTGCCGCTTTTGCGGCGAGCTCGTACCATGGGGCGAGATCCTTCGGGTGATCCGCGTCGACCCGGACACCCCGGGCTTCATGCTGAACGAAAGCGCCTGCCATAGCGATTGCCTTCGCAAGGCGCTCCGCCCGGAGGTCGCGCTGACCTTCCGCCGTCACTGGAACGGCCGCGCGCCCTATCTCGACGACAGCGCCGATATCGATGGAAAGCCCTGCGCCATGTGCGCCAGGGACATCGCGCCCGCCGACCTCGTCCGTCTCCGCATCCAGAAGCCCGCTGGGCCCGTCAAGCAGCCGCAGTTCGACGAACAAAGCCTCCCCGTCCACGCCGCCTGCCTCGCATCCGTCAGCAACACGCGGTTCAGCTAAGGTGCCCGCGCTCGCTCCCATGTCGGCACTGGCGAGGCTTTGACAACGTGCGGACCTGCTGTATTATATCACTAATACTCATTCACTGAGGAGTGCCGGATCATGATCAGGCGCCGTCTCTCCCTCATCACCGGCCTGCTTTATTCGCTGAACATCGCCATCGGCATTCTCGCGATCTTCTGGACTCAGCACGACAAGGCGACCGCGGACTTGCTCAACCTCGCCGGCGCAGCCGAATATGCACTCGTCGTTTGCTTTCTCGGCCGCCTGTTCGAGACTGCCGCGCGCGGCCTGTCCTGGTCGGTTGCCGGAATCGGTCTCGTCGCCTGCGCGGTTTCCGCAGCGATGATCGTCCACCTGTTCGCCGTCCCGCCGGGCGTGAACCCGGTTGTCGTGTTCGGCCCTTACTGCCTTGGCCTCGGTGCCGTCATCGTCCGCTCGGGATTGATGCCGCGCCTGATCGGCATCCTGCTGATGGCTGCCGGCATCAGCTGGCTGACGTTCGCCGTTCCAACGCTCGCGCACCGCATCGCGCCCTGGAACACCTTGGGCGGCGCTGTGCCCGAGCTACTGCTCACGCTCTGGCTGATCGCTGCCGGGATTCGGCGGCAACCCGTGCGCGTCCCAGCCTGACTGAACCTGGCAACCTCCTCGGACTATCCGGATTGAGCCAATTGCGCCGTCTAGGCCTGGCGGCGCTCTTCCTCGAGATGGGCGACCAGCCTCTTGCCTTCCCAGATCTCGCATTTGGACCCGAAGCCCCTGGCCTGAGCCTTGGCGATCGCTTCATCGTCGCTGCCGGCCTCGATCCAGTCGGCGTCCACGAAGTGGCGCGCTTCATCCAGACAATAGACGCGATAGCTGATGGGGTGGGCGGACATGGGGATGCTCCTACACAGCGGGAGCTCTCCATTTGTCTCTCAGTCGCCGCTGCGCTGAGGCGAGAGCGGCGATGAGCCTTGTTACGCCCGCGAAAGGGTAATTGGTAGTTAAATCTGCCGCGACGCGCCTTGCTCCGCACGAAAATAAAGAAGTGTTTGCAAACAGTTGCTTACCGGGCGGCGGTTCCGCACCCCACTGGTAAAGGCGTCGGCAAGGGCCCATTTGGGAAACGCTACCAGTCGGTATTGGCGGTCTTGGGCGCAGCTGAAGCGCCTCTCTCCATCCTTAGCGCCTCTTAGTCGCGGAGCGGCCAATTCTGGCCATTCCGGCAAAGAAGGACGATCATCATGAAGCATTTCGGAACCGTCGAGTCTTTTTGACGAGACCAAGGGCCACGGGCTCATCAAGCCAGAGGAGACCGGAAAGAGCGCCATCGGCTTCGATAAGAGCGCCATCTCCTGGGAAAACAAGACGCCCCCGGCGGTGGGAAGGCGCCTGTCCTATGATGTCACAGAGGCGAACGGCGAATCCAAGGCCGTGAACCTGCAGAACGCGTAACAGGGGGGCTGCGGGCGGGAGTGGCAACGCTCTCGCCCGCATCACCTGCCCGCATCGCAAAGGAGGTCACAAGATGTCCATTAGCGCGCCTCGTCCTCCCAGGGCCCACAAGCATTTCACGCCATTCTATTCTGCGGCCGAAGAGGCTGCGGCGAAATCGGAGAAGGAAAGCTGGGACAATGAAGGCGGTCATATGAGCTCGACCAGCGGGCGCCTCGTGCGCACGCCCGACGCCGACCTGCCCTACAAAGTCGTCCTGTCGCACGACGATGGCGCAGAAACTGTGCATGCCTTCGCCACGATGCGCGAAGCCGAAGCCTTCATCCGGCGCAACACGCCCGTTCCCGCGGCCGCCCTTTCGAAGATTTACGACCGCGACGCAGACTAAGTCCCTCCGAAAGGAGTCACTGATAATCGACCGCACCTTTATCGGCGATTGGCGATGCATATCTTTCCTGCCGCTCTGACGATCGCGGTGATCGGCGGCGCGCTCGCCAGCCCCTCAACGGCGACCATCCGGGCGCGCCATTGTTGTTTCAGGTTCATGCGTCTTATTCGCCTAGTACGCGTTCTACCATCGAACTCACCGGCGTTTCCCGGGCGAGACCTGAAGGAAATCCCATGACAATCCGTGCCCACTATCTCGCCGCTGCGGCGGCGATCAGCACTTTTGCGGTCCCGACCGCTGCGCAGACCGCTTATCCGTATGGCAATCAGCAGCAGACCTACCCGCAGTACCAGCAGCCGTACACGCCGCAGCAGGCGTATCCGCCGTATCAGCAGCCGTCCTACGGACAGCCCGCCTACGGCTACAATCAGGGCTATGCCCAAAACCCGGTGTCGGCGATCATCGATGGCCTGCTCGGCAACCGCTACAACGTGACCGACCGCCAGGCGGTATCGCAATGCGCGAGCGCAGCGATGACCCAGGCGTCCGCCCAGTACGGCGGCGGCTACAATCAGGCCTACGGCAATGGCTACAACCGCTATTCAAGCCTGCGCGTCACGCAGATTACCGACGTCCAGCGCCGCAACAACGGCCTTCGCGTCAAGGGCCTGATGAGCTCGGGCTACGGTGGCTACGACCGTCAGCACGGCTACCAGAACGGCGGCTATGCGGCTGGCGACGTCACCTTCCGCTGCAACGTCGATTATCGCGGCGCGGTCACCAACATCCGCATCGACCGCAACCAACACGGCCGCTGACCGCACTCTCCAGTTGGGGCAGGTCTCCGGACTGACTCCAACACCTCGGATGCCATCGGCAAAGAAAAAGGCGGCGGGACGATGCGTCCCGCCGCCTCATCGAAGCCTGAGCTCGATGTGCTTAGTAAGGGGTCGGTTCCTTGATCATCGCCGTGACGACCTGGCCCGGCAGCATAACCGCCGAATGGCCGCTGATCAGGATCGAGCCGAGCAGGGCGCCGACCGTGTTGCCCTTGCCTTCCTGCCGGTGGACGCCCGCCAGCGTGAACGGGGTTCCATTGGCAACCACGCTCTCGAAGCTGACGTCGAACTTGCCAGACTTGCCGCCGATGGCGCGGCCGGTTTGCATCGTGATGACGCCGACCGCATGCGAACCGCGCGGAAGACCAGCCGCGCGGCGAGGAAATAGATGCCAGCCAGCAGCACTCCGCCGACCAGGTACAGGAAATAGGGACGTTGAAACGCGTCCCTCAGCTCCCATCCGATCGCCCAGAAGGAGGTGAGGTCGAGGATGACGAACAGGCCGAGCAGCGGGGTGAGCCAGCCGACCTTGAGCTTGTGCCGCTCCTGAAGCGTGTCGCCGAAGCCCGCGAACACTTGCGCCAGCGCGAGGCCGAACAGAAGACTGTAAAGCGAAAAGACGAACTCGAAGACCGTCACGGAAGCCCCCTCCCGACGGCGACTGTAAATCGCATCCGTCCCCGCCTCAATTGGGACCCGCAAGGACGCAAGCGCGCTTTGCCTTCACATGCGCCTCCTCTATGGCCAGCGGACGCTTGATGACGCCCGGCAAGGGAGGCGACGAGTGCGTTGTTCGGAATGCGGTGCCGAAATACCTCCCCTTCGGGAGTTCTGCCCGAATTGTGGGACGGCGACCAATCCGGGCCTGCGGCGGCGCGCGCAGGGGGTGCTCGGCGGCCGCTCCACCGACGAGCTCAAGCGCAACCGCAAGACGGTCCTTATCGTTTGCGCGGCGATCGCCGCACTGCTGGCGGTGTCGGGCAAGATGTCCTGGCACATTCCGCACGGCATCCACATCGACGTGGATGCGCCGTCACATAAGGGCCCGGTGGTGACGAACGCGGAAGAGCTGGTCCGCGCTTTTGCCGCGGACCCGGCCGCCGCCGAGAAAAGGTTCGGGGGGCGCGAAATCATGGTCAGCGGGGAGTTCCTTCGTATCGTGCCCGACGGCTACGGAAGCATCGACATGCGCCTGAAGACTTCCAATCCCGACGCGCCACTCGGCGTCGACGTCGTGAACAATTCCGTCGACGACGCAAAGCGTTTGCAGCCTGGGCAGGAGGTGACCGTCAGCTGCCGAAGCGTGGCCGGATCGAACAACGACCGCTGGCTGAAGGATTGCGCGATCCAGTCCGGCGAGCCCTCCCCATCCGCCGTGCCTCCCCCGCCCACGACACCTACGACGAAAATCCCTCCAGCGCCTCCGTCAGGCTGAGCCCCAGGACGACCACGAAGTCCCGAAGCAAACCTCGAAGGCAGCGCCGGAAGGTTGGCATGAATGGCGCAACAATGCGCGCGAGCTCGCGATCGTCGTCACCGGCGTGCTCATCGCCCTGCTCGCTCAGGAAGTGGTTCAAAGCTGGGAATGGAGCCAGAAGGTCGCAGCGGCCGAGCGCGCGATGCAGCATGAGATGCTGTGGGACAACGGGCCGCAGCTTACCAGCGGGCGCGGTGATGCATCCGAGCGCGGTCCTGCGGCTCGACCTGTCGGAGGTCGAGGCACTGCGGAGCGATGACCATCTCATGTGGCTTGTCTCCGGCTGGACGATGACGGAGCTACGCGAGCTCGGCTCGCTTGATCCCGAACGGGCTCGTTAGATGATGGACGATGCGCGTGACCGCTATGGTGATTGCGTGAAGCCTCTTCCTGCCGACTCCCGGCTGGCGCGAGATGAGATCTCAGGCGCCGGGATTCCCATCGAAACGTAGTGAAACCAAATCAGAAAATCGGCGTTTTCGCGCTTCGAAAATGGCCGTTTGGCAGCAATTGATCGGGATTTGTAAGCGTGACGGACTACAGGCTTTATTGCCTCGACGGGGTCAATAAGGTCGCGTCCGGCGAATGGTTCGAAGCCGACGACGACGAGACCGCGCTCGAGGTCGCGAAGAAAATGATGGACGGCTACGACTGCGAGCTTTGGCAGGGCAAGCGCCTTGTCGCCCACATCGAGCACAAGTGCGGGCGCTGACACCGTCCTCGCAAGCCATTGACTTGACTAGGAATGAGCGCACACTCGATCCGCCTTGCGCGACGGAGATCGAGTCATGATCAGGCGCTTGCTGGTAGCATCGTCCATCGTCCTCGCCTCGCCCTTTCTCGCCGGACCGGCCGCCGCCGCCCCGCCCTGGAGCGCCATCGGCCAGGAGCAATTGGCAACTTACGGATCCGCCGATCTCTACGTCGGGAAGCTCGCGCTGACGGGCGACCACATGATGTCGGGAGAGCTTCACGCGGTCCTGGATAAGGCCTGGAACAATCCCGACGCCTCCGGATCGTTTCGCGACATCTATTTCCGGGTCCTCGCCGACTGTCAGGCTGGCACGATCGCAGTTCACTCGACCTCGCCCGAAGGACCGGACGAGTCCTCGATCAACGCTCGCGACCTCAAGCGCCCGGCCCCCGGAAGCTCGGACGAGAGACTACTTAAGGCCTATTGCCGATAGGAATCTCGGCTGCTCCCGAGCGGCTTATTTCAGCGACAGTACCACCGGGCCCGACACCGGGTCCGTCACCACTCCGTCGCCCAGCTGCTCGAGCATGTCACGGAACGTATCGAGGGTGGCGATCATGCGCGGTCGGGCGGCGACCATCGCATCCATGTCGTCCCACTCACCGATGATGCAGAAATTCTGATCGCCCGTCTGGATGATGTTCACGTGCCTCAGGCCGGGCCAGTCGCGGTCGACCCGTTCGTGAGCGTCGAGGAAGTCCTTGTTGCGGCCTGGCTTCACCTTGAAACGCACTGCGTTGAATGCGGTCATGGGGCTCTCCCCTTCTCTGCCGATGAACGCGCGGGCCATACACCCGACGGCTGTTCGGCGATACGGCCGCCTGCTAAACGCCCGCGGCGCGTTCGGCCTGTGCCAGTTGCATTCGCAATAGAGGGGTCACGAATGAAAGCTCTCGCACCGTTACTGACCGCGGCAATCATCGCCGCCGGCGCCGCGGTTCCCGCCTCTTCGGAACCGCAATTCGAAGCCAGTGCCCAGGCTCAGGGCGTCATCGACAACATCATCAACGGATTGATCGGCAACCGCTACAATGTCAGCGAACGGCAGGCGATCCGTACATGCGGATGGGCAGCGGTGCGCAGGGCCGAGAACGACTATCGCCGCTATTTCAACGGCCGGCCACACGCCTATCCTGGCTACCGAGGTTATGTCCGGGTCGCGGCAATCACCGACGTCCAGCGTCGGACTCTGGTCGTTAGGGTCAAAGGCCTCCTCGACACGGCCCGCTACGGCTATCGCGGCGGACGCAACGGTTCCGACGTCAGCTTCTCGTGCGACGTCAACGGCAAGGGTAACGTCAGCAATCTCAAGCTGCAGCGAAATCCCTGGTACCGCTCCTGAGCTAGTCTGAGGGATCAAGAGCGGGTCAGGGTAATGTCCGAGCCCAAAACCCGCTCTTCGGGCTCGGGACCTTTACCGGCGTTGCGGCCCGTAATTGTCCGAATTGCGGGTGAGCCCGCGGAAGCAGATTGTGCGGCCATGGGGCCGAAGGATCGCGACTATTTCATGCTGCGCGCCGAGCAGGAGCTGGACGCGGCTTCGCATTCAACTGGGGCCGTACGCGGACGGCATCAGGAACTCGCCTGGCTTTACCAGATGCGCATCATCTACATCGACCGCGGATTGGTCGACGATGACGAAGAAGCCGCGCGCGTGGTCCCCATCCAGCACGTCATCGTTAGCGCCGCCTAGCTGTTTCGGCACAGCGATCCGTGGTAGATAGCGGCCTCCTCGCGAAGGAGGGTTCCCATGGCGCGTTTTGCTAAATTCGTTGCCGCTGTCGGTCTCACCGCCGCGGCCGCAGCTCCTGTTGCCGCCCAATATCCGCAGCAGCAATATCCGCAGGATCAATATCAGCAGCAGTATCCGCAGGCCTATCCTCAGGGCCAATACCAGCAGGGCTATCCGCAGGGCCAATATCCCTATCCGGACCAGTACGGCACGAACCAGAACGTCATGGGTGCGATCATCGATCAGCTGATCGGCAATCGCTACAATGTCAGCGACCGCCAGGCGATCCACCAGTGCGCCTATGCTGCCGTTCAGCGCGCGCAGGGCTATAATTACGGCGGCGGTTACGGCTATCCCGGCTACCACAACTATCTGCGTGTGACGGCGATCAACGATATCGAACGTCGTTCAAATGGCGTGCGCGTGCGCGGCATGTTGGGAAGCGGGGGCCACTACAACACGCAGCCCTACGATCCGCGCTACGGCTATAATGGAGGCGGATACGGCGGCTCGGAGTTCAGCTTCCGCTGCGACGTCGATTATCGCGGTTACGTTCGCAACGTTCACGTCGATCCGGCCTATCGGCATTACTAGGCGGCCCAAGCGGACTTTTCACCCCCGGAGATTGATCGGGGTAAATCCGTCGCGCTGGCAACGAACGTATAGACTGGAATCGCCACGTATCGGGGAGTGGCGTCGATGAAGAACGACAAGTCTTATTTCCTGCGGCGCGCGGCGCAGGAGCGCTCTGCCGCCGATCATGCTTCGGGTCGAGCCGCGCGCACTGCGCACAAGGAACTGGAACGCCGCTATCGAGAGCTGGTCGGAACCGGGACGGCCCACCCGGCTGGGCCGACGCCGTCAGGCGAAACTGCTATTTGAGCCGCTGCACGAGAAGGTCGAACACGGCCGGGTGAATGGGCCTTTCGAAACGCAGACCCGCGACGAAACCCTGCACCCAGCAAACTTCCAAATCGAGGACTTCGAGTCCGTCGAGCTTGATCAGCATGCGCTCACCCACGCGCGGCATCTCGACGAGTTCCACCCTGCAGCCTTCGGGGGAGAGATCGTTCACACGGACGCGGTAATTGTTCTGGCCCAATCGCCTAAGGGAGACGTCTGCCGAGACTGACGTTCTGCTCCGCCGCGGCGACTGCTTTTTCTCCACCTCGTCCGGATCGAAGATCAGGCCAGCCTTGCCATCCTTGCACCAGCGAACGTGCGTGCGGATTACTCCGCGCCCGACAACGGACAATTGGACTGGCTCTCCCGGCTCCAGTTCCACCGGCGTTTCGATTCCGCAGCCTTCATAGGACAGGTCAAGCACGACGACGGGCGACGTGATTCCACCCTTGCCGCGGGCGACCGCGTCCATCCTGACCGATCGCCGCTCATGTCGAGCGACCGGCTCAGCCTTCATCGTTCCTGATTTCGGTTCGGCGCCCATCCTGCTCCCCAACATGTGGAACGCAACAAGCCTGCTGCAGCCGGAAATTCGAGCACTCCCGCTGGCGGCTTACCAATTCTATAATTCGCCGGTAAACGGAGCTTTAACGACGCAAAGCGGCGATAAGGCGATCGAACACTGCGGGATGAATCGGCTGAAGGAAGTTCACGCCGGCGCTGAAACCGTGGATCCAGCACACTTCGGCCTCGAGCGGATGAAGCCCGTCGAACTTCACCCAAAGCTTCTCGCTAAGCGCCGGCCGTTCGACGAACTCTAATCGGCATCCGTGCAGCGAAGCGTCGAAGACTGTGACCCGGTAGCTCAATTGTCCCGGACGACGGAGCGACACATCTGCGTTGAGGACGCGGCGTTCGCTGCGGCGTGGGATCAAATTGGGGAGTGGTGCAGACATCGCCGCGGTCTACGAGCAGGGAAGTGACCGCGCTTTTAACTATCGTTCCGTTCCGGATGCAGTTCAGCGGACCTCAGCGACGGGCTGAATGACAGCGCAGGCGATGCGTGCGCCAGTATTGCCGTTCGGGTCGGTCACATAATCGTCGGGGGCCGCATGAATGACCAAAGCCGCTCCGTCGGCATCGAGCAGGGTGGCCATGCTTGCGCCCGGCAGGGTGACTGTCGCGCGGAGCACGCCGTTCGCTGCAACCTCAACGTTGGGCAGGTCGCCGGCGTGCGGTCCGGCGGGGTTGCTGAGTCCATGATGCTTGCCTGCGGGGTTCCAGTGCGCACCGGCGCTCGCGAAGTCGGGCCGATCGCAGCGTCCGACGCTGTGCGCGTGGATACCGTGAAGGCCGTGCGGCAAGCCTGAGGCGACAATGTGAAAGCTGACGCCTCCGGCGGTCTGCCAGGCGCGGACGGTGCCGATCGACTGGCCCGAGGCGTTGATGAGCGGGACCGGTGCTCCGCCGGTGGGCTCGACTGCGGCGCAAGCGGTCGCGAAGAAGGGCAGAAGGATGGCGAGCTTCCGGGTCCGATTCCGCGGCGCAGGCCGCGGTCCGGGGGGCTGCGAGGCTGCGTTCATGCGCTGCCCTGGGCTCCGGCCTTCGCCGGAGAACTTTCGGCCTCCACCTTCACCAGCAGCTGCCCTTCGGCGACCTGAGTTCCGGGCTTAGCGTTGAGCTCAGCGACCGTGCCGTCGAACGGCGCCGCAAGCGAATGCTCCATTTTCATCGCTTCCAGTGTGAGCAAACGTTGTCCTTTAAAAACCTTTTCACCCTTCGAAACATCGACCGCGGTGACCTTCCCTGGCATGGGCGCCTCGATATCGCCGTCGTGGATGCCGTGTGTGGTACCGGTGCCGCGGGCGGCAGATTGAAATTCGTAAGCTTGACCTTTGGCGAAAACGAGGATGCGATCTCCATCCACGAAACCAGAAGCCATCGCGACGTCACCGTCGGCTTCGTCGCCAAGAAATGCCGGACGATCTGAAAACAATATCGTCGTGAGATCAGCCTCACTCTTGGGCAGATCAATAAGCCGGAATTGGCCGGCTCGGCCAATGTACGTCCAACGAGAACGTGCCGCGTTTAGCCGAAAGCCAGCCAGTTCCTCATCACGAGAGTCCCAAGCTGCGAGTACGCCCGCGACTTCCCACAACCACTCCTCCGGTTCGCTCTTTGGCACGAGCAATTCGACATTCCGCTCGATAAATCCTGTGTCGATCTTCGCCGCTTCGAAATCGGGGTGCCGCAAGGCGCGCGCCAAGAAACCGGCATTTGTTCGCACCGCCCAGACTTCGACATTTTCAAGAATCCCCGCGAGCTCGCCGATAGCTTCCTCACGGTCGTCGCCGCGGCCGATCAGCTTCGCGATCATCGGGTCGTAGAATGGCGAGATCGCGTCACCTTCCTCGGCGCCGGTCTCGATGCGCCCTTCCTGTCCGAGGTCGAAATGGTCGAGCTTGCCGACGCTCGGCAGGAAGCCCTTCGCCGGGTCCTCGGCGTACAACCGCGCCTCGATCGCGTGGCCGTTGATCGTCAGCTCATCCTGCGTCCTCGGTAGCGCCTCGCCTGACGCAACTCGCAGCTGCCATTCGACCAGGTCCTCGCCGGTGATCTCCTCGGTCACGGGATGCTCGACCTGCAGCCGCGTGTTCATTTCCATGAACCAGATGCGGTCGGCGCGGAGACCCTCGGACGCGTCGGCGATGAATTCGATGGTGCCGGCGCCTTCGTAGTTCACGGCCTTGGCCGCCCGCACCGCAGCGCCGCACACCGCGTCGCGGGTTCCCGCGTCCATTCCCGGCGCGGGCGCTTCTTCGATCACCTTCTGGTGGCGGCGCTGTAGCGAGCAGTCGCGCTCGAACAGATGCACGATATTGCCGTGGCTGTCGCCGAACACCTGCACCTCGATGTGGCGAGGCGAGAGGACGTATTTCTCGATGAGGACACGGTCGTCGCCGAATGCGCTCGCCGCTTCGCGCTTCGCGCTTTCGAGGGCGTCGTCGAATTGGCCAGGCTCATCGACCAGCCGCATGCCCTTACCGCCGCCGCCCGCGACCGCTTTTATCAGCACCGGATAGCCGATCGCGTCGGCTTCCTTTTTCAGGTGCTTGGCGTCCTGGTTTTCGCCGAGATAGCCGGGCGTTACCGGTACTCCGGCTCCTGCCATCAGCTTCTTCGCCGCGTCCTTGAGGCCCATCGCGAGGATGCTGTCCGGCTTCGGCCCGACCCAGATCAGGCCGGCGTCAATCACCGCCTGCGCGAAGTCCGCATTCTCGGAGAGGAACCCGTAACCGGGATGGATCGCCTCCGCGCCAGTCTGCTTTGCCGCCTCGATGATCTTCTCGCGGACGAGATAGCTCTCGCGCGCCGGGCTTGGCCCAATGTGCACCGCTTCGTCGGCCATTCGCAGGTGCAGCGCCTTGGCGTCCGCATCGGAATAGACCGCGACTGTGCGAATTCCGAGCCGCCGCGCGGTGCGGATCACGCGGCAGGCGATCTCCCCGCGGTTGGCTATGAGGAGGGACGACATCATCGCGCAGCTACTTCTGCCAGAGACACACGCGAACTTCATTGTTCGCGTAGCAGGCGCCTTGGCGGCGAAGTTTTTCCCATGGCTGGTCGCCGTGCGTGCCCCTGATGTCGCTATTGCCGTAACCAGACCAGGTTCCATCGTCTTCCCTGGACACATCGGCCCAGTAATCCCTCAATTCCATTTGATACCCGTACTCGGCCACGGGGTAATCAATCCCGTCATAGACCTGGTGCGGTCCGTCAATGTGAAAACCGCCGCCCTTGCTGATCTGGTAAGCGCAGGTGCCGGAAATTCGCGTCTGGCCGCCAACGACCAGCAGGCAGCGGCCCCAGTGATAGTGTGGCGGGAGCCTGTGATTCGGGTGTGCGGCAGAGTCGCCGGGCGTGGGCACCAAGGCGACCGCAATCAGCGCGGACTTCATCAATCGGGCAGGCAGCGTCCGCTCTCCTCTTGTTCCTTCGCCATGGCGCCGTGAGCCGCGCAGTAAATCGCCTCCAGCAATTGCTGCATGCTCGGCACCCGCGCCGTTCCGTCCTTAAAAACGAAAGGATATTCGAGCAGCATGCGGCCCGAGCTGAAATAGATCGATGCGATGTTCCCGTTCGGCGCGTTCGACAGGAACAGACGCCCGTTCTTTGCGCGAGCATCAATCAGCGGCTTCTTCAGGTAATGATCAATGCACGCCTTTGAGTAAGCAGCCTCGAAGTTCTTCGACGCGCGCTCTACGAGCTTCGCGCCGAATGCAGCGGGCAGTCCCTTGCTTATTATGGTGGGAGCAGTCGCGCAGTGTGCAGATGCGGCGGCAAGCGCGATAAACAGCATCATCACATCCTGAAGACGCCGAACTGCGGCCGGGCTGGGATCGGCGCGTTCAGCGTTGCGGCGAAGGCCAGGCTGAGGACGTCGCGGGTCTGGGCTGGGTCGATAATGCCGTCGTCCCAGAGCCGCGCGGTGGCGTGCCAGGGATTGCCCTCTTTCTCATATTCTTCTCGGATCGGCTGTTTGAAGGCTTCGGCCTGCTCGGGCGTCCATTTGTCGGCGTCGCGGTGGACCGTTGCGAGCACGCTCGCCGCCTGCTCGCCGCCCATCACGCTGATGCGCGAGTTCGGCCACGCGAAGAGGAAGCGCGGCGAGTAAGCGCGGCCGGACATTCCGTAATTGCCGGCGCCGAAGCTGCCGCCGATCAACAGCGTGATCTTGGGAACGCTGGCGGTGGCGACGGCGGTGACGAGCTTGGCGCCGTGCTTGGCGATGCCTTCCGCCTCATATTTCCCGCCGACCATGAAGCCGGAGATGTTCTGAAGGAAGAGGAGCGGAGTGCGGCGCTGGCAGGCGAGCTCGATGAAATGCGCACCCTTCAGCGCGCTCTCGCTGAACAGCACGCCGTTGTTGGCGAGGATCGCGACCGGAATGCCCCAGATGTGCGCGAAGCCGCACACGAGCGTGGTGCCGAACTGCGGCTTGAACTCGTGTAGCTCGGAGCCGTCGACGATACGCGCGATGACCTCGTGCACGTCGTAGGGTGCTCGCACGTCCTCTGGGATGATGCCGTAGAGCTCCTCGGCGTCGTAATGCGGCGGACGTGGTTCTCGCTGCGCGACCTGGGCCGCAGCCTCCGCCGAGGGTCCAAGAGTCGAGACGATGTCGCGGACGATCGTGAGCGCATGCTCGTCATTCTCGGCGAGATGATCGACGACGCCGCTTTTCTTGGCATGCAGATCGCCGCCGCCGAGGTCCTCTGCGCTGATCTCCTCGCCCGTCGCCGCCTTTACTAGTGGCGGCCCGCCGAGGAAGATCGTGCCCTGATTGCGAACGATTACGCTCTCGTCGCTCATCGCCGGGACGTAAGCGCCGCCCGCGGTGCAGCTTCCCATCACGCAGGCGATCTGGCCGATGCCTTTCGACGACATCTGCGCCTGGTTGAAGAAGATGCGGCCGAAATGGTCGCGGTCGGGGAAGACATCGGCCTGGTGCGGAAGGTTCGCTCCGCCACTGTCGACCAGATAGATGCACGGCAGCCGGTTCTGCTCGGCGATCTCCTGCGCGCGAAGGTGCTTCTTGACCGTCAGGGGATAGTAAGTGCCGCCCTTCACCGTTGCGTCGTTGCAGACGATCATCACCTGCCGGCCCGATACCCGGCCGATGCCGCAGATGATGCCAGCGCCGGGGACCTCTCCCTCGAACATGTCACACGCGGCGAGCTGTCCGATCTCCAGGAATGGCGACCCAGGATCGAGCAATCGCTCGACGCGATCGCGGGGAAGCAGCTTGCCGCGCGCAACGTGGCGCTCGCGCGATTTTTCGGTTCCACCCTTGGCCGCCTCCGCCACATCGGCGCGGAGCTTTTGCGCGAGCGCGCGGTTGTGATCGTAGCGGGCGCGGAACTCGTCGCCCCCGGTGTCGATTTTGCTCTCGATGCGCGGTGCGCTCATGCCGCCGTCGTGTCCGTTAGTCGAAAAACCCTGCCGCTCGCGTAGCCGCAACGCCAGGCGTTGGCAAAGCAGTCTGCAAGGAGACCCAAGTGAAGCGTCCACTTTTGTTCGTCGTCGCCTCGACGTTGGCACTCGCCGCCTGCAACACCAGCACCAGCCAAAACGCCTTTCAGGAGCAGAAGCAGGGCAGCGACATCGGCATCAACACCGGCTGGATGGACAAGAGCGTCGTCCCCGGTGACGACTTCTTCAGCTACGCGGACGGAACCTGGGTAAAGAACACGCCGATCCCGGCGGACCGGTCTCGGATCGGCGGCTTCTTCATCGCGGACCAGCAGCGCGAGAAGAATACGCGCGAGCTGTTCAACCAGATCATCAGCTCCAAACCGACGAGCGGCACCGACGCGCTGATCGCCAATTACTACGACGCCTATTTAAACACCGACGCGATCGACAAAGCGGGCACCGCTCCGGCGAAGGCAGACCTCGACGCGATCAGTCGGATCGCGGACGGGCACCAGCTGAGCGCGGCGATCGGCGACACTCTACGCTCCGACACCGACCCGCTGAACGCAACCAATTTCCGCACCGAGAATCTGTTCGGCATCTTCGTAACGCAGGGCCTCGCCACGCCGGGCGACCAGCTGCCGTACATCATGCAGGGCGGCATCGGGCTTCCGGACGCGCAATATTATCTGTCCGGCGACGCCAAGATGGCCGACATCCGCACCAAGTACAAAGTCTACATCCAGACCATCCTTCAGGACGCCGGATACGCCGATCCGCAGGGCGCGGCCGGGCGCGTCATGGACCTCGAGACCAAGATCGCAAAGGCGCACGAGACGCGCGAGCAGAGCGAGGATTTCAAACAGGGCGCGCAGGTCTGGACCCGCCAGCAGCTCGAGCAGAAAGCGCCGGGGATCGACTGGGCCGCGCTGCTCGGCGCCGCGGGCCTGGGAAACGCGCCGAAGTTCGACGCGTACCATTATGCCGCTATCCCAAAGCTGTCGGCGCTGGTCGCGTCGGAACCGCTGCAGAACTGGAAGGACTGGCTCGCCTTCCACACGCTCAATCAGCAGTCGAACGTGCTTCCGAAGGCATTCCGGGACGCGAGCTTCGCATTCTACGGCACGCAGCTTCAGGGAACGCCACAGCAGCGCCCACGTGATGCGCTCGCCCTCAACGCGACCAGTGCCGCGGTTCAGGACGCGGTCGGCAAGGCGTACGTCGACAAATATTTCCCGGCTTCCTCCAAGGCCGAGATCCAGGAAATGGTGGACAATCTGAAGGCTGCCTTTGCCCGGCGCGTGAAGGCGATCGGATGGATGTCGCCTTCGACCAAGCAAGAAGCGCTGAAGAAGGTTGAGAATATCGTCGTCGGAGTCGGCTATCCCGACAGCTGGCGCGACTATGCGGGCCTTCAGATCACGGGCGACGACGCCTACGCCAACCAGAAGAACGCGCGGCTTTGGGAATATCGTCACCAGATCGAGAAGATCGGCAAGCCGATGGACCGGCATGAATGGTGGATGCCGCCGCAGCTGGTGAACGCGGTCAACCTGCCGGTGCAGAACGCGCTCAACTTCCCGGCCGCGATCCTGGTGAAGCCATTCTTCGATCCGAACGCGGACGCAGCGTTCAACTATGGCGCGATCGGAGCGACGATCGGGCATGAGATCAGCCACAGCTTCGACACCGGCGGCGCCCTGTTTGATGCGCAGGGAGCGATGCGCAACTGGTGGACTCCGGCGGATTTCGCCAACTTCCAGAAGCAGGCGAACCTCCTGGAAGATCAGTTCGACGGCTACGAGGCGCTCCCGGGGCTGCACCTCAACGGCAAGCTGACGATCAACGAGAACATCGCGGACGTCGCGGGCCTCGGTGCGGCCTATGAGGCGTACAAGGCGTCGCTGAACGGCAAGCCGGCGCCGGTGATCAACGGCCTGACGGGCGACCAGCGCTTCTTCCTTGCCTTCGCGCAGTCGTGGGCGGCGAAGTGGCGGCCGGAAGCGCTCCGCCAGATCGTGCTCACGAACGAGCATGCGCCCGACCAGTTCAGGGCACAGACGGTGCGCAACATAGACGCCTGGTACGATGCGTTCGGCGTGAAGCCGGGGCAGAAGCTCTTTCTGGCGCCCGACAAGCGCGTGAAGATCTGGGGTTAGTCGACTAGGGCCGGCTAAGGCTGCGCGCGCGCTTTGAGATAGGCGTAGATCGCGTCGCGTTCGTGGTGGGTGAAGTGGCCGAAGCGCTCGACGGCGACGTCGTGCATCAGGTCGAGCTTGCGTCCACCCGTCGGGATGCCATTGGTCATCAACGTCTCGAACTCGGCGCGCGAGTAGCCCCCGGCGACGATGAGGTTCGGGGTCGGCCCGAGCGGGCTGCCCTTGAGCTCGGGGCCATGGCATTCGGCGCAGGTGACGCGCGTGATGTAGCGGCCGAGCAGGTACTGCTGGCCAAGGTCGACGGGTCCGACCATTTTGTTCTCGCGGACCTCCTCGGCCGCGGGCTTGATCAGGCCTTTGGCGATCAGGTCCTTTTCCTCTTTCTGCCACGGCAACGGCGGCTGGGTTGGCTTTCCTCCGGGAGGTACGCTCCGTAGGTCGGCGATCAACGCCTTCATGTCGGCCGCGCTGAGATGCTGGAAGATCTCCGACGGCATGCCCCAGAGCTCGCGCCCGTCGCGCGGAACGCCGGTGCGGAGCAGGCGCTCGATCTGGGCGTCGGAGTAGTTCGGAATCTCACGCGTAAGGTTGGACGCGTACCGCTCATAAAAGCGGTGCCCCTGCAGCTGAGGTCCATGACAGCCGCGGCAGCCAAGGGTCCACGTCAGCCGCTCCCCATGCGCGCGCACAGCCGCAGCATCCGTGACCTGCGCGCCGTCGAAGGTGGCTTCGGCCGGCTTGGTCGGCGCCTGCGACTGTTGCTGGCAGGCGGCCGCAAACAGCGTGACTGCAGCAAAGCCCTTGCGCATTGGAAGTCCCCCGGTCGGAGGACCTTAGCACATCAGGCGCCGATCACCTCGCGGCCGATGAGCATTCGGCGGATCTCGTTGGTGCCGGCGCCGATGTCGAGGAGCTTGGCGTCGCGATAGTAGCGTTCGACCGGCCAGTCCTTGGTGTAGCCGGCGCCGCCTAGCGCCTGCACCGCTTCGTTGGCGACCTTCACTGCATTCTCGGACGCATAGAGGATCGCGCCGGCGGCATCGAACCGGGTCGTCTTGCCGGCGTCGCAGGCCTTGGCAACGTTGTAGACGTACGCCCGTGAGCTGTTCAGCGCGACATACATGTCGGCAACCTTCGCCTGCATGAGCTGGAAGGATCCGATCGGCTTCCCGAACTGCTTGCGCTCACGGACGTAGGGCAGGACCGTGTCGAGGCAGGCCTGCATGATGCCGATCTGGATTCCGGCGAGGACGGTGCGCTCGTAGTCGAGGCCGCTCATCAGCACCTCGACGCCCTTGTTCTCCTCGCCGAGAATGTTCTCGGGCGGGACGAAGCAATCGTCGAACACCAGCTCGTTCGTCGGCGAGCCGCGCATGCCTAGCTTGTCCATCTTCTGGCCAATCGAAAAGCCGTCCATGCCCTTCTCGATCATGAAGGCGGTGATGCCCCGGCTCCCCTCGCCCGTCTTGGCGTAGACGACGAGCGTGTCGGCATAGCCGCCGTTGGTGATCCAAAACTTGGTGCCGTTGAGCCGATAGCCGTTCCCGCTCTTTTCGGCCTTGAGCTTCATCCCGACGACGTCGCTGCCTGAGCCCGCTTCGCTCATGGCCAGCGCGCCGACATGCTCACCGCTGATCAGCTTCGGGAGGTATTTTTGCTTTTGGTCCGGGTTTGCCCAGCGTCGGATCTGGTTGATGCAGAGGTTCGAGTGGGCGCCGTAGCTGAGGCCCACCGAGGCGGACGCGCGCGCGACCTCTTCTTGCGCGACGACATGTTCGAGATAGCCGAGCCCGAGCCCGCCGAACTCCTCCTCGACCGTAATTCCATGAAGGCCGAGCTCGCCCATTTCCGGCCAGAGCTGCCGAGGGAATTCGTCCCTCTCGTCGATCTCGGCAGCGATCGGGGCGATCCGGTCGCGGGCGTAGCGCTCCGTCGTCTCGCGGATCGTGTCCGCCATTTCGCCGAGCTGAAAATCGAGTCCGGTTTCGGACATGCACACGTCTCCTGTCGCGGAGCGCGCTAGCAGAGCGCATCGGCGCTTGGGAAGTCAGGCCGATCCGCGCTCGGGCTTGGCTGCAGGCGCAGCGGGCGGCGCCGTGCCAGGTGTTGGCGGTGGCGGCGCGGTCAGCGGCTTCTCGACACCGCGATGGCAGGTGAAGCAGGTCACCCTCACCTTGCTGAAGTCGGTGACGCCAAAGTCCTGCTCGTTGATGCGATGGACCATCGCCAGCATCTTGCGCGCGGTCTGCTTCTCCCGCTTCGCGTCCGACGCGAAATCGAACGTCGAGAGCGGCTTCCCTTCCTCACCGACGTGGCAGAAGGTGCAGCGTACACCGAGCGATTGCGAGAAGAACTTCATCGTGCTCAACAGCTGCGGGCCAGGTATGTCCTGCGGCAGGACCTTGAGATTTTTGTGCGGCGGGTCGGCGAAGGAGAGATTGGGCGGCCCGCCAGTCTGTGCAACCGCCACCGAAACGCCAAAGACGGCAGCTGCTGCCGATAGCGCGATTTCCGGAATTCCAAGCTTCATAGGAACCCCCATTTCGTGATTCGCTATCATGAACGGCGGCGGCCTGCGGTCAAGCGGTCAGTCGCACCGTTTGAACAAGCGCGCTTGGGGTCTTATGTGCGCTGCAACAATCCGACTCCGGAGTATCGAAATGGCCACTTCACCTTCGTCCGACCCGATCGTCATTCTTTCCTACGCGCGTACGCCGATGGGCAGCTTTCAGGGCGCGTTGTCGCCGCTTTCAGCCACCGAGCTGGGCGCGACTGCGGTCAAGGCGGCAGTCGAGCGCGCGGGGATCAGCGGGGACCAGGTCGACAAGGTGTTCATGGGCAACGTCCTCTCGGCGGGCCTCGGGCAGGCCCCGGCGCGCCAGGCTGCGCTCGGCGCCGGCCTCCCGCGCTCGGCCGAAGCAGTCACGATCAACAAGGTGTGCGGGTCAGGCATGCAGGCGGCGATCTTTGCCCACGACATGCTCGACGCGGGCTCGGCCGACCTCATCGTCGCCGGCGGCATGGAGAGCATGACCAATGCCCCATACCTGTCGAAGAAGTACCGCTCGGGCGCGCGCATCGGCCACGACACGGTCTACGATCATATGATGCTCGACGGGCTTGAGGATGCCTATGAGCCCGGCCGCGCGATGGGCACCTTCGCGGAGGAAGCTGCGCAGGAATATCAGTTCACACGCGAGGACATGGACAATTACGCCATCGAGAGCCTCCGCCGCGCCAACGAGGCGATTACCCACGGAAAGTTCGACAAAGAAATCACGCCGGTGAAGGTGACCACCCGCAAGGGCGAAGTGACGGTCGACCGCGACGAGCAGCCGGGCAAGGGCAATCCGGAGAAGATTCCGCAGCTCAAGGCGGCATTCGCGAAGGACGGCCGGATCACCGCCGCGACATCTTCGTCGATAAGTGACGGCGCCGCCGCGCTCGTGCTCACCCGCCAGAGCGTCGCCGAGAAGCTCGGCAAGAAGCCGATCGCTCGCGTCGTGGCCCATGCGGCGGCAGCCCAGGAACCCGCGCGCTTCACGTCCGCTCCCGTTCCGGCCCTCCACAAGGTTCTCGAAAAGGCCGGCTGGAGCGTCGACGATGTCGACCTGTGGGAAGTCAACGAGGCGTTCGCCTGCGTCGCGATGATCGCGATGCGCGACCTCGGTATTCCGCACGAGAAGATCAACGTGAACGGCGGCGCGACCGCGCTCGGTCACCCGATCGGCGCGAGCGGCGCGCGCATCACGACGACGCTGATCGCGGCGCTCCAGGACCGTGGCCTCAAGCGCGGCGTCGCGAGCCTTTGCATCGGCGGCGGCGAAGCCACGGCGATCGCGGTGGAACTTGTCTAAACGTTAACTCGCGGCCGTAACGACCTGGTGGTACGGGCGCTCCCGTCAAAAAGGGGAGAAAGCCGATGCGTCTTACCATCTGCCTCGCCGCCGCCGTAATGGTTTTGGCCGCCTCTGGCCCAGCCGGCGCCAAGAATCCCACCAAGCCTGCGACCTTTCAGCTCAACGAGACAAGCTGGACCTACATCGACAAAAAGGACGGCAATCTCAAGGAGTCGATCGACCCCGAAGGCAAGTACATCACGCAGACGATGGCCGGTAAGCACATGGATCACGGCACCGCGGTGATGAAGGACAGCAAGGCCTGCTTCACCAGCGCCATGACCAAAGACGGCGAAATCTGCTGGACGACGATGCCCGTCGCCATCGGTCATTCGATGAAAACTGTCAGCGACAAGGGTGAAAAGCTGACGGTTCATCGCATGGCCTACGAAAAGTTGTCGATGCCGAAGTAAGTAGCGCTTCGCGCTACTCCGTTTCGGGGATCAAGAAGGCCGCCAGTTGCGCGGTGCCGAAACGCGAACGCGCTTCGGGCGCCAAACTGTAATCTTCGGGAAATCTGAGATTCAGCTTCGCGGGTTCACTACACTGTTGTTCGTCACGCCAAGTCGCGTCCGTGATTCGTCGACGGAGGTTCCGATGAAACCGATCAACGCCATCCTTCTCGCAGCCCTGGCGGGCGTCACGACATTCATTGTTCAGAACGATATTTTCCAGGCTCGCGTCCACGCGGCGCCGTTCGTAGTGCCCACCGGCTCCAACTGGCGCGAGCAAATGCTCGACCGCTATCCGGGTGGCCCGAAGGTCGATCATGTCGTGGCGCGCATGTCGGACCGCCTCAGTCTGACAAACGAACAGACAGCGAAAGCCCGAGCGATCCTGCAGCGACACCACGACCAAATCCTCACGTTGCTGGTAGCCGCTCCGAAATCGATGACGCGTGCTCAGTTCGTGGCGGAGGAACGCCAGGCCCGGAATTAAACACGCAAGCAGATCGATGCCCTGCTCACCCCCGACCAGATCGAGCTGGTTCAGGAGCTGCCGCAACCCTCCTAGGCGCTGCTACTTGCCGGCGTAGGCCTGGCACTCGATCTCAAGCAGCGCGCCGAGCGCGAGCCCGTTCGCGCCGAACGCGCTTCGAGCCGGCATCTGGCCATCGGGAAAATAGCCGACATAGACTTTGTTGAACGCGGGCCAGTTCTTCATGTCGCTGAGGAACGCCGTGCAGTGGAATATGCGGTCGTAGCCGAAGCCGGCGCGCTTCAGGACCGAGCCGACATTGTCCATCGCCTGCTTGGTCTGCGCCTCGATCCCGTCGGGTAGCTTGCCGTCTGCCCCGATGCCGATCTGGCCCGAGAGGTAGAGGGTATCGCCAACTCGAACCGCGTCCGAAAACGGCAAGGCCTGTCCGTTAAGCGCAGGTTTGCTGAAATGCTCCACAGTCGGAGGGGTTGGCACCGCGGTCGCAGCGCTTGCTAGTCAGAGTCTGTGCTTGCGATTGCCAGAATGACCTTCATGCGAACCCCCCTCGCTCGTGTCAGTCGACTACCTCACTCTCGGCTACGCCCCACAAGTCCGACGTGCGGATGTAGCCGTCCTTCTTGCCGATCTCGATGCGGCACCAACCGTCGCCCTTGCACTTGCTGATGCGGCCGACGACGCCTGGCTCGGCGAGATAATGGACCTTTGAATCGTCGCTTCGGTCGGTGCGAACCGGGCGCGGATCCCCAGGCTTCACGATCGCTGTTCGACGGTCGCTCAGCATCGTCACGAGCATCCATCCCTGCGCCCCGTCGGGATCCTGGATCAACCGCCACGTTTCATATTTCTTGACCACGCGCACAGGGAGGTCGCGGCGCTGATAGAGCCAGACGTTGGGATAATTGCGGCCCGGCCCGGTGTGGGTCATCGCCTCGCCCGACGCGATCGACGCCCAGTAAGGCGGTTGCTTTTCTTGCGCGAGCGCGGGCGTGGCAGCAGCAAGAATCAGAAACGCGCCGAACAGCCCCCGTACAACCATCACGCGCCGGTCAGGATCCTGTCCACGAGTTGCTTTACCGTCGGGATGAAGCCGTTCGAATAGAAGGGGTCGCTCTTGAAGCGGAATGCGGAATGGCCGGCGAACATCAGGTTTTGCTCGACAGGTCCGCCGTGCGCGATTTCCTGAAGCGTCTTCTGGATGCAGAAGCTACGCGGGTCGGCGAGACGGCCGGTCGAATTCTTCTCATTGTCTGCCCAGGACGAGAAAGCGCACTGGCTGAGGCAGCCCATGCACTCGGCCTGGTCCTTGCGGATCTGCTTCTCTTCCTCAGGAGTCACGAAGATGAGCGTGTCGTCCGGGCTCTTCATCGCGTTGGTGAAGCCGCGCGCATACCATTCGCGTGCGTGGATCAGGTCGCCCTTGGTGACCCAGTAGTTCTTCTTGGTGCCGATGCCGACGTCGAGCTGGAAATGGTGATCGCCGATCGGTTCCTTGGTGTAGGCGATCTGGCGCTCGCTGCGCGCTTCCAGGTTGCGCAGGAACGGGTTGCGCACCGCCGATGAATAGAAGCCGGTCGGCGAGAAGCGGTGCAACAGCACATCGCCTTCTTCCAGCGTCAGGAGCCGCGCCTTCCACTCGGGCGGGATCGGGCTTTCCTGGGTAAGCAGGGGACGCGTTCCGAACTGGAACACGATCTGCCCGAGCTCTGGATTGTCGATCCAGTTCTCCCATTCGTCCAGCCGCCAGACACCGCCTGCCATTACGATCGGCACATGGTCGGCGATGCCTTGCTCCCGCATCGTCGCGCGCAAGGCCGCGACGCGAGGATACGGATCCTGCGGCTTGCGCGGGTCCTCGGCGTTCGACAGGCCGTTGTGCCCTCCTGCCAGCCACGGATCCTCATAGACCACTGCGGCAAGCCATTCGGCAGCCTTGTGATATGCGCGCTTCCACAAGGCGCTGAAGGCGCGCGCAGAGCTGATAATCGGCAGGTAATTGACGCCGTAAGACGCCGCGATCTCGCTCAGCTTGTAGGGCATTCCCGCGCCGCAGGTTACGCCACTGACGAGGCCCTTGGTGCGTTCGAGGACGCCGTGGAGAACGCGCTGCGCCCCGCCCATTTCCCACAGGACGTTGATGTTGACCGCGCCCGCGCCCGAAGCCATCTCATAGGCGCGCTGGACCTGCGCGACGGCGCCGTCGATCGCATATTTGATCAGTTCTTCGTGACGGTCGCGGCGGGTGAGCGCTTCGTACACCTGCGGGATGATGCGGCCTTCGGCGTCGTAGCTGTCTGCGTTGACTGCGCTGACAGTGCCGATGCCTCCGGCGGCGGCCCAGGCACCCGAGCTTGCGTGGTTGGTCGCGCTTACGCCCTTGCCGCCTTCGATCAGCGGCCAGACTTCCCGCCCGCCATAGAGGATGGGCTTCAGCCCCTTGAACAAAGCACGTCTCCCGTGGCGCGCCTGCGCCTCTCACGCCACCATATAGAGGCGCTTCTTAACGATTGCGCGAAAAAAGTGCGGCGCGGGCAGTCGGTTCCCGGATAGCGTCGTCAGCAACTCGAGCTTGCCGCCGCGCCGCCTATTACGGCGCCGATCGCACCGCCGATTGCCGCCCCAGCTCCAGCATCATGACTCGCGCTGCCGATCGCTGCACCCGCTGCCGCCCCGGCGAGGCCGCCGCCGACCACCCCTGCTGCTGGAGCAGTGCAATGGCCGTAGCCGTAAGGCGAATAGCCGTAGGGGGAGTAGCCGTACGGCGCATAGCTATATTGCGAGTAGCCGTAAGGGTAGGCGCCATAGCCGTAGGATGGATAGGCGTAATTCGGCCAATAAGCGTATCCGTACGGATAGTAGCTCGGATAGGGGTACGGATAACCGTACGCGCTACCGTAATAATAGGGGTAATAGCTGCGGTAATAACCGCCGTAACCGTAGTACGGGAAGCCGAAGGAGAAGCCAAACGAGCTGCCATGGGAATGGCCGTCGTGGAAATGACCGCCGCCCCCGTGCCAGCCGCCACCACCATGCCATCCGCCGCCGCCGTGCCAGCCGCCACCGCCGCCTCCATGGTGCTGTGCGTTTGCAGCACTTGAAAATCCGATCAATGAGATTGCCGAAAGAAGGATCGCGAGGGTCTTCATCGAGCCTCTCCTCACTCAGGAAGCCGGCCTGTGCGCTCATTTCGAATAGCGAACCATAAGGTGAGTTACGGAGGCGAAAAAATAAAGGCGGAGCGCCGGTCAGATCGGTGCTCCGCCTCCATTCATTCAGCTTTCGCTTAGTAGCAGCTTCCGGACGCAATCGCGCCGCCCGCGATCGCACCGATTGCGCCACCAACGATGGCGCTCTGCGCGGTATTCCCGTGGTGATAGCCGTAGTAGCCGTAATGACCATTGTGGCTGACCGCGGCTCCGAGAGCTGCGCCGGCAAGGCCGCCCGCGACCGCACCAGCGGCGGGGTTGCAGTAGCCGTAGCCGTTATAGCCGTTATAGCCGTAGCCACTGTAGCCGTATGCAGGATAGCCGTAGCCATAACCGTAGGCGGGGTATCCGTAGCCGTAGCTCGGGTAACCGTAGCCATATCCGTAAGCGGGATAGCCGTAGCCGCCGTAATAGCCGTAAGCCGGGTAGCCGACCGAGATGATCGTCCGCGTGCGCGGATAGGCATAGCGGTAACCGTAATTGCGGTAGCCGTAATTGTTGTAGCTATAGCGGCCGCCGTAGTTGCGGTAGCTGTAGTTGTGATCGCGGCCGTAGCTGTACGAACGGTCGCCGTCGTGATGACGGCGCCCTTCCGCATTCGCGGCAGCCGGCAATGCAACGATCGCGCTTGCGAGCGCGATTGCGATGAGCTTGTTCATCGAAATACTCCTCGATCCTGAACGCATCGGCTGCGTTGACGCACAGGCCGACTTAGATTGCCGATGCTCCTTGCTTGCTGTCCCGAAAGTGAACGACTATTCCGTCGCCTTAACGACTGATCCAATAGTCCATTCCGATGTCGACGGCCGGGGCCGACTGGGTGATCCGCCCCACCGAGATATAATTCACGCCGGTCTCGGCGAGGAACCGGATGGTTTCCATGGTGACGCCTCCCGACGCCTCGAGCGGGACGCGGCCCGCTACCAGCTTTACTGCTTCGCGCAGCATAGCCGGATCCATATTGTCGAGAAGGAGCCTGTCGGCGCCAGCGTCGAGAGCCGGCTCGATCTGGTCGATGCGGTCGACCTCGACCTGGATTTGGAGGCCGGTGTTTGCGGCCTTTGCGCTGCGAACCGCCTCGGCGACGCCGCCGCAGACGGCGACATGATTGTCCTTGATCAGCACACCGTCATCGAGCCGCATTCGATGATTTTGAGCGCCGCCCATGCGTGCCGCATATTTCTCGATCACTCGAAGGCCCGGGATCGTTTTGCGCGTATCGAGAAGAATGGCGCCCGTCCCCGCAATCTCATGGACATATTGCCAAGTGAGCGTCGCGATCCCCGAGAGATGCTGGAGCGTATTGAGCGCGGACCGTTCGGCCGCGAGCATTGCGCGGGCGTTTCCGGTGAGGCGCATCAGCGTCGTGCCATGGCCGAGCCTGTCGCCGTCCTTCGCCAATTGTTCCATTTCGATGTCCGGGGAAAGTGACCGGAAGAATGCCGCGGCGATGTCGAGGCCTGCGAGGACGATGGTCTGCCTCGAGTTCATCTCGGCGGTGAACCGCGCATCGGCTGCGATCGTTGCATTGGAGGTGACGTCGCCGCCGTTGCCGAGATCTTCCGCGAGAACGCGGCGGACGAAGTCGTTCGTGTAAAAGTCTTCGGGGATTGGCATGCGTCCGCTCTAGTCGCCGAGGAATGCCCACGACAAGTTCAGAGCACGGATTCGCCGGTAGGCGCGATTCGCCAGTGTCCCTCTTCCCATGCGTATCGCTGCGCATCGAGCGACGCGAAACCGCCGTTCTTCCAAGCGTTCACCGTCACGGTCACCGACGCATCGGCAACGTCGATCGTGTTGAAGCTCTGCTCCTGTTCACGAACGCGGGTCGAGGTCGCGGTGCCGGCCTGAACGACGAGCGCCCCGCCGGCGCGGGTGACGAGGTCACTCGCGCTATGGGTTGACGCATGGTGGTTGTGGCCCGCGAGGAGCATGTCGACGCCCGCCTCCTGGATCGCATCGAGCGCGAGGTCCTGCCGGCCGATCGCGCGCTCCTTTTCGCCGGCCACCTCGAGTGCGAAGAGCGAATGGTGCGTGACGAGGACACGGAATGAATCGCGGGGACGTCCGCGAAAAGGTGTCCCGAATGAAAGCCACCTGGTCCTGGTTGATGCGCCCGTCCTTGAAGGTGAGTGAGCGCGCCGTGTTGATGCCGAGCACCGCGATCCCCGGAAGCTCCACGAACGGGCACAAATTGTCGTCGATGAAGCGCCGGTACCGCGCCAGCGGCGCCAAGAAGCGGCGCAGCACGTCGAAAAGCGGCACGTCATGGTTGCCCGGTACGCCGAGCACAACATGCCCGGAATGCTCCAGCCGTTCGAGGAACTGGCAGGCCTCCTCGAACTGCTCGGTCTTGGCGCGCTGCGTGAAGTCGCCGCTGATGACGACGAGATCGGGTTTCAGCTCGTCGACGGATTCTTCGACTGCCTCAACCAAGCGCTCATCATGCGCGCCGAAATGCAGGTCGGAAAGATGCAGGAGGCGGGGCATGCCTGGAAGAACGTCCCTCTTGCGAGGCGGTTCAGTAGTTCAGCAGCAACAGGAGCTTTACATCGACGCCAAACCCCTCGGCACGCTTTTGCTCGATGAAGTTCGGGACCCCGTCGCGGGGGACGAGGTGGACGTTGATGTCCTCGTTCACGTCGCCTCCCCCTTCGCCGACCTTGCGGACCCCATGAGCGCGCACCAGCGTGAAGCCTTCGGACACCATTCCCGGCGAGGCGTAGAATTCACCGAGGCGCTCGACGCGCTCGGCCGTGAAGCCGGTTTCCTCCTCTAACTCCTTGATCGCTGTGCTTTCGACAGTGGCATGCGCATCTTCATCGCCCACCAGCCCCGCCGGAAGCTCGATGCAGCGGCAGTCCGGCGGCACTCTGGGTTGATCGATGAGGATCACCTTCCCCTCATATTCCGCGAGGATCACGACCGCACCGATATTGTTCGTGCGGCTCGCATATTCCCATTTGCCGCGTTTCATGGCGCGCACATATTTGCCCGCCCACATCACCTCGGGCGGCGGCAGATCGTCGAGGTTCATAGCTCGATCAGCTTATCCGGTATCTCGTTGGTATCGTCCGCCAAACGCGGGAAATGCTCGGAAAGCACCGCGCCGACGCGTTCGACGGCGGCAACGATGCCGCCGCCGACCCTGCCCTCGCGCACCTGCGTAATTAGCTCGGTCATCGCCTCGCCCCACGTATGTTCGTCGGTGATCTTATGAATCGCTTCGTCGGCGACAATTTCCGCGCGCCTTTCCGCGAGCGACAAATAGATCAGGACCCCTGTCTTGTGCGCCGTTCGCCCGGCCGCGGCCGCCTGGAAGATCGCGATGGCTCGCCGTCGCACCCTGCGATGCTTGGTCGCAGCAGGCGTTAGAAACAGCCGGAGCGGCATCCACTTTAGAATCAGTAGCGCGATGGTGAACTTCAGCGCCGCGAAGAACATTAACAGCGTCAGCAGCTGGCTGAGCGTCGGGTCCGGGCTCCATCCACCGAACAGGAAATCATACCACCAAACGAGCGCGGTTGGCCGCCAGGCAGCCCAGGCCAGCACGGCAAACAGAGGAACGAGAGCCCAGTGCAGCGCGACGTCGTGATAGGCATCACTTATCGCGGTTTCGACCGCGACGATCTCGCCCGCAGTCGTCTCTTCCGCCTTGGCAATCGCCGCGGCGACCTTCGCCCGATCCTCGTCGGTGAGGCGGGTCACCAGCTGCCCCCGGCGCCGCCGCCGCCGAACGAGCCGCCGCCGAAGCCGCCGAAGCTTCCCCCGCCTCCGCCAAAGCCGCCGCCGCCTCCGCCACCCCAGCTGCCCCCGCCCCACCCGCGCGAGCCGCGGCTAAGCGAGTTCAAGGCCCAGAGCGTCACCCAGGGACTGATTCCGCCCGATCGCGGGCGATATTGCTGTCCGCGTCCTCGCCGAAAATGCGACAGCGCGATGAAGCCGAAAACCATCACCCAGAAAAAGACCGGAAGGACCCCTCCGTCGGAATGCTGGCGCTTCTGCTGCGCCTGCTGAGCGGTCGCGGCGCTCTTCTCGGCCTCGTCGGGCGACAACGACATTTGCTTGATGATCGCATCGGCGCCCGCCTCGATCCCGCCGCCATAGTCTGGCGGGTTCTGCTTGAAGTGCGGCAGGATCTGTTCGCGGATGATGACGCCCGACATGGCATCGGTCATGTAAGCGCCCGCACCGTACCCGGTCGCGATCCAAACCTTGCGCTCGTTGGGTGCGACAAGGAGCAGGACTCCATTGTCCTTGCCCTTCTGGCCCAGCCCCCAGGCGCGGCCGAGGCGATAGGCATAATCGTCGATCGGATAGCCCTCGAGGCTTTTCACCGTCGCCACCGCGAAGGCGCGACCTGTCGATGCAAACAGCGCCTGGGACTTCGACTTGAGATCCTGCTGCTGGGCAGGCGTCAGGAGGCCTGCCTGGTCGACAACGGGCGATCCGTTGCTTGGCGGGAACGTCTGCGCCGCTGCGGGTGCTGCCAGCGCAAAAAACGCCAGCAGCACAACCGCCAGAAGCTGTTTCATCTCAGCTGCCGTTGCCGAAGCTGACCGTCGGCGCCTGCTGCGCGGCGGCGGCGGCTTCGAACGGCACCTTCGGCTTGGCGCCATAGAAGACCTTGGCGCCGATCGCGCTCGGGAAGGTACGGATCAGGGTATTATACTGCCGCACCGACTCATTATAGTCGCGGCGCGCGACCTCGATGCGGTTTTCGGTCCCTTCCAGCTGATCCTGCAGCGCCAGGAAGTTCTGGTTGGACTTGAGGTCCGGATAAGCCTCCTGCAGCCGCTGCAAGGGGATGATCGCCTGGGTCAGCCAACTCTGCGCATCATTAAATGCCTGCACCTTCGCAGGATCGCTGAGGTCGCTCGCGTTCAGCTGAACTCTGGTTGCGTTCGCGCGAGCATTGGTGACCTCGGTCAGGACCGTCTTTTCCTGTTGGGCATAACCCTTCACGGTCGCGACGAGGTTCGGAATGAGGTCGGCGCGGCGCTGATAGTCCGCCTGTAGGTCACCCCACTTGGCATTAACCTGTTCCTCCGCGGTAGGAACGCTGTTGATGCCACATCCGGCAAGCGAAATGGCGGCAAGCGGCGCAAACAAACCGAGTTGGCGAATTACTGTCATGTCCCGCTCCCACTGGTCAGGTGCGCGGATAAGTAGAGCGACGCGTGCCCACGTTCAAGATGCTGTCTTATTCTGACAACACAGCCGCTGCGTTTCGTCGCGAACTGCAGTAGGACTGTCGCATAGACGACAGAAGGGAAGGCCGATGCTGAAGGATTTCCGCGCTTTCATCGCCAAGGGAAACGTTCTCGATCTCGCCGTCGCGGTGATTATCGGCGCCGCGTTCGCAAAGATCGTCGCCAGCCTGACGGACGACATCATCATGCCGATCGTCGGCAAGATCTTCGGCGGACTCGACTTCTCGAGTCATTTCATCCTGCTTGGCCCGGTCCCCGCGGATTATCATGGCTCGATGACCGATTATGCCGCCCTCAAGAAGGCAGGGGCCCCGATCCTCGGCTGGGGCCAGTTCGTGACCGAGATCGTCAGCTTCCTAATCCTGGCCTTCATCATCTTCCTGATGGTGCGTTGGGCGACGAAGCTGATGCGCAAGCCCGAAGAGGCAGCGCCTGCGGGCCCGAGCGAGATCGAGCTTCTGACCGAAATCAGGGATGAGCTAAGGAAGCGGTAGCTCTATTTGGGCATCCCGGTGTAGCCGGCTGCCTTGCGAAGCGCGTTGCCGTCCATGAGGTAGCCGTCGCTCATCACCTGGTCGACGTGGCGGAGGTCGCCGATGTTTTTCTCGGGATCGCCGTCGACCAGCAGCAAGTCGGCTTCCTTGCCCACCGCGATCGAGCCGGTGCGATTGTCGGCCTTGACGTTGCGCGCCGGCAGGATCGTCGCCGTCGAGAGTGCCTCGGCCGGGGTCAGCCCGCCCTTCACGTACAGCTCAAGCTCGCGCACCAGCTCGTAACCGTAGCCGTCGGTGCCGGCCACGATCGGCACGCCCGCATGGAAGAGCTTCGCGACATATTGTTCCATATGATCGACGCTGGCCTGCGCGTCCGCGCGGGTCATGCCGGGCAGATAGTCGATGTGTCCCGCCTTGAAGCCGCGCTCCACCGCGGCAGGCACGGTTCCGACATAAGGTGCAACCGGCGCCGCCGGTGTCCCGGCGTCGGCCAGCAGCACTCCCTCGACGACAACGAGCGTCGGGTCGAGCGTGATGTGCTTCTTCGCCATCGTGTCGATCACCGTCTTCATCGGCTCGGCGTCGAGGTCTACGTCCTTGAAATACTTGCCGGGCCCGAGCATCCGCATCGTCGTATTCGCCTTGTCGACGACCTCCTGCGGCATCGCCTGCATGGTCGCGAAATAGATGTGCGTGATCTCGTCGTAGCCGTCGTTGATGGCGTCGAGCGTCCGCATTCCCGCCGGAATGTGCCCATGGACGTGGAGGCCGAGCTGGTGCGCCAGCTTCGCGCCCGGCGTGATCCACTCCGGCTTCATCGACGTGTAGAATTTAACCGCCGTGAGGTGGTTGGCAGCGATCTTGCGGACGGCCGCCAGCGTCTCGTCGAGGCTCGAGACCGCGAGGCTGCCCTGGGCCACGAGCGGTCCCTTCTGGTCGACGATCACTGAATCCCAGCATTCGGGCGCGAGCAGCGTCAGCTTGTTGCGCCGCTCGCGCTGCGAGACCTCGAGCTCGATCGGCCCGCCGGGATTGCGGCAGTTGGTGACTCCAAGCGCAAGTTCGCTGACCGTCTGGAAGTCGTCGCCGACGTGCATGTGGCTATCCCACAGGCCAGGAGTGAGCGTCTTCCCCGCGCCCGCGATCGTGCGCGTGTCCGCGGGCAACTTGGCAGGCGCGGAGCTGCCGACGGAGACGATCTTCCCGCCATCGGTCAGTACATATTGATGTTCGAGGAAGCGTTGATGGTCGGCGTCGTACATCTTGACGTCGCTGAACAGCACCGGCCGCTTGGCATCGGCCGTCAGAAACTGCTTCGCGGTTGCCGGCGCCATCGTCGCGATCGCCGCGTCCTGAGCGGCCTGCATCTTGTCGAGGTTGCCTTCATAGCCAGCTGGAAGGATGCCGAGGCCGACCAAAGCTCCAAAGAACTTGCCGTGCTCAACCCACACCGGCTGCGGCGACATACCGACACCTTTGACCATGATGAGATCGACGTGCTTCGCCCCTTGTGGGCCAGTGACATCGAGCGACGTCGCTTTGTCGAAGTCCGCATGGCCGGAGGGCAGCAGCGCAATGCCGGTGCGTCCCGCGGCCATCAGGCGGTCGATCTCAGGTGCCGCACTCAGGAACGGTCCGCCCTGCGAGAGATAATAAGAAGCGGCGGAATAGGGCGCGCTGCCCCTGTCGACCGGACTCGTCCAGGCCGCCTGCCCATTCGCGACATTGAAGCTCTCGGCGGAATTGCCCTGCGGAGTGACGCCGCGAATGACCACTTCCGACGGCATGCCGTCCGCGCCGACGCGCATCGTCTCGTCGGTCTCGAAGATCAGTCCGCGAAGAAGGATCAATTCCCGGATGGCGAGACGGCCATCGGGCATCGTCCACATATATTCGTCGCCATGCTTACCGGCCGTCGAGACGACCACATAGTGTGCCGCGTCGCCGGGCGGAACGAGCAACTGGTCCTTCGGTGTCGGCTCGGCAATTGCAATGGAAGCGCTCGCTGCGAGCAGCGCTGCAACAATCATTCGGCGCATGGCAATTCCCCCAAATTGTTACCGGACCGTGGCAAGCAGCAGCGGCAAAGGCAACCGGCGCTTCGACGAAAGAGCAGCGCTACAGCCGAATTAATGTCTCCGGCACCTTGTTCGTCCCCGGCGCGATGTCCCAATGGACCTGCTGTCCGAGCGGGTCGGCGGCGGGTCCGTCCTCGCTGTTGTTGGTGACGATCTGCCCGTCCGTGTGAACGGTGAAGCGCCCTTCCGCGCGCGACGGCGGACCCTTCGTCTCTCCGCCCATCTGCTGCGCCATCGGGCCGAACATGTTTGTTCCGCCGGTCAGCGCGGGCGCGTTCACCAGCACCGCGCCGTCGCTCCTGCGGCGGAGCGCGATGAAGGGGATGACTATATTGCTGTCGGGCATGAGCGGGAACGCGAAATCCTGCGTCAGCCGCCCCTCCATATGATAGTCGACGTCGAACACGCCCTTCCCCTTGTAGGCGACCGAACGCCAGCCGGCATATTTCATCAGTTTGGCCGCGAAGGCGCGGTTGGACTCGTCGTCTGTCCCGGGAAGCCCGAACGACTTGGCCATTTCCTCGTCGTCCTTCTGCTTCTTGGCGTAGGCGTCCTTCTGGTCGGCGATTTCCTTTGCGGTGCACGCGCGCTCCTTCGCCTCGTTCATGCAGTGCGCCATGCTGTTCTGCCACTGGGGCTTGGCCATCGCGTCGGCGGTCTCAAGGACGATCTCGCCGCGATAAACGAGGAGGAAGCTGCCGTCCTTTCGAAGAGCGAGATCGGAGGTGAACTTGCCCGGGCCCCACAAGCAACCGGTGAGCAGCAGCGGCGCGGCGAACGCGAACAGACGCCTGGTCCAATGTTTCATAGGAGGCCCCCTTACGGCTGTTTACCGCATCGGAACGGCAGCGGAAAGAAGTGGGAGGCTTCTGTTGCCCGGCGCCTCCCGTGCCGCTGGAATCCCCTTCTGTTGCCCGGTGGGGTCCAACCGCGCTTTAGCTTTGTAACGTCAGTCCGTTAGGACGTCAGTTACGCAGCAAGAGCGAGCGCCTCGTTATCGTTGGCACTTGTGTGAATGAGCCGTCACGGTGGCTCAATCCGATCGGCAATCGGGCCTTTATTACACTCGTCGATCCTATTTCGCCCCCATCAACATCCCTCGTTCGAGGAGGGTTGATGGTGGAGGCGCCGGGGTACTGCCCCCCGGGTCCGAGATGCCTATTCCACCTGACAGTCTACCGACATAGCCGGTCACCCGGCACCACTTAGATAGGGAATTTGACGCGCGATCTCAAGGATTCGGCCGATCCACCGATTGTCGTCACATCGACGAAAGGGGTGGAAATCCCGCGCTGACTGCTGATATGGCTGTCCTGACCATCATCGTTCGTGGGGACACAAGAACATGAAAAGACTGGTTTTTCTGCTGAGTGGCGCGGCCGTGTTCGCGCTGACGGCTTGCAACAACAGCAACCAGGACGCAGTCCAGAACGCCGAGCTCAACCAGCCTGCCGCTGACGACCTCAACGCGCTTGCCAATGACGCTGCCACCGACGCGAACAACGCGCTCGCCAACCAGCAGGCGAACGACATGAACGGCGCCGCGCTGGACAATGGATCGAACCCGACCGAGGCGGAAGAGAAGAACATCGACGCGATGTAATAGCCGCCGGTGCGGATGAATGAGCCGCCGGCCCCGCGCCCGGCGGCTTTTTCTTTGCCTGCGCGACGCCTAGGCCAGTGCCATGTCGGACGAGGCGATCCCCGCAGCTACCTTGATCGTCGTGCGCGATCGCGAAGGCGGGCCGCCCGAGCTGCTGATGGTCGAGCGCGCGCAGGGGATGGCGTTCGCCGCGGGCGCCTGGGTCTTTCCCGGCGGCCGGATCGACGCGGCGGATCGCGATCTCGCGAGCGAGCTCGGTCTCGATCCAGCAGCGGTCGCAGCGGTGCGCGAGACGATCGAGGAGACGGCAGTACCGGCTGCACTTGCGCCGGTTCCTTCACAGCCCATCGCAAGCGGGCTCCAGCGCGCCCTCCTCGCTGATGAGCCGTTCGCAGGACTGCTCGGGCAAAGCAGCCTCGGCATCGACAGTAGCGCGCTGATGCCGTTTGCTCGTTGGGTGCCCAAGTTCCACGCCGTTCGGCGCTTCGACACTCTATTCTATGTCGCGCTCTGCCCCGCCGGCGATTGGAGCCCACAGGTCATCGAAGGCGAATGCGCCGCCGCCGCATGGCTTACCGCCGAGGAAGTCATGGACCGGGACCGGCGCGGCGACGCGCGGCTCATCTTTCCCACCAGGCGGACGCTGGAGCGGCTCGCCCAGCATCCCAATTTCGAGGCGATCCGCGCCGATGCGCTCGCTCACCCGATCGAACCGGTGACGCCATGGGTCGAGGAGCGCGACGGCGAAAAATTCATTACTATTCCGTCACATCTGGGCTTTCCGGTGACCCAGGAACGGCTCGACGGCCTCTGGCGAGGGTAAATCCGGCTTCCGAGTCGGCGGATATTCAAACGAAAAAGGGCCCGCCGAAGCGGACCCTTCCGTTACTGACAAGCGACTTGCGCTTATTTCAGGTGGTTCGAGAGATGCTTGTTCATCTCGAACATGCTGACGCGATCCTTGCCCCCGAAGATCGGCTTGAGCGTCGAGTCAGCCATGATTTCCCGTTTGTTTTGCGGGTTTTGCAGGTTGTTCTTGCGGATGTGATCCCACACTTTCGAGACCACCTGGCTGCGCGGAAGCGGCGAGCTTCCGGTAATCTTGGCGAGATCCGCCGACGGAGTAACCGGGCGAGCCAGTCCGCCCCCTGCTTTACGACCAGTTCCTTGTGCCATCAGGCCCTCCTGTTGTTCCCCACCTGATAGAGCGCAAGTCGAAGCGCTTTGCAATGCTGTTGCAGAGGGGAAATCAGCGAAATTGCGCCCCAAATGGAACCACGCGATTCTGCGCGTCGTGGCCGATGTCGGCCCGGCCGCCGAATGGGATGCCCGACCGGCGGCACCAATCTTGGACGATCGCGACCTCGTCGATGGCGAAAGCAGGGTCGTTTTCAAGCACATCGGCGACGCGGCCGACACGCAGTCTGCGTACCTTCCGGATATTCTTGCTAGCCGTCACATGGAACATCGTGCGGTCGATCCGATAGAGCTGCTCGCTCACTTCCTCGATCAACAGGTCGATGCCCGACAGGTCGGGCTCCAGGGGGGTGCCGAGGAGGTTCGACAGAACCGTAAGGTTGAACGCCATCGCTGGCGGCTCAAGCTGAGGCTCGACGGCGCTAGGGTCACATGTGACGAGCCAGTCGAGTGCCCGCCGCACCGCCGCTTCTCCATTCTCGAGGCCGTGGTCCCCGCGCAGCACATCTTGCGGCATCGGCCCCCACGCTACGTCCAGGCCCGTGTTGAAGAAGCCGGCGAGGAGGAAGCCCGCGTCGCTGTAGCCCATGTAGGTCTTGCCTCGCGCAGCCTCTGGCATGTCCGCGACCGCGGCCTCGGCAATGCGGTTCGAGCCATAGCCACCGCGCGCGAACCACACGGCATCGACCGACCGGTCCTCCATCACTTCGCGAAGCGCACCCAGGCGCGCTTCGTCGGGTCCCGCGAAATGGCCCTCGGAAAGGAAGCACTGCGGATGGATCACGAGCTCGCAATCGCCGCGCTCGGCAACGATCGCCTCCACGCGCTCCGCCGCTTCGCGCTTCAAGGGACAGCTGGGAGCGACGACGGCGATGCGCATGGCGCAAGCTTACGAGGCGATCGCCAAGGTCTGCAATGGTTGGAAAACAGACATTCCGGTGAACCGGCGAAACATCCTTCTATCCGGGGTCGGTCGCTCTGGTTCAGTTGAGTGTCACCCGGCTTGGACTGTCTTGCCGAGGTGCCAGCTCTAAGTGACTTGAGGCCTTATGTCCTTAAACCTCACCAAAACACGGTGGCGCTCGTCCCACAGCGCCAGCCGCCAGCATCCCAAGCTCTGACGCAACGTTACTACCTTGGCAAAGCGGCTCAGTTCCGGAGCGGCCTCGAGGCAGGCTTGAAGGCGATAGTTCGGAATTCGGCTACACAAATGGTGAACGTGGTGCAGTCCGATATTGCCGGAAAACCATTGCAGAATCGGCGGCAGCTTAAAATATGAGCTGCCTCCGACCGCAGCGACGTAGAAATTCCAGTCGCAGTCGCGTTCCCAATGGGTCCTGTCGAATTGGTGCTGCACGTAAAACAGCCAGTTCCCAATCCATGACGCAATGATCATCACTGGCAGGTAAGTTCCCAAGGTCGGAAGAACGCCGAACCTGACGAAGAACAGGCCGAACCCCACGATCAGCGCAATATCAAGCGCCAGGATGCTGCGCCGCGAATCGCGGTTTCGGAACTGGTGCCCCAGCGGCAATCTCTGCAGGATGATGAAGTTGATCGGCGCACCCAAGACGACCATCACGGACACACTTCGGAAGAGTCGATAGAAGAGCCTCTTTAACGGCGACGCGGCTCGATATTCGGCGACGGTCCACGTTTCCACATCCCCTTGCCCACGGCGATCGAGATTCCCCGTCGAAGCATGGTGCAAGGCATGGTCGCGCCTCCAGCTGCCATAAGGCGTGAGCGTCAACAGGGAGAGCGCGCGGCCGAGGAAGTCATTGGCGCTTCGTGATCTAAAAAACGAACCATGACCGCAGTCGTGCTGGATGATGAAAAGGCGAACGAGCAGTCCGGCCGCAGGGACTGCCAGCAACAGCGTCAGCCAATAGTGGCCATTCGATGCCGCCGCCATGACAACGAGCAACGCCGCAAATGATGTCACAGTCGTGACGAGTTGAAAAATGCTTCGCTTAGCGTCGGCGCCATAGGCTTGGAATCGTCGCGAGAGGATCGGTCCGAACACCTCCGGCCCCGGAGGAACGTCGACCACAGCTTGCTTGCTTAGTATGTCAACTGGGAGCGATTCCAAGGCCTGCCTACTTTCGAGCAAATTTGGTTGCGTCTGCTGCTGTGCTGCAGATGCCTGAGGCACGCCGCTCGGACAGGGATCACACGATCAGATTCGGCGGATCTGAAACGCTGCAGGGGCCGCCTGCAGCTATGCCGAACCCCAAACCTCAATGCCACTGGAAGTGGTCACACGCGAGGCCAATTGCAAGTGGAACGGAAGCCGAGAGGGCAATGGAGGTCACTTCCCGGAAGGTCCCAATGCGTTGAAAGCGGTTCCTAATTGTCAACTTACGCCAGCGTGCACCCGCGCAGGGCCGCTTCCAAGCCTATCGCGACTCTGAACCGTCAGTGCTCCCTAGCCGCTGCTAGCTGTCTCTCTTCCGCGAAGTATCGGGCCAGTACCGCTGGGTCGCGGCCGTACGGATCGGCGCGGAACGTTATTCCGTCTGTTGTGGCCTCCACAGTCAAATAGGTGACGAAAACTGGCACTGGCTCCGGCAATTCCACCCGCTCCTCGACATCCGGGTCGCGACCTTTCGGCATCGCGCCGAACAACCACGCTGCAAGCCGCGGCGCGTCCTGCAGCCGGATGCAGCCGTTGCTGATCCACCGCTCATCCGTTTCGAAGACGTTCTTATCCGGCGTGTCGTGGAGGTAAATGCCGAACTTGTTAGGCATCATGAATTTGATCTTGCCCATTGAGTTGCCGCCCCCGGGGCCCTGGCGCATGCGCAAGGTGAGCTTCCCGTCCCGGACGGCCTGCCAATCGATCGTGGCGGGATCGATTAGGTTGGAATTTTCGGCGTCGGCGAATACCTCATCCCTACGGTCGGTGAGGTACTTGAGACCCTGCTCGAGCACACGGGGAGCAATCAGCTTCACCTGAAGCGATGCAGGAATATTCCAGTAGGGATTTACGTTCGCGTAGCGAATTAAAGCCGCTATCATCGGCGTCTGAGTATCTTTGGCGCCGACGGCTGCGCGCATCGAACCCACCAATTTGTCATTGTCGTACATCAGGACCATCGCGGAACCGGTATCGACGATGATGTGGCGCTTGAGCTCGCCTGGCGCGGGCAATCGGCGTGCACGCTCCATGTTGATCATTACGACGTGCTCGTAATGCTCGGCACCGACGTTCAGCGAAGCAATCACATCGTTCCCTGCAATCCCGTCGGCACTAAGGCCATGCACCCTCTGATAATCTGCGACCCGATCGGCTAGCGGTTCGTCGAAGCGGCTACCCACCGTCAGCCCGAGGCGCTCACGAAGTAGCGTGACGCGCTGCCCTTCGGATCCGATCGTGAGAG
The DNA here is from genome assembly GCA_963831485.1 of uncultured Alphaproteobacteria bacterium. GTDB lineage: Bacteria > Pseudomonadota > Alphaproteobacteria > Sphingomonadales > Sphingomonadaceae > Sphingomicrobium. Next base: position 41,158 of record CAWHQE010000019.1, read on the forward strand.
CGGGTCCCACGGGCATCGCGAATTGGGGAAGGACTCCCCACTTCTTCTGGTACTCGACGAGGCCGCGGCGCAGGCTGGCATAGAGCGGGTTGATGGCCTGGATGAGGTCCAGCGGAGCTCCGGCATAGCGCGCGAAGGTCACATCATCGAGCTTTGTGTTCCGCCAACGGATGTTACCGGGGATCTCCGGATCAACGTAAACCATGTCGACACCCTGCTCGACGGCGCCGGGCAGTGCGATTGGCTCCTCCGGCTGCTGCGGGATCGCGCTGGCGGGCACGCTCAAGAGGGCTGCTGCGAACACGGTGAGACCTGCAATTCGGATACTACTCATGCCTTCACACGCGCCGTTCGGCGTGAATGGAGTTGGAACAACTTCGGACCGCCCGATCAAATTAGCGGTTCGTCGGGCCTGCCTTCAATGGCCGGAAAGCGGACATCCGCCAGAGCGTCTGGCCGAGGCGCGGCTTTGCTCGTACGATGGGGGTCATGGACGACGACACGTCAAACCGGATTATCGACCTCCAAGCGGAAATCGCTGCGCTTCGAGGCGCAGTTCGAATGCTCATCCAAAACGTTTACGGAGGCGATGTTCGTACACTCGCTATTATTCGCGAAGAGGCTCTGCGAGGCGACGATTTAAAGGTCTACGACAAGGAACCCGGCAACCGCGGAAACCGCTACAGAAACGGCGTTCGTGAAGCCGTCACGAGCTTGCTCGATCCGTTTCAACCTGACGACGATGAAGCTAGCCGGTTAGCAAATCCTGCGCCGGTGAAAGTGACCGCTTCCGATTAGCCAATTGTCTCCCTTCCACGCGGAGACATTATCATGCTTCTCGGCTCCAGGCGCCGACAGCAACCGGGTGGTCCGGCGCCCCACAATTCGACGGTTTCGTTTGATTCCACCTAAGTGCACCATTGAGCCGGTATTTGGTCGAGCAATACGGACACGAGAAGTCTGCCTGCTCTCCCATGTTTAGATAGAGGTGTGGATGATCAGCGGAGGCAGCACGCCTATGCAATGAAAGGCCGCACCGCCGATCTCGATGCTGTCCAGTCCGAGTTCGTTAAAGAACAGGGGCGCTGCATCTGGAGTACCACGCATATTTGCCATCGCTAGAAGGCCTTGCCCTCCATCCACTCCCGCACGTCCTTGTCAGCGTTTGCCTGCGACAATGAACAGCGGTCCTTGACCATGGTGACGAGCTGACGCTCGTTCTTGATGGTGGATGCATCGAAGGAGGTGAGGAACGGCCATCGCGCTTGCGCATCAGCCATATGAGCCCGCTTGCGCAGGAGTGTCGCTTCTGTATCGCTGCCGGTAAATCCAAACATCGTCTGTCGCCTCGATCATGTAATACTTAAACACGGTTGAATATCGACTTATTAATTTGTTCGTTCATTTCAAATAATATTGCCATATTTCGGCAATTTATATTTTAGGATACCTATTGTCTTACTTCAAGTGATGAGCTATCTATTTTTCGCTACCAGTCGGTATCGACGGTCTTTGGCGCTAAGTCGCTCCTTCCTCCCTCTTTGGCTTCTCCTGGCGGCCACGCGCCAATCTGTCGCGTGCCAACAAAGGAACTCACCATGAAGTATTTTGGAACAGTAAAGTCGTTCGACAGCGTAAAGGGCTTCGGCGAAATCAAGCAGGAAGCGGGCGGTGACGACCTGCGCTTCGAAAAGTCAGCGATTTCATGGGGCCATGAAACTCCCCCGACGGTCGGCCAGCGCCTGGGTTACGAACGGGGCGTCAACAATGAGCGCCAGCCGCGCGCCCTCAACTTGCAGACCATCTAACCGGACGGCGGGCGCCTGGCGGCGCTCGCCCAACGACTTTTCGCATGCAATCGTCGCGCTGGCACCCTGGACAATGTTCCACGGCGGCTGGCGCGGCCCTGCGTGCGATCCCTTCAGATGAGGAATTCGCAATGACCCTTTTTTCTCTTCTCGCGCGCAGCGCCAGCGCCGGCGCGATCGCCGGTCTCATGATGCTCAGCACTCCCGCGCTCGCCGGCGATAACCCCAAGGTCGCCGCCGAAGTGATGGCTTTGGCGCGTGCCCAGTGGGCTTCAGAAATCTCAGGACAGTCGCCGGGACAGCAGCTCGTGTCGCTTGCGGACGACTACACCGAGTTCAACGCGGACTATCCCACCTTGCTGGTCGGCAAGGATGTCGCCGCTCGCATGGCAGCCGTTGTGCCCTACGACAAGGCGATGTATTCGGACATGCAGAACCCGCGGGTGCAGGTCTACGGCGACACCGCGATCCTCACATACAATTTCGCCGGGATCCGCGCCGGAACCGATGGCAAGAGCAAGCCAGCCATTGCGAAATCGACCCGCGTCTACGTTAGGGAAGGCGGCCAGTGGATGCTGGTTCACGCCAACTTTGCGCCCGTTCCGGGCCCGGCGCAGTAGGACAGAGCCCCGTTGTTGCCGATCTGGAAAAACAGTTTTTGCGTTCGCCAGAGCGGTTCGGCACGAATGTCGGACCGCTCGTTTCGCATTATCTGCGGAACGTTAGTGCGACTGAAGTTGGGAAGCAGGCATCCGTTGCGGAGGTTTGAACGCTGCCGCCCGTTGCCGGTGAGGACGCACAGTGAATAGATACAATGTAGCACTCTTGATCGTCACGCTCGCTCTCATCCCGCTCTTCTACGTCAGCGGTTGGTTGGACGCGATCGCATTGATCACGATTTATATTTTTCTAACGCGTCTCGCTAACAGCGACTTCGATCGACTGAGCCGCTCCCGCTCAACATTGCGTGCAGATGTCATTCACTCCCGCCGGACTAAGCCCGCTTATCACCCCTCCTATTCATAAATCCGATCCCCAACGATGCCCGGTTCAAAACGGCGTTGGCTAGACTAGCTATCCGTGAGCCTTGTCCCGTCCGTGCCAGGCGAGAAAGCCGTCAACCTCCGCAATGGGTCGAGGGCCGACGTCAGGCCGACTATGCTTTTGCTTCGTCACAGGATGGGAGTTCAACAAACGGCGGCTTGTATCCGTGACGATCATACAGGCTCTTGGGGACCGTCGACAGGCGGGCGCCCGTTCCATAGTCAACCCGAGCGAATTCAGCCCCGCTTGCGTCGCTTCTGGTTCGGCACACACCTTTGGCCATTTCGGTCTCCATACTATGAGCGCGGTATATAGGAGGCCGGGGCGCCAGTCGAACGTCCTGTCTGGATGGCTCCCGCGTTGCAAGTGACGATATGACGGATTGGTGAGGGTCGGAAGCGGTCTTGTCTTCGGCCTGTTTGTGCAGCCACTTAGAGGACTGCTGGCCCTGATGGAGTCCGCGAGCTGGGTCCCAATCTGCAATGCAGGCTATGATGCCTTTGACATTCGGTGGGGTGTCCCAACTCCGGTCTGACCCGTTTGCCATCACTTCACATCGCTCTCGCAACCTCGTGAAGACTTATGCGGCGAGAAGCCGCGGCGCAGGCGCACGATACGTGCCGCCACGCGCCATGATCGCCCAGGCGATGCGCGCTGTCTTGTTGGCCATTGCGACCGTTGCAACACGCGTCGGCTTTCGCGCCAGCAGGCGGGCGACATAGGGGGCGACGCACTCGGGCTTATACTTTGCGCGTCTGACGAGCGAGGTCATGCCGACGATCAGCAGCTTGCGCAGGTACTTGTCGCCCATCTTGCTGATGCGCCCGTGCCGCTCCTTGCCGCCGCTCGACTGCTGCAGTGGTGTGAGGCCCAGCCACGCAGCAAACTCGCGGCCGGATCTAAACTGGTGTGGATCGGCGACCGAGGCCGCGAGCGCCGATGCGCCGATCGGACCAATGCCGGGGATCGTCGCCAAGCGGATCGCCACGTCGTTTGCGCGGAGCGAGGCAAGCATCGTGCGATCGATGACGCGAACGCGCTCATGGGCAGCAAGCGCCTGACCACAAAGCTCGACAATGCATGTGGCCGTGTCATCCGGCACATCGAGGATCTCGCCGTCGGCGACCTGGCGCGCCATGGCGATGGCACGCTCGAGCCCGCGCGGGATGCTGATCCCGAACTCGGCAAGCAGTCCGCGGATCATGTTCACCAGCTGCGTGCGCTCTTTGACCAGCAGCTCGCGCGTGCGGTGCAGTCCCAGCGCGGCCTGCTGCTCACGCGACTTCACCGCCACGAACCGCATGGTCGGACGGGTGACCGCTTCGCAGATCGCCTCGGCATCGTTGGCATCGGTCTTGCCCCGCTTCACATAGGGCTTCACGTAGGCCGGCGGCATCAGCCGTACCTCGTGCCCCAGCTTGAGGATCTCGCGCGCCCAGTGATGCGAGGTGCCGCACGCCTCCATCCCGACCAGGCATGGGCGCAGCTTGGCAAAGAAGGGGAGCACCTGCGCCCGGCGGAGTGTCTTGCGGATCACAACCACACCCGACCCATCAACACCGTGAACCTGAAAAACGCTCTTGGCCAAATCCAGGCCGATCGTGCTAATATCCATGACGGGTGGCTCCCTTGGCTCGTGGTTGCTTCGATAAGCTTCCACACTTTGGCACTTTAGATGCCGGGAGCGGGAGCCATCCACCTCATCTGCAATGGATCGAAAGTGGATCTAAGCCGCCAGCGTCTGGAATGGGTCAAAAGCCGACCTAAAGCCGATGGTGTCCGCAGTGGCTGCAAAGCCGACAGCCATGTGCCCGGCCCTGAGGAAGTTCACTCGAACACCCGCGCAATTATTGCTGACAGCCGAGCATCCTTCCGCAGCGGATCGAGAAACGGATCAGCTTGGACGGAGGAGAGACCTGGATCGCGCTTCGCCCAGGCAGTCTCAAGTGCTTCTATGCCCTGAGCGCCCAATCCTGCTTGCGCGTAAATCTGTGCGAATTGATAATATGCTAAATCGCCATAGCGCCGCTCGAGAGCCGGAATCGCTTTCAGCGCATCGTCACGCTGGCCACCACGCGCTCTAATTGCAGCCTCTCCAACGAGGCGATGGTAATCATCCGCAGGTACCTTCTGAAATTCCCGCAGCGCTTCGTCGGTCCGGCCTAGCATCAACAGCGCATTGCCGAGAAACGTCGCTGCGCAATTCCGTCCTGGCTCAAGCTCTATCGCGCGACGAGCGGCTGCGGCCGAATCCTCGTATCGGCGACCCAAAAAGAGAATCCACGATTGGAGCTCGTGCGCAAGCGGATTGAAGGGATCCAATTTTATAGATCGCTGAATAGTCGCTTGTGCGTCAGCCTGGCGGAGCGCCTGGCTCAGGACTAGAGCATAGTTGGCGAGCGTCACGACCTCCGCTCGAAGCGTATCGGCTCGCTCGAAATCGCGGAGAGAACGCCTGAGTTGGAGCTGGTCCTGATGAATGGCTCCTAGCGCCCCATAGCCGAGCGATAGTCTTGGAGCGATCCTGATCGCTCGCTGGGCCGACTTGAATCGCCTCGGATTGACCACGCTCTTTCTCAATCACACTCGGGGCAAATTGGCTCGCCCAGAATTCGAGATACTGGGCTTTTCTTGCATGTGCTTCCGCATAGCCGGGGTCCAACTCTAACGCTCGGTCTAGCAATGCGATCGTCTCGAGGGTGCCCTTCTCGGTATCATCGCGCGCCGGGGCTGCCATGGCTTGCAGCAGTAGATCCTGAGCTTCGGCATTGTTGGTGCCGCCGACTTTCAGAGCCGCACGGCCCCTCTGCCCGAGGGCGAAACTCAGCGCCTGCGCAACATTGGCGGCAATGTCCGTCTGGATCTTGATCGCGTCACCCGGCGCACGGTCATATGTTTGTGCCCAATGCTCGACGCCGTCCGTGCCACTAACCAGCTGCGCGTCGATACGGATAGTATCGGGAGAACGGCGGACGCTCCCGGTAAGAACGTTAACGACCCCCAGCTTTGCCGCTGCCGACTTGATGTCGAGGTCCTTCACCGCCTCGCACGAGTTGCGACCGATGACCTGCAGGCCGATGCGCGACAATGCAGCGCGGAGTTCTTCCGCGATACCTTGGGCGAAATAGGCCTGATTTGGATCGCCACTGAGGTTCGCAAAGGGAAGAACAGCAATCCTAGCGGAGGCGGAAGCAGCAGACGGCTTGAGCAATTCCCATGCGCCAATGCTCGCAACGGCAGCGGCGGCGACAGCACCTGCGCCAATAATGGCGCGTCGCGAGATTTGAGGCTGAGCGGGGCCGCCGTTGTGGCGTGCGACATGCTCCCCCGTAATGCGCTCACGAGCAGCATCGGAGAGCCCGACGAACCTCGGGTCCGACCGGTCACCGTGCCAACGATTTAGTGGGATTGCCTGGACCTCGCGGAACCCGAGCGGTAGCTCGACCGCGTCGAAACGCACCGGGAGGTAGACTCCGCGCCGCTTCGCGAGCGCCGCTTCATCGCGCACGAAATCGCCTTCGGGACCCACGGAGCGCTTCGTCCACACGACAATCACACATTTGGCGACGTCGAGATGTTCCTGAATGTCCTCGCGCCAGTGGGCGCCCCCGCCGATGTGGGTGTCCCACCAGACGCTGAAACCTTCGGCTTCGAGCGCGGCCACCAACGGTTGGACCCGTGCGCGGTCTTCAGCCTTGTACGAAACGAATACGTCCGCCGCTTGACCCCCCACAGCAGCCCCCTGCGCGATGTCAACGGTGTGACTCTACGGCAGAGCCAAGGATTCACAAACAACTCAAATTCCTCGCGACCAGCTGCTGTTTTTTAATGTCCGACTTGGATCGGAAGCAGACCCTGGCCGCGAGGGTGCGGAATGCGTGGGTAGCGGACTTTATGGGCGATTCAGTTTTGCCAGAAGATCGACACTCTCTCGATGACCCAATAGCTGGAGAGTCCGCCGATCAGATATGCTGGCACGATGGCGGCGCGGCGAAGATCGATGCGGCTGGCCGCTAGCGCCAGCACTAGTCGCGTGGCCGCGAACAGGGTGGCGATAAAGAGCAGTTGGCCGATCTCCACCCCCATGTTGAAAAACAGAAGGGCGAGCGGAATTGAGTTTGCCGGGAGGCCGATCTCAGCCAACGCCCCCGCGAACCCGAGGCCGTGCAAGAGGCCGAAGCAGAAGGCGATCAACCAAGGCCACCGCGACGCCAACCCGACGTGGCCACGCTGTAGTTGAACGATCTCATTGGCAACGAAAACTATCGACAAGGCGATTGCCGCCTCGACCGGAGGACGCGGGACATGGATCACGCCCAAGGTCGCGAGCGCGAGCGTGATCGAATGCGCGATGGTGAATGCTGTAACAGTCCATAGCAGCCGCCGATTGAAGCCGACGATGAGAATCAGTCCGAGCACGAAACATAGGTGATCGAATCCGGTGAGAATGTGTTCGATGCCGAGTGTCGTATACGTCCGTGAAACTTCAAACGCGTCGGGAGTGGCTTTGATTTCGAACTCCGGCTTGCTCGGCGAAATGCGCTCAAGCTGCACTGTGCCATCGGTACGCGCCAGGCGGGCCAGCACGTCGATCCGCACTTCAGATAGGCCCAGAAAGGCGATCGCTTTGCCTTGAAGACCACCCGGGACGCTGATGCGCCAGCGCTCAACTGCGACGCCGTTAGCATAGCTGCTGCGTCGCACACTTAGATCGGTTGTGCCTGCCGGGAAGGTCGGATGAACTTTGAGAACCGCGTTTTCGCCAAGCGCCGGGACCTTCCAGAGCACGTCGTAAGTAGTGGTGCTGTCTTGCGAAATCTGGAGGTACGCTGGACGGAAGTCGTCGGCTGAAGCGTGCGTTGCAAATAGTAGCAAGGCGGCGAGCGCAAGCATCGCGAGGCACCATTGTCGGATCACGGCACTTTGGCCTTAATGATGACGTCGTAGCCAGCGCGCGCCTTGAGATAATCGTCGAGGTTCGAGCGCCTGCGTCGGTCGCTTTCCCACTCTCGCTCAACCGCAGCGCGGATCTGGCCAAGGGGAGGCAACACTGCCGGTGCTCGCTGTCTCACTCGAACGAGGTGAACACCGATGCCGGACACTATCGGTCCAGCCCATGCGCCCACTGGTGCGACGGCAATGCCCTTGGCGAAATTGTCTCCAAAATCGCGCGCGACCAGGTCCAAATTGCTCTTGACGATATAGCGCGGGAGCATCGATGGCTGTCCGAGGGTTGTCGGATTTGCGCCGGTCTGAAGGGCTGCTTTGACCGCGCTGACGGCTTGGGGGGTTGTGATCGTCGGATCGAAATAGACCTGATCGAAGCTGACGATGGCGGGGCGTCGGAATTCCTCAGGATGCGCTTTCAAATAAGCGGCGAGGTCGGCGTCCGTCGCACCGGATCGCTCGTCCTCTTCAGCGATCAGTTCGTATTTTTGGCGGACTCGGCGTTTGATGACCGCGTCGTCCTTGTCGAGACCCATCGAGAGTCCTTCGCGGTAGGCAATCTCGTCGTGAATGTATGTATCGATGAGTTGCCGCGTTTCGCTTGGCGTCGGGGCGCGGGTCCATGTCGATTGGTACTGCCGGACCATGTCGTCAAGCTCGCTCTGGCCTACGACGATGCGATGAGAGTTGCTGTCGCCGGGCGAGACGCGACCGTACAGGAGAAATAGCGCCAGCCCGATCAATAGGAAATGGAGCAGCGGTTCACGAACCACGGTCCGAAGCTTAAAGCCACGCACTGGATTCCATCCGATCCCCGTCAGGCGGGGTTATACCAGATGGGCGATGATGCTGCGCGCTCCTGATGCTCCATCGGCACCTCAGGAGCCATTTTCACCTTGTATCTGACCGCATCGTACGCGGTCCACCGTGGGGTCGGGATTTCGAGGACTCGAACGTAATAGAAGGCGCGCTGCTTAGGATCGAAATTCGGGTCTTTGAACCGTCCAACCAGCTCTGTCGCGCCGATGCTGTTCTTGTACGTGGCCGTGGCAAGGTCGACAGTATCGCCCACGGCTGGAAGCTTCCCACCGACGAGCTTGCGCTTGGCGGGATCGCTCCAGAGAACGTTGAAGATAGCCTCGTGCGTATTTCCGGCCTTATCCACCCAACCCTTGATGATTTGAACCCGATCGAGATTGGCACCCATCGGGTCCTTCATTGCCGCCACCAAGAAGGTCGGCACCTGACCTTCACCAGCTGCCTCCAGATCGCCACCCATCGGCACGCCCTTGGTGTAACCAGCCGAGACGACCCTATCCGGGTTTGCGTCGGAATCACCGAAATTATAGCCGCCGAAGAATCGCAACGTGATGCGGGGGCCCGTAGTCGCGTAGGTCTCGCGCCGCTTCATTGCGTCCCAGATCGCCTCGCGGGTGTTGGCAGTCGCCCAAACACCCATTTGGCCCGCGGCTGTCAGCGTCCAGTCCTTACGGACGTAACTCTGTTCCTTCTGAAAGAGGTGCTCCCACCGATCCGGGCTCGGCTCGCTAGATTTCAACTTTCCCCAGAAATTGCTTTCTTCAGATGCCGACAATCCGGTGTGAGTGTCGGTTCCGGCAGCCGCGCCGTATTTGAATGGGTTGGCTCCAAACTTGCCTTGCAGGCGCATTCCCGATTTCAGCGCCTCGCGCCAATATTCGGTCTTCAGCATGGGTGGCTGCTTGGTAATGCCGGCGAGATTGCCGGTGTCCCAAAGTTCGCCGCCAGCAAACTCATCGGTTGGCGACAGGGCCGGATGGGATTCGCCTAAACCCTTAAACTGATAGAGTTCGTATAGTGGCTCCCAGCGAGCGCGCGCTTCGATCCAGGCCTTAGTGAGTGGCTTGCCGTCGTATTGCTGCTCCTCGAACATTCTGCCGTTCGACAGATTGCCGTTGTGCGGGATAGCGAGGACCTTCCCTCCGGTTGTCTTCTGGTAGTTCGCGAGCCACGCCCACAGCGCGGCAGGATCGCCTGTCGCCCAGGTCGTGAGCGGCGTCAGACCACGTGTCTTGTCCCCATTGTCGCGAAAGATGACGTTGCGGTGCAAATTCTCGCCGGTCAGAGCATTTGACGTCCACTCATACGAAATGAACGCGGTGAATTTTCCCGGTTCGTTATACTTTTCCATGATGTCGACGGTCTTTTGCCACGCCGAAGCGACCCACTTCTCGTCCATCAGAACTCTCGGCATCTTTCGCGTTGCCTGAGCCCTAACGAGTTCGAGCGTTGCGGCTGTCGCTTGTGCCACCCCCTGACCCATCATGTCGTGCCAGCGTTTGACCGTCGGATCAGCCATCATTTCGGGGTTCCCCCCGTCAGTTCTCCCACGGTGCCCATTGCGTCGCTGTGATCAGTGACCGCGATCCAGTCGAGCGGACGTTGGAGCGTCGCTTCCTGTCCCGTGTTGGACTTGACCATCTCACCGCGCGCGAACCGGACGGCGTCCTCCGGCGTGAGCGTCGCGCCGGCGAGGCCTGCATCCACCGACCAGCCGGTGTGAACGTGTTCGTCACCCCACAACACACGCTCCGGATATTTCCGGTTAGGATCAGGAAGGTAGCCGCCCTCTTCTTGCGCGACGCTGACTGCTAAGATTCCGGGGGGTTTGGCAGGAGGCACAACAGCGCGTGCCCGCGAGAGGTATAGCGCTCCGCCGGTAAGAACTGCGATTGCTGCTACAGATCCTGTGAACCTGTTCTTGCTGACCACGGGGACTGTTCCTCTCAGCCGAAGACGCCGTATCGGATGTCCACGACATTGCCCGTCGTGATGTTGACGAGCATCAGATCCGGCCCGTAGCGGACCCAGTGATAGCTGGGTGGCGGCGCAGTCAGGCCAAGCGCGGCGTAGCCGGTGTAATAATAGGCTGGCGCTAGAAATGCCCGAGGCAGGAGACGTCCAACCGCCCATCGCTGGTACGCGTAGCCGTGCGGGTAATTGTACACGCCCGCGTGGATGCGCGCCCGATTCCACGTTGAAGGATGATAGGCGTGGTTGACGTTGACGTGGGTCGCACGATTGACGGTCGTCGTGTGAACGCCAGCAGTTCCGGCTCGATGAACGGCGCTAGTCGTCGTTCGATGAACGCCGGCACTTTCGGTCCGCTTGACCGTAGTTGTCGTCGTCCTGTGCGCGCTGCGATGCACTTGAGCATTGATTGCGGACGCACTCGTCAGCGCCGTTGCGACCAAGATGCATTTGTAAAGCATGGCTTACCTCCACACGGGGCGAACGCCTGCGCCGAGGGGTGGGCGGGCGGTGAAGCTAAAAAGGAGAAGGTACCAGTGCTTTTGCTGGCGAATGCTTTTCCCGTTCTGATCTTCCACTGATGCAGTAACCTGGATCGTTACCTTAGGAAGGCCCATCCGGACTCACCCTACTCGGGGTAGGTGTAAACCCCGACATCTGGGCCGCGCTGCTTAGGCTTTCCCGTAAGCGTCGCAGACCTCAGCGGTAACCCTGATTGCTCGGTAGTCATCGACCGTCCAAGGAAAAATTCCTGGCTGCGGACAGCAGTGCTGCGGACAGCAGCTCATACGACACTCGTCCAGCAAAGCGGCTGATAGTTCTCGCGAGGAGGCTAAGTGAGGAAGCCGAACGGAAGGCTATGAACTCCACGGGTTTCGACATTCGTCCGCGGGAGGATTAGCGTCTACTCCGAATGGCCAGCTCGGTCCGTTTCTCCTTAAGCTTCACAATGTCAGCTTCGGCCTCTTCTATGACCCTCTAAATCATCTCGATCATTCTGGGATCGTGCGCCAACCGCTTGACCTTTCGAAGCTGTTGAATGCGGCCGCGAATGTGGTCGACTATGTTTGCCATGGGGAAGCGCGATAGCGGCCGCCGGGCTGCGAACAAGCTGACCGACATCAAGCTTTCGGCTCGTTCAAGTGACGGTGGGCCAGGTCTGATGCTGGCTCGCCGCGCTAGGCGGCGATTAGCTCGTCATCGGTCGGATAGACGCCACTAAGTACCTCGTCGAAGTGGGCCCGCACGCTGTCGTTGCACTCGCAGGCGAGGCGGCGCAGTTCATCGATGTCGCGGATGTAGAGCGAACCGCGCCGGGTCTCGAGGATTCCGCGCTGCTTGAGTTCGCGAAGCACACGGCTGATGTAGCTTCGCCCCACCGCAAGCATGGCCGCTAGCTGATCTTGGGTCAGGGGAATGTCGGGACCGCCGGTGCGGTCGACTGCCGATACCAGCCATTTGGCGGTGCGCTGTTCGATCGGGTGGGCAGCATTGCAGGCGCCGGCCTGGAAGACCTGAGCGGCGAGGCAGTCCGCATATCGGGCGAAGAGGTTGCCCAAGGTTTGCGACTGTTCTTTCGCCGCTTCAAGGTCGGCGACCTGCATACGCATAAATGATCCCGGGAACTGCGACTCCGCGCGCGCGAATGCCGGCAGCCGGCCCCTGCTGCACAATTCCGCCTACGGCGCCTTCGCGCCCGATCAGCGCCGTTTCTACGGCCGTCCCGTTCTGCAAAACGACCAGGTAGGAAATCAGGCTCGGGCCGCACGGGAAATAGACGGTCCGGACTGGATCGCCGGGCTCATGGATGATCTGCCCGCGTGCGCCGATCCAGGGTTCGGGATAAGCGATTGAGGATCGCTATGTCCGTCGGACGGAGCGCCCGCAGCAAATTGTTTCCGAACGCCGGTGCGAAGTTCTCTTCGACTGTACCGTACATGCGCTAAGCCCCCCTTGTGAGCGCTCAACGGAAGCACAATTCCACAACGTCCACAAGTTCACAGATTAGTGTGCACAAGTGGGCAGACGGAGCTTTCGCCGATCGTTACGCACCCCACTCTATTGTTCAGCGTTCTGTCGGTGGGGGCATGCTCGAGTACCGGTTGTACGTCTTCGAGGCGGGGCGCCTTCTTTGGCCAAAAGAGTTCCGCGCGGCGGACGACCAGAGCGCGATAGCTATTGCAGAGCAGGCTTGGATTGAGGGCCGCCAGATGGAACTGTGGCAGCGCAGCCGAAGGGTTCGAAGCTGGGGCTTTCCGGGATAGCCAAGCGACCTGGCTGCCAATGGCATATGTGGACGGCTCCCTCTTGCAATGGCATATGTGGACGGCTCCCTCTTGCAAGAGGTGTAAGCAGATATTTCGATCGGATCGTTTGCGTGCATATGTGCGGCCTGTTGGTGCGCTCGCATAGGAACGCTGGCCAAGATGGTTTCCGCAGCACGAGTTCCCAACAGGAATGCGGCCTCTAATCAGCCATTGCCATTAACGGATTGCCTCACGCCGTGGATCGATCGATCACTCCATCTGCTCCGACCCGATGAGCGTCAACGCGGAGGGCACATTGGTGAGATGACCTAGCGGCAGCGACCGGCCGCTTCCCGAACAGCATCCTCATTCCCTTCGACAATTGGCGGGCGGATTGCCGCTGGCGCGCGGATGGTGCAGCTTCGCCCCGTAGGGAGAGAGGGGAAATCGATGAAGAAGAGCACCGCTGTCGCCGTCGCAATCGCGGCACTGTTTGCAACCTCAGCCGCGCCCGTTCCGGCGAGCTACAGCTTGTTGATCCACGGCGGCACGATCTACGACGGGTCGGGCGACAATCCCTACGTCGGCGACGTCGCGCTCAAGGGCGACAAGATCGTCTATGTCGGCCCGCACGCTCCCGACCGCGCGGCGCGCGTCATTGACGCGACTGGCAAGGCGGTTTCGCCGGGGTTCGTCAACATGCTGAGCTGGGCGGTCGAAAGCCTGATCGCCGACGGGCGCGGGATGAGCGACACCTACCAGGGCGTCACGCTCGAAGTGTTCGGCGAGGGCGATTCCATGGGCCCGCTAAACCCAGAGATGAAGAAGCTCGCGGTCAAGCGGCAGGGTGACATCAAATATCCGATCAAGTGGACGACGCTCGGCCAGTATCTCGAATTCCTGCAGAAGAAGGGCATCACGCCCAACGTCGCGTCATTTGTCGGAGCGACGACGGTCCGGGTGCATGAGCTCGGCGAGAAGGACGTCGACCCGACGCCGGCCCAGCTCAATCGGATGCGGGCGCTAGTGAGCCAGGCAATGAAGGAGGGAGCGCTCGGCGTCGGCTCGGCGCTCATCTACTCGCCGGCGACCTATGCCGAGACTCCGGAGCTGACGGCGCTGGTGACCGAGGCCGGCAAGTGCGGCGGCATGTACATCAGCCACATGCGTTCCGAAGGGAACAAGCTGCTCGAGGCGATCGACGAGCTCATACAGATCAGCAAGGATTCGGGAGCGCCGGCGGAAATCTATCACTTCAAGCAGGCGGGCCAGCCGAACTGGAGCAAGCTTGACGCCGCGATCGCGAAGGTGAATGCGGCGCGCGCCGCCGGCCAGCGCATCACCGCCAACATGTACACCTACACGGCCGGTGCGACCGGCCTCGACGCGACGATGCCGCCATGGGTGCAGTCGGGCGGGCTCGAGGCGTGGGAGAAAAGACTGAACGACCAGGCGGTTCGCGCGCGTCTCGTCAAGGAAATGCGCACGCCGTCGAACGACTGGGAGAATTTGCTGCTGCTTTCGGGCGGGCCGCAAAACGTGCTGCTGGTCAGCTTCAAGAACCCGAAGCTAAAGCCGCTGACCGGCAAGACCCTCGCCGAGGTCGCGAAAATGCGCGGCAAGAGCCCCGAGGAAACGGCGATGGACCTGGTCGTCGAGGACGATAGCCGTGTCGGCACCGAATATTTCATCATGAGCGACGACAATGTGAAACGCGAGACGGCGCTTCCGTGGATGAGCCTCGGCTCCGACGAAGCCTCGCCCGCGCCGGAAGGCGTGTTCCTGAAGTCGCAGTCGCACCCGCGCGCCTACGGCAACACGGCACGGCTGCTCGGCCATTATGTGCGCGACGAGCATACGACGACGCTCCAGGACGCCATCCGCCGCATCACGTCCCTCCCCGCGACGAACATCGGCATCAAGCAGCGCGGCTGGCTGAAGCCCGGCTATTACGCAGACGTGGTGGTGTTCGACCCGGCGAAGATCCAGGACCACGCGACCTACGCCAAGCCCGACCAGCTCGCTACGGGCGTCAAGGACGTCTTCATCAACGGCGTCCAGGTGATGAGGAACGGGAAGCACACTGGCGCCAAGCCGGGTCGCGTCGTGCGAGGACCTGGCTGGACCGGTTGGCCGGACGGAGGCGCATGCCGGGATTAGCCTGATCTAATGGCACGCAGTGCTCGCCGCGATCGTCGTCGCGATGTGGGGCGAATGTCGCCATGCGGCCGCAGATGCGCAAAGATCACCGACGCCGGCCTCCCGATCACCCGCCCGATCAGGCTCAGCCCGTCACCTTTATCCTACATGGGCCTTCGGCATACGCTCGTCGAGGAAGGGCCAGCCTCCACATCTAAAACCGGCTCGCCGCTGCGAACATTGAGGAACACTCGAGGACATGGCTCGCGCTTCGCATGATGCTGGCCAATCGATGCGACGTCCAATAGGGCCGCGCGCATGATCGATTCTCCGGTTTTCTTCAGCGGCATCGGTGGCAGCGGGATGCTTCCCCTCGCGTCCATCGTCCGCGCGTCCGGCGCCAGGGTTGCGGGCTCCGACCGCTCGCTCGACGCGGGCCGAACACCGCAAAAGTTCGAGCATCTCCGCTCGCTCGGCATCCAGCTGTTTCCTCAGGATGGATCGGGGCTTCAGCCGGGCATGACATTGGTGACGTCCGCTGCCGTTGAGCCGACCGTTCCGGACGTCGTGCGGGCGAAAGAGCTGGGGCTGACTTACCTGACCCGCCCGGAATTCCTCGCCAACCTGCTCAACGCCGCACAGCGCAGTGTCGCCGTCGGCGGGACCAGTGGGAAGTCGACCGTCACCGGCATGATCGGCTGGATTCTCCACGCCTGCCACCGCCAGCCGACCGTAATGAACGGCGCGGTGATGAAGAATTTCGTGACTCCGTCGGCGCCCTTCGCGAGCGCGCTGGTCGGCGATCCGGAGCTGTTCGTCAGCGAGGTCGACGAGAGCGACGGCTCAATTTCGCTCTACAAGCCTGAGATCGCGGTTCTGACCAACATCAGCCTCGATCACAAGGAAATGGAGGAGCTGCGCAGCCTGTTCGCGGCCTTTCTCCTGCGCGCCCGCAAGGCGGTCGTGAACCTGGACGACCCCGAGACCCGGGCAATGGCGGACGTCATCCCGCCCGATGTCTGCCTCGGTTACGGTTTCGACAGTCCGGGCGCACATTTCATGGGTAAGGATCTGCACCTGGCTTCGGATGGGGCGGCGTTCGCGGTCGAGTCTGAAGGCGAGCGGCATGAGGTCCGACTCGCGGTGCCGGGCCGCCACAATGCGTCGAACGCGCTGGCAGCGATCGCCGCGGTTCGAGCGCTCGGCGTGCCGATCGCGGATGCTGCTTCCGCGCTGGGCAGGTTCGAGGGCTTGCGGCGGCGGCTGGAAACGGTCGGGACCGCCGGCGGCGTCACCGTCATCGACGATTTTGCTCACAATCCCGACAAGATCGCGGCGACGCTCGCTACTCTGCGCGCGCACCCGGGCCGGCTACTGATCATGTTCCAGCCCCACGGCTTCGGGCCTCTCACAAAGATGGGTGAGCAGCTGGCTGAGGCGTTCGCGGAAGGCATGGCGCCGGATGATCGGCTCTACCTGCCCGACCCGGTCTACCAGGGAGGGACCGTCGACCGGACGCGGGGAAGCGACTGGCTGGCTGAGCAGATCAAGGAGCGCGGACGCGAGGCGGTCCATACGCCGGAACGCGCAAAGATCGGCGATGCACTGATCGCGGACGCGAAAGAAGGCGACCGCCTCCTCATCATGGGCGCGCGAGACGACACGCTGATCGACTTCGCTCGGGAGCTGGTGGAAGGGCTGCCTTCCCGAAGCTGACTCAGAAACAAGCATGGCGGCGGTTGAAGAATCTATGGACAAATCAGGAACTGTAACCGGCTGGAAACTGCCTGAAGTCGAGCGCGAGCTCCTGCTCCAGCGCTTCCCGCCGAAGTATGAGAACGTCGTCGCCGACCACGTCACCTTGCGCACCGGCGCCACGCCCCACACTCCGTTTCCAGTGAAGCCGGAGAGCTCGAAAGTGGTCGGCCGCGCGGATGACGGGGACAGCTTGGAATGCCTCGTCCTCGAGCTGGACGGGACCACCGACCGGCCGGACGGCTCGACTTATCACATTACCTGGTCGCTGGGCCCGGAGCGGCGGGCGGGGGAGAGCAACGACGTCCTCCGCGACAGGGGCTGGGACTATCTAGAGACGCCAATCCCGGTCGAACTGACGCCGGCGCGCTTCTGATGCCAAGTGATAGAGCCACGCCGCGCCTCTTTCTCGACGCCGACGGGGTCCTGGCTGACTTCGACCTAGGCGCGAGGAGGCTGCTCGGGGCGTCGCCCAAGGACTTTATCGCGAAGAATGGGCGCGGAGGCTTCTGGAAACGGCTTGCCAGTGCGAAGAACTTCTATGGCTCGCTACCCGAGATGCCCGACGCGCGGCTGCTGTTCGACGGGGTCAAGCATCTCGAACCGACCATCCTGACGGGCTTGCCGGTCGGCGCTTGGGCTGCGCCGCAGAAAGTCGAATGGGCTGCCGGGCACTTCCCTGGCGTGCCGATCGTCACCTGCATGGCGCGGGACAAGCATAAGCACATGCATCCAGGCGACGTGCTGGTCGACGACCGCGAGAAGCACCGCGCTGCTTACGAAGAAGCGGGCGTCGTCTTCATCCACCACAGGAATGCCGAGGACAGCCTCAGGCAGCTGGCGATGATATTCCCGTCGGTGAAAGCGCCCGAAGCGCT
The DNA here is from genome assembly GCA_963831485.1 of uncultured Alphaproteobacteria bacterium. Classification (GTDB taxonomy): domain Bacteria; phylum Pseudomonadota; class Alphaproteobacteria; order Sphingomonadales; family Sphingomonadaceae; genus Sphingomicrobium. Next base: position 58,765 of record CAWHQE010000019.1, read on the forward strand.
TGAGTCCTAGAGCATGATCCGCTTAGCATGAAGCGTATCCACTGTTGATGATGTAGTTGGCGCATTCGGCTGGAGAGAAGGCATCGAGGAGGGAACCGATGCGCCTCCAGACGGCTTCGGTCGAGCGCTCGCCGGCCTTCCTGAGCAGGGTTTTGAGTTTGGCAAAGACCTGCTCGATCGGATTGAGGTCGGGACTGTAGGGCGGCAGGAAGAATAGCCTGGCGCCGGCAGCGCGGATGGCGCGGCGCACGGCGTGGCCTTTGTGGCTGCCGAGGTTGTCCATGATGACGATGTCGCCGGGTGCGAGGGTGGGCACCAGGAACTGCTCGACCCAGGCGAGGAAGCTCTCCCCGTTGATTGGACCGTCGATCACGCACGGAGCGTCGATCCGATCGTGGCGCAGGGCAGCGATGAAGGTCAGCGTGCGCCAGCGCCCATGTGGCACCTTGGCATTGAGACGTTGCCCACGACGACAGCGGCCGTGGGTGCGCGTCATGTTGGTCTTGGCCCAGGTCTCATCGATGAAGACGAGGTGCCGGGGATCAAGCCGTCCCTGATACTTCTTCCACTGCGCTCGTCGCCACGCGATCCACGGCCGATCCTGCTCGCTGGCGAACAGGCTTTTTTTTAAAGCTCAAACCCTCGCGCCGAAGCAGCCGCCACAAGGAGCCATAGCTCGCTCTCACACCACGCTCGTCGAGCTCGGCAACCAACCCCCGCAACGTTGCATCAGGCTCAACCGCCAGCCGCGCAAGCAGCCATTCCCGCTCGCTCAGCAGGATCAGCTTGCGGTGACCGCCGATCTTGCCCGGAGCCACCTCGCCGGTCCGCCGCTTGCGCTGCGACCACCGCACAGCACTCGCCACGCTCACCCCAAACAGCGCCGCCGTCGCCCGTGCCGATCGGCCAGACTCCATCGACGCCACCACTCGCTCACGAAGATCGTTCGAATAAGGCCGCATCACCTGCCGGCCTCCCATCCGGCCAGCCCAGTTGAATCAGAACCTCGAGCCTTTGGGAATCCCCCAATTTACTCAAAGTGAATTATGCTCTAGGCGGCTGCCTTGAGGTCGACCTTCTCGACCCACTCCGGCCAGAACACCGGCTCCCGGCTCGACCAGCCTGGCGCAGTCGCAGCGCTCTCGCTGATCGACTGGAGCAGGATGCGGCGACGGTCTGGGTGAAGATGCGGAAGTGCGGCGGCCGAGCAGAACGCCGCGGGGAGCCACGGCCGCGAAGCCGCGCCGATCAGGCGCTCGTAAAGGAAGCGGTAGGCCGCGAAGTTCGGCAGGCGGTCCTGCCCCAGGTCGAACGCCGAAATGGTGATGAGCATGCCGATGAACGGCTCGATCATGTCGAGACCGCTGTCGTCCGGCACCTGAAGGCGCAAATGATCGAGCTGCTTGTAGAGACGGGCCTGGGCACGGATCGAGGCAGCCTCGCCTTCGTCGCGCGCCCAGCATTCGATCGCGTCGCGGCGACCATATGCCACATCGAGCGACCGGCGGATGTAGCGTTGCGTAGCTTTCGGGAAGCTCGCAAACTCCTTCATCTCCGAGATCAGCATCGCGCCGCTTGCCGGCTGGCTGGTCCGCGTAATCATGAACCCGACTCCTCTTGCCCAGGCGGGATCATGCGGCCGATATGGTTGCGAGATACTTAACCACAGTCCCACCCCCCGTTCAGATTGAATCAGAGGGGAGTCACCGCGTCTAGGCTATAAATTGACGCGGCCTCTCAAAACTGTGGATTGTTGATTTATTGCAACGGCAGTGTTTTTTTGTGACGCTTGCGTAACTTATTCGGGAAATCCCGATGACGGCGCCGGTTCGTCTTCGGTGCCCGGCTGGGTTGCTGCGAGCGGGTCAGATGCATCCATGGATTCATCGCTTCCAACATCCGCCTTGAGATTGGGATCGTCGGGGTTGCGCTTGAGCTCCTGCTCCAACTCCCGCTCCGGCGCCGCAGGGTGAACGGTCGGCGGAACCGAGTCCTTTTTCTTGTCATTCACAGGAGAGTCTCCGTGGCGTACCATTCTCCGTCTGTAACGAGCAGTCCGCCTGAGGCGTTCCGCAGCGCGTCGCGTTTCGACCGGACGCGCCGCGGCTTCTGCCAACGGGCAGGTGGCGGTGTGCAGGGAAAATGTTTTGGGACATGAAGATACTGTGTTCATGAGTCCCGCCCCAACAGTCCGAACGCGGTTCGACGACTGGTCGCTTGCCGTAAAATCCATCCTCGGCTTCTGGTTCTTCTACTTTCTCACCGTCGTTGCCCGTGCCTTCCTCGGCCGCGATCCGATCACGGTGATGGAGAACCGGGCCGTCACGATCGGCGCCGGTATCATCCTCACGTTCGGAGTCTATGCGGCGATCAAGCTGATCGCGGGAGATTCGAGCCTGCGCCGCCAGGCCGTGATCGCCGGCGTCGCCTCTTTCATCGCATCGGGAGCCCTTTCTTTCTCGCTGCTTGCCGCCGACCGCTTCCAGGACAAGCCCCACGACGAATTTCAGTACGTGTCGAAGGAAGGCTACCAGGTCACCGAAGTCGGCGCGCAGACGCAGATCGAGCTTCCCAATCAGCCGCCGCTGATCGTCACCTATCCGAGTGTCGGTTCGCTCCCTGCCTATGAGCAGTTCCGGATGGCCACGGACATCATGGTGAGCTGGCTCTTCTTCTTCTCCGCCTGGAGCGCCTTCTACATCGCGATGCTCGCCCAATCGGAAGCCCACGGAGCGCAGCAGCGAGCGGCCGATGCTGAAGCGGCAGCCCAGACCGCTCATATCCAGGCCCTTCGATACCAGATCAACCCGCACTTCCTGTTCAATACGCTGAATTCGCTCTCGTCGCTGGTCATGACCGGCCGCAGCGATCGCGCAGAAGCGATGCTGCTTGCGCTATCGACCTTCTTCCGAACTAGCCTCTCACTCGATCCGGGGGCCAACGTCACCCTGGCGGAGGAAATCGACCTTCAGCGCCTTTATCTCGACATTGAGAAAGCCCGCTTTCCGGACCGCCTCCATGTCGAGATCGACGTTCCGGAGACGCTCGAGAATGCGCGCCTCCCTGCCCTGCTACTGCAGCCGATCGTCGAGAATGCGATCAAGTACGGCGTATCGAAGAGCCGCAAGGCGGTGATCATCAGCATCGAAGCGCGGCACCTCGACGATCACCGTATGGTCGTCGAGATCTGCAATCGGCTGAAGAACGGCGGCAAGGAAGAACTCGCCGCCGCCACGCACGAAGGGACGGGCCTCGGCCTCGCCAATGTCTGCCAGCGCCTCGATGCCCGCTTCGGCAACCGCGCAAGCTGCCGGTTCGGCGCCATGGCCGGAGGCGGCTTCAAGGTTTCGCTGACAATGCCGATCGACACCAATGGTTGAAGAAAGGCCGCTCCGAGTTTTGATTGCCGACGATGAGCCCCTGGCGGCGGAGCGCCTGCAGCTACTCCTTGCGCGAGCCGATGGAGCCCAGCTGGTCGGGACGGCCTTCGACGGCGATTCGGCGATCAATCTGACAGAGGCGCTCCACCCGGACTTGCTGCTGCTCGACATCGCGATGCCGGGCCTGGACGGCATCGGTGTGGCACGGGCGCTGGCGGCGCAGGAGCCCTCACCCGCCGTCGTATTCGTCACCGCCTTCGATCATTTCGCCGTGGCTGCCTTCGAAGTCGAGGCCGTCGATTATCTGATGAAGCCGGTGGATCCGAAGCGGCTCCAGCGCGCGCTCGACCGCGCCCGCGCCTACCTGCGGCAACGTTCCGGCCAGCCGCAAGCCGGCAAGACGTCGCAGTGGCTCGAAGAATTCTGGGCGTCCGACTTGTCCGGGCTGGTACGTATCGCCGCACAGGACGTCGACCGCGTGTCCGCGGAACGGGACTATATGCGTCTGCATGTGGGACGCCGCAGCTGGCTGATCCATCATTCCATGGCGGCGCTCGAGGAAGGGCTGAATCCCGATCTATTCGTCCGGCTCCACCGGTCCGCGATCGTCCGGAAGGATTTCATCACCGGGTTTACCCGAAACCAGTCGGGTCGCTGGATCGCGCGTCTTGCCGATTCGACCGAACAGCCGGTCGGCCGGCTCTATTCAGACCGGGTGCGCGCGATCGCCGGACGCTGAGAAGCAAGAACCGCCGCGCGCGGGGACTCGCGCGACGGTTCCATCAGATCCACAATCAAGGCCGGCTGACGACCAGCGCCGCTGCGCCACCGACGATGACCGTGCCGTGGCGGAACGATGCGACCGCCGCTTCGAATGCCGGCTGCGCGCTCGCAACGGCGTCGTTGCGGCAGGCATTGGTTGCGGTCTGGATAGGAAGCTGGCGCGAATCCTCGAACTGGCAGACAACCCGGGCAGCGAAGACGATCCGCCGCTCCAGTGAGGTTTGCCCCGCGTTCGACGCAAGGTTGAGGTCCGCATAGGATACACGCACCGAATTCGTGTCGTCGGCGCGGGCTAGAGTGGGGACTAACAGAGCTGCCGCTGCCGCAAGCGCGGCGGCCGCGGGGATAGCCTTCAACATGTCGCGTCTCCTTTTTTGCGACGCGGAGCGGCTGGGGAGGGGAGAGGGACAGACCCCGCGTCGCAGCCTGTTAGTGCCTCATCGGCATGAACAGTTCACGGGCAAGTCGATGACAGTGAAAAGATTGTCGGCAGCGCGACAAAAGGTCGTTTGCGGTCGGTCCAACCGACGAACGGCGGTCAGCTGGCGTTCAGCTTTCCGGCAAGGATTTCGCCGATCTGTTGACCACAGCGGCGAGTGCGACGTCCATCGACACGTTGCCAACGGTGCGGAAGATGTCGGGCACCATCTCAACGGCGACGAGCAGCGCCAGGGGAGCGATCGGGACGCCCAGCGCCAGTGCGATCGGGGCGATCGAGCTGATGTAGGTAACCTCGCCCGGGAGGCTGACGGCGCCGTAGCTCATCACTGCTCCAACGGCCGTTGCGGCGATCATCTGGGCAAGAGTTGGGTGCAGCCCGAGCCAGTGGGCGATGTAAAAGGGAACAGCCACGTTCATTGCCGGGCCAGTGGCCCTGAACAGCGCCACCGCGATCGGAAGCGAGACGTCCGCCACCTCGTCACGGATGCCCATCGTTCGCGAGGCGGCGAGCATGGCTGGAAGTGAGGCAAGCGATGAGCGGGTTGAAATGGCAACCGCGAACGGAGGAATCATCGCGCGGATGAACCGGCCGGGCGCGATCCGGCCGAGTACGATCGCTAGTGGGAAGGCGGCTATGGTGACGAGGATGCCGACCACAGAGATCAGCATGATGTAGTGCGTGAGGCCTGCGAAGGCGGCTCCGCCCGCCGCGGAGCCGACGACCAGCGCGAGAGAGAAAACGCCGAGGGGTGCGATCAACAGGACCCACTCGATGACGACCAGGAGGGCGTCACCGACTGCCTCGAAGAAAGTGACCAGCGAGCGGCGGCCCGCTTCGGAGATGGACCCAATCGCCAGGGCGAAGACGACGGAGAAGACCACCAGCGGCAGGATGTCGCCGTTCGCCGCAGCGGAGACGACGTTGTCTGGGATCACCCCCCTGAAGAACGCAGCAACGCCGGGAAGGCTGGTCGGCGCCTTGTTCTCTATTCCCGCGAGCGCCGTCTGAAGTCCCGCCGCGGTCTCACGCGACAACGGGAAGAGGTCGGTGAGCAGGACGATGGCCACAGCGCCGAACACGGCCGAGAGGGTGCAGATGATGACGATCCACAAGACCGATCGACCGGCAATGCGTCCGGCGTGAGCCGCTTCGGCACTTTTGGCGATGCCCACCACAAGCAAGGCGACGACCAGCGGGATTACCGTCATCTTGAGCGCGTTGAGCCAGAGCGTACCGATGAAGCTGGCAGTGCCGATCACGCCATCATGGATGGCCGCGGGAAGCCCCGCCGAGACGTCTCCCGCGACAAGACCGACAATGAGCGCCGCGAGCGCCCAATAGGCCCGGAACCCGCCCCCGCTCTTCTTCGCGCTGGGCGCGTCCGACTTGCTGCTCAACGCGGCTTCCGGAACTCGAAGACGAACCTGTCGGTCTTCCCGCGGACCTTCGGATCGAAGACGAGCAGGCTGTGATCGTCGGCAGGATTCTTGAGCGCGTCGCTGCTCTTCACAAACACGAAGCCGGCGCGCTTGAAGTCGGCCTTCACGACGTTCGGGTCGATGCGGTGAAGCTTCTCCACGGTCGCCCGTGTATCGTCATTGGGATTGGCGACATGGTCGATGACCGCGATCACCGCGCCCGGCTTCATCGAGCCGTAGACCGCCTTCAGGAATGCGTTCGGGTCCATCTTCGGAATGTTGTACTTGGCGCTCTGCCAGTAGGTGTCGTGATAATTGTCGTTGAGGATCACGAAGTCCGCATAATTCTTCGGCAAATCCGGCGCTTCGAACGGCGAGCTTATGATCGACACGTTCGAATGCTTCGCCTGGAACGCCCCGAACGACGCCTTGGTCTTGTCGCTGTAGAACTGCGTCGGCTCCCAAACCGTGTCTTGGCCCTTGGAACCGACGACCGGCGCCATGATCTCGGCCCAATAGGCATTGCCGCCGAATAGATCGAGCACGCGCATGCCCGGCTTGAGACCGAGGAATTGCAGCACTTCAGTGGGCTTGCGGCCCTCATCGAGCTTTACGTTGTCGGCGTTGCGATCAGGCGAGGCCACGGCCGCCGCGATGGTCGGCGCCTTGGGCGCGGCATCGGCCTGAGCCGCGCCGACCGAAAGTGCGAGCGCGGAAACAACGAGAGTCAGTTTGCGCATGGTCGATCTCCCCTTCGCAGAGTTGAGGTGCTTTCTATTGATGCGAAACAAGTTGCGCCAGCGTCATGCGGCGATCGTTGATCGGGGCCGGAATTTCGATCAAGGTGGAGTCACAAGCCATTTACCGGGGGAGAGTAATGGCCACGATCGTAGCGGCTGGTGCCGACCGCAAGGCGTCCGAACGCAAATTCTATTCGCGCATGGCGCTGTTCCTCGTGCTGCTGGTCCTGCTGGGCTTCGGCCCCAGTTTCTATCTCAGGGGCGTTGTCCCCTCCTATCCTCGCCCTAACCCGACGCTGTCGCCCTGGGTGATCGTGCACGGTAGCGTGTTTACGATCTGGATGGCGATCATCGTCGCGCAAACGCAGCTCATTTCTGCCCGCAAGCACGCTGTCCACATGCAGCTGGGCAAGCTCGGCATGCTGTTCGCGATCCTGATGATCCCGGTCATGTACCTGACCGCCATCTGGCAGGTCGCGCGCGCCAATCAGGCGCCCTTCACCGACCCCCTGACGTGGACCATCGTCCCGCTGTCGGTGATCATCCCCTTCGCCATACTGATCTGGAACGGCTGGCAGCACCGCCGCGACGTCCAGTTTCACAAGCGGATCATGCTTAGCGCCGCCACCATGGTGGTGATGGGGCCGGCAATTGGGCGGCTGCCGATTGCACCACCGACAACGGTCGGCATCACGATCCTGCTGCTGCTCGGCCTGGCCCTCTTCATTCCGCTGTTCCTGTGGGACCGAAAGACGATCGGCCAGATCCATCCCGGGACGAAGCTGGGCTTCACATTGGCATCGATCACCGTTGCGATTCCGCTCGCTGTCTTCTGGTTCGATCTACCTTGGGCGGCAATCGCTGCGCACCTGCCGGGCGTCGGCGCCTAGCCGAACAGCGACCTTCGTCGCTCGAGGCTTTCCGGGGGCCAAACCTCGCTGCTGTCGTAATAAGCTTCCACCGCCAGCGCACCATCCGGCAATCGCACCCACGGCAGCTTGGAGCGCGTGTAGATGTGGATGTCGGGCTCGACCTCTCCCGGCGCGTCGAGGGTGCCGACACGGACGAAGCGGAGGATGTCCTTCGCGCCGCCGTAGTTGCTCCACAGCGCAACATGGCAGTCTGGGCATCGCCAGATCTGCTGACCGCGACCGCTTTCGGAGGGGGTCATTACCGGCACCGGTGAGCCCCTGAGCGTTTCCACCTGATCGCTTTCGACCAGCGCGTTGATGACGAACGCGCTCCCCGTTTCGGTCTGGCAAGACGTGCAGTGGCAGCAGTGAACGAACATCGGCTCGCGGTTCACGCGATATCGCACCGCTCCGCAGGTGCAGCCGCCTTCCCTGCTCATGCCGCTGCTTTCTCTTTCCCCATCGACGCGACAAGCTTGAGGGCTTGGTGGGCCGAAGTCGCCGCGCCTTCCTGCCAGATCGGTTGGTAGCTGAGATGCTCACCGGCGAAAACGATAGGGCCTTCGGGTTTCAGAAGCTCGGCATATCCCGCTCCTCGGTCGCCGCCACCGAAGTCTGGATCGGCCCACGTCGCACCCGCACCTTCCGAATGGGGCGTAAGTCCCCAGGCAACAGTCGTCCCCTTGCTCAAGAGGCGGGACCGTCCGGGGTGGAGCGCTTCAAGTGAATTGCGGCTAATCTTCAGCCGCTCTTCGTGCGACAGCGCGGCGAAGGAGTTGGGCGTGTCCTGATGTGTCCAGCCCGCACAATAGGCCCCCACGATGACACCCTTCGGGGATCCTATTCCGCTCGAAGGATAGAGCACATTCTCGTTCAGCCGATCGGTCCAGGCGAGACCGCCGAAGATATTGTCGTCAGTTTCCCAGAAGCGCGGCGCCTCGAAGGCCACTTTCACGCTCGGGAGATACGGTGGAGCTCCGGCGATGGCGGCCTTCTTCGCGGCCGAGAAATCGGATGGAACGCGCCCGAGAACGGGCAACGGAAGAGTGCAGATGCAGAAATCCGCCTCGATCATCTGCCTGGCGGGGCCATGCTCAATTCGAACTCGATCGCCCACTCGACGAATGGCGGTCACGGGTGTCGACAGCCGGACGGTCGGCTTCACCTGATCATGAATTGCATAGGCGATCCGATCCATGCCGCCGACCGGCTGCAGCATTGTCGCCTGCATATCCCAGATGTGTTCGAAGAGATAAGGAAGGACAATTGCGCCCGAAGGAGCGAGTTCCTTGCCACGCAGTGCCGGCAACGGAACAGGCGCCTGAGCGTAGCCGCCGCCCTCGATCGTGTAGCCGTTGCGTCCAGTGGGGTGGTAGAGGCCGTCGGGTCCAATGTTCGCATAGGGCCCAAGAAACTGGCGAACTCCGTCGAGCTCGTCCTTGGCTATTACCCCGTCCAGCGCCTTGCGATCGATGGCCTTGGCGAGGAGCTCCGCCAGCATCCCCCGCATGTCCTCGATCATCCGACGTTCGGGCTGAACCTTCCCGCCAAAGTCCCAACCTGCATTGCGATTGACGTTGATGAAGGGCTCCAGCTGAACCCCGAAGCGGCGCGCGTAGCCAAGAATCACTCGATGCGTGCTCGGTATCCGCGCCGGGCCCGGGTTGAAGTATAATCCGGGATCGAACTTCGCGATCTGGTCGGGCCGTCCGATCTGCTCGATCTTGGTGCCCCCACGAATGGTCCATGCGCGCCCGCCAATGCGATCGCGCGCCTCGAGGACGGTAACCTTATACCCGGCCCGCTGGAGCTCATAGGCGGAAATCAGGCCGGCAATGCCCGCACCCAGGATGACTGCCGAACGCCCACGGCCGCTCGCCGTGGGAAGCGCGAAATTTTCGGCCCCTGCCGGCGTGGGGATCGCAAGACCCAGGGTCTCCATCGCCATATAGGCGGCGCCGATGCCCCCTGCCCTTCCAATGTGCTCCAGTAACGCGCGGCGAGTGAGCGCCATGCAGTTCCTCCCCCGTGCGGCGAATCATCGCCACCGCGCGCGGCAGACTGACAGCAATTCGCGGCCGGCGCCTGCAAATTTTTGGCAACGCGCATCGGCTGCAACGCTCGCGCGTTCTTCACCGCAGAAGCCTTTCAAAATGGAGCAAACCTAATGACCGACCATGTTCATTCGGACGAGATCAGCACGCTCAACACGCTGATCGCGACGACCATCGACAGCGTCACGGGCTACGAGAATTCGGCCAAGGACATCGAGAGCCATCGTTTCGCGAAGATGTTCCGCGAGCGCGCAGATGAACGCCAGCGGGTCGTCGAGGATCTTCGCAGCGAAGTGCAGCGGCTCGGGGGCAATCCGGAGGACGACGGCTCCTTCATGGGCAAGACCCATCAGCGCTTCGAGGACATGAAGTCCGCGATCATGGGAGGCGACGACAAAGCGATCATCAACGAGGTCGAGCGCGGCGAGGACTACCTCAAGGAGAAGTTCGAGACCGCGCTCAATTCGGATACGTTGAGCGGTGAGAGCCGATCGGTAGTGGAGCGCTGTTACCAGTCGGTCCGTGAAGGTCACGACCAGATGAGCCAGCTCAAGCACGGCATGGAAACCCACGCCTAACCGGACCGGCGTCAGGACTAGCGGGGCGGCCGCACGCGGCCGCCCTTTTAGTCAGTAACCCATCAGCGCGAGGACTTCGCGACGGCTTCGCTCGTCCTCGCGGAACGTGCCCATCATTCGGCTGGTCGTCATCATAACTCCTGGCGTCGAGACGCCCCGGGCGGTCATGCAGGCGTGGCTCGCCTCAATGACGACGGCGACGCCCTTGGGCTGAAGGTGATGCCAGATCGCGTCGGCGACCTGCGCGGTCAGCCGCTCCTGCACCTGAAGCCGCCGTGCAAAGCCGTGAAGCACGCGTGCAAGCTTGCTGATCCCGACCACCTTGTTGTCCGGCAGGTAAGCGATGGCGGCCTTGCCGATGATCGGCGCCATGTGGTGCTCGCAGTGCGACTGGAAAGGGATATCCTTCAGAAGGACGATTTCATCGTATCCGCCGACCTCCTCGAACGTGCGGCTGAGATGAGCGGCCGGGTCTTCCGCATAGCCGCGGGCATATTCGCGCCAAGCGCATGCAACCCGTCTCGGGGTATCGAGGAGCCCTTCTCGATCGGGGTCGTCCCCTGCCCAGCGGATCAGTGTCCTGATGGCTTCCTTGACGTTCTGCGGAACCTTAACCGAGGGCCCCTCCTCGACTAGATCGCCGTTTCCCGGTTCGCCATGATCACCGGCCGAATTCATCTGTGCAGCTCCTGTGCAATATCCTCGGCGACAGTGGCCGCCTGCTCGCGGATATCGGGAACCGCTATGATTTCCCAATACCGGCCCTTCGTTAGAGGTCCGAGGGCCCACAAACGTTCCCCGGCGCGTGCATTCTCGTCGACCGTGAGGCCGATGCCGAGTTGATCCGTCCGCACCTCTCGCCCGTCGAGCAACGATCTGAGCAACGGATCTCGGGTCCGCTCGATCGAATGGAGCGGTCCGGTGCAGTTGATGACATAAGCGAAGCTCGCCCGCTGGACGGCCGCAGAGCCGCGCCGACGAAATTCGACTTCAACGCCGTCCGGTCTATCCGTCGCGGCGATGATGCCGCCGGCCATGATCTGCAGGCGATCTTCAGCGACTAGCTGCGCAACGGTCCTTGCAACTTCCGGCGCGATGCGGTGGCGGTGCACGTCCCACCACGGCCGAGCGTGCCTGATGAAGCGGCGCTGCTCGTTGGCATCAAGGCTCTGCCAGAGCGCATGGCTGTGCGGGCGAAGACTGTCGACGGCAGCTCGCCATCCGACCTCGGCGCTTCGGCTGCGAAGCCAGCGCCAGATGGACTGAACACCACCGTGCGGGATTTCGTCTCGCTCGACCGGCGCCGGCTCGAAGTCGGCATGCGACCGCGGCGCCTGGCCGCGCCGAGATAGCGCGAGGATGGCGCCGCGATGGCCTGCTGCGTCGAGCGACAGGACGAGGTCGACCATCGTCAAGCCGGTGCCGATAAGCAGGACGTCACCGCCGTTGGCCGCGAGATCCTCCACTGCCGCGCGCGCGTCACCGGCCCAGGGATTGGCGATGAAGCGCCCCCCGGCGTCGGCAAAGGCGCGCAATGCCCCCGGCTCCTGGTTTCCAATCGCCAGCGCAACAGCTTCCGCTTCGATCGACGATCCGTCGGCGAATCCAATGCGCCAATTGTCGTCTGAGCGCTCGGCGCTCGTGGCCGACCGATGGAGGAGTTCGATGTGACCGCCGTCAACCGCTTCATCCAGAATTCCGCCAAGGTATCGAGCGAAAAATCGCCGCGGCGCAAACCCCCGGCGGTCGCCGCCTTCCGCCTCGAAGCGCTTGGCAAAATGATCGGGTTCGCCCGCAATGGCGCTCATGCCTTCGGCGCGCACGTTTAGGAGATGCGCCGGTTCGATCGTTGAATAAGCGACGCCACGGCCCATTCGGCCGCTGCCGTCGATCAATGCCGACTTGATGCCCCGCCGGGCTAGCTGCGCAGCGAGGATCGTGCCCGAAGCCCCGCCTCCGACGATCGCGACCGGGACGACCCGATCAGATTTCGTAGTCAGGCCAATTCTCCGGGTCTGGCGCCGCCGCTTTACGGTTCTGGATATGGTCATACATCCGAGCGACGGTTTTGCCCGCCGTCTGCGTGAACCAGCCCGGCACGATCGCATGGACTAGGCAGGCGGCACCTGCTCCGACGAGCGTTGCACCGATGGCGACGGCACCAATTCCGTGCTGCGCCCAGCTCATGCCGAGCGAGCGCGGATGCTCGACGAACAGCCGGTGCGCCAGACCCGTCTTGGTCTCCGGTCGCGCGTGCGTCGTCGCCATGTCGCCGTCCTTCCCTTAAATCTTGGCGACCCCGACAGGATTCGAACCTGTGGCCCTCAGATTAGGAATCTGATGCTCTATCCTGCTGAGCTACGGGGTCGCTTACCGGCCCCGGAATAGGGGCCAGCGGCTGTCCAATCAATTGATGCGGTTCAATTGACCTGATTGGGAGGCGTCACCGGAAGCGGCAAAGGCGCTACGGGCACACCCTCATCCACCAGGGATTTGGCCTGCTCGAGAGTCGCCTGGCCGTGAACCTGCTCGCGCTCGATCTCGCCGCTGTGCATGGCACGGGCTGTTTCGGCGAACTTATCGCCGACCCACCGCGAACTCCTTGAGCATCTCTGCCTGCATCCCGGCGAGTCGAGCGAGTGGGTTGGACCCCTTGCGCGGGACACGCGGCGCCATGGGCGCCTTCTCGACGTTCGCGGATTGGCAATAAGGGCACTCGACAAGCCCCGCTTCGCGCTGCTGTTCGTAGTCGGCGCTCGAACGGAACCAGGCTTCGAAAATCTCGCCGCCGTCACGGCAATGCAGATCGAAGACGATCATAAGGTCACCGCGTCCGGAATAGGCCGTCGATGATTAAGCGCCGGTATGCGTGCTCTGACTTCGGAGATTTGCTTGAGATCGACGTCGGCGAACCCGACGCCGGACTCTTCGCCCATGTCGAGCAACAACTCGCCCCAGGGGTCGACGACCAGCGAATGGCCGAACGTCTGCCGCCCATCCTCATGGCGCCCCACTTGAGCGGCAGCGACCACGAACAAGCCCGCTTCAATCGCGCGCGCGCGAAGAAGGATGTGCCAATGAGCCTTGCCCGTCGGAACCGTGAAGGCGGCCGGCACCGCGATGATGTCCGCGTCCGCTTCCGCCAATCGCGCGAAGAGGCCCGGGAAGCGCAGGTCGTAGCAGATGGTGAGGCCGAGCTTGCCGACCGGCGTACCGTTCACCAGCACCACGCCCTTGCCGGCGGAATAGACGTTGGATTCCCGCCAGCTTTCGCCGGTCGGAAGGTCGACGTCGAACAGGTGGATCTTGTCGTAGCGCGCCCGCACTTCGCCTTCGCAGTCGATGACGAAGCCGCGGTTCGCGACCTTCCGATCTTCGACCAACACCGCGAGCGACCCGAGATGAAGCCAGATATGGTGCTTCCTTGCGGCTTCGCGGCACCTGGCGAGGACGTCGTTCTGATCCTCCTCGGTGAGGCTCATGGCCGCTCGCGCCGAGTTGCGGTCGAGGAGTCCCGACATTTCGGGCGTGAACAAAATTTCCGCGCCGCCGGTTGCAGCCTGAGCGATCACATCCTCCAGTGCCTGCGCATTCGCCGTCGGGTCAATGCCCGTCGTGGACTGGAAAAGAGCGATTCTGGTCATCAGCTAATCAAGTCGTCGAGCCGGCCATCGCGATCGAGATCCAAAAGATCGTCGCAGCCGCCAACATGATGCTCCCGAATGAAGATTTGGGGAACCGTCGTGCGCCCGTTCGCCCGCTCGATCATCTTTTCCCGATGCTCCCCTCCGAAATCCACCGAGATCTCTCGATACGGGACGCCCTTGGCATCGAGCAGTGCCTTGGCTCGCCAGCAATAGGGGCAGAAAGTCTTGGTATAGATTTCGATCGTCACGCCACGCTTCCTTCAGCGCGATACTTAAGCACTGACATCAACGCATCAACTGCGAAGGTTTCACCACGCGCGCCCAGCTCACGAGTTCGACGCGGGCCGCTCCAGCTCGTTTGAGCTCGCGCGCGCGAGCTTCGGCGGGTTCCCGGTGGTCAATACGTCATCGACGAGAATGATGGTCCTATGTAATGCGCCATCGTCCCAGCGATGGCGACCTTGCGTCCATATTTCAGCCGGATCGCGAGGCTACGCGACAGATCGTCGTAGACGACTGCGGCGCGGTTGCCGCAGCCAGCGCAGCGCGGCGGAAGAGCAAAATCGAGGGCTGGGCGGCCGCAGACGCTTACGATGGAGCGGAGCCGGGTCCATTGCTTCTTGTCGCGTGACGCCGCGCATCGCACAAGCCGCACCGTGCCCGAGCTGTTCGACATGAAACTCCGCGCGCTGAGGCGCGACCGAGCCGCGCGCATCGGGCCGGAACTCTTTCTGCTCGATCGGGCATTCGATGACTGTCTCGAACGTGTCGCGCTAATGAACCGGCGGTTCGAAAGGGCGCTGTTGATCGGATGCCCCAATCCAAATTGGCCTGATCGGCTTCGCCCGTTTGCCGAAGCGATAGAGTGCCGAGATCCGGGGCCGCTATTCGCTGGTTCAGCGAGTGGCGCATCCATCGTCGAAGATGGCTGGGATGCGCCGGCGCAAGCTTACGATCTCGTTGCCGCGGTGGGCACCCTCGACACGGTCAATAACCTTCCGCTTGCGCTGCGTTTGATCCGACATGCCATGCGCGCCGATAGTCTGCTCATTGGCGCCGTTTCGGGTGGCGACACTCTTCCGCGGCTGCGCGCTGCCATGCGAGCGGCGGATTCGACAGCGGGGATTGCGGTGCCCCATGTCCATCCGCGCATCGAAGCGTCCGCGCTTTCTCCGTTGCTTGTCGATGCGAGCTTCTCAAGGCCGGTGGTCGACGTCGAGCGGGTGCAAGTGGCTTATCGGTCCCTTCATCGCCTCGTTTCCGATCTCCGCGCTATGGGTGCCACCAACATCCTCACCGCCGATGCGACGCCACTGACACGCCTTCAGCGCGAAGCTGCCTCGCGCGCATTTGCGGAAGGCGCCGAAAACGGACGAACTGTGGAGACGTTCGAGCTAATTCACTTCGCCGCCTGGACGCCCGCTTAAGGATGAAGCGGCATTAACTCTAACAGGGGTAAGACTTGTTAACTGCGTGTCCGTTACACCCGTCGCGTGGACGTGGACCAGAGGAGGGTGGCGTGATCGCTATCCGTAAACGACTGCGCATGCTTTGGACGAGCGAGCGTGGAGCTACTGCTATCGAATATGGGCTCATTTGCGCCCTCATCGTCATTGCGATGATGGCCGGGTTGCAAACGCTTGCTGGAGGTTCCAGCAGCATGTGGGGCAAGATCCAGACGTCGGTGGAAACCTACATGTAAGAAGCGGCGCGCTCAGGCGCGCCGCGTCCCATAAACGACGAGCTTCACCCTCTGCCCGGGCACGAGGGTGCTTTGTGCTGTCAGTCCGTTGAGCACGAGAAAGCGGTCGAGCTGAAAATTGCGATAGGCCATACGGGTCGCGAGCGACTGCAGCGTGTCGCCTTGCTTCACCGTTTCGACATGGATGACGCGTGGACGGATCGCGGCGGCTTCCGACGCGCTGATCTTGCGCAGGGAATTGACCATCGGCGTGAACGGACCCATCCCCGTCCCGCCCTGCGTCAGCATCACGAAATGGTAGATGTGCTGAGGATCCCATTGATAGGCGACGACGCTGACATCGACCGCTCCTGAATTAGTGTTGACGTGCGCGGTCGTCGCGGCAGCCGGTAATCCGTTGATCGTGAGGCGCCTCGGACTGGGCACGGCGATCTGTCCCTGCCCGCGTATCAAGCGCTGGAAGACCCTGACGACATAATTGTCGAGCGAGCCGGTGGCGCGGCCACCGCTGAACTGCGCCTTCCCCGCTGAACCAGCAATCGTCACGGCGTAGGTGCCGTTCGACATCAAGTAGCCGGTGGGCACCTGGAATTGGATCCTGAGATCTGGGTGGGTGAAGACCGGCCCATCGATGATGCCCTGCGCGGGGTCGTCATCGACGTAGAGGCCCTCGATCTCGCTCAGGAACTGGTCTCGGTTGCGAACTCCGGTTCCGATGCGACCCGTCGCGCGTCCCTCCTGCAGCGCCCGCTGCATTCGGTTCTCGCTCAATGGATGGGTGCTGGCCCACTCGGGGATCCGCCGGTTCGTGCGGCCTTGGACGCGCGCCTCCAACGCCGTTGCCTGCGCTAGAGAGCCTAGCAACTGGGCGGCGCCGGCGGGGTCGTAGCCGGCAGCAAGCATGTAACGGAGGCCGAAGCTGTCCGCTTCATATTCCTGCTCGCGCGAAAAGCTCAAACTCTCGAGCTTGGCCTCGAGCAGGTTCCGGACGGCGATCTGGCTTCCGAAGCCGCCCATCATCTGCCCGACCATGATCCACGGAAGCGCTTCTCGAGCGAGCTCCTGCTCCACTGCCTCGCGCTGGTGGGCGTGATTGCCGGCGATATGGCCGACCTCATGGCCAAGCGCGAACGCGAGCTGTGACTCATTGCCCATGAGGGTCAGGAGCTGCCGCGTGATGTAGATGTAGCCGCCAGGAACAGAAAAGGCGTTCTCGACGGCAGAATTCAGGGTGACGAAGTGAAGCTGCTGAACCGGGCTGGCGATCCCCGAATAGGAAGCGACGCGCCGACCAACGGCTTCGACATAAACGGCACGAGGGCCAGTTTCCGCGCCCCCGAGTTCCTGGATGACTTGCGCGTTTTCGCGTTGCGCTTCGGCGATGTCCTGCGGGTCGAGATAGCGAACTTGCTGAGCGGCGGCCGGAGTGAGCGCGAGCGCGGCGGCAAAGAGTAACACGACGCCTTTACGCATTTTGGGTGCAGCCTCCGTTTCGGGCGGCAAACAAACCCCCGCTAATTTGAACGGAGGATGACTGAGGCCGGTTCCCGTCGTCGGGATCAGCCGATCGCGAGATATTTCGCACGACGCTGCGCCTTGAGCTCCTTCGGTCCGAGCTTGCCCCAGCCGTCGAGCTCCTCAATCAACGCTCCCTTCAGCGCGCCGATCGCCGCGTCCGGGTCGCGGTGCGCACCGCCGAGCGGCTCCTCGACGATCCGATCGACGATTCCGAGCGCCTGAAGGTCTGCCGCCGTGATCTTCATCGCTTCTGCTGCGTCCGCAGCCTTGTCCGCCGTGCGCCACAGGATCGACGCGCAGCCTTCCGGCGAGATCACCGAATAGACGGCATGCTCGAACATGAGCACACGGTTGGCGGTCGCGATCGCCACCGCGCCGCCAGAGCCCCCCTCCCCGACGATCGCCGCGATCATCGGGACCTGCAGGGCGAGGCATTCCTCGGTCGACCGCGCGATCGCTTCGGCCTGCCCGCGCTCTTCGGCCTGCACGCCCGGAAAGGCGCCTGGCGTATCGACCAGCGAAACCACGGGCACACCGAATTGGTCCGCAAGCCTCATCAGGCGGATCGCTTTCCGATACCCCTCGGGCTTTGCCATGCCGAAATTGTGCTTGAGCCGCGACGCTGTGTCGTCGCCCTTCTCATGGCCGATCAACATCACTCGACGGCCGTCAATCCGAGCGAAACCGCCGACGATCGCCGGATCGTCGGCGAAGGAGCGATCTCCCGCGAGCGGCACGAAGTCGTCGGCAAGGCCGGCAACGTAATCCTTGAAGTGAGGGCGGTCCGAATGACGCGCGACCTGCGCCTTCTGCCACGGCGTCAGCTTGGCGTAAGTATCGCGAAGAAGCTTGTTCGCCTTCGTTTCAAGGCGTCCAACCTCGGCATCAATATCGATGTCCGTGCTGTTGGCCGTTTCGCGCAGCTCGGCGACCTTGGTCTCGAGCTCGGCGATCGGCTTTTCAAAATCGAGGTACATCAACATCTGGCTCGCGCGGGTAGGACGAAGCTGCCCAAGGCGTCAACGACTGCCGGTCGCCAGCGGATGGCGCGCGTTGACCAGCTCGACGAGCCTGGCGCTGTCGACGTGCGTGTAAATCTGGGTCGTCGCGATGTCGGCGTGGCCCAACAGCGACTGCAGAACTCGGAGGTCGGCTCCGCCGGAAAGCAGATGAGTAGCGAAGGCGTGGCGGAGAACGTGCGGGCTCACGCGTTCAGGCGCGATGGCAGCATCGGCCGCCATCGCGCGAACGATTTGGAACAGCCTGAACTCGGCTGAGGTGCGACTTGCCGCTAGGGAACAGCCAGAGGGTGGCGGAGTCGACATGGTCCAGCCACCTTGAGACGACCTCCTGCGCCCGCGCCGAGATGGGCACGAGCCGCTCTTTCGAGCCTTTTCCCCGCACCATTAGGAAAGGCTGCGCCGCGCGCACCGCGCCGCGCGGTAGGCTGACCAGCTCGCTAGCGCGGAGGCCGGAGCCGTAGAGAAGCTCCAGCAGGGCAAGGTTTCGGACAGCCACCGGCTCGGCGCTCGACGCTCGATCCTCGGCGGCTTCGAACATGCGCCGAACCTCGTCCTCGTCGAGGATTCTCGGCAGCGGCCGTTCAAGACGAGGACGCGGCAGTGCGGATGATGGATCGTCGCGCCGAAGTCCCTCATCGACCAGAAAGCCGAAGAAGCGCCTCAGCGCAGCCGAACGCCGCGCAACCGTGGACGGAGCGAGATCGGTCCAACTCGCTCCCAGCCCCGACAGACCCTCGGGCGATGCACTTCCGAGCGTGCCGACGGTCTCTGCGGCGCGATCGAGATCGTTGCGATAGGCGGCGAGCGTATGTTTCGACGCGCCCATTTCGGCAGCCATCATGTCGAGGAACCGGTCGACCAGCGCTCGGTCGTCAGGTGTCACGTCCGCGAGAGCGCCTCGGCGGCGATCATCCGCGCGGTGAAGTCCTGCCCCGTACGCTTGAGGCCCACTATGGCGTGATAGAGATGCGCCGCCGGGACGCGATCCCAATTGGCCGTTTGCAAGCCGGTGCCGGTAAGGACGACCACGCCGCCGGATTGTCCTCGACCCGCCGCGGCATCGATGATCTTCGTCCAGCTCGTCGTGGCGCCAAGGCCGAAGCCGTAACGGCGGTTCAGCGAGTTCGCGGTGTCGTTGCTGATTCGGCCGAGGCCGGCGAGCCCCGCGACAAGGAACGCGCTCCGCATTTTGTTCCGGCTGTTGTCGCGGCGAATGAAGGCATTGACCCTGCTGGTGGAGACGTCGGCGATGTCAGGTGCCGCGAGCGCCAGCATCGCCCAGCAGCGGTCGCCGCTCTCGTCGTCCATTCCGCCGACAGCGGAAAGCCAGCGTGCTGCCGCCCGGTCGTAGCCTGCCGCGAGCATCGCGGAGATGAGGTCCGGCGCATCCTTGGCAAGCTTCGCGTCGGGGTTCACCAGCGTCGCTGCACGCGCGACCAACGCTCTGGACGCCTCCTTCTGCAGGCCTTCCTTGCCGAGCCCCAGCAGGTGGCGGATTGCTGCCAGCCTAGTCGGCTCGTCCTTGCCGACGAATGCCTGGCGAAGTTGCCACGCATCTGTTGTCGGCAGGTCGCTAGGGTCCGTCGTATCGTAGATGGCAGAATAGAGATCGACGAGACTCTGAGAGGAGAAGACGCCCATCCCTGCCGCGATCATTGCCGCCGGCAGTCGCTGCTGCGCCGAAAACAGCGGCGCTCGTGCTTCGAATGCGCGCAGCTGCAACGATGCGTTGTTGATCAGGCCGTCAGGCGGCATCATCCCGGTGGCCGCGGACAAGCCGAAACGCCACGCCGTCAGACTGTCGACCGGACCCCAGTCAATCGTCGCGGCGCGCCCGCCTCCGGCAGCGCCGACAAGCTTCTGTGCGAGCCCGAGATCGATTCCACCGATGCGCCCGTGCCGGCGTGCATCGTCGAGCTGCGCCGACGCGATATCGGCATCGCCGGCAAGCGATGCGCACATGGCGGTCACAAGCTGCGAGATACGAGGATCATATTTGCGGATGCCTGTTTCGAGCGGGCAGAGCGCCGCAGCATCGGCGTTGGCGAGGGCGCTTTGTACGGCGACCTGCACCATCTTTGGCGTGAAGTAGTCCGTGTCGAGCCCGGCGATCAGCATCCGAGCGGCGTCCGCTTCGCCCATTCGGAGGAGCAGCCAGGATCGCTCGGCGACCCAATCCGCAGGGTTCACGTCGCGCGGTGCGTGGGCTTTCGCAAGCAGCGTGTCGCGAAGCGCGATATGCGCCCAGCGCGATGCGATCGGCGTGTCCATCCGCCGCATCAAGGTCGACAGGAATAGGCCGCTGGCACTCCCCCACGGATCGTCGCCGAGCCCTTCCGCGGCAGGATCGAGCTTGCCGACCACCCAGGGATCGCGGCGTGCCCAGCCCGGATATTCGATCGGCGGCTGGACCGGCTGTGAAGGCTGAAGATTGATCGGGCTGACCTCTTCGACCGCGGTCTCATCCCCTCCGCCAGACAGGTCGGAGCCAAGCGAAGTCGCAGGTTGCGATTGCGGCTGCGGCTGGGTCGCTCCGATTCCGCCGTTCGGATACTGGTTCGCCTGCGAGAGCTGTTGAGCGATCGCGGGTATCGCGATCGCCAGTGCCGCCGAAGCGATCAGCAACGCCTTAATGCGCATTGCCCCCCTGAGGGACTGCGACCTCGATCGTGTGGGTCGGCTGCTCCTTCGGAACCGTCGAAAGGTAGAAGAGCCCGCCGACGATGAGGACGAGGACGATGATGAGCACCACTATTCGTGACATGACGGCGCTTTTGCCGAGCGGGTGAGCCGCTGTATAGCCCTTTCCTGTGATTGATTTGGGGAACCGCCTTGACCGGCCGATCGTGCTGGTCGGGCTGATGGGAGTTGGAAAATCGACGGTCGGCCGGCGGCTTGCGAAGCGCCTCGGCCTGTCGTTCGTCGACAGCGACGCGGCCATCGAAGACGCCGCCGGGCTTTCCCCGGCCGAGGTCTACGAGCGCTACGGCGAGCATGATTTCCGCGACGGCGAGCGACGGCTCGTAGCTCGGCTTATCGAAGGCGACGTCCGAGTCATCGCGACTGGCGGCGGCGCCTATGTCGATCCGCGTACGCGCGAGCTGCTCAACAGCCGCGCAATAACGGTGTGGCTTGACGCGCCGGTGGATATCCTCACCGAGCGTACTTCCCGACGCGATACGCGCGCGCAGCTCAGGAACGGCGATCCGAAGTCCACGCTCGAACGGCTCGCGAGCGAGCGGCGGCAGTCTTACGAGCAGGCACATATCCACGTGAAGAGCGGCTCCGGGGCACACCGCGACGTGGTGGAAGCGATCGTTCGGGCGTTAAATGATTATCTCGCCAACCGGGGCTAGAGCGAAGTCGCCGCCTTTTCATCTGGCAGGGGACGGCCGTCACCGAACGAGTTCTCCCAGCCGGCGCGGATGTCGCCCGTTTCACGCTGACGTTCGAGCCGGTCGCAGTCACGCAGGCGATATTCGTGCTCGACCCGATCACTCTCGTGCGGTGGAACCCCGCTCGCTCTTAGGGCCGCCTTGCCCATCACCACGGCGCTTTCGAACAGCTCGCGCTCGGCGAGGACAAGATCGAGACCGCGTAGCTCGAGCAGGTGACGCCGATCGAAGACTCGGACCATGACCGATGCCTGGGGAAAGGCATCGAGCACCGCCTTCACCGCTTCGCGTGACAGCTCGCCGCCTTCATTGTCGTTGCAGAAGGCGATGACCTTTGCGGTCTCCGCGCCCGCGGTTCGAAGGAGGTCGATTCGAAGTCCATCACCGTAGTAGACCTTCGTTCCGAACTCTCCCGACAGCTCGATCTGGCTGGGCTTCTTATCGATGATGGTGACGCCGATGGCCTTGGCCTGGAGCATCTGCGCCACGGTCTGGCCGAAGCGGCCGTAGCCGACGACGATGGCGCTGGTTTCGGGCGAGACCTCCGGCCCGTCGAGCCCCTCGCCGCCCCTCTCCTCCCGCCGTTCGAGCCAGTCCGTCAGGCGCATGAGGAACGGGGTCGTTGCCATCGACAGAGTCACGACCGCGCTGAATAGCGATGCCGCCTCGGGGGAAATGAGGAGAGCGGTCGTCGCCTGGCCGAACAGAACGAAGCCGAACTCACCGGCCTGGCTGAGTAGCAGTCCAAGGCGGAAGCTGCGCGTCCAGCTGCAGCTGAAAGCCCGGCTGAGAATGGTGATGAGGATCGTCTTGGTGGCGATCACTCCAGCGGCGAGTGCGAGAACAAGCAGCGGCCGCGAGGCAACCAGCCGCAGGTCGAGCAGCATTCCAACCGAAAGGAAGAAGAGGCCGAGAAGGATCGAGCGGAAAGGCTCGACGTCGCTCTCCAGCTCGTGCCGGTATGGCGATTCGGCGAGCATCACGCCGGCGACGAACGCGCCGAGCGGGACCGAGAGGTGGAGCGAATGCATCACCGCCGCCGCGCCAATCACGTTGAAGAGCCCTGCAACGATGAAAAGCTCGCGCTCGCCGAGCCTGCCGACGAGCCGGAAGAGCGGGTTCAGCGCGACGCGTCCGACGATTACCAGAGCGATCACCGCGAGCACCGTGTAGAGGGCCAGCTTCCAGCCGGTGGGAGCGCCGGGGTCCGGCGCCACGCGCGCCATGGCGGCGATGATCGTGATCATCGGCACGATTGCGAGGTCCTGGAACAGCAGGATCGAAAACGCCCGCTCGCCCTGCGGCGTGTTCAGCTCGTTATCGGACCGAAGCATCGGCAGCACCTGGGCGGTCGATGACAGACCGAGCGGCAGACCGATCGCCAGCGCTGCCTCGGGCGAGATTCCGAGCGCGACATAGAGGAGACCGCTAATCGCGAGCCCGCAGGCCACCACCTGCGCAAGGCCGAGCCCGAAAATGTCCTTGCGAAGCCTCCACAGGCGGCTCGGCTGAAGTTCGAGGCCGACGATGAACAGGAGCAGCGCGATGCCAATGTCGGTGACGCTCGTCAGCTGCTGGGGGTCGCCGATGAGTCCGAGAATCTGCGGGCCGATCAGCGCCCCCGCGACGATATATCCGAGGGTCGCCCCGAGCTTCAGCCGCCGGAAGATCGTGACGAACAAAAGCGCAGCGCCAAGCATGATCGCGCCGCTCTCGAGGATCGCGGTGGTCGCCTGTGCGGTTTCAGCAGGAGTCGTCACCCTGCCGCCTCGATCGCTGCGAGAAGCGCTCGAAACGGCAACAGGATCGCGCCGTGGCGGCCCTTACGATGCCGCGCGGGTTCGAGAACTTCGAGGCCTGGCCAGTCGCCGGTCTCATCCTGTTCCTCTGCAAGCCAGCGACTGATCTCGACCAGGGCGCTGGCGACTTCATCGTGACGCCGGCCAATTCCATGGTGCTGCACCAGTGCCGCTGAAGCTTGGCCAAACGCACAGGCATGGACTCGCTGCGAGATCATCTCGACACGGCGGTCGTTATCGAGCTGGACAGCGACGGTAATGCGGCTGCCACAGGTAGCCGACCTCAGCTCGGCGCGGCCGTCTTCGCGTTCGAGCTCGCGCATCTCGTGAAGCGACGCGGCGAGGCGAAGGATGTCGGTCGTGTAGAGCGGGCGGCTCATTCCCGACGCCAAGTAGTGCCACCCGGCCCGTCCTCCAAGATGATGCCCTCGGCCTTGAGCTCGTCGCGGATTCGGTCCGCGGCCGCGAAATCGCGCACCTTCTTGGCCTCGGTCCGTTGGTTGATCCGACCTTCGATCTCCGATGCATCTGCATCGCCCTGGAACCAATCCGAGGCGGTCCTCTCGAGCAGCCCAAGGAGCTGGGCGCTGGCCTTCAAGGCCCCCGGATCGTCGATCGCCGATAGCCGTGAGAGCGCCAACGGTGTGTTCAGATCGTCTGAGAGCGCCTCCAGCACTTCGCTGTCCGCTTCACCGGGATTGGTATCTCCCGAAACTCGGTAAAGGCGCTCGAGAACAGCCTTCGATTGTTCGATCAACGGGTCGGTCCAGGGCAGCGGCGAACGGTAATGCGCCGACAGCAGGGCAAGCCGCAGCGTCTCGCCGCGATGGCCTTGGGCGAGGAGCTCGGCCGGTGCGATGATGTTACCGAGCGACTTCGACATCTTTTCCGCGCCCATGTCGACGAAGCCGTTATGGACCCAGAACCGCGCGAGCGGAGCGCCCGCGTGCGCGCAGCGGCTCTGCGCGATCTCATTCTCGTGGTGCGGGAAAATGAGGTCGAGTCCCCCGCCGTGGATGTCGATCGTCTCGCCGAGATGAGCACGTATCATCGCCGAGCATTCGATGTGCCAGCCGGGCCGGCCGCGTCCCCACGGCGAGTCCCAGCCGATCACCCCTTCCGAGCTGGGCTTCCACAGGACGAAGTCGGCAGCATCGCGTTTGTATGGCGCGACCTCGACACGCGCGCCGGCGATCATCTGCTCGCGGTCGCGGCGGCTGAGCGCGCCGTAATCGGGATCGCTCGGCACCGAGAAGAGAACGTGGCCCTGCGCTTCATAGGCATTGCCGCGCTCGATCAGACGCTCGATCATCGCGGCCATCGGCGCGATTTCCTGCGTCGCGTGCGGCGCGATGTCGGGAGGCGTTACGCCGAGCGCCCCCATGTCCTCGAGATAGAAGCGTTCGTAGCGCTCACTGATGACGGACGGGTCGACACCTTCGGACTCTGCGGAGGCGATGATCTTGTCGTCGATGTCGGTGACGTTCCGCGCATAGACTAAGTTCTTCTCGCCGAATTCGTGGCGAATCAGCCGAGCGAGCGTGTCGAACACCACTGCCGGACGCGCATTACCGATGTGCGCGCGGCCGTAGACCGTGGGACCGCACACATACATGGTGATCCGCTGCGGATTGAGCGGAACGAACGGCCGCTTTTCTCGGACCATGGTATCGTGGAGGCGGATCATCCCCCCGATCCCGCCTGCGGCTTGTGGCGCCGTGCCTCGACCCAGTCGACGATACTGCGCCCGCTCGCGTTGAGGAGCGGATAGGTCATCGATTTGGTCATCCAATGCGGGCGGTCGGCCTGCGGGCCATAGACCATGTCGGTGGCGAGGTTAGCCAGCAGGAAGAAGAGAGTCGCTCCGAGCAGGCCCTTGAGAAGCCCGAACCCGCCGCCGAGCACCCGGTCGAAGGGCCCGAGGAGTTGGTGACGTCGGGTTTTTCCCCCGATCGTCCGGGCCGCCAGCTTCACCAACACGAAGCTGGGAACGAAAAGCAGTGCGAAGGCGAGCACCGCGCCCGCTGCGGCGCTTGTATGGAATTCCACATCCAATCCGCTCCACAATTGGGTGTGGAACAGCTTGAGCATCGCGATCCCGACGATCCACGCAAGGATCGAGATCACCTCATGGACGAAGCCGCGCACGAAGCCGACAGCGGCGCCGCCGATCAGCAGGAGGAACACGAAGACATCGAGCGCGGTCATCGCAACGGCGCTAGCCGAGCGCCGGAGCCGATGCCAACAGCTAATCGAGGATGGGCTTGTAAACCGCGACGCGGCCCGGGGGCGCGACATTGAGCCGAAGAAGGCTGATACCCGCCGCAACCACCGCGGCAATCGAGGCGGCAAGGAGCAAACTTGGTGTAACCTTTACGCCGGCGAGGTGGAAGGCGACGCCCACCGCCACGGCTCCGGTCGTCTGCCCGAGCAGCCGCGCGGTCGCCAGCATTCCGCCGGCAGCTCCGGAGCGCGGCTTGGGTGCGGCGCTGACGATGGTGCGGTTGTTGGGCGACTGGAACAGGCCGAAACCTAGCCCACACACAGCCATTCGCCAGGCGATGTCGAAATTGTCGGGCGCGGCTCCGAGGCGCGAAAGCAGGAAGAGCCCGGTCGCGAAGATGAGGAGCCCGACGCATCCGAGCAGCCCGGCGTTGATTCGGTCAGCGAGCCTGCCCGCGATCGGCGCGGCAATGCCCACGGCGAGCGGCCAGGGGGTCATCAGCAGCCCGGTCGCGAAGACGCTCCGCCCAAGCACCGACTGAAAGAGGAAGGGAATCGCGACATAGGCGAGCATCTGCGCAGCAAACGAGACGATCGAGGTCGAGATCGACAGGGTGAAGATCGGGATCCTGATTAGATCGAGCGGCATCAGCGGAGTGGCCTCAGCCCACTCCCGCCAGACGAGGGCGGCGCCGGCGAGGACGCCGGCAACGATCATCGCCGTGCCGAAGCCCGAACTCTCGCGCGCGAACGTCTCTGCGCCCGAGACAATCAGGCCCATCATTGCGGCGCTGAGAAGAGCTGAAGCCCAGTCGAAGGGCTTCTCATGGCCGTGGGGGTCTGGGAGCGACTTTCGACCGACGATCAACGCTGCAATTCCGATCGGCAGGTTGATCAAGAACAGCCATTGCCACGAGGCGACGCTAAGGATTAGCGCTGCGAGCGTCGGTCCAATGGCTGCCGACATCGACAGCACCATTGCATTGTACCCGATGCCCCGGCCCAGCATGTTCGCGGGGTAAGTGGCACGAACTAGTGCCGCGTTCATGCTCATGATGCAGGCTGCGCCGATGCC
The DNA here is from genome assembly GCA_963831485.1 of uncultured Alphaproteobacteria bacterium. Classification (GTDB taxonomy): domain Bacteria; phylum Pseudomonadota; class Alphaproteobacteria; order Sphingomonadales; family Sphingomonadaceae; genus Sphingomicrobium. Next base: position 85,452 of record CAWHQE010000019.1, read on the forward strand.
CTGGAACACGCGCGCGGCGATCAGCAGGCCGAGCGTTCCTCCCGCGGCGCACCCGACGGACCCGAGCGTGAAGAGAGCCAATCCCGGGATGTAGATGCATTTGTAGCCGATGCGGTCACCGAGCGCGGCGAGCGGGAGCAACAGGATTGTGATCGTCAGCTGATAGGCATTGATGACCCAAACCGATGCGGATGGAGTCGCGCCCAGTTCCCGAGCGATTACGGGCAGCGCGACATTTGCGATTGCGCCATCCAGCACCGCCATCGTCAGCGCCAACCAGATGCTGATCACCGACCAGTAGCGGCGCGGGATCGGCAGTCCGTCTTCGGGTTGGTGGGTATAGTCGGTCGAGGTCTGTAAGTTCACTGGTGCAAGTCCATTGGTCCGCTTCCCAACGAACCGCAACCCGAGCGGATGCCACGGCTGGAAGGTTTCATCTTTGGGAAGAGGTGACGGCCCGACCCAGGGGGAGTCGAGCCGGAGGCACGCGCATTCCGTGGTGCGTGACGCGCGAGTCTCGCAATCACGCTTATCCAAGATGGAAGCGCTTCCAAAGCTACTTTTTAGTGTGAGTGCGCGGAAGCACACAATCGCCCAAATAAAGGTCTCGGTAACCATTCCCGCTTAGCCTCCGTGGCGGGAGGAAGGCGACAGGTGAGCGGTCAGCAGAGCCACATCGCGAATATCGCGCCGGATCATCCGCTTAGCGAGCTTGGGCCGCAGCTGATCAAGCGCGGCGTGCTGATGCCGCTGCTTTCCATCGTCGTCCCCGTGAAGAACGAGGAAGCCGCGATCGCTCCGTTCGTTGAACGCGTGTCGACGATCCTCGACGAGATCGCGATCGACGAGAGCTGGGAAATCCTGTTCGTCGACGACGGCAGCACCGATGCCACGCTGGCCGCTATCGCTGCCGCCCATGGCCATGAACGCCGAGTGCGTGCCCTTTCACTCTCGCGTAACTTCGGCAAGGAGGCAGCGCTCAGCGCCGGGCTAGACCATGCTCGCGGGCGTGCCGTCGTTCCGATGGATGTCGACATGCAGGACCCACCTGAGGTTCTACCCGAAATGGTCGCCAAATGGCTCCAGGGCTATGAGATGGTGTTCGGGGTCCGCCGCTCGCGCGATGAGGATTTCTTCGCCAAGCGCCTGACGGCTGGCCTCTTCTATCGCGCGCACAACCTCGTTTCGCAGGACAAGATTCCGGAGAATGCGGGCGATTTCCGGCTGCTCGACCGCAAGGTGGTCGAAGTCATTCGCAAGCTTCCCGAGCGCAATCGCTTCATGAAGGGACTGTTCGCCTGGGCGGGATTTAAGCAGGTAGCGGTCGAGTACGACCGGGTCGAGCGAGAGACCGGCAAGAGCAAGTTCAATTACTGGAAGCTGTGGACGCTAGCGCTCGACGGGATCACGTCGGCCTCGACCGTGCCGCTTCGAATCTGGAGCTATGTCGGCGCGATGGTCGCACTGCTCGCGCTCGGCTATGCGGGGTTTCTGGCGCTCGATACGATGATCTTCGGCAACGCGGTCCCGGGCTACGCCTCGATCATGGTCTCGGTGTTGTTCCTAGGCGGAGTGCAGCTGATCTCGCTCGGCGTGCTCGGCGAATATGTCGGCCGCATCCTCACCGAGACAAAGCAGCGCCCGCTTTACGTGGTGCGCGATACGATCGGCATCGACGCTCAACGCCCCAATATCTGATCGACGAGCTGCCGCAAATTTCCGAACTCGGCGGCCCGCAATCCCTCGTTTGCTTTGATCCCTTTCGGTACCCACGCTGCCTCGAAGCCGAGCTTCGCGGCTTCCTTCATGCGCAACCCGGCATGCGCGACCGGACGAATCTCGCCCGACAGCGCTATTTCGCCGAGGGCGACGCATTCGCTGGGCACTGGCCGCTCCGACAGCGCCGAGATGAGTGCTGCTGCGACCGCGAGATCCGCCGCCGGGTCACTCAGGCGATAGCCGCCGGCGACATTCAGATAGACTTCCGCCGTCGCAAAGCTGAGTCCGCAGCGCGCTTCCAGCACGGCGAGGATCATGGCGAGGCGGCCGCTGTCCCAGCCGACTGACGCTCGCCTCGGTGTGGCGCCGGTCGCCAGGCGTACCGTCAACGCCTGGATCTCGACGAGCACGGGGCGAGAGCCCTCCATGGCGGGGAACACGCTAGTGCCGCTAACTGGCTCGCCGCGGTGGGTGAGGAACAGAGCCGAGGGGTTCGGAACCTCAGTCAGGCCCTGCCCTTCCATTGCGAAGACGCCGATCTCGTCGGTACCTCCGAAGCGATTCTTCATCGCGCGAAGGATTCTGTACTGGTGGCTGCGCTCGCCCTCGAAGCTCAGCACCGTGTCCACCATATGCTCAAGCACGCGCGGACCCGCGATCGTCCCATCCTTGGTGACGTGGCCGACGAGCACCAGCGCGGTCCCGCGCTCCTTGGCAAAGCGCACCAGTTCCTGCGCGGAGGCACGGACTTGGCTCACCGTGCCGGGCGCTCCCTCCATCAGGTCCGAGTGCATGGTCTGAATGGAATCGATGATGAGCAGTGCCGGCGGCTCGCCGTCACCGACTGTAGTCAGGATATCGCGGACAGACGTCGCTGCCGCGAGCCGCACCGGCTCTCCGCCGAGGCCCAGCCGCACTGCCCGCAGCCGGACCTGCTCTGCGGACTCCTCGCCCGACACATAAACGACCTCGTGCCCCTCGCTTGCCAGCCGCGCGGCGACCTGGAGCAGCAGCGTCGACTTGCCGATGCCCGGATCGCCGCCGACCAGCATCGCCGAGCCCTCGACAATGCCGCCGCCGATCGCCCGGTCGAACTCGGCAACGCCGCTGGGAAGGCGCTCCGGCAATGCCGCGGGGGTTTCGAGGCCAACCAGCGGGATCACCCGTCCGCCGCCCTGCAGGTTGTGCTTGGCGGCGAAGATGCTCGACACTTCCGCGGCTTCCTGGACCAGGGTGTTCCACTCGGCGCAATCGGCGCACTGGCCCTGCCAGCGGGTGCTGACTGAGCCGCATGCCTGGCAGACGTAACGCGATTTGGGCTTGGCCATGATGAAGGCGTAACCGATCCCGTTCTGTTCTCCTAGGGTCCAGGAGCAGCAGCAGGGCAGACCTGGCCGAGATCGCCTGATATGCGAACCCGCATGAACGGGATCGCCCTTGCTCCCATTGGGATCTTGCTCCTTGTCGCCTGCTTGATCGCGATGCTGTCGCGCCGGCTTGGGCTTCCTTATATCGTCGGGCTGGTCGTCGCGGGCTTCCTGATCGCCCTGATGCCAAATGCGCCGCAACTTCCGCTCTCGCGCGAGCTTATTTTCAACGTGCTCTTGCCTCCGCTGGTTTTCGAAGGAGCGCTACAGCTGGATTGGCGGCGCTTCAGGTACGAGCTTCCCTTGACCCTCACGCTTGCGTTCCTCGGAGTTGCGATCGCAGCGCTCGTGGTTGCCGCCGGCATGCACTGGATTATCGGTTGGAGCTGGATCGGCGCCGCTTTGTTCGGCGTGCTGATCGCGGCGACCGACCCGGTTTCCGTCATTGCTGCCTTCCGGGAAATGGGCTGTCTTCCGCGAGTTTCGATGGTTGTCGAAGCCGAAAGCCTGCTCAACGACGGTGTCGCTGCCGTTGGCTTCGCGGTCCTCTCCGCCGTCGCGGCCGGCGCTTCGCCTACAGCGTCTAGTATATTGCCCGCCTTTGCCTGGACGCTCGGAGGCGGCCTCGCCATCGGTCTTGCGGTCAGTGGCGGAATATTGCTGATCGTCGGCCGGACTGACGATCCCCTGGTGGAGATTACCCTCACGACAATTGCCGCCTACGGGTCCTTCCTCATCGCCGAGTATCTCGGAGCGTCTGGAATAATCAGTGCGCTGACAGCCGGTCTGCTGATCGGCAGCTGGGGCACGCACTTGCTCTCGCGCCCGGGCCGCGATCGCGTTCGCTGGGCCTGGGAATATTTTGCGTTCCTCGCCAATAGCTTCGTATTCATCCTGATCGGCATGAACGACGCGAACCAGCCACTGCACCGGATCGGTGCTGCAGCGGCCGCGGTGGCGATCCTGCTCGCCCTCGCAGGCCGCGCGCTTTCAATCTATCCGCTGTCGGCGCTTTTTCGCTGGTCGCGGTGGCGGCTCAAGGCCTCGTTCCAGCACACGCTCTTTTGGGGCGGCCTGCGCGGTGCGCTGGCGCTTGCACTCGCGCTCGCGGTTCCTCCCACCGTCCCCGAGCGCAATGCGATCATCCTCACGGCATTCGTTGTCGTGGCCTTCTCGATCCTCGTGCAGGGACTGACGATGCCGCTGCTGATCAAGCGTTTTGGCCTTGCCGGACGCCAGCCGGAGGAGTTTGTTGCCGCGCCTGCGCCCGCTGGCTAGGCGCATCGGGTGAGCCTTCTCCCCGAACCCCTTCGAATTCCCCAATTCCGTGTTTTCTGGCTGGCACGGCTGACGTGGACCATCGGTAGTCTCGCCATGGTCATCGTCATTGGGTGGCAAGTCTACGACATCGCCCGCCATACGATGGGGCTGAAGGAGGCGGCCTTCTGTCTCGGGCTAATCGGGCTGGTGCAGTTCATCCCGCTTTTCCTGCTGACGCTGGTCACCGGATGGACCGCGGACCGGCTGGATCGGCGTTGGATCGCGCGTGCCGCGGTGGCGCTTGAACTCGGGTGCGCGGCAGCGCTCGGCGCGCTGGCGTGGACGCACTCTACGACCTTGCCGGCATTGTATCTCGTCGCGGCACTTCTCGGCGTTGGACGAGCGTTCGCGGGCCCGGCGCTGAGCGCGCTCGCGCCGAACCTCGTACCACGCGACATCCTGCCTCGCGCGATTGCTCTATCGTCCATCGCCTGGCAGACGGGCGCGGTCCTCGGGCCGGCGCTCGGCGGCTATCTCTACGCATACGCCCCTTGCGCGCCCTACGCAGTGAGCGGGCTGCTTTTCTTTGTAGCCTTCATCTGCCTGCTGGCGATCCCGCCGGTGCCTCGTACGGGACTGGCCCGGGGACCGAATCCTTGGGCGCAGATGGTCGAGGGCCTGCGCTATGTCCGGCATAACCGCCTCGTGCTCGGAGCAATCAGTCTCGACCTGTTCGCGGTCCTTCTCGGCGGCGCGACCGCGATGCTCCCGGTCTTCGCGCGCGACGTTCTCCATGCGGGGCCGGAGGGCTTGGGTCACCTACGCGCAGCGCCCGCCGTCGGCGCCACGCTGACCGCGGCCTTTTTCTCGGCACGTCCGCTCAAACACAATGTCGGCATGAAAATGCTGACCGCAGTCGCCCTCTTCGGTGGCGCGACCATCGTCTTCGGTTTTTCGCGATGGATGCCGCTGTCGCTTGCCTGCTTGGCGCTGTTGGGCGCGGCCGACATGTTCTCTGTCTACGTTCGCCAGTCGCTGATCCAGCTTTACACGCCGGACGAGATGCGCGGGCGGGTCGGCGCTGTGTCGTCTCTTTTCATCTCTGCTTCGAACGAGCTCGGCGAGACCGAATCAGGCTTTCTTGGAGCGCTCATCGGCCCAGTGCCGGCGGTGATCGCAGGCGGGGTCGGCGCGATTTGCGTCGTCCTGATGTGGTCCTGGTGGTTCCCCGAGCTTCGGCTTGCAAAAAGTTTCGATGCACCCGATTTGCGGCGCTCCCCTCCTGAGGAGCCCGCCCAATGAAGGCCGCCAATATCCTGGAGACGATCGGCAATACGCCGCACATTAGGATCAATCGCCTGTTCGGCGATTGCGCCGAAGTCTGGATGAAGTCGGAACGGGCAAACCCCGGCGGCTCGATCAAGGACCGCATCGCGCTTTCGATGATCGAGGACGCCGAACGCTCAGGAAAACTGAAGCCGGGCGGCACGATCATCGAGCCGACATCGGGAAATACCGGCATCGGTCTGGCGATGGTTGCCGCGGTCAAGGGCTACAAACTGATTCTAGTCATGCCGGACAGCATGAGCATCGAGCGGAGGCGCCTGATGCTTGCCTATGGCGCGACATTCGACCTGACGCCGAAGGAAAAGGGCATGTCCGGATCGATTGAGCGGGCCCAGGAGCTGGTCGATCAGACGCCGAACAGCTGGATGCCGCAGCAGTTCGACAATCCCGCCAACGTCGAGATTTACCAGCGCACGACTGCGCAGGAAATTCTCCGCGACTTTAGCGACAACCCGCTCGATGCGATCATCACCGGCGTCGGTACTGGCGGGCACATCACCGGATGCGCCGAGGTGCTGAAGCCGGTCTGGCCAAACCTTAAGGTTTTTGCGGTCGAACCGGCGCTTTCGCCGATCCTTAGCGGCGGAAAGCCGGGGCCGCATCCGATCCAGGGCCTGGGCGCCAACTTCGTACCGAGCATCCTCAATACCGAAATCCTCGACGGCGTGATCGACGTCGATGCCAATGAGGCCAAGGAAATGGCGAGGCGCGCGGCTCGGGAAGAAGGGTTGCTGATCGGAATTTCGTCCGGAGCCGCGCTCGCGGGAGTGGCTCAGAAGCTGCCCGAGCTCGGCGACAATCCGCGCATCCTTTGCTTCAACTACGACACCGGGGAGCGCTATCTTTCGGTTCCGGACTTCCTGCCCGAATGAAAGCTTAAGCGCGAATAAACCTCACTTCTTGCCCTTAGCTTTAATTGGCTAAGGTTAAGCATTGGGCGCGGGCGCATTTGGCGCTCGATTGCAGGTGGACCCAATGCGTCGAACGATGTTCGGCAAATCCCCGGAGCTGGAGCGTCTCGCGCCGCCCCGCGCCTCGATTTCCGAGGCGCTGCTGTTCGACGTCAGCGATCAACAGGCAAGCGCCGACCTGACGCTTGCGGAGCGCCGGGTCGAAAGTTGGACGTTCGCGCCATGGCTGCTGCTTGCCGGCCACTTGATCATCACCGGCTGCCTCGTCGTGGAGAATCGGTGGTCGCAACCGCACGGAAGCTTGTTCTCCGTGCTCGCGCCGCTGCTCGGATCGCTGATTCTCGACCTTGTGGCAGGATTGGTGCTCCTCGGCTGGCGGCGGCTTCAGATGGCGCCGCATACGGTCGGTCGACTGATGTGCGGATATCTCGCCACGACCGGCGCGCTGTGGGCGATGTCGAGCGTCGACGCCGGCAACCTCGCGCTAAGGGACCCAAGCTTCGTCACCCTCGCGATGACGACCGGGTTCTTTGTCCGCTCGATCGTCGCTGTTTCCGCTCCACCGTTCGCCTTCATAAACGCGCTGGTTGCCTTCGCCGCGACGATTCTCTTCTCGAGTAATCTCGCGATCACGTTCGCGATCGACGCGTTGGCGCTGGTGATGATCGCCTACAGCGTCGCGAACACGCGCGAAACGCTCGAACGGGGCCGTCGGCGGCTTGCCGTAGAGTGGCAGGCGAAGAAGGCGCTCAATTTCGTCGATGAATTCGAGAACAGCGGCCGCGGCTGGTTCTGGGAAACCGACTCACTCGGAACCCTTTCCTACGTGTCACAACAGCTTGCCGACGACTTCCAAAGCGAGCCCGAGGCGCTCCTCGGCCGTCAGTTCACCGACCTGCTTTCGGTCGATCATGGCGGCGAAGCGCAAGAGGAAGGCAAGACGCTCGGTTTTCATCTTTCCGCGCGCTTCCCTTTCTCGGACGTGGTCGTTCGCCCCGCGAGCGAGGAGGATGTTCACTGGTCGCTGTCGGGCAACCCGATCTTCGACGAGCGCGGTCGTTTCCTGGGCTTCCGCGGTATCGGCACCGACCTTACCGAACAACGCAAGTCCGAACGCGAGATTTCGCGTCTCGCGAAGTTCGATTCCCTCACCGGACTCCCGAACCGCGCGATGATGCGACAGACGCTCGACGAAGCGCTCCGCAACGCGTCGATCCGCCAGAAGGGCTGCGCGCTCTTCATGATCGATCTCGACCGGTTCAAGAACGTCAACGATACGCTCGGTCACCCGATCGGCGACGCCTTGCTTCGTCAAGTGTCGGAACGCCTGACGTCGGTGATGGGCAACCACGGCCAGGTCGGCCGTCTCGGCGGCGATGAATTCCAGGCTGTGTTCCCAGGCACTACCGACATCGGTTTGCTCGAGTCACTGGCACGTACTCTGATTGAGCAGGCTTCGCGGCCGTACAGCATTGAAGGTCATAAGGTGACCATCGGCGCATCTGTCGGAATTGCGATCGGAGATCCGGGGCGGGCCAGCGCCGACGCCCTGGTGCGCAACGCCGACCTCGCGCTTTATGCCGCCAAGGCCGCGGGGCGCGGCAAGCACCGGTTGTACGAGCCGTCGATGCACAGCGAAGCAGCCGAGCGCCAGCTGCTCGAGAACGATCTTCGCCAGGCGATCGATCGCGGAGAGCTGGCGGTTCATTACCAGCCGGTCGTGCACGCCGCAGGTGAGGAAATATCGGGCTTCGAGGCTCTTGTCCGTTGGCAGCATCCGGCCCGCGGCGCGGTACCGCCGACAAGGTTCATCCCTCTAGCGGAGGAAGCCGGCCTGATCGGTGCGATCGGCGAGTGGGTGCTGCGCACCGCTCTCGAGGAAGCGACGAACTGGCCGGAGTCGGTACGCGTGGCGGTCAACCTCTCGCCCCTCCAATTCAACGATCCGAACGTCGCTGCGATGGTCGGCAAGCACCTCAAGGAAACTGGAGTCCGTCCGGAAAGGCTCGAGCTGGAGATCACAGAGGGGGTGTTCCTCGCCGAGGGAGATTCCACCGACGACACATTCGCCAAGCTGAAGAAGCTCGGCGTCCGCCTCGCGCTCGACGATTTCGGGACCGGGTACAGCTCGCTCGGCTATCTGAAGAAGGCGCCGTTCGACAAGATCAAGATCGACCAGAGCTTCGTCCGCGGCGCCGCGTCGGCCACGAACCGCAATGCCGCCATCATCCGCGCCATCGTCACTCTTGCCGAGACCCTGGACATGGATACCTGCGCCGAGGGCGTCGAGACCCACGACGACCTGCAGCTGATCCGGGAACTCGGCGTCAGCATGGTCCAGGGCTACATCTTCGGTAAGCCGAGCGAATCTTCGGTAGCCCGGGAACTGGCTAACAGCGTCACTGTCGAAGCTGACGGTTTCGCCTGCACCCGGGAGGCGCGGCACCGGTTGATGCGCCGTGCCATGACCTGCATCGACGGCGTGATGGCCGAGGTGAAGCTGCGCAACATCTCATCGATGGGCGCGCTGGTGGAATGCTCGCATTCTGTTTCGCCTGGCACCGAACTCGCAATCGATATCGTCGGGGTCGCCCCCGTTCGCGGCATTGTCCGCTGGGCGCAGGAAGGCAAATTCGGCGTCCAATTCGACCATCAGTTCGATCTCGCCCGGCTCGCGCCCAAAAAGGAAAAGAGCAACCAGGCGACGATGCTCAAGCCCTGGTATGTTCAGAACCAAGAGCGGCAGGCGAGCTAAGGCTTAGAACAAGCCCGCGAAGCGCCGCGTCTCGGTGCGATCCTTCCCGTAGAAATCATCGAAATAAACGATCGAGGTCCCGCTCGGCACAGCCGTCAGATAGGTGATGTAGAGGGGCACCGGCGAAGGCAGGTTCACCTTCTGCTCGGGCTTCGCACCCTGCGAGCTTGGAGGACGGCCGTTAAACAGCCACCGGGCAAGCCGCTTGGCATCTTCGAGGCGCACACAACCGTTGCTTTGCAGGCGCGCCGCATCCTCGATTTTCTCCCGTTCCGGAGTATCGTGCAGCCAAATCCCCTGCGGATTGGGGAACATGAACTTCATTTTCCCCATCGAGTTGGCCGGACCCGGCTTTTGCCGCAGCCGGGCCTGCACTCGACCCGCGGCAACCGCATGCCAATCGATCGACATCGGGTCGATGACGTGCGGGTGATCGGACCAATCCGACAGAAGCTCGTACCCCCTATTCTTGAAATAGGCGCGCCCCTCCTTGAGGATGGTGGGCGCAAGCCGCTTTGCAGTGATGTCGGCCGGCGAGTTCCAATAGGGGTTAAGCGCGATGTAGCGAATGAACGCGTTCATCACCGGTGTCTGCGCGATCGGGTCCGGGCGCCCAGCCACGACGCGCATCGAGTCCACGACCTGCCCGTTATCGTACATGTAGAGCCGAGCCGCCGGCGGATTGACGATGACGTAGCGACCGTTGCCGGAAGGTAGTGCACGCGCCCGCTCGAGGTTCAATTCCAGCACCTGCCGCTCGGAATCGTTACGATACACGCGGCTCGCGATCGCCGCGCGCAGCTTCGCGTAAATGGGATTTATCCAGCCCATGTTCTGGACATAGTCGGATAGCGATGCCGCATGTGCTGCAGCCGAGAGTAACTCCGCAGCGGAGGCCGGCGTGGGCTTCAACTCCGGATCCACATAAATCACGCCGCCGGGATCGTGCTTCTGGTCGCGTGCGTAAGCTACGAACGCTTGGCTCAACATCATGTCGGCACGCTGGGCCGCGTCCGGGCCGTCTCGCGCATCGTCGACCGCTCGGGATAGCGCCCTCGCATTATAGCGCTTCGGGTTGAGGTGATCCGCTTGTGCAGTCGCCAAGAGAGAGATCAGCTGTTGTGCTGCTGCGCCGGAGGTGGGAGCGAGCCAAAGCGGGCTGCCACCGCGCGCGCGATAGAAAGCTTCGACCCCACTGTCGTGGGATGGCGCGCGCTTGGCGACCGCGGGCGCCGAAAAGCCGCCGACGACGAGCGCCGTCGGCAGCGTGGCCATCGCCAGTCCAAGCACGAAGATTCGATTCACCGGTCGAGTACCCCGCAAAAGCTTTCCCATCTGTCCTCTTCGCTTTTGGCGACGCCGACGACGCCATGAACGCACAAGGTCCCGCAAATGTTTAGCCGGGCCCGAGATGAACACGCAATGTCACGATAAATTGTTTTTCTGCAGAAGCTTAGACGATTTACAAAAAAAGAAGCGCCGGCGGTTGCCGGCGCTCCTTCTCGAAAAAAAATTATCGTTAGCGGCGGTTGATGTCGACGGTGCGGACATAGCCGTTTGAATCGACGTCACACCTGAATGACAGGTCGGCTGCCGAATTGTAGCCGTAACCAAGCGCGCCATAGGCGCCGTAACCGTAGGGGCCGTAATTGTTGTACGCGTAACGGCCGCTGGTCGCGAGACCGCGGACGCGCATTCCGCCGTAGCGATCGCGTGCTTCCTGAGTGATACTCAAAACGCGGCCCGAGGGCGTCGTCGGGATGCCCACTAGCGAACCGAGGATCGATCCCAGGCTCGTGCGGTTGTAAAGTCGGTTCTGCACCGCAGCAGTGCACTGCTGCGCGGCCATGCCAGCATTGGCGCCATAAGCGCCGCCGCCGTAGGCATAAGAGTTGTAGGGATAATATTGCGCGGCTGCAGGGGCGGCCGCCGTCACCGCGGCAAGACCCGCAGCGCCTGCTAGCATTTTCATCATGATACGCATGGCTCATTTCCTCCTTCCAAATGGTTGGAGCCTCGCCGGTAAAAACGTTCGGCAAGGAGGCTTGAGGCTAAACTCATCGCGACTGCAGCCCGGCTCATCGCGCTGGGCTGAACGGCGTTTTAACCGGGGCACTCCATTTCATCTAAGTAACTGTTTAGTCAGCTTTTCACGTCACCTTCCCGCCAATGTGTGTTATGAGTTCGAGTCGGGGACACAGGGGAGGTTGTGATGGAAAGCCCATTTGGAAGCTGGCGCAGCGCGATGGTCGGGCTGGGCCTTACGGTTGCCGTCGTCGGCAGCGCTCTGGCAGTCGCTTTCTGGTAAACTGACGTGAAGCGGTCCTGCTGAAGGGCCGATCCGTCAATTACGTAGATTGCGTCCTGAGCGCACGCTCCGAAACCCTTGCGTTAGTGAATCGCTTCGGGTTCGCGCGCGTCGGTAGCGGCGGCGCCGACGAGATTATCGAATAAGGCGCGATAATGGATCATCGCCTGGCGAAGATCCTCGGTGCTCGCCTGACCGCGCTCCTGACGGACAGCGATGTCATGCGCCTTGTGATAGTGATCTACGACGACCGGATGATCGACCGAGATGTCGCCGGCGCGCTGATCGAAGTCGCTGACGGGATACCCCCGCGTCTTCATGACATCGCCAAGTAGTGCGTCGGCGAACGCTACTGCACGCGGCGGATCGTCGACGAAACGCGCCTGCACGTCGTCCCAGCGTGCAACGAATTCGCGCCGTTCCGTGGGCTCGAGCGGCCTGACGTTTAGCTTCTCGACGCGCTTCTCGCGCTCAGCGAGCTCGGCCTCGGCCTTGGCTCGGTCGCCCTTCGCTTCGACAGCACGGTCATATTCCGGACCGAAATGCTGCCGCAGATGCTCCGAGCGGCGGCGGCGCGACCAGATGACGGCTCCGACCACAAGCGCCGCGACGACGATGACTGCTATGATGATCCACGCATTCTGCGTCATGTTGCTTCTCCTCCCAGGAGTTTGGAAAGGTCAACGAACGGGGCGGCAGGCCGGATGCATGAATTGCTGTTGGATTCAGCCGCGACGGTCAAATCGCGCGTCGAAGGCCGCAGGAGTTTCGTCGAATAATGCTCCACCGTAGCCGCGGGCTGCGACAACCACGCCGTCAAACAGAGGGGATCTCACATGCGACGCGTTGCTCTCCTGTCGATTCCGCTGATTGCGCTCGCACCGATCGGCTGCCGCGCAAGCCAGCAGCAAAGCCAGTCCGACCTCATTGCCAAGGCAGTGTCCGACCCGGCGCGGCCGGCCGGTTACAAGGCCGCCGACGCCTTCCGAAAGCCAGCCGAAACGCTCGCCTTTTCCGGCGTTCGGCCGGGAATGACCGTCGGCGAATTCTATCCCGCTGGCGGATATTTCACGCGCATGATCAGCGACGTCGTGGGCCCGACAGGACACATCTATGCGATCGAGAATGCCGGCTGGAACAACTCCGTGAAGGACGACCGGAACATGCTGGCTGAAGGCAAATGGAAGAACGTGTCGCTCGACGTCCAGCCTTTCGGTACTGTCAAATTCCCGAAGCCGCTCGACCTCGCATGGGTCACTCAGAACTACCATGACCTGAAAATTCCAAAGTACGGGCCCGTCGACACGGTCGCGTTCGACCGTGGCGTCTACAACGCGCTGAAACCCGGCGGTACCTACTTCGTGCTCGACCACGAGGGCTGGCCAGGAATGACCGTCGCCGACATCGAAAAGGTCCATCGGATCGACAAGGCACAGGTCATCCGTGAGGTGACGTCAGTGGGATTTAAGCTGGCGGGTGAAGGTACCTTCCTGCACCGTCCAAACGATGACCATCACACAGTGATCTTCGACCCGAAGATCCGCGGCCACACCGATCAATATGCGCTGAAATTCGTGAAGCCGTCCTAGGAGCGACGCCTACCCCTGGTCGGCGAGGTGTGCGTTGGCATCATCGATGCCTGCCTGAACACCTGCAGACGAATAAAGCTCACGTGCTTCCAGCCACAGTTCTTTCGCTTCGGCGCCGCGGCCCGCGTCGGTCAGCGCGAGCGCATTGAGCCGCATTGCATTGGCAAGATCGAGCGGCCGGGCGCCAGCTTCCGCGCGATAAATCTGTACAGCCTCCGCCGAAGCGCCAAGCGCCTCCTCAGCAGATCCGCGCTCGCGTGCGAGGTCCGAAACATGGCGTAATGCGTATGCGAGCGCGATCTGCTGGCGCTCTGCTCGGGCGTGAGCGGCCGCCGCCACGTAGCCGCGCTCAGCGTCCTCGAAGTGGCCGGCGCGTCGGTCGCTTCGTGCCTTGTCTAGCATCTCCGCAATTTCGCGCGACATAACCTCGTCCATCAAAAGGCGTCGGCGGGGATCTTCATCAACGTTTCGGCACCCGCCTCGATCTTGCGGCGCAGTGCGCTGGAAAGCGGCAGTTCACGCTCCGCGTAGAAGCGTGCGGTGGTGAGCTTCGCTTCGTAGAAGCCGTTGCTTTCCTTGCCACAGCTTGCAAGCGCGCCCGACGCGGCGGCAGCCATCTTGAGCCACATCCAGCCGAGGGTGACGAGTTCCATCAGATCCATGTAAGCATAGGCGCCAGCTCCTGCATTGTCGGGATCGGATTGGCCGTTCTGGGCAAGCCAGATCGTCGCCGCCTGAAGATCGTGTAGCGCCGGCTCCAGGGCGGAGGCGATGCCGGCTGGATCGCCCGACGCCTTGGCTTCCGCGATTTCACCGCCAACCAGTTCGAAGAAAATGCGGATCCCGCGACCGCCGTCCTTCGGGAGCTTGCGGCCGACGAGGTCCATTGCCTGGACGCCGTTCGTACCCTCGTAAATCTGGGTGATGCGCGCGTCGCGGACGAACTGCTCCATCCCGTACTCGCGGATGTAGCCGTGACCGCCGAGGATTTGTTGCGAGTAGACGGCAGCCTGGAAGCCCTTGTCCGTCAAATAGCCCTTGATGACGGGCGTCACGATGCCGAGGAGGTCGTCGGCGCTTTCGCGCTCGCTCTCGTGGGTAGAGCGACGGACCATGTCGACAAGGAGCGATCCCCACAGGCAGAGCGCCCGTCCCGCCTCATTCCACGCTTTGGATTCCATGAGCATCCGGCGCACGTCGGGATGGACGATGATCGGATCGGCCTTGGCGGCCTGCTCCTGAGCGGACGGATTGAGGGCTTTCCCCTGCCTGCGGTCTCGCGCGTAGTTTGCCGCGTTCTGGTAGGCGACCTCGCCCTGCGCGAGTCCCTGCAGGCCGACGCCCAGGCGCGCCGCGTTCATCATGATGAACATAGCCTGGAGGCCCTTCTCGCCCTCCCCGACGATCCAGCCCTTCGCCCCGTCATAGCTCATGACGCAGGTCGCGTTGCCGTGGATGCCCATCTTCTTCTCGAGGGCGCCGCACGAGAGGCTGTTGCGCTCACCGAGCGAGCCGTCGTCGTTCACCATGAACTTGGGCACGACGAACAGGCTGATGCCCTTCACATTGTCCGGAGCTCCGGCGCGCTTCGCGAGGACGAGATGGATGATGTTCTCTGAAAGGTCGTGCTCTCCGGATGAAATGAAGATTTTCGTGCCGGTGATCGAATAGCTGCCGTCGTCATTCGGCTCGGCGCGGGTCTTGAGCAGACCCAGGTCAGTGCCGCAGTGAGGCTCGGTGAGGTTCATGGTTCCGGTCCACTTTCCCGTCGCCATGTTCGGCACGAACTTTTGCTTGATCTCGTCGCTGCCCTTAACGAGCAGCGATGCGATCGCGCCGGCCGTCAGCCCCTGGTACATCTCGAAACTGTGGTTGGCGGAGAGGATATATTCGCTGACGGCAGTGCCGATAACCTGTGGAAGCCCCTGGCCACCATATTCCTCGGGGACGGTCAGGGTCGGCCATCCGGCCTCGCAAAATTGCCGGTACGCATCCTTGAAGCCGGGCGGTGTCGCGACCGACCCATCGTCGGCGCGCTTGCAGCCGACTTCGTCGCCGATGCGGTTAAGGGGCTGAAGCACCTCTTCGCAAAACCGGCCAGCCTCTTCGAGAATCGCCTCCACCAAATCCGGCGAAGCATTCGAGAAGCCCGGCAGGTTCGAATATCGGCCGATGTCGAGCACTTCATCGAGGATGAAGCGCGTTTCGCGGACAGGCGCATTGTAGGTGGGCATCGGCTGACCTCCGTGTCAGCAGTGCCCTATTGTCCGCGCGGCGCGCCGTCCAGCGGCCGCGTGGAGCTGTCGCGAACTCCTAAGGAGCTGGCACGAAATGCGCGGTCTAATGATCGCGTATGGCGTCGATCAGCTATTTCTTCGACATGTCGGAACGGCCCTCGATGCCAATATTCTTCGCCTCGTCTTAAAGCTCGTCCTTGGACCGATCCTCAAGATGCGTGCTGTCGTGATCGAGGGAGCCTTCGGCTTTCGCGCTTGAAATGCGTGCCGACTCTTCCTCGGACCTCCCCTCGTCGCGAAGCGATTCGTACACGTGCGGATTCTCTGATTTCGGGGCCATGTTTACTGCCGGGCATTACGCAATCTCCTTCCGCCAACCCATCGGATGAGCGCCGGCCGAATTTTCATGAATTTCGGGCGGGTAACGACATCAGGAGACGCGATCACTATATAGCGGCGATGAAGATGCTCGCCCTGATCCCCCTCGCAATTCTGACCGCTACTCCGGCTGCAGCTGCGCGCAGCCAAACGGCGGTATTTGCCGGCGGCTGCTTTTGGGGAATGGAGTGGGTTTTCGAGCACGTGAAGGGCGTGACGAACGTCGTCTCCGGCTATGCCGGCGGCTCGGCCCAGGATGCGAGCTACGACAAGGTCAGCTCGGAAGGCACCGGCCATGCCGAAGCGGTCCGAAATCACCTATGATCCCGCGCAAATCAGCTACGGCAAGCTTCTCGATGTCTATTTCACAATCGCGCACGATCCGACGGAAGTGGATCGCCAGGGACCGGACGTCGGGAAAAGCTACCGTTCCGCGATCTTCCCCCAGTCAACCCAGCAGGAGCAATTCGCCCGGGCGTTCATCGGAAAGCTCAACGCCGCTCACATCTATAAGCGGCCGATCGCGACGCGCATCGAGCACGGCGGCTTCTATCCGGCCGAGGGCTACCACCAGCACTTCGCGGCGGAGCACCCCTATTATCCGTACATCCTCTACAACGACCGCCCGAAGATCAGCGCACTGAAGCAGAAATTCCCGGCTATTTACAAAGGCTAAGACGGCTAACCGGTTAAGATTTCACGATTTATTCAGGCTGGGGGCGACAAGAGGCCGCCCTCATCTTATATGACGCGCGAATGACAGCGCTGGGCTGCCCGGGGAACTCAACGCGATGCTGACCACCAATCCCTTCGACGACGACAAACTCCGCGAGGAGTGCGGCATCTTCGGCATCTGGGGCGCCGACAATGCGGCAAGCTTCGTTGCGCTTGGGCTGCACGCTCTGCAGCACCGCGGGCAGGAAGCTGCGGGCATCACTGCCTATGACGGCAAGCACTTCCATTCTCATCGCGCGATGGGCCATGTCGCCGGCAACTTCGACCGCGACGACATCATGCGCCGAATGCCGGGTCGCACCGCGATCGGGCACGTCCGCTATTCGACGACGGGCGAGACCGCGCTTCGCAACATCCAGCCTCTGTTCGCCGAGCTCGCCGAGGGCGGGTTTGCAGTCGCGCACAACGGCAATCTCTCGAATGCGATGAAGCTGCGGCGCACGCTTAATCGGCGCGGATCGATCTTTCAGTCGACGAGCGACACCGAGGTGATCATCCACCTCGTCGCGACGTCGCACTGCACCAACATGCTCGACCGGCTGACCGACGCATTGAAGCAGGTGGAAGGCGCCTATTCGCTCGTCGTGCTCACCGACGAAGGCCTAATCGCCTGCCGCGATCCGCTAGGCATCCGTCCGCTCGTCATGGGCAAGCTTGGCGAAGCGACCATCTTCGCCAGCGAGACGGTCGCGCTCGACGTGATCGGCGCCAGCTTCCTCCGCGACGTCGACCCGGGCGAAGTCATCCTCGTCAACGACAGCGGCATTCGCTCGTTCCGGCCGTTCCAGAAGGTCGAACCGCGGCCGTGCATCTTCGAACATGTCTATTTCTCGCGGCCCGACAGCATCGCCGAGGGCGTTTCGGTCTACGAAGTCCGCAAGAACATCGGCGCTGAGCTCGCGCGCGAAGCGCCGGTCGAGGCCGATTATGTCGTGCCGGTCCCAGACAGCGGCGTCCCGGCAGCGATCGGGTTCAGCCAGGCGAGCAAGATCCCGTTCGAGCTCGGTATCATCCGTTCGCACTATGTCGGACGCACCTTCATCCAGCCGAGCCAGGAAGTCCGGCACCTCGGCGTGAAGCTGAAGCACAACGCCAACAGTGCGCTCGTCGATGGCAAGACCATCGTGCTGGTCGACAATTCCATCGTTCGCGGGACGACCAGCGTGAAGCTCGTTCAGATGATGCGCGATGCGGGCGCACGTGAAGTGCACATGCGCATCGCCTCGCCGCCGACGCGGCACAGCTGCTTCTACGGCGTCGACACGCCTGAGCGCGCCAAGCTGCTCGCGGCCCAGATGAACGTTGATCAGATGCGTGACTATATTAACGCCGACAGCCTGGCCTTCATCTCAATCGAGGGCCTCTACCGGGCGCTCGGCGAGGAGCGCGACAATGGTCAGCCGCAGCGGTGCGACGCCTGCTTCACCGGCGACTATCCGACGACGCTCACCGACGTGTCGGAAAAGGAGAAAGGTGCGCCCTTGTCACTGGTTGCCAGCCGCTAACCGCGCGCGAAGCGCCTCCCAACTCCGCCGAATCCTAACGGTTTCAGCCAGGGATAGCGCTCGAAGGACGCCGCGACGACCCATGCGGCCGCTGTCAGCGACCAGGACACCACAGGCTCCTGCCAGTTCGACACGTCGAACTTTCCTGCTGCCACTCCCGGTCCCCATACGATCAGCGTGATTAGAGTGATCTGCAGTGCGGACCCGACGGCGCCGAGACGGCCTGCGATGCCCGTCACGATCGCAAGTCCCGCGGCAAGATAGGCAGCCCCCGTGAAATAGGCCCAGAAAAGCTGACTCGGGGGAAGCCAGCGCGGGATCAACGGAGCGGTCAGGCCCAAATAGGCAAAGTGCGAAAAGCCGAAGGCGATGAGCGCCAGGCCGTAGAGCAAATGGGACACTCTCATTCCGATACCACCCGCAGGGAAGGTCCGGCTTTTCGCGCACCAGACGTTGAGAACCCATGCCGCGGCAATGAGCACAAGGTTTTCGCCGGTGCTCTGATACGAGACCTCAACCAGCGGCTGTCGAATAATGAACGGTACTTTGAAGAGGACCGTCCAGACCATTAGAAACACGAGCAGAACTAGCGCCGACCAGCCCGCCCAACGCCTCACCAAAAGGCCGGCTCCGCAAGCCAGCGATGCGAAGGTGGAGAGGTAGGCAAGCAATATCCGGTCAGGCAGCGTCTTCGGAACGCCGGCCCAGATCGGTGCAAAGGTGTCGCTCGCCAGTCCAGCTACGCCGATGGCGATCATCGTCAGCGCAAAGAGAATCCGGCTAGCCGTCTTCCAATCCATTGCAGCTCCCCTTTGGTGGAATGGAATGATAGGGCGCCCGCGATGATGAACGACAAACCATGCTCAGGCAAACTGGCGCTCGTAACAGGCGCGAGCCGCGGGATCGGCGCGGCGACCGCGGAAGCGCTTGCTGCGGCGGGCGCGCACGTGATTCTGGTTGCGCGCACTACCTCCGCGCTCGAGGAAGTCGAAGAGCGAATCCATCAAGCCGGCGGAACCGCGACGATCGCCCCGCTCGACCTCACCGACGGCGAGGGCATCGGCAAGCTCGCCGGCGCGGTGGCCGAGCGCTGGGAAAAGCTCGACATCCTCGTGCTCAATGCGGCGATGCTCGGCTCGCTCAGCCCTGTGCAGGACATCGACCCCAAGGAATATTCGCGACTGCTGAGCCTGAACCTGCTCTCCAACCAGGCGCTGATTGCGGCTTTCGATCCGGTCCTGAAGAGATCCGACCGCGCCGACGTGGTCGCGCTGACGTCTTCCGTCGGCGGAGAGCCGCGTGCTTTCTGGGGCGCCTACGGTTCGTCGAAGGCGGCGCTGGAGACCTTGCTCGGCGCTTATGCGGACGAGACCGAATATACCGGTCGGCTTCACATCCACATCGTGGATCCGGGCGCGACCCGGACGCGAATGCGCGCGCTCGCCTTCCCTGGCGAGGAGCCCGAAAGCGTCAAGCCCCCGGAAGTGGTCGCTGAGGCCATTCTCGAGCAGCTGACCGCGGAAACTCCGACTGGCCGAAAGGTCCGCGTCGAAGCCTAGCGAAAACTCGGGAACCCTTTCCCGGCGCGCGTCATCCAAGTCCTCGCAACCAAACGGGAGGACTTACCAATGACACGAGCCGTTATGTTCATCGCCGCCGCCGGAATGATCGCCGCAGCTTCGCCGGTCGCCGCTGCCGCGCCGACCGATCCGCAGATCGCGCATATCGCCTACACGGCGGGCGTGCTCGACATTGCCGCGGGAAACCAGGCCCTCAAGATGTCGCATAACGCCGCGGTGCGCAGCTTCGCGGAGGAGATGGTCCGCGATCATAAGGCGGTGAACGACAAGGCGCTGGCGCTCGTGAAGAAGCTGCACGTGACGCCAGAGGCGAACCCGACCAGCGCGGCCCTGACCAAGGCGGCCGATGCGGAGCGGGGGAAGCTAGCCAAGCTGACGGGCGCCGCGTTCGACCGCGAGTACATCAACAACGAAGTTGCCTATCACAAGACGGTCAACACTGCCCTCGAGACCACGCTCATTCCATCCTCGCACAATGCCGAGCTCAAGTCGCTGCTCCAGACGGGCCTCAAGCTCTTCCAGGAACACCAGGCGCACGCCGAGCAGGTCGCGGTGAAGCTGAAATGAGCTTGTTGCCGCGACGACTTCCCCTGAGCGTCGCGGTTGCGTGCGCGCTGCTGCCGGTTGCGCCCCCCGTACCGGCAGCAGCGGCGACGCATGTCGTCGTGATCGATCAGATGAAATATACGCCCGTGCCGCCGCTCAAGGTCGGCGACACGGTCGTGTTCGAGAACAAGGACTTGTTTCGCCACACCGTCACGGCATCGAACAACCGCTTCAACCTCGACCTGATGCCGGGTGCGCGCGGGAGCCTCCATATCAACTCGACAGGGCACGCGGATTTCTACTGCAAGTATCACCCGGGAATGCATGGGACTATGGTGGCGAAATGACGTCTACCCGCAACTTTGCGCTCGATTATGCGGCGATACCGGACATCGAGCTGGCGCGCTGCTGCGCGTCGGGCGACGTCGGGGCGGTCCGCCACTTCGTCAGTGCGAACAATCAGCGGCTGTTCCGAACGGCTTGGAGCATCCTTCGCAACCGGCACGAGGCGGAGGACGTGCTCCAATCGTCGTACGCCAAGGCGCTCGCCGCGATCGGCTCGTTCGAAGGGCGCTCGTCGCTGACCACGTGGCTGACGCGGATTGCGATCAACGAGGCGCTGGCACGCAAGCGCAGCCAGGAGCGCCGGCGCAAGCATCTCGAAGCGGAGGGCGTACAGGTGCTCGAAAATTATCGTGAGCAGCTGGCGAAAGGCTCGGCCGCGCCAAGTCCCGAAGCGGAAGCGGCGCGCGAGCAGCTTCGCTCGATCCTCGAACGCGCCATCGCGGGCCTTCCGGAGAATTTCCGGACGGTATTCGTGCTTCACGAGATCGAGGGCGTGTCCGTCGAGGATGCGGCACAGGCGCTCGAAATCCCGACGGGCACAGTCAAAACACGATTGATGCGCGCTCGGCGAAAGCTCCAGCAGGCGCTGGCGCCGGATGTCCGTTCCGCGCTGACGGGGACGTTCCCCTTTGCCGGCGCCGACTGCGCACGTCTGACCGAACGCGTGATCGCCGCCTATCTAGAGCTGCACCCCGACTTAGACTGACGAGACGAGGGAGAAGCGCGTCAGCCGTCGCGACGGATCGACCTCGTCGAGCCGCACCTTGATCGCTTCACCGATTTCCAGGCCGTTCACCGGAACTCGCGTCAAGACAGCGGGCTCGCAGATTTGAACCCGCGCGCCGCGGTCGTCGATGTCGGTTACCGTGCCGTCAAACGTCTCCCCGACGGACCCCGAAAGCACCACGGCCTCGGCGAGTTCGAGAACTGCCGCGTCGACCTGCCCGGCCCTGGCGTCTGCCTTGTTCATGACGTCCGGCAAACGCTGAAAGGCGCTGGTGATTTGCGTGGGCACCTCCTGGCCATTGGCGAGCGCCAGTGCGGCTTCGCAGACAAAGCGATCGGCCAGGCGGCGCAGCGGCGCCGTGGCGTGTGCGTAGGTTGCACGCATCGCGGAGTGCCACGGCCGCTCGCCCTGGTGGAACGGTGCGTAGCTCGCGTGGGTGCCGCTGCGGCGGATCGCCAGCATGAATGCGGCGTCCTTGCGGTCGTTTGGATCGAGCTGCCGCTGGCGATCCTCGAGGCTCATTGGCTTCGGCCATCCGACGCCAAGGGCTTTCGCGCTGTGCCGAAGCCTGCGAATCGCCCAATCGTCGGGTTCGGGCATGACCCGGAAGAGGCCGGTTCCGTGCCGGTACATGAGGTCCGCGATCGCGAGATTGGCGGCGAGCGACAAAGCGGCGTTCGCCTTTTCGGCCGCGCTCACCGGACGGAATTCGAGGCTGAATGTGCCGTCGTCCCGCTCTGTGACCTGCTGCTGCGGTGGATCGACGCGCGAAGCCCCGCGTGCCAGTTCGGCCGCTTCGATCCGCCCGGACAACTCGGTGAAGCCGTCAGAAAGATCCTCAGGACGGACCGTGGCGTAGCCTAACTTGGCCCGGCTTCGAACGATCGCGCGCTCCGCTCCGTCGAAACTGCACCCGCCATCGCTCGCCACGCGCACGGTGAAGATGATGGCGGGCTTCGGTGCATCGGGCAGGAGGCTCGCAGCGCCTTCGCTCAGCACCGACGGGTAAAGGCTGATCCTTTCGTCGGGCATGTAGATCGTCTCGCCACGCCGCCATGCCTCTGCGTCGACCGGATCGCCGTCGGCAACGAACCAGGCAATGTCGGCGATCGCATAGCGAAGGACAAGATCGCTCCCGGACTTCTCGATCGCGAACGCCTGATCGAGATCGGTCGAGCTCGCCGGATCGAGCGTGACGAAGGGGACGTCCGAGCGGTCGACATGGTCCGCCAGCGGCTTGCGCGTCGCCGCTTCGGCCGCGGCCTGAACTTCCGCAGGGAAGTTGCCAGGCAACTGGAATTGCGTTCTGATCGCCGCGAGGCCCTCGTCCAGTGCGCCTGGACGGTCCTTGATCGCCTTCAAGATTTGACCATCGTCACCTGCGCGACATCGATCGCGCCGCCGCGGAAGCCGCCCTCGCAGTACATGAGATAGTAACGCCAGAGATTGTGGAAGGGTTCGGCGAAGCCGTCGAGTGCGCCCCTCGCGACGGCATCGTCGTAGCGGTCCCGCCATCGCTTCAGCGTTTCGGCGTAGTCCAGGCGGAAGCCCTCACGATCCTCCCACGATAGCCCGCGATGGCGCGCGAGTGCCTCGAATTGTGGCTCGTCGAGCAAGCAGCCGCCCGGGAAGATGTAGGTCTGGATGAAGTCGGCGTTTCGCGCGTAATTCTCGAACAGTTCGTGCCGCATGCTGATGAACTGAAGCGCAGCTCGGCCGCCGGTCCTGAGGTTGCGCGCGATGCTGCCGAGATAGGCTCCCCACCAGCGCTGCCCGACCGCCTCGACCATCTCGACCGAGGCAACGGCGTCGAACTCCTCGTTGGTTTCGCGATAGTCTTGCAGTCGGATTTCGATCTGCGAAGCTAGGTCGGCTTCGGCGATCTTCCGCTCGGCCCAGCCCTTTTGTTCGGTCGACAGGGTGAGGCCGACGACCGAAGCGCCTCGCCTGGCCGCCTCGATCGCCAGCGTGCCCCAGCCGCAGCCGATCTCGAGCAGCCGCTGGCCGGGCTTCAGGTCAAGACGGTCCAGTAAGACGTGGATCTTGTTGAGTTGCCCATTCTCGAGCGTGTCGCTGTTCGACTGGAATCGCGCGCTCGAATAGGTCATCGTCGGATCGAGCCACGCCGAATAGAAATCGTTGCCGAGGTCGTAGTGCGCTGCGATGTTCTGCCGAGCCTTGCGCGGCGCATTGTCGCGGAGGCGATGGGCGAGCGAGTTCACCCAGCGGAACGGACCCTTTGCACGGCCGATCTCGCCCAAGGCCGCGCCATTGCCCGAGAACAACTCGAAGATCTTGACCGGATCGGGGCTCGACCATTCGCCCAGGGTCCAAGCCTTGTACCATCCGACCGAACCGGAGGTCGCGAGGCGGACAAGGGCCATCCAGCTCGAAATCTCGACGACCGCGCGGGCGCCCTTCGAATGAAAGCCGAGCAGTCGTTTGGAGCCGTCGGGCAGAGTCGCGTCGATGCCGCCGACCGGAAGGTGCTTGTCGATCTGGTCCAGCACTTTCGAGAAGGCTGGAGACGCAACGCGTGCAAGTGTGCCCCCGCCGGTGGCAAAAGCCCGGTCCGCGCGCACCAGATGTTCTCCGCGCGTGCTCATGCCGGCCAGTTATGAATTCATTTACCGCTTGTCGAGCGGGACCAAGAAATAGTGGCCGCGGAAGAAACGGCGAATTCCGGTCGGCACCGATCGCGCTCGGAGTGGCCCGTAGAAGCGCTGATCGGAGAGGTAGGTGCGACCATTCTCAGTCACGACGATCGGCATGCGCGACCAGACCAGGAAAGAACGGACGAAACGCTCCTGCGCCTTGGCGCGCTGAAGGCCTGGATCGTCGAGGCGCAAGGGCGCGCTGCCAGGATCGAGAGCCAGGCCACCTTGCATGTCGAAGCTGCCGCTGCCGTAGCGGTCGGCGCTCCGCCACAGGATCGTGCGTTCCCAGAAGGCGAGCGGCGGCGGGCTGGCGACAACGAGCGTCGGTTCGATACCCTGAGCGCGCAGCCGATCGGTCGCAGCATGCTCGAGCCAGGCGCTCTCGGAGAGATTGATGGCGATATAGCCAAGCATCAGAAGCCCGGCGATCTGGGCTGGGTGGCCAGGACGCGGCGTATTCCGCCCCCAACGGATCGCAGACCAGCTGATCCCGACGGTCATCAGGACCCAATAGACCCAGTCGACGATGAAGATCGCGTCGCCCGAACTCCAATGCCAGCTCAACGGCGCGAGAAGGGCGATGGCATAGGTGGTCAGCCAATCAAGGAACGGGTGAGTGAGGACGGCAAGGAAGGCGACCAGATAAAGGGGCCCGGGAAGAAACGGCGGCGTGTCCGGTCCGCGCGGCTTCAGCCTATCGACGAGCCAGAGGATCATGACGATCGCGGCGGCGAGGAGCGGCCAGGCAAAAACTCCGTGAAGCGGCCCGCGGTGGAACTCGATTCCGTCGACCGGAAAGGCGACGGGGGCGAATACGTCGATATCCGGCGCGTTCGCTCCGAGGAGGCAAGCGGCAAAGGCGAAGCGCGAGCCCCGCCTGAGGCCCATCTCGGCGAGCAAGCCGCCGACTAACGTGTGGGTGATGTTGTCCAATCAGGCCGCGGGGCTCAAATCTGGTGCGGTTCCTTTTCGACCATCCAGGTCTGGCCCTTGGCGACAAGGGCCTGGAGGTCGGGAGTCTTGCCGGATGCGGCGGCCTTGTTCTGCTCGACCACAGCGCTTTCGTAGGTGGGCGCGGGATTCTCGTAGATGACTCCGAGCGCGACCGGGAAACCTTCCGCCGGCATCAGGATCAGCATCGCAGCGACACCGCGGTTGGTCGGGTCGTGGATGAGGACGTTGGGATTATCGCCCTCGACCACCTTTAGCGTTAGCCGCTCGGTGTCGAGCGCGAGGCCCTTGGCGCCGCCGGCGAAGAGCATCTTCTCCCCAGCCTTGAGCCAGAGCTGCTTCTGATCCGCCGCGCCCTTCTCCGTGAAGGCGGCGAACACGTCGTCGTTGTAGACAATGCAGTTCTGGAAGATTTCGACAAAGCTTGCGCCGCGGTGAGCGTGGGCAGCTTTCAAGACGTCGGGCAGATTCTTGTGGACGTCAATTCCACGCGCGATGAAGCGCGCTCCGGAGCCGAGCGCGAACGCGCAGGGCGTGACCGGTCGGTCGACCGAGCCGAACGGCGTCGACGGGCTGCGCGTGCCGACTCGGCTGGTCGGCGAATATTGGCCCTTGGTGAGGCCATAAATCTCATTGTTGAACAGAAGGATTTGGCAGTCGAGGTTGCGGCGGAGCACGTGCATCGTGTGGTTGCCGCCGATCGAGAGCGCATCGCCGTCGCCGGTGATGACCCACACGTCGAGCTCAGGGTTCGCGAGCTTTGCGCCGGTGGCGACCGCCGCAGCGCGGCCGTGGATCGTGTGGAACCCGTAGCTTGCCATGTAGTAGGGAAAGCGGCTCGAGCAGCCGATGCCGCTGATGAAGACCGTTTTCTCACGTGCAACGCCGAGGTCCGGCATCGTCCGCTGCACGGCCTTCAACACGGCATAGTCGCCGCAGCCGGGACACCAGCGAACCTCCTGGTCGCTCGCCCAGTCCTTGGCGGTGGTAATCGTGGTCATGTCGTTCATCAGTGCGGCCTCAAGTAGACGACGAGCAGGACAATGGTCACAAGCATGATCACCATTGCTCCGACGTTCATCGGTTTCATCTCGGACGCGCCCTTAGCTTCGCTATTTTCTCAACGAACGCGACCATCTTTGTGAAGTTAGGCAAGCGCGGCATCGATTGCTGCCTCGATCTCGGCGATGCGGAAGGGGTGCCCGGAGACCTTCGTCAGCGACTTCGCGTCGACCAAGAATTGGTCGCGGAGCACCGTCTTGAACTGGCCCATGTTCATCTCGGGCACGAGGATATGTTTGAAGCCCCTCAACAGGACAGACATATTCTTCGGCATCGGCCAGATATGGCGGACGTGGACGTGCGCGACGTCCTGCCCAGTTGCAATCGCCCGTCGCACGGCCTGATGGATCGGGCCGAAGGTCGAGCCCCAGCCGACAACCGCAAGCTCGGCCCCTTCGCGTCCTAGGCACACTTCCTGATCCGGGATGGAGTTGGCGATGCCGAGCACCTTGCCGACGCGAGTGTTGGTCATCTCCTGATGGACTTCAGGGCGATAGTCGATGTTACCGGTGCCGGGCGCCTTCTCGATGCCGCCGATGCGATGCTCGAGGCCGGGCGTGCCGGGCTTGATCCACGGACGCGCGAGGTCCTCGTTGCGAGCGTAAGGCATGACCGCCTCGCCTTCTGCGGGCGGCGTTTCAAAGAAGCTGACTGGGAACGGCTGGTAATTGCTCATGTCCGGCACGCGCCACGGCTCGGCGGCATTGGCGATGTAGCCGTCAGTGAGCAGCATGACTGGGGTCATATAGCGGGTGGCGATGCGGCAAGCCTCAATTGCGCACTCGAAGGCATCGGCGGGCGAGCGCGCGGCGATCACCGGGACCGGGGAATCGGCGTTGCGGCCGTACACCGCCTGATAGAGGTCCGATTGCTCGGTCTTCGTTGGAAGGCCGGTCGAAGGGCCGCCGCGCTGCGAGTTGACGACGACCAGCGGGAGCTCGGTCATGACCGCAAGGCCGATCGCCTCCATCTTGAGCGCAATTCCCGGGCCCGACGACGAGGTGATGCCCAGCTGTCCGGCATAGCTTGCGCCTAGCGCCGCGCAGGCGGCAGCAATCTCGTCCTCCGCCTGGAAGGTCGTGATTCCGAATTCCTTGAGCCGCGCCAGGTGGTGCAGCAACGGGCTCGCGGGCGTGATTGGGTACGAGCCGAAGAACATGTTGACGCCGGCTAACTGGCAACCCGCGACGAGGCCGAGCGCCAGCAATTCCGCGCCGGTAACGGTACGGTAGAGCCCCGGCTCCGCTGGCGCAGGTGCCAGATGGTGCTGCTTGAACGGCGCGCCCATTTCCGCGGTCTCGCCATAAGCGTGACCGGCGTTCAGCGCCGCGATGTTCGCTTCCGCAAGCTCTGGCGCCTTGGCGAATTTAGTTTTGAGCCAGTCGACGATCGGCTGGCGGTCGCGGTCGAACATCCAGAGCGCGAGGCCAAGCGTCCACATATTCTTGCAACGGAGCGCTTCCTTGTTGCCGAGTCCGTACGGCTTAACGGCGTCGAGGGTCAGCTGCGAGATGTTGAACTGGACAACCTGCCAGCGGCTGAGGCTGCCGTCCTCGAGCGGGCTCTGCTCATACCCGGCCTTGGCGAGGTTGCGTGCCGTGAACTCGCCTTCGTCGACGATGAGCAGCCCGCCCTCGCGCACATCCCTGGCATTTGTCTTCAGCGCGGCCGGGTTCATGGCGATGAGCACGTCGGGCTGGTCGCCCGCGGTGTCGATCGCGCAGGAGCCGAAATTGATCTGGAATGCCGAGAACTCCGAATGTGGTGCCTTGCGGCGCGCGGATTTCGGCGGGGAAATCCGGGAACGTGGCGAGGTCGTTGCCGGCAAGCGCGGTCGACAGCGTGAACTGGCCGCCGGTCAGTTGCATGCCGTCGCCGCTATCGCCGGCGAAGCGGATGACGACCGCTTCCTGCGGCGGTCGGGCGGCGGCTTCTTTTTCGGTGAGAAGATGGGTGGCAGTTGCCACGGATGAGTCCTTCACAGACGCGAGTTCTTGGATCGCGCCTGTTTAAGCCCCTAGGCTCGCTTTCGCTACCTTTCTGTCATTCGGGAAGAATGCACTGCCGGTAGTTGCTGCCATTGTCGACAACGGCGGTAGATGCGATGGTTCCAGCTGGGGGCGCGCAAATGCCAAAGCCAGCGGTCTGGACCTGTCCGACTTGCTCTATGCGGCGCCGAACGCGGTTCTGCCCGCAATGTGGTGAAGAGCAGCTCCGCGCTGACGACCTCAGCATGCGATATCTGGCGGCACAATTCGTCAAGCACGCTAGCAGCGTTGACGGCAAGTTGATGAGAAGCTGGCGGAGCCTGCTCACGATGCCCGGTCAGCTGACGGCCGCTTTCATTAGCGGCGAGAGACGACGATACATCACGCCGCTCGCTTTATTCTTCATCGGGAACGCGACTTTCGTCGGCATCCAGTCGCTGACCGGCACAAACGTGCTGTCCTCACCGCTCGATCTCGCATCTTCACTCGCAGGACTGGAGTCCCCTGGCGCAGGAGCTTGTCCGGAACCGTCTGGCGAACCGCCATCTGACGCTCGACGCCTACGCTCCTGTCTTCGATCAGTCCGCGCTCTTCAATGCCAAGGCGCTGATCATCTTTATGGCGCTGTTGTTCGCGCCGCTGCCTGCGATCGTGGCCCGCGGAAGCAATCGTCCGGCGGGTGCTCAAATCGTGTTCGCGCTGCACCTTTACGCGTTTGTCCTCATCCTGCTCAGCGCTTCGGTGATTCTCGCCTGGCTCGACAAAGTTCTGGGCGGGCAAGGCCTGAGCTCGGGGCTCGTCGACAAGACGTTGTCGGTATTCAACCTGCTGGTCTGCGGCGGTTATCTCTACCTCGCGATTGGCCGGGTTTATCCCACGTCCGGCTGGCCGAGGCTGGCCTCCGCCGTGTTCTTGACCATTTCCATCGCTTTCCTGTTCCTCGGTTACCGGTTCGCGATCTTCCTGATGACGTTCGCGACCACCTGAGAAGCGAACAGTTTCGCGCGCTCGACCGTAGTTTCGAAAAGTGCTCCTGAACTGGCGAAGGATGCCGCGCTCGGCTACGCGGCGGGCATGACCAAGGACCGCTACCGCCGCGGCGTCGGCGTGATGCTGCTCAATCGCGAAGGCAAAGTATTCGTCGGAGCGCGGATCGATAATACCGACGAGGCATGGCAGATGCCACAGGGCGGCATCGATGACGACGAAAAGCCGTGGACGACCGCTCTTCGCGAACTTGAGGAGGAGACGGGAATTTCGAAGGACTTCGTCGAGCGCATCTCGAGGTGCCGCGGGCGTATGAAATACGAGCTGCCTGAAGAGCTACGCGGCAAGCTGTGGGGCGGCAAATATGTCGGTCAGGACCAGGACTGGTTCCTCGCGCGGTTCCTCGGCCAGGACGGCGACATCAACATCGCGACGAAGCACCCGGAATTCCGCGAGTGGAAGTGGATCGAGCCCGAGCAGTTGCCGGACCTGATCGTCCCCTTCAAGCGCGGCCTCTACCGGCGCCTATTGCGCGAGTTCGCGGATCATCTTTGAGTCGCGGTGAAATAGCCGATCCCGCCGCCGACCAGGGCCCCTACGATGGGGCCCACGAACGGAAGCGGAATTGCGATCACCGCGCCTATCAGGGCTGCTAGGGCCGTTCGCTTCGCTACGGGGTTCTCGAGCATGTGCTGACTCCTTCATCGTGTATTGTATAAATAATACACTGGGAGTTCAAGTTAGTTTACTTGCAGGTTAACGCGGTTCAGAGCAAAAGTGCCGACGTTCGGGGGGCGATGCTTGGCGCGGATTTTCCTCAGTTATGCACGGGATGACGTCGAGGCGGCGAAACAACTCGCCGGCTGCATCTCCGCCGCCGGCCATGACGTTTGGTGGGATCGGCACCTGCACGGTGGCTCGCGGTTCGCGGCGGAGATCGACAAGGCGCTGAAAGATGCGGAGGCAGTCGTCGTCCTATGGTCTCCCAATTCGATCGAATCCGCATGGGTCCAGGACGAAGCCGCCGAGGGCCGCGATTCAGCTCGGCTGGTGCCGGTGTCCCTGTCATCCGCAAAACCGCCGCTTGGCTTCCGCCAGTTCCAGACGATCGAGCTGGGATCGTGGGATGGCCGCCGCGCTCCCGACGCGCTTGAGGATTTGCTCGAGGCGATCGGGCGAACGTGCGGAATCGAGGCGCGACCTGGCGAGACCGAGGCTTCGGAAAAGGGATCGACGGCTAAGAAGAGGCCTTCGGTCTGCGTCCTCCCCTTTATCAACATGAGCGGCGAGCCCGAACAGGAATATTTCAGCGACGGGATCACCGAGGACATTATCACCGATTTGTCGAAGGTCTCTGCCTTGTCGGTGGTCGCTCGGAACACCGCGTTCACGTTCAAGGGCCAGACGGTCGACGTGAAGGAAGTCGCGAAGACTTTGGGCGTCACGTACGTGTTGGAAGGTAGCGTACGCAAAGCCGGGAACCGCGTGCGGATCACGGCGCAGATGATCGATGGCGCTGAAGGCGATCATGTTTGGGCCGATCGCTACGACCGGGACCTCGAAGATATTTTCGCGATCCAGGATGAGATTTCGAAGGCGATTGTCGACGCACTCAAGGTCAAGCTGCTGCCCGAAGAGAAAAAGGCAATTGAAGCCCGAGGGACATCAAACGTCGACGCCTACAACGTCTACCTGATGGCCAGGCAGCAGTGGATCAGCGGCAGCTTTGGTGACCCGAGACGCGACGAAGGAATCGTTCGGCTTTGCCAGCAGGCTACGCTCTTGGACCCTGATTATGCGCAGGCATGGGCACTGATGGCGCTCGCGCAGGCGGAGCTGCGCTTTTGGCACGCGCGCGACGAAGACCCCCTTCCGGCGGCGGAGCGCGCGCTATCGCTCGACCCGAAGTTAGCCGAAGCGCATTGCGTTAAAGCGCGCTATCTTGAGGACGAGGGCCGCGCCGAGGAAGCTGAACAACAGATCAAGACGGCGCTAAAGCTGAACCCCGATTCCTGGGAAGCAAACCGCGAGGCGGCACGCATGCTGTTCAGGCACGGTCATGTCCGCGAAGCGATCCCGTTTTTCGAAAAGGCCGGTTCGCTCGTGGATAGCGACTGGCACAATCCAATGATGGTTGTCGGGTGCTACCGGAGCATCGGCGAAAGAGAGACGGCTCTCGCCCGTGCGAAGGTTGCCCTCGAGCGCACCGAACGTGCGATCAGCAGGGACCCGACGAACAGCCACGCGCTTGCGGCTGGAGCGAACGCACTTGGCCTGCTGGGAGACAAGCAACGGGCAAGGGAATGGATGCAGCGAGCGCTGGCGTTTGATCCGAGCAACCTGTCGATGCGCTACAATCTCGCTTGTGCGCTGGTCCAGGACCTGGACGACCACGAAGCTGCACTGGAGATGCTCGGCCCGTATTTCGAACGCATAACCAGCAGCACCTTCATTCGACATCTGGAGGCGGATCCCGACTTGGACCCGATCCGCGACAATCTCCAATTTAAGGAAATGCTGGCCACCACGAAGCAGCGGCTCGGAATGGCTGCATCGATGACCAATGCCTGACACGCGTGATGTCTTCATTTCCTATGCGCGCTCTAGTGAGGAGCAGGCGCACCGCATCGCGCAGTCCTTGCGGCAGGAAGGATTCAGCGTCTGGCGTGACGATGAGCTGCCGGCCCACCGCTCCTATTCGGATGTGATCGAGGAGCGGCTGAAGTCGGCCAAAGCGGTGGTGGTGCTGTGGAGCGCCGAGTCTGCGAAATCGCATTGGGTCCGGGCCGAGGCGAACACCGCACTGGAAGGCGGCACGCTCGTCCAGGCGATGCTCGACGGCACCATCCCGCCGATGCCGTTCAATCAGATCCAGTGCGCCGACCTCAAG
The DNA here is from genome assembly GCA_963831485.1 of uncultured Alphaproteobacteria bacterium. Classification (GTDB taxonomy): domain Bacteria; phylum Pseudomonadota; class Alphaproteobacteria; order Sphingomonadales; family Sphingomonadaceae; genus Sphingomicrobium. The sequence continues at coordinate 117,296 of CAWHQE010000019.1, forward strand.
GGCTGGAACGGGGATACGGATTCATCGGGATGGCAGAAGCTGCAAAGCAGCGTCGCTGCACTGATCAGGACAGATGAAGAAGCCGAGACGGAGGCGTCAGCCACGTCGCCTGCGGCGGCGGAGCAGCTGTCCATCTGCGTCCTTCCGTTCGCGAACATGAGCGGCGAGGCAGAACAGGAATATTTCAGCGACGGCATCAGCGAGGACATCATCACGGACCTGTCGAACGTGTCCGCGCTCTCCGTCGTTGCGCGGAACACGTCATTCACGTTCAAGGGTGAGTCTCTCGACGTGAAGGAAGTAGCGCAGAAGCTCGGCGTCACGCATGTGCTCGAAGGCAGCGTACGAAAGGCCGGAAACCGCGTGCGGATCACCGCGCAGCTGATTGACGGCGCGAAGGGCGATCACGTGTGGGCGGCGCGCTTCGATCGAGACCTCACGGATATTTTCGAGATTCAGGATGAGATCTCGAAAGCGATCGTCGATGCGCTGAAGGTCAAGCTGCTGCCCGCGGAGAAAAAGGCGATCGAGAGCCGCGGAACATCGAGCGTCGAGGCATACAACCTCTACCTGATGGCGCGGCAGCAGTGGATCTCCGGCACGGTCGGGAATCCCCGGCGTGAGGAAGCTATCATTCGGCTTTGCCACCAGTCGACATTGCTCGACCCCGATTATGCGCAGGCCTGGGCACTGATGGCGTTAGCTCAGCTCGAGCTGCAATTCGTCCATGGCCGGGATGAAAATGCACTTCGCGCCGCGGAGCGGGCGTTGGAGATCAATCCCGACCTGCCGGAGGCGCATGCAATCAAGGCTCGGTTCCTCGAGGAAGAAGGGAAGAAGGAAGAAGCGGAAAAACAAATTCGCACAGCCCTGAAGCTCGACCCCAACTCCTGGGAGGTGAATCGCGAGGTTGCGCGAATGCTGTTTCGCAATGGGCGCATTCCGGACTCTATTCCATTCTTCGAGAAAGCCGGTTCCTTGATGGAAACCGACTGGCACAACCCGTTGATGCTCACGACCTGCTACGAGGCGACCGGCGACACCGAGGCCCTTCGTCGAGTAGCGAAGTTGACATTTGAACGTGCCGAACGGGCGGTAACGAGCGATCCGACGAACGGGACGGCGCTCGCTGGGGGCGCTTATTCGCTCGCTGCATTCGGCGAGCGCGAGAGAGCTCGCGACTGGACGCGCCGTGCGCTGCTTCTCGATCCTGACAATCTCAACATGCGCTACAATCTCGCCTGCACACTCATCCGGCAGCTTGGCGATGCCGACGAAGCAATCGAGACGCTCCGTCCATTTTTCGACCGGATCAACAGCACGACCCTGCTTCGCCACATGGGGGTCGATCCAGATCTCCACCCACTGCGCGAAGATCCGCGGTTCAAGGAGATGTTTGGGGCGGCCAAGAAACGTCTCGGGATGACCGAGGCCGAGGCCGATGCCTGACACCCGTGACGTCTTCATCTCCTACGCTCGGCCGAGCGAGGAGGAGGCGCATCGCATTTCCCAATTGCTGCGCGACGCTGGGTTCAGCGTGTGGCGCGACGACGAGCTGCCTGCCCATCGCGCCTATTCGGACGTTATCGAGGAGCGACTGAAGTCAGCAAAGGCAGTCGTCGTACTGTGGTCGGCGGAGTCCGGAAAATCGCATTGGGTGCGCGCGGAAGCAGATAGCGCGCGCGAAGCAGGCACGCTGGTCCAGGCTACGCTCGACGGCGTGCTGCCGCCGATGCCGTTCAATCAGATCCAGTGCGCCGATCTCAAAGGCTGGGGCGGAGACACGAAGTCGCCCTCGTGGCGCAAGCTCGAAGACAGCGTAGCCACCCTCGTTCGAGGCGCGGCTGATGACCGCACAAGCGGCGAACCCGCCCCCACGACGACCAAGGTTCGCGCTTCCATCTGCGTCCTTCCGTTCGTCAACATGAGCGGCGAGCCGGAACAGGAATATTTCAGCGACGGCATCAGCGAGGACATCACGACTGATCTATCCAAGATCTCCGCGCTTGAAGTCGTAGCCCGCAACACCGCTTTTGGCTTCAAGGGGCAGAATCCGGACGTTCAGGAGGTGGCGAAACAGCTCAGCGTCAGCCATGTCCTGGAAGGAAGCGTGCGTAAGGCAGGCAGCCGGGTGCGCATCAACGCCCAGCTGATCGACGGAAGCACCGGCAAGCACCTTTGGGCGGACCGCTTCGACCGAGACCTCACTGACATCTTTGAAATCCAGGACGAGATATCTGAAGCGATTGTGGATGCGCTCAAGGTCAGGTTGCTGCCCAAGGAAAAGACCGCGATCGAGACCCGCGGGACGTCGAGCGTTGAGGCTTACAACACGTTTCTGATGGCGCGTCAGCAGCTGATTAGCGGAGACTTCGGCGACCCGAGGCTTGCCGAAACGGCCGTGCGTCTGTGCAGGCAGGCAACGGCGCTCGATCCCAACTATGCCGACGCCTGGGCTCTGATGTCACTCGCGCAGCTGAGGCTGAGGCTCTGGCATACGAAGGACGATGACCCGCTTCCGGCAGCCGAACAGGCGCTCGAGATCAATCCAAATCTTGCGATCCCCTATTGCGTCAAGGCGAATTACCTGGAGGGCGAAGGCCGCAAGGAGGAGGCAGCGGAATTCATCAGCAAGGCGCTGGAGCTCGATCCGAGTTCATGGGAGGTGAACCACGAGGCATCACGGCTGCTGTTTCGGGATGGCAAACCCGCCGAGTCCATTCCCTACTTCGAAAAAGCGGCGTCGCTGATGGATCACGACTGGCGAAGCCCGATGATGCTGATGACCTGTTTCCAGGCGATTGGTGACAACGATCGCCTTCACAAGGCTGCCAAGATGACCTTGGAGCGAACCGAAAAAGTCATCGCCCGCGATCCGACCAACTCCTCTGCAATGGCTGCCGGTGCGGGCGCCCTCGTCAGGCTTGGCGACGCGGATCGCGCCAGGGAGTGGATCCGCCGTGCGCTGCTGCTCGATCCCGACAATCTCAACATGCGGTACAATGTCGCCTGTTCGCTGGTTGCCGAGTTCGGCGAGAAGGAAGAGGCCATAAAGGCGATCACCCCGTTCTTCGAACGGATAAACAGTGCGATCTGGATGCGGCATGTCGATGCGGATCCGGACCTCGATCCCATTCGGGAGGACCCGCGTTTCATCTCGATGCTGACCGCGGCCAAAGAGCGCCAGCGGATGGCGGTTCCCGCCGAATAACCGCGCAGGGCGCGTTCATTTGCATTAAGCTGCTGCCTTGGGTCAGGATGGCGGCCGCGAATGGGCGCTTTAAGTCCGGGGGTCGGCAGTGGGACTGAGGACTAAATTCAATCTTTTGATGCTTGTCGTCGCGCTGGTCGGCGCGGGGCTGTTCGTCCTGGCGGCCGAGCCGCTGGTCAATGCCGTGGCGCGCGAGGAAGTGCTGCAAAGCTCGCGCATTATGATGGAAAGCGCGGCGGGGGCACGCAAATATACGTCCGAGCAGATCGCGCCGATCCTAAAGCCAGCGATCGGTCAGCATTTCTATCCGCAGTCGGTCTCCGCCTATGCGGCGAAGCGGAACTTCGACGTGATCCACGCCAAGTACCCGGATTACATGTACCGCGAAGCCGCGCTCAATCCGACCAATCCGCAGGACCGCGCGACTGACTGGGAGGCGGACATCATCAACGACTTCCGATCGCACCCGGACAAGGAAGAGGTGTCGCTCATCCGATCGACGGCGACCGGCACGATGCTCGAGCTCGCGCGGCCGCTGGTGAACAAGCCGGCCTGCATGGAATGCCACAACACCGCGGCAACGGCGCCCGCCTCGATGATTGCACTTTACGGCGATCAGAATGGGTTCGGATGGAAGCCGGGCGAGATCATCGGCGCGCAGATCGTGTCGGTGCCGATGGCCGCCTCGGCCGTGCGCGCGAGCCATATCCGAAGCCTGTTCCTGATCCCGTTCATCGCTTTCCTGGCGCTGCTCTTCATCTCGGTGAACATTCTTCTGAGCTTTGTGGTGGTTCGCCCGATCGAACGTATCGCGAAGACAGCCGAAGCGATCAGCCTGGGCGAGATCAACACGCCTGAATACCATTATGGCGGTTCGGATCAGATCGGCCGCCTCTCCGCCTCCTTCAACCGAATGCACCGCAGCCTCGTCGAGGCCTTCAGGATGCTCGGTGAGGAATGACGCCGTGACGACTGAATCCGCCGACGGCAGTTACTTCCTGAGCTACTCGCGAACGGACGAGAAGTTCGCGCTGAGACTTGCCAAGGATTTGCGCACCGCTGGTGTCGCGGTGTGGATCGATCAGCTCGACATAAGGCCGAGCGAGCATTGGGACAGGGCGATCGAGCGGGCGGTCAAAGGCTGCCGCGGACTGGTCGTCATCCTTTCGCCGCGCTCCGTCGCGTCGGACAATGTGGCCGACGAGATCAGCTACGCAATCGATAGCGGAAAAAGCGTTCTGCCGGTCAAGATCGAGACCTGCAACTTACCGCTTCGGCTGACCCGCAAGCAGGTCGTCGACGCGACCGGCAGCTACGATCGAGCGCTGCAGCAGTGTCTGGATGCGTTGATGGGCGGCGACGGGGCGGCAGACGTCCTGGCCGCTGCCCCACCGGCCCGCACACCGCTCGATCCCGCGGCGCTTCAAACCATCAAGCAGCAGCTCGCTCCGATCGTTGGCCCCATTGCCGCTCGGCTCGTCGACAAAGAGGCGGTTCGCGCAGGGTCCATTCCGGAACTTTACGACCTGCTTTCCGAGCACATTGATCCAGGCGTGGAGCGCGAGCGGTTCATCGCGCTTGCTCCCAAGGGTGGCGACGCGACGGCGAGACGAACGAGCGAAACTCCTCCGGCGGCGAGGCCACAAGCCGCAATTACCGCCGCCGAGCTCGAATCGCTCGCGCGGCTGATGGCGCGATACGTCGGGCCCATCGCTTCGGTGATGGTGAAGCGGGAGAGTCGAACGGCGGGGTCCATGAAGGCTCTCAGGCACCAGCTTGCCGAAACGATCGCCGACCAAGGCGAGCGGGCAGAGTTCCTCCGGCTATCGGGCGGTTAGCCCCATCTCGACTGTTGTGGCGTTCCGGAAAAGGCACGGCTAGGAGCCGAGGGATGCCGGGATTGTCGTCCAGCGAACAGGGCGCGGTGGAGCGCGCGTCGGCTGAGCCGATGCTCGACCAGGTGCTTGCGTGGGCGGCCGTCAACAGCGGCTCGCGCAACCTCGGCGGACTCGAGCGAATGGCGGATTTGCTCGCAGACGCGTTCACGGCTCTTCCCGGCGTCCTCAGGCTCGAACAGCCGCAACCGGTCGAAGCGGTGGATGCCAACGGGAAGAAGATCGCGCTCAAGCATGGGCGCCATCTTCATCTGACCGTAAGGCCGACCGCGCCGGTGCAACTGCTCTTCACCGGTCACATGGATACGGTGTTCGGTCTCGACCACGCCTTCCAGGGGACATGCTGGCTCGAGGACGGAGTGCTGAACGGCCCGGGGGTCGCCGACATGAAGGGCGGGCTCGCAGTGATCCTCGCGGCGCTCAAGGCGGTGGAGCGTAGCGGCGGCGCGGATCGCCTCGGCTACGAGGTGGTGATCAACAGTGACGAGGAAGTCGGCTCGCTCGGCTCCGCCGCACTGCTTGCGCAGGCTGCGCGAGGGAAGCGCGCGGCGCTTACTTATGAGCCGGCGGCGCTTCCAGACGGTACGCTCGCCGGCGCTCGGCCCGGAAGCGGGAATTTCGCCATCGTCGTTCGTGGCCGATCGGCGCATGCCGGGCGCAACCCCGAAGACGGACGGAACGCCTTGCTCGCCGCGGCGGATCTTGCGCTGCGGCTGGACCGGCTTAAGCGCGACGGTCTGACGGTGAACCCTTCACGGATCGAAGGCGGAAGTCCGAGCAATGTCGTGCCCGACCTTGCAATCCTTCGCGTGAACTTGCGGCCGCGGACGCCGGAGATCGAAGCCGCTGCAAAGCAGGAGATCGACGAAGCAGTCTCTGCGGTGACGGCGGAGCGGGACGTGCAGATCCAGCTCAGCGGCGGGTTCGGCCGCCCGCCGAAGCCGCTGACACCGGAGGCCGAAGAGCTGTTCAACCTCGTCAGGCAGGCCGGGGCCGATCTCGGTCAGGACATTGGCTGGCAGCCGTCCGGCGGCGTCTGCGACGGCAACAATATCGCGGCATGTGGCGTGCCCGTCGTCGATACGATGGGCGTGCGCGGCGGCAAGATCCACAGCATGGAGGAGTTTCTGATCACCGACAGCCTCGCCGAGCGCGCCGCCTTGTCAGCGCTGACGATCCTGCGGCTGATGGGTCAGGGCGCATGAACTTCCGAATTCGCGCTGGACGGGAGAGCGATCTCCGGTCCTTTTACAATCTCGCCAAGCTGACGGGCGGCGGATTTACCAACCTGCCAGCCGAAAAGGCGACGCTCGAGGCGAAGCTGGCGACCAGCGCGGCGGGCTTTGCACGCGAAGGCGATACGCCCGGTGACGACCTCTACGTCTTCATGCTCGAGAATATCGAAACGAAGCAGATCCGGGGAACCTGCCAGGTCTTCGGAGCAGTCGGGACGCAGCACCCGTTCTACTCCTATCTGATCTCGACCCTGACGCAGAAGAGCGGAGAGCTCGGGAAGACGTTTCGCAACCAGCTTCTCAATCTGACGACCGACCTTGAAGGTTCGAGCGAGGTCGGCGGACTGTTCCTCCATCCCAACGAACGCGCGGGAGGTCTCGGGCTCCTGCTGGCGCGGTCCCGCTACCTCTTCATCAAGATGCACCGGGCGCGGTTCGGGGAAATCGTCCTGGCCGAACTTCGAGGGGTCATGGACGAAGGCGGCCACTCACCATTCTGGGATGCGATCGGCGGTCGTTTCTTCGACATGACCTTTCCAGAGGCGGACGAATTCAACGCCATCCACGGGACACAGTTCATCGCCGACCTGTTTCCGAAGAGCGCGATCTACATGTCGATGCTTCCTGAAAGCGCGCGCGCCGTCATCGGGCAGCCGCACCCAACCGGCAAAGCGGCACTTAAGATGCTAGAGATCGAAGGATTCGTCTGGGATTCATACGTCGACATATTCGACGGCGGCCCGACGGTGACATCGCGAACCGACAACATCCGGACGATCCGAGAAGCGCAGACGCTGTGTGTGCTGGACCGCGAGCCGGCGAATGGCCGGCCAATGCTGGTTGCGCACGGGCGCCTGGAGGATTTCGTCGCCTGCTACGCCAAAGTGGAGGTCGACGGCGACGGCGCAGCTGTAGACTCTGACGCGCGCAAGCTGCTCGGCGTCGACACGGGCGAACAGATTGTTGCGGTAGCGCGCTAATGCCGCTCACCGAAATCAACTTCGACGGAATCATCGGCCCCAGCCACAATTATGCTGGGCTGAGCTTCGGCAACGTCGCGTCGATGGGCCATGCCGGGCAGGTATCCGAGCCGCGCGCCGCCGCCCTTCAGGGCGTCGAGAAGATGCGCGCCAACCTCGCGCTCGGCCTCGTCCAGGGCATTTTCCTGCCGCACCCGCGGCCGCATCGAGCCTGGCTCGCCGAGCTCGGCACGGACATCGAGAACGGCGACGCGGTGCTCGCCGCCAATGCGATGTCCGCTTCGGCGATGTGGGCCGCGAATGCCGCGACCGTCTCCCCTGCGCCTGACACGACCGATGGGAAGTGTCACCTCACCGTCGCCAATCTGCGCACCATGCCGCACCGGAGCCACGAGTGGCCCGCGACGCTTGCGCAGCTCCGGGTCGCCTTCGCCGGCGATGCCTTTGCGGTGCATCAGCCGGTGCCTCCGGCGTTCGGCGATGAGGGCGCCGCGAACCACATGCGCGTGACTCAGGGTCATGGCGAGCCGGAACTCGAGATCTTCGTCTATGGCGTGACTGGCGGCCCTTTCCCTGCCCGCCAGCATGTCGAGGCCTCGAAAGCGATCGCGCGCCTTCACAGGCTGGATCCGGATCGGACGATCTTTGTCCAGCAGTCCGAGGAAGCGATCGCTGGTGGAGGATTCCACAATGACGTTGTCGCGGTTGCCAACGAGCAGGTTCTCTTCGCGCACGAGCAAGCCTTCGCGGACAAGCAGCTCCTTCTGGACTCTTGTCGGCGGCTGGTTCCCGGCTTCGAATATGTAGAAGTCGCCGCTGCTGGCGTGCCACTCGAGGATGCGGTCAGGTCTTATCTCTTCAACGCCCAGCTGGTCACCCCGCCCGATGGGCAGATGACCCTCGTCGTCCCGAGGGAAGCACGCGAGACGCCAACTGTCTGGCGCTGGATCGAAGGCCATGTCGCGGGCAACGGCCCGATCCGGCGTGTCGAAGTGGTCGACGTCCGCCAATCGATGTCGAACGGCGGAGGCCCGGCATGCCTGCGGCTTCGGGTGGTCGCCGATCCGGCATCGGTAGACCCGCGCTTCCTGGTCGAGGAAGCCAAGCTCGACCGAATCGCCGACGTCATCGCGCGATTCTGGCCGGCGGAGATCTCGCACGACGAGCTGCAGCGGCCCACGCTGGTCGCCGAGGTCGAGGGCGCTCGGGGGGCACTTCTCGACGCCCTGGACCTCACGCAGCTCGCCTGACCGCGAAAATTCCCGAAACGGCACAAATGCCGTTTCTCACCGCAATTTTAACCTTGTCCCTTAGGACTTGAATGGCTCAAAACCGCCCTTGAGGTGTTCAAACGTTAACGATGGCGACCCTGAAGAAGATCGGCCGGCTGTTCACGATCAAGACGCGCTTCGAGGCGTGGCTGGTGATCTACGCGATCGCGCTTGGCGCCGTCGAGCGCGGCCGCCTTTATCTCGACACCTATCCTGGCTGGGGCGGCTGGATGCTCGCTCTTGCGTGCACGGCCGTCGTCTTCATTGCCGGCGCGAAGCTGCTCGATTCCGTCAGGCCGGCAGCGCCGGCAATGGCCACCGGTCCTTATCGCGCTCCTTTGAGGCGCCGAGTCACTTCTGGTCGTAATCGACCCACGCGCCAGCCGACTGGTCACGTTTCAGAGTCACAGATTTCACATCACAGAGATTGATGTCCGCCCAGGTTACCTGACCGGCGCCCGGCACCGTCGCGCGGATGTCGAACGCGCAATCGGGATCGGTGAACTTCATTGGGCCCTTCGTTCCCGCAGCCGGAGCGGTGCCAAGCGGCTTCCAGTCCTGTGTTCCTGCGCGGCGGATCGACAGGTCGGCGAGCTGGGCGCTAGTACCGTTTACCAGCGTGAAGTTGGAAGCGCCTGCGTAGGCCGCCGAAGCAGACGCGAGCAAGACGACGAACAGAAGAGGCCCCGTAGTCATGAGCGCCACCATATACTGGCGGTGCTCACAACGAAATTAGAAGATTTTGCCCGGGGCTTAGGCCGCGTTGAGCTCGGCATAGCTGGGGCGGCTTCCGCTCCAGAACACCGGCGTCGCGCGACCCTGAGTTCGCCGCTTCCTTAAGGGGAAGCGCAGTGCCGCAAAACGCGCACTCGGCCGACAAGCGGCCGATCAGCCAGTGCGTACGGCCGCAGCCGGGGCAGTGGTTGACCTCACCGTCATGGTAAACGGCGTGATATCCGCGCGCATTGGGATTGAAAGTGTTGCGGCGGGACTCGATCGAACTCAGCATGTTGCTTTCCTTCGAAACCTTTTGCGCTCTCAACGAGCCGCGAGTCGTTAGGTTTCAACGATAGTCTGCTTCCTGCCCCGCCGTGTCCATTGTGATACATATCCCCTGTACCGACGTGGCACACAAGCTCCGCTATCGGCTTAATTCCTATGGAATCAGCCCCTCCGTCTTTTCGCTTTAACTAACTCTTAGTCATTCCGGGTTGATGGTCCCAAGGTTCTCTAGCGGAGGGGGGACCAGTGGAATCGAACGAGCGTTATTACAGGCGGCGCGCGGTCGAAGAGCGGATGGCCGCACAGCGAGCGATCACTGACACTGCAAAGGCGTGGCACGCCAAGCTAGCAGAGGATTTCGCCCAACGGGCGATGTCCAGCACCGTCGCGATCCAGAGTGCAGTCGCCAGTTAATCTTGATTCCATAAATGTTTCATCCGACCACGCGTCGGGTGGATGATTGGGAACAGCATTTTATCGAGAAGAGCCGTCGCCGCTTCGAGAAGGAGCGCCATGAACGTCGCCGCGACCGGACTAGGGTTACGGTGGCCGTCGTCTTACTCGCGATCATCTTTGTCGGAGCAGTCCTCGGCCTCGCTGCCTGGGCGTGAGCGCTGTAGCGAACAAAGGGCCCGCCCTCGCGCCAGAGAGGACGGACCCCCGTGTGCCGGCTCGGCGTACCGCGTCGGCAACGGTATAATATCTATCTGTACACGAGTTCCAAGTTAACCGAAGTTTTACGGAAAGAATTCTCCCGTCGGGCCTCCAGTTCGGCTTCGGTTTCCTCAATCGCGTCGCGTGAGGCGTCGGCTAAAATCGCCAATCATTTGCGGGCAAGGGAGGTCAGTGACGAGCTTCGCGCCAGGGATGCGCGTCAAGCGCAGGCGTTGCTGTGCGCGCTGGGCAATCCTAGACACCGAAAATGCGCTTCGCGGCCTGCCTCTCCATCATTCCCGTGGCCTTGAGCGGATGCTCGTCGCCGGGCGGCCCCTACCCGTCACTTCAGCCGCGTGCAGCGGAGGCGATCGATCCGAGGCTCCAGGCCGCCGCCCCCATCAATGATCGTCCGGTGTCGCCGGCCCTTGCTTCCAAGCTCGCGGCGCTCGTCGACCAGGCGCGCACGGGGGAGTCGAGCTTTCGACCCGGCTGCCGCGAGTGCCGAGCTTCTGGCGGCGGCGGCAGGCCCGACTCAAAGCGAGAGCTGGATTGTCGCTCAACAAGCTCTTTCGGCGGCAATTGCCGCGCGGAAGCCGACTGCCCTGGCGATGGCGGACATCGACACGCTTGCCGCGAGCGCCCTGCAGACACAGGGCGGGATCGCTCCGAACGACCTCAAGGCGATCGACGGCGCAGCGGATGAGGTTTTGGCGATCGCGAACCATCAGACTGCGCGCATCGCGGCTATGCAACGCAGGCTGGGACTCTAGCTCATCGCTTTAACGCGCGCCGCTGGCCAGTCCGCAGAATCCATCCAGTACACGATCTGTGGATTGATCTCCGGCCCGAAGCGTTCGTCGGTGAAATCGAGGTCGCTGCGTCGCTTCATCCCCAGACGCCTCATGAGGCCCCAGCTTGGTTCATTCTTGGGGATCGTCAGTGCGAGCACGTGCGGGGCCCCGAAGCGGTCGAATGCGAGATCGAGGCTGGCGATCGCCGCTTCTTTCGCAATCCCTTTGCCCCATGCTTCCGGCCGAAGCCGCCAGCCGATCTCGTGCATGCCGGTGAGCGCGCCGGCGCCAGGCGAATTGACGCGCTTGATACCGCAGAATCCGAGAATTTCACCCGTCTTCCGGTCCTCGATCACCCAGAAAGTGTGGCCGAAATCCCTGCTATACCTGCGCACACGGCTGTATGCGGAGCGCCATTCCTCGAGTGGCTGAAGGCCGCCCAGATGCTGCATCACCTCGTCGCGGTTCATCACCTCGTAGAAGCGGACCTCGTCTTCATCCTCCCAATCGCGCAGGACGAGCCGCTCCGTTTCGGCAAGCCGCTCAGCCATCGAGCGCCGTCACGCCGCGGAGCACTGCATCGACCGCGTCATCGACATGCTCGAGATGGGTGCGGAAGCTGAGGATGGCGCAGCGTAAGCGGTAGCTGCCGTCGATCCGCGTACCACTCATCATCACGCGGCCTTCTTGCTGGACATGGCCCATCAGACGCTCGTTGAATTCGTCCACGTCACCGCTCTTCGGGAAATAGCGGAAGGCAACGACCGAGAGATCGGGCGGCGGTCCCGGGTCGAAGCCTGCGAGTTCCGAGAGGCGCGCGTGGAAATAACGAGCCAGTGCCAGTTTCTCGGCCTGCGCAGCCCTAAAGGCGGCAATCCCCGCCATCTGCAGCGGCAGCCACAGGCGCAGCGCGCGGAAATGGCGCGTGAGTTCGGGTGAAAGATCGGCGGGCGACGGGCCGACCTCGGACTCGCCGAGCGGGCGGATATATTCGCCGCTTGCGCTGAAAGCCGCCTGCAACAGGCGGCCATCGCGCACCACGACCGCGCCGGTCCCGTAAGGCAGGAACAAGGTCTTGTGCGGGTCGAGTGCAACGCTGTCGGCCTGCTCGATCCCTCGAAGCAGCTCGCGACCCTGATCGCACAGCGCGAACAACCCGCCATAGGCGCCGTCGACGTGCAGCCAGGCGCCATAGCGGCGGCAGAGCTCGGCGATTTCCGGCAGCGGATCGACCGCGCCTGTATCCACCGTGCCGGCAGAAGCGATCACGATCCAGGGACGGACGCCGTTCCTGCTGTCGTCATCCAGCGCCACTTCGAGGGCTTCCACCGACATGCGGTACTTGTCGTCGGTCGCGACAAGCCGTTTGGGCGAGCGTCCGCGACCGGCGATGTGGAGTGCCTTGTCGATGCAGTAATGGGCGAAGCGCGTGACGTAGACGGCGCCCCCGCCCTCCGGATCGCGCGCCTCGCGGGCGGCAACGACGGCAGTGAGGTTTGCGATGCTCCCGCCGGAGGTCAGCGTCCCGGCGGCCTCCTTCGGATAACCGATGACGCTCGCGAGCCATGCCGCGCAGGCATTCTCAATCCGAACGGCGCCAGGGCTCGCGGAGGCAAATCCAGAATATTTGTTCGACGTCGCCGCCAACAGGTCGCCGAATGCTGAGAAAGGAACGCCGCCGCCGGGAATGTAGGCCATGAACCGCGGGCTTGTGGTCGCGAAGCCGGGAGCGTCGATGCAGGCGCCGACATAGTCGAGCACCGAGGCGAAATCGCGTCCCTCGTCCGTAAATTCCGGGTCCAGACGTTGGCTGAATACCTCCGACCAGGGGCGGTTGCTCGAGGCAGTCTCGACCTGATCCCAGTAAGAGAGCGCATGATCGAGCGCCTGCGCGCCAAGCGCCCGGCGTCCGGCGCTGTCGGGTTCCAGCGGCGCAGCGGCCTCGCGCAGCGCCGCGATGTCGGCGCGCAACTGGTCGATCACGAGATTAGCCGCGCCGCATCGACAGCATGGTAGGTGAGCACTCCGCTCGCTCCCGCGCGCTTGAAGGCGAGCAGCGTCTCGAGGATCAGCGCATCGCGGTCGGCGGCACCGGCCGCAGCAGCATGCTCGATCATCGCATACTCACCGGACACCTGATAGGCGAAGGTCGGCACGCCGAACGCGTCCTTCACGCGAGCGACGACGTCGAGGTATGGCAGGCCCGGCTTCACCATCACGAAGTCGGCGCCCTCGGCGAGGTCTAGCTCCACCTCGCGAAGCGCCTCCTCAATGTTCGCCGGGTCCATCTGATAGCCGCGCTTGTCGCCCTTGAGGCGGCCGAGCGATCCCACGGCCTCGCGAAACGGGCCGTAGAAAGCCGAGGCATATTTGGCCGCATAGGCCATGATCGCGACATTCTGGTGTCCGGCGTCTTCGAGCGCCAAGCGGATCGCGCCCACGCGGCCATCCATCATGTCGGATGGTGCGACGATGTCGGCCCCGGCTTCGGCCTGAACGAGCGCCTGCTGGACGAGGATTTCCACCGTGTCGTCGTTGATGACATTGCCAGCCATGTCGATCATCCCGTCGTGGCCATGACTCGTGTACGGATCGAGCGCGACATCGGTGAGCACGCCGATTTCCGACACCGCATCCTTGATCGCGCGAATGGCGCGGCAGATCAGGTTGTCGCGGTTGAGCGCTTCCTCGGCGCGGTCGGTGCGAAGTTCGTTCGGCGTATTGGGAAAGAGCGCGATGCAGGGAATGCCGAGGTCCGCCGCCTCGCGCGCCTTGCTGGCGAGCTTGTCTATGCTGGAGCGGCTGACGCCGGGAAGCGAGCCGATCGGCTCTTCGCAATCGCGGCCATCGCAGACGAACAAGGGCCAGATGAGGTCGGAAGGGTGCAGTCGGTTCTCGGCAAGCATCGAACGCATCCACGCGCTCGAGCGGCCGCGCCGCATGCGGATGGAGGGGAATGAAGCACTGGTCATTGGAGCGAGCGATTAGCCTCCGTCCGGGCGTTCGTCACCCCGCTGGGTTGAGGCGGCCGCCAGGCTCGGTCGCCCCTTCCGCCTCCTCGATCGCTTCGTCGGTGCTGATCGGATGGGGCATCATCCGCGCCTTTTTCCAGCCGCCGTGGAGATAGAAGCCGATAGCCATCGTCATGTTGGCGAGGCTGCTAACCGGGAAACTTAGCCACAATGAATCCGCACCGAGCCATTTATGCGCTCCGAGCGCGAAGCCGAGCCTCACCGGATAGAGGCCGATGGCAAGGATGATAAGCGGCCCGATCACGGCGCCGTTCGCCCGGACGGTGCCGAACAGGATCATCGTCACGCCAAACAGCAGGAAGCTCCAGGTCGCGAGGATCTGGATGTGCTCCGCGATCGGCAGGGCCGGGCTCGATCCGCCCAGGAACAACGCAAGAGCCGGCCGGTCGGCCACTGCGAGGAGCACGACCAGCGTCCCGGTGATGATCAAATTCTGGACAATTCCGACCCGGGTGGCACTCTTCACCCGGTCCCAGTGACCGGCGCCGATGTTTTGCGCAGCCATTGCGCTTGCTGCTGCGGCAAGCGCCATCGCCGGCATCTGTAGATAGGTCCATAACTGCATAGCCACACCAAACGCCGCAGTCGTATCGACGCCCTCGCGGTTGACCAGGCCAATCGTTGCAAGAGCCGACGATGAGATGACGATCATCTGCAAGCCCATCGGGAAGCCCTTGCGAACAATCACCCCGAGCAGTTCCCGATCGGGAACCAGATACCGTAGCTCACTCCCGCGCAGCCTGAGCGCAAGGTCGCGCCGATAGATTGTCGCGACGAGCGCGATCATCGCCACATAGTTGGCAATGACGGTCGCGGTGGCGGAGCCCGCGATCCCGAGCCTCGGCGCCGGGCCGAGACCGAGGATGAGTACCGGGTTGAGGCCACCGTCGAGAACGACGGCAAGGATCATGAACCACATGGGCGTCATCGCGTCGCCCGCACCCCGCAGGGCCATCATCAAGACGACCAAGAGCAGAATTGCGGGCATTGCGAGGAAGATGACGCGCAGATAGGCGAGCGCGAGCGGAACGGACTGGGCGGGGTGGCGAGCAGCTTGAGGATCGCTGGCGACGCGACCCAGCCGATAACGCCGATGAGGATCGCAATCGGCAGGAAGCTGCCGACGGCCGTTCCCATGACCCGCCGCGCGCCGTCGACGTCCTTGCGACCGAACGCTTGCCCGATGAGCACTGTCGAAGCCATGCCAAAGCCGAACACGAAGGCCATCAGCAGGAACATGATGAAGTTGGCGTTGAAGGTTGCGGCAAGCGCCTTTTCGCCGAGGAAGCGGCCGATCCAGATCGAATTGACCGTGCCGTTCAGCGATTGGAGAATTGACGAGATGAGCGTCGGCATGGCGAAGACGAGCAAGGTCTTGCCGATCGGACCTTGCGTGAGGTCGCCGCGTGCGGGACCCTTGCGTTCTGCTTCGTCTGCCATTGCTGTCCCCCGTAGGACTAGCCTAGCCGCTCCAGCGCCGCGCGCAAACGGTCGGCTTCTGCAGCCTTCGCTTCGTGGTCCGCGCGCGCTTTCTCCACTGCTTCGGGCTTGGCGCGTTCCGCGAAGTTCGGATTGGCGAGACGCTGAGCGAGGCTGTCGCGCTCCTTCTCGGCGGCTGCGAGCGCCTTGGTAAGGCGATCGCGCTCGGCCGCAATGTCGATGACGCCTTCAAGCGGAAGAGCGAAAGTTGCCTCGTCGACCACCACCTGCGCAGCACCGGTGCCGGTGTAGTGAGAGAGTTGGATCGATTCCAGCCGCGCCAAGCGCGAAAGCATCGCGTGGTTGCGATCGAGGCGAGCGGCCGTTTCCATCGACGCATCGGCAGCGAACAGGTGCAGCTTCGCTGAGGGGGGAACATTCAGTTCGGTTCGCGCTGAGCGTACCTCGCTAACGAGACTCGACGAGCCAATCGAGCTCGCGCTTGGCGTGCGGATCGATCTGGGCCTGCGGCTCGGGCCACTTAGCGACGATCAGTTCGTACGGCGTTTATTCGCGTTCCACAGCTCTTCCGTGATGAAGGGCATCAGCGGATGCAGCATGACGAGGATCTGGTCGAAGGCCCAAGCGGCCACGCGCTTAGTTTCGTCGTCGAACGCACCTTTGATCAGCTCGACATACCAGTCGCAGAAAGTGCCCCACACGAAGTGGTAGATTGCGTCGGCCATGTCATCATAGCGGAGCTCGTCGAACGCTCGGTTGAGCTTCGCCAGAGTCTCGACCACTTCGCCGATGATCCAGCGGTTGACCGGAAGCTCACCGGCCGGAGCGGCGATGCTGTCGGCGGCGCCCACGCCGTTCATCTGCAGGAAGCGGGCCGCGTTCCACAGCTTGGTCGCGAAATTGCGGTAGCCCTCGACGCGCTTCTCATCGAGCTTGATGTCGCGGCCCTGGCTTTCCATCGCCGCCAGCGTGAAACGCAGCGCGTCGGCGCCATATTTGTCGATGAGGCCGAGCGGGTCGACCGTGTTGCCCTTCGACTTGGACATCTTGGCGCCCTGCGCATCGCGAACGAGGCCGTGGAGGTAGAGCGTCTTCCACGGTGCCTCGCCCATGAACTCGATGCCCTGCATGGCCATCCGCGCATCCCAGAAGAACAGGATGTCGAAGCCTGAGATAAGGACGTCGTTCGGGTAGTGACGCTTGAGGTCGTCGGTCTCCTCGGGCCAACCGAGCGTAGCGAACGGCCAGAGCGCCGAGCTGAACCAGGTGTCGAGCACGTCCTCGTCCTGCCGAAGCGGCTGGTCACCCGCTTCTTTGCGCGCTTCTTCTTCGGTTTCAGCGACAAAAACCTTGCCGCCCTCGGCATACCAAGCCGGGATGCGATGGCCCCACCAGAGCTGGCGCGAGACGCACCAGGGCTGGATATTCTCGAGCCAGTTGTACCAGGTCTTCTTCCAGGTCTCCGGAACGACGCGGATGCCGCCATTCTTTACCGCCTGGAGCGCTGGAAGCGCTAGCTTGGCGGCGTCGACATACCATTGGTCGGTGAGCCACGGCTCGATCACCACTCCCGAGCGATCGCCGAACGGCGTCGGGATGACTCGGTCCTCGACGCGGACGAGCGCGCCTTCTTCCTCCAGCTTGGCAACGACCGCCTTGCGGGCGTCCTCGCGGGTGAGGCCAAGAAGCTCCTGGGGGATGAGGCCGTCCTGCGTCTGCACGACGTAGGCTTGCGCATCGAACATGTTGAGCATGTCCGCGGCCTTGAAGCCGGCCCGCTTGCCGACCTCGAAGTCGTTGAAGTCGTGGCCCGGCGTGATCTTGACCGCGCCCGAGCCCAGCTCGGGATCGGCGTGCTCGTCAGCGATGATCGGGATGAGACGGCCGGTGATCGGATGCTTGATCTGCTTTCCGATCAGGGCCTTGTAGCGCTCGTCCTCGGGATGCACCGCGACCGCCATGTCGGCGAGCATCGTCTCCGGCCGAGTCGTTGCGACCTGGATCGCGCCGGTATCGCGCGCGAGCGGATAGCTCAGTGTCCAGAAGCGGCCCTGGACGTCCTTCGTCTCGACCTCGAGGTCGCTGATCGCGCTCTGGAACCTGGGATCCCAGTTCACCAGGCGCTTGTCGCGGTAGATCAGGCCGCGCCTGTACAGTTCGACGAAGACGAAGGTGACGGCGTGCTGGTAGCGCTCGTCCATCGTGAAGCGTTCGTGCGCCCAGTCGCATGATGCGCCGAGGCGACGGAGTTGGCGCGTGATCGCGCCGCCCGATTGCGCTTTCCATTCCCACACGTGCTCGAGGAAGTCCTCGCGTCCTATCTCGGGACGGCTCAATCCCTGGCTCTCAAGGTTGCGCTCGACGACCATCTGTGTGGCAATGCCGGCATGGTCCGTGCCGACCACCCAAAGTGCGTCCTTGCCGAGCATCCGCTCGCGACGCGTCAGGACATCCTGAAGCGTGTTGTCTAGCGCGTGCCCGATGTGCAGCGAGCCGGTGACATTCGGCGGCGGCATGACGATGGTCCAAGGCTTCGCGTCGGGGCGGTCGGGGCGAAACAGCCCTTCGCGCTCCCAATGCTCATACCAGCGCTGCTCGATCGCGGCCGGATCGAAGGTCTTGGGGAGCTCACTCATGGCCGCACGCGGTTAGCGATGCGGCGGTGCAGCATCAACCCAACTCCCCTCCCCTCGATGGGGAGGGGCCGGGAGTGAGATGATCGTAGACGTAGAGCTCGATGTCAGCACTCACCCTCACCCCATCCTCCCCCATCGATGGGGGAGGGCTATTGGCCTACTCGCCTCGCTCCGCCTGTCCCGCCGCTGGCTCGGAACCCGGAATTGCATCCGGAACCGGCGCGCCTTGCCCCAGCCACTGGCGTTCCCAGTCGAACACCTCGTGATACCATTGCACCGAGTTCTTCGGCTTCAGCACCCAGTGATTCTCATCCGGAAAGATCTCTAGCCGCGACGGGATGTTCCGCCGCTGGAGCGCAGTGAAGGCGGCAATGCCCTGCGTGTAGGGGATTCGAAAGTCGTTCTCGCTGGTGACGACCAGTTGCGGAGTCTTCCAGTTCTTCACGAAGTTGACCGGGTTCCACTTCTCGAATTCCTGCGGCGCTTCGTAATAGGGGTGCTGGCCGTGCTCCCACTCGTCGAACCATAGCTCCTCGGTCTCGTAGGCCATGGCGCGCGCGTCGAAGACGCCGTCATGCTGGACGATGCACTTGAACCGGTCCGGCCAGTTCCCCTCGATCCAGTTCATCATATAGCCGCCATAGGAACCACCGAGCGCGCAGGCGTTGTCGGCCTGGAGTTGCGGGTCGTGGGCAGTCGCGTAGGCGAGACCCTTCTGCAGGTCCTCGAGCGGCCAGCCGCCCCAATTCTGATGGATCGCGTCGGTGAAGCCCTGACCGTAGCCTTCGCTGCCGTGGAAATCGACGCTGACGACTGCGTAACCGGGCGCCGAGAAGAGCCGCGGGTTCCAGCGATAGGACCAGCTGTTGTTGAAGCTGCCCTGCGGCCCGCCATGAACGACGAAGGAAATCGGCAAGGGCGCCGTCGCGTTCGTCGGCTTGAGCGTCCAGCCCCAGACCGTATCGTTATTCGCACCCGCGAAGCTGAATTTCTGGAAGGTGACGGGCTCGAGCTGCGCCAGCAGTTCACCATTGAGGTTCGTGAGCTGGGTCGCCCGGCCGCGCGAATCGAGGCGGTAGAGGTCGTCCGGCGCCATTATAGTGTTCATGGTCGCGATCATCCCGCCGCCCGCGAGCGCATGGACGTTGCCGTAATTGCCGTCGCCGGTGAGACGCGTAACCTTTCCGCTGGCGACGTCGATGCGGAAGACTGGATTTTCGAGCGTGTCCTCTGCGGTGACGAGGATGCTGCGGCCGTCCTTTGCCCATTCAATCGAGCCGACCGAACGGTCCCAGGCCTGAAGTCAACGGTCGCACCTGTCCCGTCGCGAGGTCACGGAGCACCAGGACTTGCCGGTCCGCCTCATAAGTCGGGCGCGCCATCGCAACATAGGCGAGGGTCTTTCCGTCCGGCGAGACGGCTGGCAGCGTATCGGTCGCGTCGTTCGCATCGGTCAGGTTGACCGGCGGTGCACTTCCGTCTGCGGGCGCGGCAAAGATGTCGAGGTTGGTTGAAAGAGGCTCGATACGCCCGGCTTCGCGCAGCGTGAAGTACACGGTACGGCCGTCGTTCGAGAAGGCGATTTCCTCGGAGCCACCGAAGGGCTTCGACGGCGTGTCGCCGACCAGCTTGCCTTCGATCGGAACCCCCGCACCGCTTAGCTTCCCGCCCACGACGGGAAAGGTGAATAGCCGTGAGCGGACGCCTGGCTCGGCCCATGTGTTCCAGTGGCGGATGAATAGCTGGTCGTAGGTGCGGCCGGAGCCGATTTTCTGCGATGCGGGGAGGCCGGCGCAGTTGAGATCGGTGCAGCGGAGATCGCGATCCGCAAATACCACAACCTCGTTGCCCGAGGGTGCAAGCTTGAACCCGCCGATGTCGCCTTTGAATACGCTGACCTGAACCGGCTTGCCGCCCACGGTCATCCGGAACAGCTGGTCCTGGTCCTTGAGCGGCATCAGGAACCACAGCGAGCCGTCGCTTCCGAAGACCGCGTCGTGGGCCTTCTCCGCGCCTGCGATGGCCTGCGGCTGAGCGCTTCCCCTGGTCAGGTCGAGCAGGTTGAGGGTGTTGACGCGCTTGTTCTTGCCCCAGTCGGTGGTCGATACCGTGAAGGCCGCCCAATGACCATCGGGTGAGATGTCGGGTGAGCCGAGGCGATGCATCGACTGGAGGTCGACTGCGGTCATCGGCCGGGCAGAGGCAGGTGAAGCAGTCAGCGCGGCAGTTGTGGCGGCGATCAGGAGCGAAGGCTTTTTCATGACGCAGGCGTAGCAAAGCCTCGCCTGCGTGCAAGGATTAGAGCGGTCGTCCCGTGATCCGCGAGATCTCGCGCTTCACATGCTCTTCGACCATCAGCGGCAAATGCTCATCGAGCCATGACTTCAGCATCGGTCGAAGCATCTCGCGGACTATTTCCTCGAGCGGGTTCCCCTGGGGGGCTACCGGAATCGTCGCGGCGACGGTCTGCAGCTGCTCGAGCGCCTGGCGGCTCTGGCCTGCGATAGTTTCATCGACCAGCGGCGGACCGAGATCGACCGGGGGCGCAAGCGGCTCGTCAAGCTCCAGGACGTCGTCGTCGACGCCAGCTAGATCCTCGGGAAGCGAATCCTCTTCGGCCACCGCCGCCGGACGGGCGCCGGCGCGAAGCTCCTTCTCGTCGGCGATCACCTTCTTGATCGACGCGAGGATGTCTTCCATCGAGGGTTCGCGGCCTGCCTGCATGGCTTTCGCTGATAGCTGCAATGTCTCTGCCGAGTCACGCGTGACGTCGCGGAAAATTCAGCTCAGCCGCGCTCGTTCCCGGTCGGCTGCGGTTGTGGGGTCGTACCGGTCGTCATCGTCCCTGGAGTCGTCGTCGTTACGCCCGGCGCCGTCGGCGGTGTCGGATCGACCCGAGCCGGCTCGATCTGCGGAGTGACGATCGGGTTCGCCGGCATTTCCTGCGGGCTGACCGTGCGCGTTGCGACCGGCACGTGGGTGGGATCGGTCGCCCAGTCGTTCCAGTTGTTCGCGACATGGCGGTAGTTGCCGAGCGGATCGTAGAGCGGCCCGCCGTCGAGGCCGAGATCCTGAGCCTGCGCCTGGCCCATCGCGTTGAGCAGCTGGAAGCCGGCGACATAGGCATCGCGTTTCGCGGTAACCAGCGAGACCTGCGAATTGAGGAGGTCCTGTTCGGCGTTCAGCACTTCGATGATCGTCCGGGTGCCGACGCTCTGTTCAGCACGGTTGCCCTCGAGCGCGAGCTGGTTCGCCTGCACGGCGACGGTCTGCGCCTGAATCGCTTCCTGCGCAGCCATATAAGTCGCAAAGGCGGCGCGCGTTTGCTGGACGACGGCGCGTTCGGTGCCGACGACCTGCTCAAAAACCTGCCCCTGCTGCGCCTGGGCCTGACGGATGCGGGCCGCAGGGAGGCCACCCTGGAAGATCGGGATGGCCGCGCTGAGCCCGACCGTCGTCTGTCCGCCAGTGCTTGGAACGCCGGCGAGATGCCCGCCAATCTCATTCACGTAGGTGCCGCTGCCGACCGCTGAAAGGGTAGGAAGCCGGCTCGCCTCCGCCACCCGAACATCGTAACCCGAAGCGATCGACTGGCGTGAAATTGCGAGCAGGTCAGGATTGCTCGCAAGGGCGATCCGCACGGCTTCGTCGGCGGTGGCCGGCAGAGGCGGAAGCGGCGGCGGCGGGGCAAGGTTGCCCGGCGGATGTCCAATCACCTGTCTGTAAGTGGCTTCGCTCGCGGCCTCATTGCCCTGAGCGGTGGAAAGGTCCGCACGGCCCAACTGAAGACGCGCTTCCGACTGAGCGACGTCGGTTCGGGTCAAGTCGCCGATCTGGAACCGGTCGCGCGTCGCTTCGAGGTTGGTCTGAAGCACCTTCACGTTGTTCTGGTTGAGCTCGACGATCGCGCGGTCGCGGATCACATCCATGTATGCGGCGACCGCGTTGGTGAAGATGTCGCCTTCGACCGCGGTCAGGGTCGCGCGACCCGCCTCGACGCGGGTCTCAGCGGCTTTGACGTTGTTCCTGACGGCTCCGCCATTGAACAAAGGGTAGCTGATGTCGACGCCCGCCGAGACGGTCGGCCCGCTGCCCTGCGTCTCGAGGATTCCGCTGCGGCTGAGGTCCTTGTTGAGCCCGACAGTCGCACTGATTTGCGGTCGGCCTGCCGCCTTGGCGATCGCGACTTCCGCGTCCGTCAACTCCAGCGTCTGACGCTGTGCGGTCAACGTCGGATTGGTCTGGTAAGCCGAGACGAGCGCGTCGCGCAGTGTGTCGGCGCTGGCCGTGCCGGCGAGAAGGGCAGCGATCAGCGATCCGGTGAGAAGCTTGCGAACCACTCGAAAAACCTTTTTAGAAAGTGAATGCCCTGGGGCGTGTGAAGCCAGGAAGCGCGGGAACTCCGGCATCGCTCAAGGAAAGATAGCCGAACGCCCCCCCAACCTTCCGTCCGACTATCAGGCGCGTTATTCCGCGCTCGAGCAATGCTGCGCCGAGGCGCCCGCCGTCCGCTAGCTGGTCGACGATGGCATCGGGAATACATTCGACGGCGCCGTCGATCAGGATCTGATCGTAGGGCGCTCCCTTCTTCCAGCCGGCGTTGAGCGGCCCCTCCGAAACCTCCAAACCGCCGCTCCGCGCGGCAGCGGCAAGGGGCGTCGAGCTTTCCAGCGCAGTGACGATGACTCCCATCGCTTGGAGAACTGCCGCCGAATAGCCCAGCCCCGCACCGACGACGAGCGCGCGTTGACCGCGCAGCGGCATCATCTGCGTCAGGAGAGAGCCGAGCACGGCCGGCGCCGGCAGATAGCGCCCGTCGCCTATCGGCACGGCGCGATCGACATAAGCCATCGGACGGGCCAGCGCCGCGACGAAATTCTCGCGGGGAACCTTGCCCATCGCGTCCAGCACCGCGGGATCGGTGACGCCCTCGGGGCGTAGCTGGTTCTCGACCATCGCCGCGCGCGCGGCGGCGAAATCGGGAATGTTACTCTGCACGGTCATTGCTGTTATATGCCTATAATACACTTCGAATTCAAGCCGTCGGGCGCTCATAGGGGCACCTTCTGCGCGCGCCAACCGCCATTCATCGAAACCGGGATTGGTCTCGCGACGGGCTTGACCGCGCTGCAAAGGTCGCGGCAAAGACCGCCGCTCTCCCCGGCCCGATGGCGGAGTGGTTACGCAGAGGACTGCAAATCCTTGCACGCCGGTTCGATTCCGGCTCGGGCCTCCATTTCTCCTGACTGTCCGCTCGTGAACGGCAGCTGTCCGCATTCGGACACCTTTACGGGCTCGCAGGCTTCCAATCCACTCACACACTGGCGCTATCATGTGCCTTCGTGCTGCAAAGCACGTGCCAATTTGCCCGATACTGGCTTTGACGCGGGGTTGCTCTAAGGGCATGCGCGAGCAGTGACCGAGAAATTCCCGCCCCGATCGAGGATGAAGCAAGTCCGGCTGATGCTGTGGCTGCTTGTGGCATTGGCCGCGGTAGGGACCGCCGCCCTGCTGATCGTGCCGAGGGCGCTCACTCCGGTCGATCACAGTGCGACGACCGCGCAATCGACCTTCGGCGGACCGTTCACGCTGATCGGAGCCGACGGAAAGCCGTTCTCGAGCGACAAGCTGCTCGGCAAACCCTACGTTATCTATTTTGGCTTTACGCGCTGCGGTGACGTGTGCCCGACAACGCTGTCGCGGATGATCAGCCTTCGCAAGGAGATTGGCGGCAACGACAGCTACAACATCGTCTTCGTCACCATCGACCCAAAGAACGATGGACCCAAGGAGGTCGGCCAATATGCCGACTTGTTCAATTCGCCGATCATCGGCCTGACCGGATCCCAGTCGCAGATCAACCGGGTCAAGAAGCAGTACGGAATTCTACGCGGAGCCTTCGCCGCACCCGATGCCGGGCAAGGAGATGATGCACAGCGCAATCGTCCTCCTGTTCGACCGGAAGGGGCAATTCGTCACGACAGTCGCACCCGGCGATTCTAACCCCGACGCGGCCGCGAAGCTCCGGAAGCTCGTAGCCTAGACTTGGAACTGCGAAAGCTGCACGCCACTTCAGCGCCAATGACTTACCGACCCGACCCCAGGATCCTGACGCTCGGGCCCGCTTTCTATGACCCCGTGGAGCCGGCGTCCTTTCCCGATTGCAAGCCGCGTTTCCTCAATCGCCGCTATGCCGAGCGCGTCGGACTGGAGCTCGCGGACGAGCAATGGCCGCGACATTTCTGCAGGTTCGAGCCACTGCCCAACAACCTCACCAGGCCGCTCGCACTTCGCTATCACGGCCACCAGTTCCGCGTGTACAACCCGGACATCGGCGATGGCCGCGGCTTCACTTTCGCTCAGCTTCGAGACGACGCCGATCGCCTCCTCGATCTCGGCACCAAGGGTTCCGGCCAGACGCCTTACAGCCGCCATGCCGACGGCAGACTGACTCTGAAAGGCGGAGTCCGCGAGGTACTAGCGACCGAGATGCTTGAGGCGCTCGGCGTAAACACGTCGAAAAGCTTCGCCTTGTTCGAGACCGGCGAAGCGCTCGAGCGCGGAGACGAGCCCTCGCCGACGCGCTCGTCGGTGCTGACCAGGCTGAGCCACGGCCATATCCGCATCGGCACGTTCCAGCGGCTCGCCTTCTTTAGCCAGGTCGAGAACATCGATAGGCTCGTCCGCTATTGCCTCGAAAATCTCTATTCCGAGCAGGCGTCGAGCGACGCGAACGAAAACGCCCTTCGCCTGTTCGACCTTGTCAGCGCGGCGACAGCCAAGCTCGCTGCGTCGTATCTTGCCGCCGGATTCGTCCATGGCGTGCTCAACAGCGACAATATCAACATCACCGGCGAGAGCTTCGATTACGGCCCGTGGCGCTTCACACCTTATTGGGACACGGACTTCACGGCCGCTTATTTCGACCATTACGGTCTTTATGCCTTTGCGCGGCAGCCTGAGTCGATCCAATGGGACCTCGCGCGACTGGGCGGATGCCTGTCTCTGGTCGCGGAGGCGCACCCGCTGTCGGAACTGCTCGCGGGCTGGCCCGATCGCGTTGAAGATGACCTGAGCCGGTCGATGTTGTTGCGTCTCGGCGCGGTGTCCGGCGAGAACGATCGGGCCGTCGCCGCCGCGCTGATCAAAGCGCTCGCAAGCCGCGCCGCGCCAATCGATCGCGTCTTTTTCGACTGGCGCGGCGGACGAGACCCGGGGCCGGAAGCATATCCTCTCGAGGAGTTTCGGGACCTCGCCGGCCTCCTCGCCGGTCGCGAACGGCCGCAGTCGCATCCATATTGGTCGGAGGGCGAGCCCTGTTCGATGCATATCGACGAGGTCGAGGCGATCTGGTCCGCGATTGCCGATCGCGACGACTGGCGGCCATTCGAGGAGAAGCTTACAGCCGTTCGACGAATGGGCGAGGCGATGGAACACGATGCACCGGCAGCTTGATGAAGCAGATAGCGTAGCCGAGCGCGATGCCGTGGCGCAGACCCTGACATCGACGAATCCAGCGACGGGCGATCTTATCTGGTCGGGACCGACCGGCGACGCTTCGGCCGAAGTCGCGGCGGCGCGGACGGCGTGGCCAAGCTGGGCCGCCCATTCGCACGCCTATCGGATCGAGGCGGTGCGCCGCTTCGCCAATGTCGTTCGAGCGAAGGAAAGCGAGTTCGCCGACCTGATCGCTCGCGAGACAGGCAAGCCGCTGTGGGAGGCGCGGACCGAGGTCGGCGCGGTCGTCAACAAGGTCCAGATCTCGGTAGAGGCCTATGCAGAGCGAACGCCGACGCGAAAGATGGAAGCCGCGCTCGGCAACCGCATCGCCGTCCGCCACAAGCCTCACGGCGTGCTGGCGGTGCTCGGGCCCTATAACTTCCCGGCCCACCTTCCCAATGGGCACATTGTGCCGGCGCTGATTGCCGGCAACGCCGTCGTCTTCAAGCCGTCGGAGAAGACGCCGGCGACCGGCGAGTTTCTGGTTCGCTGCTTCCACGAGGCGAAGATTCCGGAAGGCGTCGTCAGGCTCCTCATCGGCGGGCCCGAAGAGGGACGCGCATTAGCGGGGCAACCCGGCATCGACGGGCTCCTTTTCACGGGCTCGGCGCGGGCCGGCGCTTCGCTGCACAAGCAGTTCGCCGAAACGCCTCAGAAGATCCTCGCGCTCGAGCTTGGCGGCAACAACCCGCTGGTCGTCTGGGGAGCGCAAGACATCGATGCCGCGGCACTGATTACGGTGCAGTCCGCTTACCTTACCGCTGGCCAGCGCTGCACCGCGGCGCGGCGCCTGATCGTCGAAGACGGCCAAGAAGGCCCCCTGCTCGCAGCGATCGGAAAGCTCCTGGGCCGGCTCATCGTCGAGCAGCCGTTCGCGGACCCGCAGCCCTTCATGGGCCCAGTCATCGACAATGCTGCTGCAGACCATGTGCAGGAGCAGTGGCTCGACCTGATGATGAAGGGCGGAAAGCCGCTCCGCCATCTCGATCGCCCGTCCGCCGATCGGCCGTTCCTGACTCCTGCGGTAATCGACGTGACTGAAGTGCGAGGCAGGTCCGACGAGGAGATTTTCGGGCCTGTGCTTCAGGTGATCCGGGTGAAGGATTTCGACGCGGCGATCGACGAAGCGAACAACACGCGCTTTGGTCTTGCGGCGAGCCTGATCGGCGGCAGTCCGGAAATGTACGACAAATTTTGGGCCAACGTCCGGGCTGGCGTCATCAACTGGAACAAGCCGACCAACGGCGCGCCTTCCAACGCTCCATTCGGCGGGGTTGGGATTTCGGGAAACCACCGGCCGAGCGCCTTCTATGCCGCCGACTATTGCGCTTACCCGGTTACCAGCGTCGAAGCCGACCGCGCCCGCGCGACGATCGGCGAAGGCCTGCGCGACCCGAATATGCAGGAGGATTAGCGGTCGCGGCCTTCTACGGGGACTGGCGAGGAACAGCCATGCATCCCTTTTCCGTCGCGCAGCGTTCAAACGCCTGTGACAAAAAGCAAATGGATCGGCACGGCCCTCGGCCTTGCCCTGTGCACCACCGCCTTTAGCGCCTGCTCGCAGGGCGGTAATTCCTCCAACCAATCGTCATCGAACGCGGCTGCGTCCGCGGAATCGGTCCAGGTTCAGTGGAACAAGAATCTCGAGAAGCAGGTGCGCGATGCGATTGCGAACGCACCAGCCAACGGGCTGAAACCCGATCTCTTCCTGAAAGGGAATGAGGAAGGTCCGGCACTGACCCAGGCGGCGCTCAAATATGCAGAGGCGCTTGCCCACGGCTATTCGGACCCGACCAAGATCTTTGAGGTCTACACGATCCCCCGCCCATCCGCGGACGTGCGGCAAGGCCTGATGCAGGCAATCCAGAAGGGCGATGTTGCCGGCTGGCTCAATTCGCTTCCGCCGCAGACCGATGAATACAAGGCGCTCAGTCAGGCGCATCTTCTTTTCCTTGAGTTGGCCAACAAGACGCCCAACTTCCAGCCCGTGCCTGACGGTGATCCGATTAAGGCCGGAAGCCGCGATGCACGGGTCGCCGCGCTTGCTACGGCTCTGACGGCAACGGGATATCTGCCGGAAACAGAGTCCCAACCGCAAAAACAGCCGAACTCCGCAACGGCGGACCGTTATTCGCCGCAGATGGTCGCGGCGGTCAAGCGGCTACAGAGTGATTTCGGCCTCAAGACCGACGGTGTCGTCGGCGGCAACACACTCGCGGCGGTCAATCTCGGTCCCGCGGGGCTGGCGCGGGAATGCGCGATCGCCATGGAGCGTCTGCGCTGGCTCGAACGCGATCCGCCGAAAACGCAAATCGACGTCAATACCGCCGCCACGATCCTCGATTATTGGCGCGACGGTCAGCACATCGACCGGCGAGAGGTGGTGGTCGGCGAGCCCGACAAGCAAACACCACAGATCGAGGCCCCGATCGTGAGCCTCGTCGCCTATCCGAAATGGCGTGTCCCGGACTCGATTGCCGAGGACGAGCTATCGAAGAAGAGTCCGGCGTGGCTGCAGGCGAACAATTTCGCGGTCGAGAACGGCAAGTATGTACAGCAGCCCGGGCCGAAGAACTCGCTCGGCATCGTCAAGTTCGACATGGACGACAAGCAGGCGATTTACCTGCACGACACTCCGGCTAAGGCGCTGTTCGGCCTTCCCGACCGACACCGAAGTCACGGCTGCGTGCGCGTCCAGGATGCGGTCGCCTTCGCGAACGCCATCGCCACCGAGGAAGGCGTCGGCGAGCTGTACCAGCAGGCAATGGCGGGCTCCGACGAGAAGTTCGTCAAGCTGAAGAACCCGGTCCCCGTTCGTTTGCTGTACCAGACGGCCTTCTGGGACGGCTCGCGCGTCCAGTTCCGGCCGGACGTATACGGATGGAATGACAATGTCGCAGCAAGGCTCGGGCTTGTCCGGGGGGTCAAGTGGATGCCGGTGGTGAAGAGCGGCGACGTCGGACCGTAAACGACTGAGGGCGCCGGTCCAGGCCGGCGCCCTCATCCCCCCTCCCCAGAGCCGCAAGCGGCTATCCGCGCATCTCGGGCAGATAATTGTCGCCCACGAAGTCGCTGAACTTCGTGATTCGGCTGTCGAATCTCAGCGGGACCTTGCCCGTCGCGCCATGGCGCTGCTTGGCGACGATCACTTCCGCGCGGCCGTAAGCCCGCGCCATCTCCTCCTGCCACGCGGCGAAGTCCGGATGGTCGTCAGCCGGCTGCTTCGCCAGCAGGTAATAATCTTCGCGGTAGATGAAGAGGACGATGTCGGCGTCCTGCTCGATCGAGCCCGATTCCCTGAGGTCCGACAGCTGCGGCCTCTTGTCCTCGCGCTGCTCGACGGCGCGGCTGAGCTGCGACAGGCCGATGACGGGGACGCTCAATTCCTTGGCAAGTTGCTTCAGGCCGCGGCTGATCTCCGAGATTTCCTGAACGCGGTTGTCGTTGCTGCCCTTGCCGCTGCCCTGAAGCAGTTGAAGGTAGTCGACCACCACCACGCCGATACCCTTCTGCCGCTTCAGCCGGCGTGCGCGGGTACGCAATGCCGCAATGGTCAGGCCGGGAGTGTCGTCGATGTAAAGCGGCAGGTTCTGCAACTCACCGGCCGCGCGCGCCAGCTGCCGGAATTCCTGCTGACTGATCTTTCCCATTCGCAGGTTCTCGGAACTAATTCCGGATTGCTCAGCGAGGATACGAGTCGCGAGCTGGTCCGCAGACATTTCGAGGCTGAACAGGGCGACTGGCGCGCCCGCAGATTTTTCCGGTTCAATTCCGTCTTCGACATCGCGGATGAACCGTTGCGCCGCAGCGAATGCGATATTCGTCGCAAGCGAGCTTT
Organism: uncultured Alphaproteobacteria bacterium; assembly: GCA_963831485.1. Classification (GTDB taxonomy): domain Bacteria; phylum Pseudomonadota; class Alphaproteobacteria; order Sphingomonadales; family Sphingomonadaceae; genus Sphingomicrobium. The sequence continues at coordinate 146,784 of CAWHQE010000019.1, forward strand.
TGCCCATGCCCGGGCGGCCGGCGACGATGATCAGGTCCGACTTGTGGAGACCGCCGATCTTGGCGTTGAGGCCTTCGAGTCCCGTTGTGAATCCCGACAGGTGGCCGCCGCTGTTGAGCGCACGCTCGGCCATTTCGAGCGCTTCCTTGGTGGCGTCGGAGAAGGATTTGGCCCTGCCCTCGGCCCCTCCTTCCTCCGCCACCGAGTAAAGCGCGGATTCGGCGCGCTCGATTTGAGCGAGGGGGGCAACGTCCTCACTCGTGTCGAGCGCGCCTTCCACCAGGTCGCGGCCTACGCCGATCAACGCGCGGAGCAGGGCCAGATCGTAGATCTGTCCTGCGAAGTCCCGCGCTCCGATCACAGCCGCGCCCGACCCCGTCAATTGCGCCAAATATGCGGCGCCGCCAACCTCTTTTATATTTTCGTCACTCTCGAAGAGTGGACGTAAAGTTACCGGATTCGCCACCCGATTGGAATCGGTCATTTTCAGGATCGCTTCGTAGATGCGACCATGAAGCGGCTCGAAGAAGTGATGTGGCTTAAGCTTGAGCTGGACATCTTCGACCAGCCGGTTGTCGATCATCAGTGCGCCAAGCAGCGCGGCCTCGGCCTGAACGTTCTGCGGAAGGATTTGGGTCGTTTCTGATGCAAACTCGGCGATGCGGATGACTTCGGCCATGGCTTGCTCCTACGCTGCCCGGCCCTCGCGGCAACGAGAACGAAAGTAGCACAGACCGATGCGGCTGTGGATTGATTGTGAACAACTCATCGATGCGTTCGCAGGAAGTCCCGTTTTCGTTGATTTCATCTCATCCACAGGAAATTAATGGCCGCAAATTGATGGTCGAGGGTGGCGATTGGGCCACACTATCCTAGTCTGAGAGGGTCATGCCGATCGACGCAACACCTGCCTCAGTCACGGCCATGAGCATTCCCTACGGGCGCCGGCATCCACAGATAAATGATTGTCCCGATTGAAGGCGATGACGAGGGCGTTAGGCTTCAGTCCATGGCCGTTCGCCGAACGTGGATCGTGCTCGCCTCACTGGCGATCATCGGAGTCGCAAGCCCAACGGCTGCGCGCCACGGCGGATGGCGTCCTTCAGAGCGGAAATATCCTTATCAGGGCATCGATGTTTCGCACCATCAGGGACACATCAAGTGGGCGAAGCTGCCGCGCCAAGGCGTCGACTTCGCCTATATCAAGGCGACCGAAGGTTCGGACCACGTCGACAGGCGGTTCTCGATCAACTGGCGCGCGGCCCATCGTGCGGGCGTCCACCGCGGTGCCTACCATTTCTTCGGGCTCTGCAGCAGCGGGCAAGCACAGGCGGCGAACTTCGTGCGCACTGTGCCGTACGACACGGCGGCGCTGGCCCCAGCCGTGGACCTTGAATTTCCCGGCAACTGCAAGCGCCGTCCGTCGCGGGCGAAAGTCCACAGGGAGCTCGGCGATTTCCTGCGGATCGTGGAAGCTCGTTACGGGAAGCATGCGGTTCTTTATCTCACACCGCACTTCGACAAACGCTACAAGATCAGCGCAACCTTCAATCGACCTCTCTGGCTTCGCAGCATCAAGTCGAAACCCAAGTTCGGCGCACGGCCGTGGCATATGTGGCAGGCATCCTACACCCGCCGGCTCCATGGGGTGCGCGGCCACGTGGACTGGAACGTAGCGGCCCGCTAGCTCACGGGCATGGCAATACTCTCCGACCGCTGGATTCGCGAGCAGGCACAGACAAATGGCATGATCGAGCCGTTCGTCGAGGCGCAGCGGCGCGAGGGCTGTATCAGCTACGGCCTCTCCTCGTACGGCTACGACGCCCGAGTTTCCCGCCACTTCAAGATCTTCACGAATGTCGACAATGCGATCGTCGATCCCAAGGATTTCGCGCACAACAGCTTCGTCGACCGCGAGACCGACGTCTGCATCATCCCGCCCAACAGCTTCGCGCTGGCCCACACCGTTGAATATTTTCGCGTACCGCGTGACGTGATGGTGATCTGCCTTGGCAAATCGACCTATGCCCGCTGCGGGATCATCGTGAACGTGACGCCGCTCGAGCCAGGCTGGGAGGGGCATGTGACGCTTGAATTCTCGAACACGACGCCGCTTCCCGCTAAAGTCTACGCCAACGAAGGCGCCTGCCAGTTCTTGTTCCTGCAGGGAAATGAGCCCTGCGAAGTCAGTTACGCGGACCGGGCAGGCAAGTATATGGGCCAGCAAGGCGTGACCCTGCCGAAGTTGTGACGCGCGACGCAGCCCAAAACCTCAACTCGGCGGATCCGCTGGCATTCGCCCGTGAACGGTTCTTCCTGCCTGCGCGCGTCATCTACCTCGATGGAAATTCGTTGGGCGCGCTGCCAAAAGCCGCGCGCGCGGCGCTCGCTGAGACAGCGCAGCGGCAGTGGGGCGAGGACCTCATCGCCAGCTGGAACAAGCATGGCTGGATAGATTGGCCAACGCAGATCTCGGCGAAGCTGGCGCCGATTGTCGGAGCGAAACCGAACGAACTGCTGATCGCCAACTCGACAAGCGTGTGCCTGTTCAAGCTGCTCGCCGCTGCCGTTCGCGCTCGGCCCGGACGGACCACGATCGTCACCCAGGAAGCGAGCTTTCCCACGGACCTCTACGTGGCGCAGGGGCTCGCCGAGATGCTCGGACTGAATCTGAAAGCCGTGCGACCGGAGGAGGTGATGGCCTCGATCGGCGAAGACACGGCGGTGGTGAGCCTCACCCACGTCGATTACCGAACCGCGGCCTTCTACGACATGCGCGCCGTTAACGACGCGGCACACGACGCTGGCGCGCTGACGCTTTGGGATCTCTGTCACAGCGCCGGCGCGGTCGAGCTTGATGTAGCCGGCACCGGCAGCGATCTCGCCCTTGGCTGCGGCTATAAATATCTCAACGGCGGCCCTGGAGCGCCGGGTTTCATCTACGTCGCCGATCGTCTTCAAGACGAGCTTACCAATCCGATCCAGGGCTGGATGGGCCACGCAGAGCCCTTCGCCTTCGTCGACGACTATCGACCGAGCGACGGCATCGACCGCTTTCTCACGGGAACTCCGCCGATCCTCGCCATGGCGGCGCTCGACGCCGGGATCGACACGTTCGACGGCATCTCGATGGCCGACATTGCCGCCAAATCTCGAAAGCTCTCGCAATTGTTCGTCGAAGAGGTCGAGGCGCGCTGCGGCACCGAGCTGCGCCTGGCTTCGCCCCGCGATCCGGCACAGCGCGGAAGCCACGTTGTTTTCGCTCATCCCGAAGGTTATGCGGTGATGCAGGCGCTGATCTCGCGCGGCGTCATCGGCGATTTCCGCGCGCCGGACCTCATGCGGTTCGGCTTCACACCGCTTTACACGACCTATAGCGAAGTGGTCGGCGCCGCCGAGATCCTCGACGACATTCTGCAATCCCGCGAATGGGACCAGCCGCGCTTCAAGGCCCGCGCGAAGGTTACCTGATCGGAGCGTTCCTCGTCCGCGCGCTGTCGATGCTCCACGCTCCGGGGCCGGCGGCGGCGACATAGAGGAAGACGAAGCAGAACATGATCGCGGCTTCGCCTTTGTTGGCGAGCGGCCAGAAACCGTTCGGGAAGTGCATCATCCAGTAGGCAATCGCCATCTCGCCGGATGCGAAGAATGCGGCGATGCGAGTGAACAGCCCAATCGTGATCAGCACGCCGGCGACGCATTCGATCACTCCGGCCGCGATCAGCATCGGCGGCAGCGGATGGACGGGAAATGGCACCGGAAACGCGAAGAATTTGGACAGGCCATGCTCGAGGAACAGCAGGCCGACGACGATCCTCAAAATGGCAAGCAGCTGCGGCTGCCAGCGCGAAAGCCAGGTTAACTCCATGCGATCCTCCCGCCGACTTGGTCCCGCTAGCTAGGGAATGGGTTCAGCCCTCGCCAAGTGTCAGGCGTGTTCCTTGGCCCTTTGGGCTGCGTGCGCGGCATCCTCAGCGAGCAACTGGCGCGAACGGTGGATCATCTCGACCCAGTCGTGGAAAGCGTGCGCCAGCGTGGTGACGAGGGCCTTGAGCGGGCCCTCCTTGAGACAGCCGCTCTCGTCGAAGCTGTCGTCGGAGACATGACCGAGATAGGCCTCGGGCTGCTGCATCACCGGCATGTTGAGGAAGACGCATGCCTGGCGAATCTGATGATTGGAGCCGAAGCCGCCGATGCTTCCCGGCGAGGCGGTGACGATCGCCGCCGGCTTCTTGTCGAACACGCTCTGGCCGTAAGGCCGCGAGCCGATATCGATCGCATTCTTGAGAACGCCGGGAATGCCCCGATTATATTCGGGACTTACGAACAGCACGCCGTCAGCCGCCGCGACCTGTTGGCGGAAGCGGGTCCATTGCTCGGGCGGACTGCCATCCAGGTCCTGATTGTAGAGCGGCAGATCGCCGATCTCGATCATGGAGCAGTCGAGGTTGTCGCCGCGCAGGCCACAGATGGACCGCGCAACGCGGCGATTGAGGCTCTCCTTGCGGAGGCTGCCGACGATGATCGCGATCTTGTAGGCCATGGGCTCATCTCCTTGCTGAGCCCGTCAATACGCCGCTCGCCGAAAGGTTGCGACGGCTGGAACGCGCCGCCGCAACGGGATGGCGGCGCGCCCGGCTGGGGACCTACTGATTTTCGCGCTGGACCTGGTCCCACTGCTTGGCAGTGAGGCAGACACGCTGGTTCATATGCGAATAGCTGGACGGGAGGAGCTTGCAGACCTTTTTCTCCGGCGCCGCCTGAGCCCGGGCGTTGGCGGACGGACCGCCCGATCCGCTGGCGATGACCTGCTCTCCGGCGGCTGGAGCGGCCTGGTTGCCGATCTGCTGCGGCATCGCCGACGCGGGCGCGGAAGCGAGAATCAGGGTGAAGATGGAACAACCAACTAGTGACTTGGACATCGTTCTGCTCCCCTGTCTTAGGAGCTTGTAAGCTACATCTGTAGCGTGCTGTTTTGCCATCCGCCCCCTGTCGGATAGCCGACACGCAAAGCCGCTTGGTCGAAGCGATTTCGACGAACGCCGTTTGTCGATGAACGCCAGATAAACAGCGCCAAATCAGCGCCTTCGACTCTGGTGCCGGATGTTCGGCGGCCTGCCGCGCCTGTCGGTCGTGCGCACACGATCACGGCGCTCCGACGGCGGTCGCGAAGTGCGTTGCTGGTCCGGCAATTCGAAGCGCAGCGACCCCGACACAGGGTTCGCCTCGGCGATGCGCAGCCGTAGCTTCTGGCCGAGGCGGTGGGTCGTGCCGCTGTCCTCGCCGACGAGTTGCTGCGCCTTTTCGTCGTAGCGGAAATATTCCTCGCCGATCGTGGAAACCGGGACGAGGCCATCACCACCAAACTCGACCACGGTCGCGAAGAAGCCGAACGGCTGAATTCCGGTGATTCGGCACAGCACCACTTGCCCGATCTGATCGGCGAGATAGGCGGCGACATAGCGGTCAACGGTCTCACGCTCGGCCTCCATCGCTCGCCGCTCGAGCCGGGAAATCTGCTCGCCGATCTCGTCAAATTTTTCGGTGTCGCCAGGCGGAAGGCCGCCGTCGCCGAGCCTGTAGGCGCTGACCAGCGAACGATGAACCAATAGGTCGGCATAGCGGCGGATGGGCGACGTGAAATGCGCGTAGGTTGCGAGCGCGAGTCCGAAATGACCCAGCCGTTCCGGCGCATAGCGCGCCTGCATCTGCGTCCTCAGCAGCTGCTCCATGATCTCGGGGCGACTTTCGGCATCGCCGACGCGCTCGAGGATGTGGTTGAACGTCGCCGGCTTGATCACCTGGCCGAGCGTGAAGACGATGCCGAACGTGTCGAGATAATCCTTGAGCGCCTCGAGCTTCTCGCGGCTCGGCGGTTCGTGGGCGCGGTACATCACTGGCGCCTGCTTCGCCTCGAGCGCACGCGCTGCAGCGACATTCGCCGCGATCATGAAATCTTCGACCAGCCGGTGCGCATCGAGCCGCTCGCGCGGCGCGACGGATTCGATCCGGCCCTTCTCGTCGAGAACAACCTGACGCTCGGGAAGGTCGAGTTCGAGCGGTTCGCGCTTGTTGCGCGCCGCGAGCAGCGCTCGCCAGCAGTCCCACAAAGGCTTTAGTGCGGTGTCGACCAATTCCTTCGGAACTGGCCCTTCGACATCGGGCATCCAGCACACGGGTGACGAAACCTCGACCCGATCCTCCTCGGACGCATCGATGGCCGCCTGCGCATCCTCATAGGCGATGTTCGCGGCGACCCGGATCTTCGCGCGGGTGAACCGCCATTTCTTAAGTGTGCCGTCGTTTGCGATGGTGAGGTGGCAGGCCATCGCCGCACGGTCCTCGCCTTCCTTGAGCGAACAGATGTCGGCCGACAGCTCCTCCGGAAGCATCGGCACGACGCGGTCGGGGAAGTAGACGCTATTGCCGCGCGAGCGGGCCGCCTTGTCGAGCACGCTGTCGGGCCGGACGTAGAAGCTCACATCGGCAATCGCGACGATCGCCTTCCAGCCGCCCTGGTTGTTCTCATCATCGTCGCGCGCAGCCCAGATCGCATCGTCATGGTCGCGTGCGTCGACGGGGTCGATCGCGACGATCGGCAGGTGCGTGAGGTCTTCACGTTCGCCGAGCGGTTGATTCGCCACCTTCTTCGCTTCGGCGATGGTCGCGTCGCTGAACTCGTGCGGAAGCTCATATTTGTGGATCGCGATGAGGCTGAAGCTCTTCGGCGCGAAGGGATCGCCGAGCACCGCGTCGACGCGGGCCGTCACCCGAGGGCCGCGCCCCGACACTTCGCACAGCACGAGGTCGCCGCTCTCCCCATCTCCGACGTTGCTGATCGGAAGCTCGCGCCGCTCCTTCTTCTCTACCGGGGTCAGCCAGAACCGCGTCCCCTCCTGCCGAAGCACGCCGAGCACCAGCTCCTGCTTGCGCGCGAGCTTCTTCAGCGGATGAGCGACATAGCGTTCGCCATCCTCCTCGGTACGGGCGAGGACGCGGTCGCCGATCCCGAGCGCGCCGCGCCTTTCCCTCTCGATCACGCGCAGCTTGGGAGCGGGCGTGTCAGCTTCCCAATGCTCGGGTTGACCGTAGACATGCCCGCTGTTGTCCGTCTCGACGATCCTCAGGACGGTCACCCGAGGCACCCCGCCGACCTGATTGAAAGCGCGTCCCCGCGAGGTCTCGATCAGCCCCTCGTCCGCCATGTCGTTGAGAAGTCGCTTGAGCGCGATCTTGGCATCGCCGCGAATGCCGAATGCGCGCGCGATCTCGCGCTTGCCCGCTGGCTGGCCGGAGGTCGCGATGAAGTCGAGAATCTGCTTTCGAGTGGGCAGCTCGGAGGTGCGCTTGCGGGGCATGATCGTCCTACGCCGACACAGTCATCGAAGTTTCCCCTCGGAGACGAATGTTCCCAATGATTGCAGTGACGAGCATGTTTTGTGGAGTTGGAGGATGCGCCGAAGCCGATCGAATTGACTGAAGAGCAAGCTTCATTTTGCCGGGCTTATCCATGCGTCGCCGTGTAGGACAGAAATTTCAGCGCAGCTGGCTGTCCTTGCTTCCGCGCCGGTTGATAGTGGAATGCACCACCGCCTTGTCGCGCTCCGACTGGCAGGCGACGCACGTGCGCACCCCTGGAAGCGCCTCGCGTCGCTTCTTCGGGATTGGCTCGCCGCAATCGTCGCATTCTTCCGCGCTCTCGCCCTTGGGCTTCAGCGCACGCGCGCGGAGCACGGCGTCTTTCACGGTGTCGTCGATCTGATCCTGCACTGCGCCGTCGCGCGTCCATCCGCCGGCCATCGTTTGCTCCTCAGCCCCTAAGTGGACACTGCGGCCTGCGCCGACAACGCCGCACGGCGATGGAGCCGCTGTTCGCGCCAGACGATCACCAGGCCGCTGGCAATAATGATTGGCGCGCCCATCCAGATCCAGGGCGTGGGCACCTCACCGAAAATCCAGGAACCGAGGAGCAGGGCCCAGAGGAGGCTCGTGTAATCCATCGGCATGACCATCGCGACCGGCGCCAGCCGCAATGCACCTGTCAATGTCAGCTGTGCGAGCCCGCCCGCGAGCGACAGTCCGGCAAGCATCGCCCACGTCGTACCGTCGTGCGACCCGCCGAAGATGAGCATCGCCAGCCCGAGCGGAACCAGCGAGCTGACGGCGAACCAGAACACTGTCGTCGCTGCCCGCTCGGTCTTGCCCAGCCGCCGGATCACGATCGTCACAGACGCGGTCATCAACGCCGCGACGAGCGCAACCGACGCACCGAGCAACGGCACATCACCGCTGCCCGGCTGGACGATCAAAAGCACTCCGGCGAAGCCCACGGCCGCCGCTCCCCAGCGCCACTTGCCGGTCGGCTCGCCGAGCACGAGAGCCGCGAGGATCACCGAGAAGATCGGGACTGAGAAGCCGATCGTGGTAGCTTCGGCCAGGGGCAGGAGGATGAATGCGAGGAAGTTGAGGCCCATGGCTCCGACGCCGAGCGCCATTCGCCCGACATGGGCCCTCACCCGCTTCGTTCGTAGCGAAGGGAATCCCGGCCCGCCAGCAACAAACGCCGCGGAGCACAGGGCGGAACCGCACTGCCGGTAGAACAGGCTCTCCACGACGTTCACGCCGCGCGTCGAAGCGAGCTTCACGAGCGCGAACATGATCGCGAGGAGAAGCGCGGTGAAGAGGCGGAGCGCGATCCCGGCAAGCGGCTGCTGCTCCGCCGGCCTGTCGGTGTCGCGCGCCCCCCCTCGCGCCATTTACGACTTCGGTTTGGCTGGCGGCGCGACGTACGGCTTGAACGCGCCGCCCGGTACGGCCGCGGCGACCGGGCTCTCGAACCCGTCCTTGCTGACGGAAGCGACGCCGAACACCCAGTCGTCGACCCGGATGTGCGGCAGGACGACCTTGCATTCAGCGGCGCATTGGCTTGCCGGTACCGAGCGCGAAACCTCCCACTGGTTCACGTCCGTGCGACGCCAGCGGATTGCATAACTGGATGCAGCCGCAACGGGCTCCCATGTTACCGTCGTATCCGTGCTGACACCGCCTTCGACCTTCGGCGCGGGCGGCGGCGGGGAGCTGGCGATCGACGCGAGCGCGGCGACGTTCAGCTTCGTCATCTTGGCGAGATAGGCGAAATCGACATGGTCGATCGTGTCACCGTACTTGATACCGTTCTCGGTGCGCAGATCCTGGTGCTGCCAGTTGTAATTCTCGATCGCGACGGTGATCCGCGCCGCGGGATAGCCGAGCTGCAGGAACGGGATGTGGTCGCCGCCGCGCTGGAAGCGGTCGGTGCGCCAGACCTGCCGCACGTCGAGCCCTATCTTCAATCGGTCTGCCAGACTGTCGAGGAAGCGGGAGATGTTGCGCGAGGGCGCGTCATTCTCGCCACCGAGGCTGTGAGTCGCGGCCATGAGGTCGGTTTGTCCCTGCGAGCGAGGCCCTTCCGAGAGCACGCGCGCATGCGTCGAATTCGCAGACGCCGTCCGATGAGCAGCTGTTGCCGATGATGTCGTTGTTGAGGACGGTCACGACGTTCCAGCCCTGCTGCTTGGCGTAATTCGCGAGCGTTTTGCCGCCGTAGAGGCCTTGTTCCTCGCCCATCAGAGCCGCGTAGACGATCGTTCCGGGGAACTTGTGTTTGCTGAGCACGCGCGCGGCTTCAATCACCGCGGCTGTGCCGGATCCATCGTCATTCGCTCCAGGCGCATCAGAGGTTGAGTTCATCGGGTCGCTAACGCGGCTGTCGATATGGCCCTGGATGATGACGACGTCATTGGGCCGTTCAGTTCCGCGTTGGATGGCGACCACGTCGGTGATCTTGGTCGGCGAGGGCAGCCGGTCGCCGCTAAAAGTCTCGCTGGGGCGGACCACCGTCAGGCAGTTCCCGCACGCCGCGGAGTAACGGCCGAACTCAGAATCTGCCCAGTTTAGTGCGGCGCCGATCCCACGTTTCGGATCCGTTTGTGAGGAAAGCGTGTGGCGGGTCCCAAAGCTCACCAAGGTCGCGATCGTATGGTGCAGCTGCTCCTGACTGACGGGAGCGATGATCGCCCGCAGCTTCGCATCGCTCCCAGGTGCCGGTGCAGCTCCGAGCAGGCTGACGCACATCAAAATCGCGATATTACGCATTCGACTCTCCCCTTCACCGGGTTCGGCAACTGGCATTTGCCACTGCTCGGGTCTAGGGGACCCGCGACCCCAGAGAGCAAAATTGAGGACGCGTAATCATGCTTCGCAGCATCGACCATTTCATCGGCGGTTCCACCTTCGCTTCGGGCGAGCGGCAAGGCGATGTGTTCGATCCCAATCAGGGCCAGGTGCAGGCCAACGTCCGCTTCGGCACCGCTGCCGACCTTCAGAAGGCGGTCGACGCCGCCAAGGAAGCGCAGCCGGCCTGGGCCGCGACCAACCCGCAGCGCCGCGCCCGAGTCATGTTCAAGTTCCGCGAGCTGGTCGAGAAGAACATGGACGATCTCGCCTTCCTGCTCTCTTCAGAACACGGCAAGGTGCTCGCCGACGCTCGCGGCGATGTCCAGCGCGGCCTCGAGGTGATCGAATATGCCTGTGGCATCCCGCAGGCGCTGAAGGGCGAACATACGGTAGGCGCCGGCCCCGGCATCGATGTCTATTCGATGCGTCAGCCGCTCGGCATCGGTGCAGGAATTACGCCGTTCAACTTCCCGGCCATGATCCCGATGTGGATGTTCGGAATGGCGATCGCCTGCGGTAATGCCTTCATCGTGAAGCCCTCGGAGAGGGACCCAAGCGTTCCCGTGCGCCTCGCCGAGCTGATGAAGGACGCAGGGCTTCCCGACGGAATCCTCAACGTCGTCCACGGCGACAAGGAGATGGTCGATGCGATCCTCGACCATCCGGACATCGCGGCGGTCAGTTTCGTCGGCTCGTCCGATATCGCGCAGTACATCTATTCACGCGGCACCGCCCATAATAAACGTGTCCAGGCCTTCGGCGGCGCCAAGAACCACGGCATCGTCATGCCCGATGCCGACCTTGACCAGGTCGTCAACGACCTTGCGGGAGCCGCTTTCGGCTCGGCGGGCGAGCGCTGCATGGCACTTCCAGTCGTTGTTCCCGTCGGCGACGAGACCGCCGACAGGCTCCGCGAGAAGCTCATTCCGGCGATCCAGGGCCTGCGCGTGGGGATCTCGACCGATGCCGAGGCGCATTACGGGCCGGTCGTCAGCAAGGCGCACAAGGAGCGGATCGAGAATTACATCCAGATGGGCATCGACGAGGGCGCGGAGCTCGTCGTCGACGGCCGCGGATTCATGCTCCAGGGGCATGAGGAAGGCTTCTTCATCGGCCCGACCTTCTTCGATCATGTGAAGCCGAGCATGAAGAGCTACCAGGACGAGATCTTCGGCCCGGTACTGCAGATGGTCCGCGCTCACGACTTCGAGGAAGCGGTGAATCTTCCGAGCCAGCACGAATATGGTAACGGAGTCGCTATCTTCACCCGCAATGGCCACGCGGCCCGCGAATTCACGGCCCGCGTGAATGTCGGGATGGTCGGCGTGAACGTGCCGATCCCGGTGCCGGTCTCCTACCATAGCTTCGGGGGGTGGAAGCGCTCGGGCTTCGGCGACATCGGCCAGTACGGCCAGGAGGGCCTCCGCTTCTGGACCAAGAACAAGGTCGTGACCCAGCGCTGGCCCGACGGCTTCGTCGACGCCGGAGACAAGGGCGCCTTCCACATCCCGACGTTCGGCTGATAGCGTAGCGGCCGGTTCCGCTGTAAGAGCCGCCCCATCATTTCTGCGATGGGGGTGCGAAATGATTCCGTTCGCTCTTGCAGCGGCCGTGCTGCTTCAATGGACAGGCCCGCATACCGTCCAATATACCGGCCCCGGCTTTTACTGCGGCGGGGGCTATCGAATTGCGCTGGGCACGGGTGAGCGTGCGCTGATCCTTCCGCAGTCGGAAACAGGAGGCGTCCAGAGCACCCGGCTCGTCCTCTCGCACGGCGAGGTGAATGTCTGGTCGGGCGCTCGGGCCGGGCCCGGCCAAGTCGTCTCGCATTATGGGGATTTTGCGGTGACCGAGCAGGATGACGGCCACGTCGCCTATCTCATCACCAACCAGACACCGTACGGACTACGCCTGACCAGCAACGCCTTCCGCGGATTCAAGCAGGACAAATGGTTCTTCAGCAACGCCAACTTCGCGTCAGGGTCCGACCACGAAGTCCCCTGCCTCGCGGCGTACAGTTACTGAACGAAGGGCAGTGGCGGATACTGGCGGCGACTTGTCGCGTTGAACGAGCATGCGCATCACGGCTGCCCTGCTTACTGTCGGAACCATGTTGTGGGTCGTGGCCTGTGGCCAACCGGACCCCGTCGCCAACAACGTTATTGGATTGAACCTCCCGGCGCCGTCAAACGATTCGGCTCCCGATCCGCTGGGTGGTCCGCCTGCGAACAATGTCCCGGGGGAGGCAGGCTCCAGCAACGTCGCGGAAGACACGTCGCCCGGCGCCGTCCCTGCCGCGCTCCTTGGCCGTTGGGGCCTGACGCCGGCGGACTGCACCTCGACGCGCGGCGATGCAAAGGGCTTGCTGGTGGTCGGCGGCGACGAGCTGCGCTTCTATAAATCGCGCGCAATTCCCTCAGCCGGCGTCGAATCGGACAGCAATTCGGTCAACGGCAATTTCAGCTTTACAGGTGAGGGCCAGACCTGGACGAAGTTCGAGACCCTAGAACGGAAGAACAACACACTGGTACGTACCGAAAGCAATCCAGCAGCGAGTTACACTTATGCGAAATGCTAAACTGATCCTCGCCTTCGGCGTCGCCCCACTCGCGCTCGGCGCGTGCCACAAGCAGCAACATTCGCAAATGAACAACGAGAGCATCTCGATGGACGCGGACGTTCCGGAAAATCAGATGATGGCGGGAAACGCGGATATCGAAACGCTTCCCGCCGATGAGAGCAGCACCACTCCGTCCAACCAACTTCAGAACGGTTTCGACAATCCAGACGTCAACGACGTCGGGAACACCGGGAATTCCTATTGAGGGAGTCCGGCCATGCTGATTCTCTACTACTCGCCGGGTGCCTGTTCGCAGGCGCCGCACATCCTGATGAACGAGATCGGCCTCGAGCATGACGCGAAGCGCGTCGACCTCAGAAGCAAGACGCTCGAGGACGACAGCGATTATCTGTCTGTGAATCCGAAAGGCGCAGTACCTGCGCTACAGCTCGAAAGCGGTGAGGTGCTGACCGAGAATGCAGTCGTCCTTCAATATATCGGCGACCGTGCATCCTGGCCCGAGGTGCTTCCTTCGCTCGGCAATTTCCGGCGCTACCGGGTGCTTGAGCTCGTCAACTTCATCACGACGGAACTTCACAAACGTTTCAGCTTCCTGTTCAGTCGCGAAGCGAGTGATGAGGTCAAGAACTTCGTCAGGGGCGACCTAGCCAAGAAACTGAGCTGGATCGACGAGAGGTTGGGAGACGGCCCGTTTTTGATGGGGGAGGACCTGACCCTGCCAGACCCCTACCTCTTCGTGATTACGCGTTGGACCGACAAGATGATCGGGCTCGATCAATGGCCGAACCTCAGCGCTTTCTATAAGCGGATGCTTCAGCGGGATTCGGTTCGCAACGTTCTCCGGTTCGAAGGACTGCTGAAGGAAGAAGCGGCGGTCTAGCGCTCTTGCTGACACGCACAGCGCCCCCTAGAGCCGCCGCGCAATGAACCAGTTCGACCTCACTGACGACCAGCTCCAGATCCAGGAAATGGCCCGCAAGTTCACCGCGGACGCCATCACGCCGAACGCGGCCGAATGGGATGAGAAGCACATCTTTCCCAAGGACACGATCCGGGAGGCAGCCGAGCTCGGCTTCGGCTCGGTCTACGTCTCCGAGGAGAGCGGCGGGATCGGGCTCGGTCGGCTCGACGCGGCGCTGATTTTCGAAGCCATGTCCTATGGCTGCCCATCGACCAGCGCCTTCATCTCGATCCACAATATGGCGAGCTGGATGATCGACCGCTTCGGCGGCCAGGAGGTCAAGCAGAAGTATCTGCCTTCGATGATCACCATGGAGCGGATCGGCAGCTATTGTCTGACCGAACCATCATCCGGCTCGGACGCGGCGGCCCTTAAGACAAAGGCCGTGCTGGATGGCGATCATTATGTCGTCAGCGGCTCGAAGGCCTTCATCTCCGGCGGCGGAGAGAATGAAGTCTACGTGACGATGGCCCGCACCGGAGAGGACGGTCCGAAGGGCATCACCTGCCTCGTCATCGACAAGGACATGAAGGGAGTCAGCTTCGGCGCGCAGGAGAAGAAGCTGGGCTGGCATTCGCAGCCCACCGCCCAGGTCAATTTCGACGAGGTCCGAGTGCCGGTCACCAACCGCGTCGGTGCCGAGGGTGAGGGTTTCCGCATCGCGATGATGGGCCTCGACGGCGGCCGCCTCAACATCGGCGCCTGCTCCCTGGGTGGCGGGCAGCGCTGCCTCGACGAAGCGATTGCTTACACCAAGGGCCGCCAGCAGTTCGGCCAGCCGATTGCGGATTTCCAGGCGACCCAGTTCACGCTGGCGGACATGGAGACCGAACTCGAAGCCGCTCGCTATCTGCTCTACGTCGCCGCGGCCAAGGTGACCGCCAATGCGCCGGACAAGACCAAGTTCGCTGCAATGGCCAAGCGGCTGGCGACCGACACCGGCTCCTCCGTCGTTGACCGCGCGCTCCAGCTCCACGGCGGCTACGGCTATTTGATGGACTATCCGATCGAGCGCTTCTGGCGCGATCTTCGGGTTCACTCAATCCTCGAAGGCACCAACCAGATCATGCGCGTGATCGTCAGCCGCGACCTGCTGCGCCAGTGACGGACGACGTTCTGATCAGCGTCGATCGCGGCGTTGGCCGCCTGCGACTGAACCGGCCGAAAGCGATCCACGCGCTGACGACGCAGATGTGTGAGGCGATGAGCCAGGCGCTTCTTCGTTGGCGGACAGACCCGGGAGTCGAAATAGTCCTCCTCGACCATGCCGAGGGCCGCGGCTTTTGCGCGGGGGGAGACGTCGTCATGCTCGCTCACAGCGGAAATACCGACGCCGAAGAGGCGAAGCGATTCTTCTGGGCCGAATACCGTCTCAACCATCTGCTCTTCACTTATTCCAAGCCGACGGTCGCGGTGATGGACGGCATCACGATGGGCGGCGGCGTCGGTATCTCGCTTCCCTGCAACTATCGCATAGCCACCGAGAACACACGCCTCGCGATGCCGGAGACGAGCATCGGCCTGTTCCCGGACGTGGGCGGTGGCTGGTACCTGTCGCGGCTCCCGGGGCGCGTCGGCCAGTTCATGGCGCTGACCGGCGCAAGGCTCGACGGCGCCGACTGCCGCTATCTCAATCTGGCCACTCACTATGTCGAGCAATCGGATCTCGCCGAACTCATCGAACGAATGATGAGGGCGCCCGCACGAGTGCAAGGTGCGCTTGGGGCAGCCTCGATAAGTCCACCCGACTCGAAAATCGAACCGATCCTGCCGCTTGTCACCAAACTCTTCGCCTCCAATCGTCTCGAGGATGTTCTCGCAGCACTCGATGCCGACGAAAGCGATTGGGCGGAAAGCGAGCTCGCAACGCTCAAGAGCAAGAGTCCGCTTTCGTGCAAAGTATCGCTTAGGCTGCTCGCGGAGGGCGCTGACCGCGCGTCCTTCGCCGAGGAAATGCGCGCGGAATATGCGCTGGCCGGTCGAGTGGTCCGCACTCATGACTTTCGCGAAGGCGTGCGCGCGCTGTTGATCGACAAGACCGGCGATCCGCAATGGGATCCGCCCAGCCCTGAACAGGTGACTGACGAAATGCTCGATGTGCTGTTCGCCGCGCTTCCCGCGTCGGAAGCGTGGACTCCCTACCCCGAGCCGGAGACGGTCGCATGAGCGAATATCAGACAGTCATCGTCGAGCAGCGCAGTGCGGTCACACTTGTCACGTTGAACCGTCCGCAGGCGCTCAATGCACTCAACAGCCAGGTGTTGAGGGAGCTCATCGACGTTTTCGCAGCCTATGATGCGGACGAAGGGCAGCGCTGCCTGGTGCTCACGGGAAGCGGCGACAGGGCTTTTGCCGCCGGCGCCGATATCAAGGAGATGCAGCCGCGGGGCTTCGCCGACATGTATTCCTCCGACTTTTTCGCCGGATGGGAAAAGGTCACTGCGACACGCAAGCCGTGGATCGCCGCGGTGAACGGCTTTGCGCTCGGCGGCGGTTGCGAGGTCGCAATGATGGCCGATTTCATCATTGCCGCCGACACCGCCAAGTTCGGCCAGCCGGAGATCAAGCTCGGTGTCACTCCGGGAATGGGCGGCTCGCAGCGCCTGGCCTGGGCGGTCGGCAAGGCCAAGGCGATGGAAATGTGTCTGACGGGCCGGATGATGGACGCCGAGGAAGCGGAGCGTTCGGGCCTCGTTGCGAAAATCGTTCCTGCCGCTCAATTGCTCGAAGAAGCGCTCAAAACTGCCGAAGCGATCGCGGCGATGCCGCCGCTCGCTGCGGTCGCGGTCAAGGAAATGATTAATGCGGCGTTCGAAATGCCGCTGGCACAGGGCATCCGCTTCGAGCGGCAACTCTTCCATGGCCTGTTCGGGACCGACGACCAGAAGGAGGGAATGTCCGCCTTTGTCGAGAAACGACCTGGGACGTGGAAGGGACGTTGAACATGGCGCGTATCGCATTCATCGGGCTTGGGCACATGGGCGGCGGAATGGCGCCGAACCTCGCCAATGCGGGGCATGACGTCCGCGCATTCGACCTCGTCTCTGAAGCCATCCAACATGCCGTCGGAGGCGGCTGCGCCGCGGCCAGTTCCGCGGCCGACGCGGTGAACGACGCCGACGT
Source organism: uncultured Alphaproteobacteria bacterium (assembly GCA_963831485.1). Taxonomy (GTDB): domain Bacteria; phylum Pseudomonadota; class Alphaproteobacteria; order Sphingomonadales; family Sphingomonadaceae; genus Sphingomicrobium. Next base: position 163,664 of record CAWHQE010000019.1, read on the forward strand.
CGTCATCACCATGCTCCCGGCCGCGAAACACGTCCGCGCCGTGTACCACGACGACATCGCTCCAAATGCCAAACCCGGCACCTTGCTGATCGACTGCTCGACCATCGACGTCGCTAGCGCACGCGCAGTAGGCGAAGGCCTGAAGAACCTTGGCTTCGACTTCCTCGACGCGCCGGTTTCGGGCGGCATCGCTGCAGCGGCGGGCGGCAGCCTGACCTTCATGGTCGGCGGGACCGACGAGCAATTCGAGCGCGCCAGGCCCTTCCTCGAGCCGATGGCCAAGGCCGTGATCCACGCCGGCCAGCTCGGCGCGGGGCAGGCGGCGAAGATCTGCAACAACATGATCCTTGGCGCGACGATGGCTGCCACGTGCGAAGCCTTCGTTCTGGCGGAGAAGCTGGGCCTCGACCCGCAGGTCTTCTTCGACATCTCGTCCAAGGCGTCGGGCCAGAGCTGGTCAATGACGAGCTACGCGCCTGTCCCCGGCGTCGGGCCGGACACCCCGGCCGATCACGATTACGAAGGCGGGTTCGCCGCCGCGCTGATGCTTAAGGATCTGAAGCTGGCCGACGATGCAGCGAAGAGCGTGGGCGCGTACACGCCAATGGGTGGTGAGGCCGAGGAGCTGTACCAGCGTTTCGTCGACCGGGGCGGCGGCTCGAAGGATTTTTCTGGAATCATCAAGATGATCGACGACAGCTGGGAAGTCCCGGACGAACAATAGGGAGGGTCTATGCGTCTTGTTTCTGCCGCCGCAATTGCGGCCTGTGTTTCTGTGGCTGCAATGGCGGTCCCGCTTAGCAAGGACAAGGCGCTCACAGTCATGAACACGCGTCACGACGGCATGGACGCCATCGGCGACGCATTCAAATCCCTCCACCGAACGCTCTCCGGAACGCCGGATCTTCCGACCGTCCAGTCGAACGCCGCGAAGATTGCGCAGCTTTCCCACCAGGCCTCGGGATGGTTTCCTGCAGGCACGGGGCCCGATGTTGCCAAGACCCGCGCAAAGCCCGAAATCTGGCAGTCGCCCGAGGACTTCGCATCCAAGCTCCGCAACTTCCAGGCGGCTGCAGCCGCGTTCAATGGCGCCGCTCGGGGCAATGACATGGCAGCGATGAACGCGCGCTTCGGCGACCTCGGCGGCACCTGCAAGGCCTGCCACGACAAGTATCGGGAGGAGGAGCAGCACTGAGCCAGCGCGTCTGGGACCTCCCGGTCCGCCTGGTCCACTGGCTGCTCGCGGGGTTGATCGCCTTCAGCTGGTGGTCGGTCCACCATCACCATACCGATTGGCACATCTGGTCGGGCTGCGCGATCCTGACGCTGCTGATTTTTCGCATCCTTTGGGGGTTCGTCGGAAGCTCGACGGCGCGCTTCTCCAGCTTCGTGCGCGGGCCCCGAGCAATTGCGGACTACTGGCGCGGGACGTGGGTCGGTATCGGCCATAACCCGATCGGCGCGCTGAGCGTGCTCGCGCTGCTCGTCGCAGTCGCGGTCCAGGTCGCCCTCGGCCTGATCGCGGAGGATGAGGACGGCATCTACATGGGCCCGCTGTCACCACTCGTCAGTACCGACACGTCGGACAAAGCGCGCGACATCCACGAACTGTGGTTCAACGTGATCCTCGTGCTGATCGCACTCCACCTGCTAGCGATCGCTTATTACCGGGTGCGCGGGCGGAAGCTGACGATGCCCATGATTACGGGCCGCGCCCGTCTCGAGCTCGGAACGGAGGCGATGCGGCCGGGCAGATGGTGGGTGGCGCTGGTCTGCCTCGCCGTAGGGATCGGCATCACACGCTGGATAATCGCCGGCGCGCCGCTATGACATCCCTTGCAGGTCCGTCCCCTAGACGCCACATCGCGCCCATGCTGATCCGCACCGAACAGACGCCGAACCCTGCGACCCGCAAGTTCCTGCCCGGGCAGCCCGTTATGGACGCGGGCACTCGTGACTTCCCGGATGCCGGGTCGGCTGCAATCTCTCCGCTCGCCAAGGCCCTGTTCGACAGCGGGCTGGTCGAAGGAGTCTTCTACGGACGCGACTTCATCTCAATCACCGCAGCGCCAGGCGTGTCATGGACCGATATCGAGCCGCTGGTGCTCGAGACCCTGCTCGATCATTTCGTCAGTGGCGCGCCGATGTTCGCCTCTGGGACCGCGGCGGATATCCATATCTCGAACGATGGCGACTTCGAGGAAAATCCCAAGGACGCCGACATCATCGATCAGATCAAGGAACTAATCGAGACGCGCGTCAGACCGGCTGTCGCGCAGGACGGCGGCGACATCGCTTACAAGGGTTACAAGGACGGGCGGCTCTATCTTTCGATGCACGGCGCCTGTTCAGGCTGCCCATCGTCGACCGTCACTCTGAAACGCGGAATCGAGAGCCTGATTCGGCACTATGTGCCTGAAGTTGAAACGGTAGAAGCCGTTTGACCCCTTGCGGCGTTGTGCCGCATGTGACCACTATTGTCCCTGTGATCCTGGCTTTCGACACGTCGAGCGCCGCCTGCACCGCCGCTTTGTTCGACGGCGGTGGCACCTGCGTTGCGCAGCGCGACGAGATGATCGGGCGCGGCCATGCCGAGCGGCTGGTGCCGATGATCGGCGAATTGCTGGATGGTCGGAAGGCCGAACGGATCCTCGTCGGCCTCGGTCCCGGCAGCTTTACCGGTATCCGGGTCGCGATCGCCGCGGCGCATGGCCTCGCGATCGGATGGGGTGCCGAGCTGTTCGGCATGTCCTCGCTTGCGCTGCTCGCGACTGGCGTCGCTCGGGAAGGCGAAGTCGCCGCGGCCGTGATCGGCGGGCATGGCGAGCTCTTCGTCCAGCAGTTCGCCGCCATGACGGCAGCGCCCACGACGGACCTGCGCAGCCTCGTTCCGACCGAGGCCGCGCGTTTCGCCACGGCAGAGCTCGTCGCCGGCTCCGGCGCCTCGCAGTTGGTGAAGGCCCGCGGCTGGGGCGAAGTGCGGGAGGCGTGGCCTTCCGCGGCCAGCGCCCTGAAGCTGCCCGAACGACTGCGGACCCTCGCAGCCAAGCCGGTCTACGCGCGCGCACCCGACGCCCGGGTGCCGGAGGCGGCATGATGGCGACGCCCGCGCTCGCGGAAGAAGTGCTTATCGCCCCCGGCGGTCCCGACCACCTCGACGCGGTTATGATCGTGATGGACTCGGCGTTCGGCGACAAGTTCGGGGAAGCCTGGACCCGTTCGCAACTCAGCGGGATCCTGCCGATGGCGGGCGTTTCGCTGACCGTCGCCGTCGATCGCGCCGAGGAATCCGTTGTCGGCTTCTCGCTTGTGCGGACCGTCGCGGGTAAATCGGAGCTCCTCCTGATCGCGGTGCTGGAGGAGCAGCAGGGCCGCGGCGTTGGCGGACTGTTGCTGGATCAGTTCCTCGACAATGCCCGCGAAGACGGCATCGGCCAAGTCCATCTGGAAGTTCGCGACGGCAATCCCGCGATCGCAATCTATCACGCTGCCGGCTTCTCGCCGGTCGGAAGACGCCGCAACTATTATCACGCGGCCAACGGCAAGAGGTTTGACGCAATCACTCTTGCTCGCGAACTTTAGTTAAGTCATTTCTTTTGTAATTCTCTACTGATTGCGTCCAGCACTAGAGCTGCGTAGTTACCCGCCCACGTGCAGTATTCTGCACGTGCCTCTGCTCTCTCAGTTCAGGAACTCCCCATGGCCGAGAATGACGCTGAAGATACGCTACTGACGCTGACCGCCGACATCGTTGCTGCGCACGTCAGCAACAATAGCGTGGCGGTGAACGATCTTCCGAACCTGATCCAGAATGTACATTCCGCACTAAGCGACATTTCCCGCAGCGGAACGGCGCCGGAGCCGAAGCCGGAGCCGAAGGTCTCGATCCGTTCGTCAGTAAAGCCGGACTATATTGTTTGCCTGGAAGACGGGAAGAAACTGAAGATGCTCAAGCGGCATCTGATGACCCACTACAACATGACTCCCGAGCAATATCGGCAGAAGTGGGGCCTTTCGGCAGACTATCCGATGGTCGCTCCGAATTACGCCGAGCAGCGCCGGACGCTCGCCAAGTCGATCGGCCTGGGTACGAAGCGGCGCCGCACGCGCGGGGGGAAATAAGGCCATCCGCTGGACGATGGACCGCACGGCACTTACCTTGGCGCAATGACGCGTACGATCGACATCGAGGCGCTGTGCGCCGATAAGGGCCTTCGCATCACCGAGCAGCGCAAGGTGATCGCGCGCGTGCTCGGTGACAGCGAGGATCATCCCGACGTCGAGACGCTTCACGCGCGCGCCTCGGCGATCGACCCGAATATCTCCATTGCGACCGTCTACCGGACGGTTCGCCTTTTCGAGGAAGCCGGGATTCTGGAGCGGCATGAGTTCGGCGACGGTCGGTCGCGCTACGAAGCCGCGTCGGAAACTCACCACGACCATCTGATTGACGTCGAAACCGGCAACGTCATCGAGTTCGTCGATGATGAGCTGGAGGCGCTCCAGAAACGCATCGCCGAGAAGCTCGGCTTCCGCCTAGTCGATCACCGGATGGAGTTGTACGGCGTCGCGCTCAACCGCAACCGCTGAGGGAGTTCGCCTCAACGCCTGTGCTGCCCTGCGAATTGCCGGGGTGCTGTTGTTGTTTGCGGTCGTCGCGCCAATTCACGTCGTCACGAAGCTGATTTTTGGCCACTCGCCTTGGCCGAGCCGGTTTCTCGCGGGCGCGGCATGGATCGTCGGCGTCCGCGCGAAGGTGGTGGGATATCGGCCTCGGCGGCACACGCTCCTGGTTGCCAATCATACGAGCTGGCTCGATATCCTCGTTCTCGGCGGCACCCTTGGGACCGCCTTCGTTTCGAAGGACGAGCTTGGCCACCCGCTGATCCATTGGCTCGCCAACCAGAACGACACGGTCTATGTGAAGCGCGCCAGCCGCAAAGGCGCGAAGGAACAGGCCGTCGCGGTCGGAAAGGCGCTTGCGCGCGCCCAGCCCATTGTTATTTTCCCGGAAGCGACGACAGGTCCCGGAACGCGGCTGCTGCCCTTCAGGTCGGCTCTACTCGAGGCCGCGAACTTCGCGCGCGGAAACGTCCGCGTCAGACCCGTCGCGATCGATTACGGCGAGGCCCGTGCGGAAGTTGGCTGGTTCGATGAAGAGCCCGGGAGCGACAATGTGAAGCGGATTCTGGGTAGGCGCGGCACCTTGCCGGTGACCATGAACATGCTCCCGCCCCTCGACCCCAATTTGGACCGCAAACAGCTGGCTCAGGAGGCGCGCGAAGCGATCGCCGAAACGCTCGGCTTCAAGTCGCCTTCCCACTCGCCTATAGGCAAGGGGAGATGAATCCCAAGACCTTCAAGATCAAAAGCTTCGGTTGCCAGATGAATGTCTACGACGGTGAGCGTGTCGCAGAGCTGCTCGCCGCCGAAGGCATGACCGCGGCCGGCCAATCCGACGACGCAGACCTCGTCGTCCTCAATACCTGCCACATCCGCGAGAAGGCCGCCGAAAAGGCCTATTCCGACGTCGGCCGTTTGAGACGCGAGGATGGTTCGAAGCCGATGATCGCACTCGCCGGCTGTGTTGCCCAGGCGGAAGGAGCTGAAGCGAAGCGACGCTCGCAGCTGATCGACATCGTCGTCGGGCCGCAGGCGTATCATCGGCTTCCGGAGATGATCGCCTTGGCGTCGCGCGGCGCCCGTCCGGTCGACACCGACATGCCGGCGATCAGCAAGTTCGACGCGCTACCCGCGCGGCGTCGTTCGGCTCCCAGCGCATTCCTCACAGTGCAGGAAGGCTGCGACAAATTCTGCACCTATTGCGTGGTCCCCTATACGCGCGGCGCCGAGATCTCGCGGCCCTGGCAGGACATCGTCGCCGAAGCGCATGCGCTGGTGGATGCGGGGGCGCGCGAGATCGTCTTGATCGGCCAGAACGTGAATGCCTGGGGCGATGAAAAGCGCGGCCTCGCAGATCTGATCCGAGCACTTGCGAGGATCGATCGTCTCGAGCGCATCCGCTACACGACGAGCCACCCGGCGGACATGAGCGACGAACTCATGGCTGCCCACGGCGAGGTGGAGAAGCTGATGCCCTATCTCCATCTGCCAGTGCAGTCGGGCTCAAACCGAATCCTCAAGGCGATGAACCGCAGTCACACTGCAGAAACATATCTCGCCACACTCGAGAAGATGCGCGCCGTCCGTCCCGACATTGCGCTTTCGGGCGACTTCATCGTCGGCTTCCCGGGCGAGACGGAGGAAGATTTCGAGGCAACGCTGAGAATAGTCGATGCAGTGCGTTACGCATCGGCCTATTCGTTCAAATTCAGCGCCCGTCCGGGCACCCCGGCGGCAACCATGGAGGATCAGATTCCGCGCGAGATCATGGGCGAACGCCTCCAGAGGCTGCTGGCGCGGATCAACGAACACCAGATCGCTTTCAATCGCTCAACGGTGGGCGCGGACACCAAGGTCTTGATCGAGCGCAAGGGCAGGCATGATGGCCAGATGATCGGCCGCTCGCCGTGGCTCCAGTCGGTTCATGTCGATACCTCCGCCCAGCCCGGCGAAATCGTCGACGTGACCTTGGTTGCGGCTGGACCAAACAGCATGACCGGCGCGGCCCGGCAGAAAGCGGCCGCCTGATGGCCCGTCGCGAATTGCAGGCCGTTCCGGACCGTGCGCGGCTGGAGCTGGAGTTCGAGCAGCCTTACCTGCTTGGCCCTTTGTTCGGCGATTATGACCGCCACCTGATTACTATCGAGCAGCGGCTCGGCGTGCACATTGCAGCGCGCGGCAATCGCGTCCAGATCGAGGGCGATCCCGACGCAGCGTCGCGCGCCCGCGACGTCCTGCTTGGCCTCTACAACCGGCTCGATTCCGGTCAGGATGTCGATGCCGAAGCAGTCGAGGCAGTACTCGGAATGGCCGCGCAGCCGCACCTTGATGGAATCATCCAGGAAGAAGTGACGTCAGCGCCGCGCGTGATGATCCGCACGCGCAAGAAGACGATCGTCCCGCGCTCGGCGGTCCAGACGACCTACATGGAAGCCCTCGCCCGCGACGAGATGATCTTTGCCCTGGGCCCTGCTGGTACCGGCAAGACCTATCTCGCTGTCGCGCAGGCGGTGTCGCAGCTCATCAACGGCAGCGTCGACCGGCTGATCCTGTCGCGTCCGGCGGTCGAAGCGGGAGAGCGCCTCGGTTTCCTCCCCGGCGACATGAAGGAGAAGGTCGATCCCTATCTCCGGCCGCTTTATGACGCGCTCTACGACATGCTTCCAACCGAGCAGGTCGAGCGCCAAATCGCGTCGGGAGAGATCGAGATCGCGCCCCTCGCCTTCATGCGCGGCCGGACGCTCAACGACGCGTTCATCATCCTCGACGAGGCGCAGAACACAACGCCGCTGCAGATGAAGATGTTCCTGACCCGCTTCGGCATGAGGAGCCGGATGGTGATCTGCGGCGACCCGCATCAGGTCGACCTGCCCGACCCAAGCAAGTCCGGCCTGACCGATGCCGTCGGCCGGCTCGAGCGAGTGAAGGGAATCGCCGTGGTGCGCTTCAGTTCAGCCGACGTGGTTCGCCACCCGCTGGTCGGGCGCATCGTCGATGCCTATGAGGGCCCGAACGCGGTTCGGGACGTGGGCGGATGATGCTCGAGATCGCACTCGACGCTGACGGAGAATGGGACAGTAGCAGCTTCTGGCTGCCGCTAGCGAAGCGCGCCGCCGAAGCGGCGATCGCGGAGAGCGCCTATCCTGAGCTCTGCGACGCCGACCGCCCGGTCGAAATTTCGGTTACCCTGAGCGGCGACGAGCAGGTACGCGTGCTCAACGCAAAGTGGCGCGGCAAGGACAAGCCGACCAATGTCCTGTCCTTTCCGATGGCGGATGAGCGCGATTTAGCGAAGGCAAATGTTGTTACGTCAGAATTGTTGCTGGGCGATATAATCCTCGCCCGCGGCGTCTGCGAGGCGGAGGCGGCCGAGAGAGGCATCAGCGTCGAGCATCACGCGATGCACCTCCTCGTCCACGGCACGCTCCACTTGCTCGGCTATGATCACAAGAGCGACCTCGAGGCCGCCGACATGGAGGCCCGCGAAGTTCGCGCGCTCGCGCGGCTCGGCATGTCCGATCCTTACGAGGTGACTGCCTGATGGCTACGCGAGGCGACGAAGGCGGCTCTGCGCTCTGGCGCGGGATGCGTCATCTGATCTTCGGCGACGATTCGGAGCCGACCCTGCGCGAAGAGATCGAGGATGCGATCGACGAGGCGGAAGAAAGCTCGACCCCCGCGGCTGGCGACCTTTCTCCCGCCGAGCGGCAGATGCTGCGCAACCTGCTCCACTTCGGCGAGCAGACCGCGGGCGACATTTGCGTCACTCGCGGCGACATCATCGCAGTCCCGAACGACATCAGCTTCGACGAGCTCGTCCGCGCCTTCGCAGATGCCGGGCACAGCCGGCTACCCATCTTCGGCGAGAGCCTCGATACCGTCGTTGGGATGGTCCATATCAAGGACATCTTCCTCGCGAGCGTCGATCCCTCGCGCGATCGCTCGCTTGACGCGCTGATGCGCGAGCCGCTCTTCGTCCCGGAGTCGATGGGCGTCATCGAGCTTCTGGCGCGGATGCGCACCGAACGCGTCCACCTCGCGATCGTCGTCGATGAGTTCGGCGGGACCGAGGGCCTGGTGACCATTGAGGACGTGGTCGAGGAGATCGTCGGCGACATCGAGGACGAGCATGACGACGCCGAAGCCTCGATGCTGACGATGCTCGACGATGGCGTCTGGGAAGCGGATGCCAGGATCGAGCTTGAGGAACTCGCCGAGGCGGTCGACAGGCGCCTCTCGTCCGACAAGGATGAAGTGGACACGCTGGGAGGTCTGGTCTTCCTGATCGCGGGCCACATCCCGGCGAGAGGCGAATGCGTCAATCACCCTTCGGGGTGGAGGCTCGAGGCGGTCAATTCGGATCCGCGTAGGATTATCCGTGTCCGCCTCCACGCTCCAGCGGCGGAAGCGGAGCGAGAATAAGCGTCAGTTCTTCGCGAACAGGTTCGCCGGATTCGCCATCGCCTTGAATTCCAACGCATTGCCGGCGGGATCGAGGAAGAACATCGTCGCCTGCTCGCCCGGCTCGCCTTCGAAGCGGATCGCCGGTGGAATCACGAAATCGATACCTGCCTCTTCCAATATTCCAGCAAGCGCCTTCCAGTCGTCCATCGGAAGCACGATCCCGAAATGCGGCACCGGCACATCCGCCCCGTCGACCGGGTTGGTCGCTCGGATCCGAGCTTCTTCCGGGGCGAGATGTGCGACGATCTGATGACCGTAGAGGTCGAAGTCGATCCATTTCTTGGCGCTTCGTCCTTCACGACAGCCAAGCAGACCGCCGTAGAAGCGCCGAGCCGCGACAAGGTCGTCCACGGGAAAGGCGAGATGGAATGGAGGAAGGGTCATGCTTCTGCCCTGCAAGGGGACAGCGCTCTTGTCGAGGCTTTCGTTGAACGCGCGTTACGGCTAGCCATCAGCGGCGATGCTGTACGTGTTGTACGCCCTCATCGCCGGTGCCGTATCCGCGTTTGCCTTCGAGCCAGTGGCCTGGTGGCCGTTGCTGCTCATCGCGACCGCGGCACTGTGCGAGCTTCTCGACCGCAACAAGTCGTTGTGGCGAAGCATCCTGATGGGCTGGGCATTCGGCTTCGGTCAGTTCGCGGTCGGGCTCAACTGGATTGCGACCTCCTTCACCTATCAGTCGAACATGCCGGCATGGCTCGGCTGGATCGCGGTCGTACTGCTGTCGATATACCTGGCGGTCTATCCGGCAATCGCGACCGGCGTGGCCTGGTGGTTCGGCCGGGATGACCGCGTCGTCATGGTTACGGCGCTCGGCGGCGCATGGGCGATTACCGAATGGCTGCGCGGTATCGTCTTCACGGGCTTCCCGTGGAACCCTCTCGCCGCAGCGCTGGCGCCGACCCCACTGATCGGGGTTACGCCCCTCATCGGCACCTATGGAATGTCGGGGCTCGTGATCCTGCTGAGCGGCGCGATCTGGCTCGAATATTACCGCAAGTGGCTCCCGCTCGTCGTCATCCTCGGCGCGACGGTCTTTCTATGGCTGCTTCCCTCGTCTGCGGTGCCCCCGGATCCGCTCACGATCCGCAACGCGCGCATCGTCCAGCCGAACATCGGTCAAGAGGATAAGTGGCGGCCCGGCTTCGACGATGAAGCGGCACGGCGCCTCGCGGCACTGTCGGGACCGCCGCGAGGAGAGCCGCGCCTGCTGCTATGGCCAGAAGCGGCGATCACCGAACCCGTCGAGGACCAACGCGCCGGGACGCAGAGGCTGGCGGCCTTCGAGCGAATACGGGCGGCATCCCTTCTCGGTCCCAATGACGTGCTGCTGACAGGCGGGCTCGCCGTGGAATCTCGCGACGGGATTCACGTCGACAAGGCTTCGAACAGCATTTTCGCGCTCGCTCCGGGCGGAAAGATCGTCGGCCGGTACGACAAGGCGCACCTCGTCCCCTACGGCGAATATCTGCCGATGCGGCCGCTCCTGTCGTACATCGGGCTGTCGCGGCTCGCGCCCGGCGATCTCGACTTCACGCCCGGCCCCGGACCACGAACGCTCGATCTCGGCGGCGAATGGGGCAAGGTCGGTTTCGACCTTTGCTACGAGATCATTTTCTCCGGCCACGTCGTCGACGCAAACAATAGGCCCGAGTTCATCTTCAATCCCTCGAACGACGCGTGGTTCGGCTCATGGGGACCACCGCAGCATCTGGCTCAGGCTAGGTTGCGCGCCGCGGAGGAGGGCTTGCCGGTGCTCCGAGCCACACCGACAGGCATCAGCGCAGTCATCGACGCCCGCGGAAACGTCGTGAAAGAGCTGGGCTGGCGTCAAGCAGGAGCCATCGACGCTATCCTTCCCCCTGCCGCCAACGCGCCGACCGTCTTCGCCCGCTTCGGCAATGCGATCCCGCTCTTCGCCGCCCTGCTGCTCATTGCAGGCGGCATTGTGCTCGGTCGCAAGCGCCGCTAGAAACGACATATAAGGACTTCCTTATATCATGATATCGAGGCCGCTCTTACCCCATGCGCAGCAATTATCTCTTCACGTCCGAATCCGTTTCCGAAGGCCATCCTGACAAGGTCGCGGACCAGATTTCCGATGCCGTCGTAGACCTTTTCCTGAGCAAGGACCCGGAGGCGCGCGTTGCTTGCGAGACGATGACGACCACCAATCGCGTCGTCCTAGCCGGCGAGATCCGCTGCAAGCCGGTCTATGACGAAGAACATTGGCCCGAGACGGGCGGCTGGGCGCCAGGTGCACGCGACGAGATCGAGGAGATCGTTCGCCGCGTCGTGAAGAAGATCGGCTACGAGCAAGCCGGCTTCCACTGGGCCAATTTCGAATTCTCCAACCACCTCCACGGCCAGTCGCCGCACATCGCGCAGGGCGTCGACGCCGGCGAGAACAAAGAAGAAGGCGCGGGCGACCAGGGCATCATGTTCGGCTTCGCCTGCGACGAGACCCCCGACCTCATGCCGGCGACTCTCGATTACAGCCACAAGATCCTGTTGGAGATGGCCACCGACCGCCACGAGGGCCGCGCGCCCTTCCTAGAGCCCGACGCCAAGAGCCAGGTGACGCTGCGCTTCGAAGAGGGCAAGCCCGCCAAGGCCACTGCCATCGTCGTCTCGACCCAGCACAAGCCCGGCTACGACAAGGGCGAGAAGCAAGCCCAGCTCCACGCTTATGTGAAGGATGTGGTCGCTCAAGTCCTACCGTCGCACCTACTTGGCAACGAGACCGTCTATCACATCAATCCGACCGGAAGCTTCGAGATCGGCGGTCCGGATGGCGACGCGGGCCTCACCGGCCGCAAGATCATCGTCGACACCTACGGCGGCGCGGCCCCGCATGGCGGCGGCGCCTTTTCGGGCAAGGACCCGACCAAGGTCGATCGCTCGGCCGCCTACGCCGCCCGCTATCTCGCGAAGAACATCGTCGCCGCCGGCCTCGCAACGCGCTGCACGATCCAGCTCGCCTATGCGATCGGAGTTGCTGAACCGCTGTCGCTATATGTCGATACCCACGGCACAGGCACGGTGGGCGACGATAATATCGAGGCAGCGATTGGTCGCATCGGCAAGCTCGGCCGCCTGACGCCGCGCGGAATCCGCACCCATCTCTGCCTCAACAAGCCGATCTACGAGCCGACCGCGGCCTACGGCCATTTCGGTCGCAAGTCGGACGGCGATTTCTTCCCGTGGGAACGGGTCGACCTGGTCGACGAACTGAAGGCCGCGCTCGCCGCATAGGCGCAGGCAGGGAGCCGTGATAAACGGCTCCTATGCTCTTGCTAGCGACCTGGCTCGCAGCCTCAGTTCCGCCCGCGGATGAAACGGCGATCTTCGGCGCGGCCGGCTTCACCCAGCACGGCGGCAAGTGGCGGACAGACTGCGACGACCCCGGTTCGTCCGGCTATGAGCCTGGCGCCATCGACACTTATCGCGACCTCAATGGCGACGGCCGCCCGGAGGCCGTCGTCACCGAAGGCGGCACGTTTTGCTATGGAAATACCGGGACCGGTTTCTGGCTGTTATCGAGGCAGGCCAATGGAAAATGGGCAACTCTCTACCAGTCGCAGGGTGTCGCTGAGTTCCTGAAGACCAGTGGCGTCGGCAAGATGCCGGACATCTCCGTCGGTGGCCCCGGCTTCTGCTTTCCGGTCGTCCGCTGGAACGGCAAGGCCTACGTTCAGGACCGCTTCGAATATGAAGGTAAAGCCTGCCGTCCGGAAGAGTAGAGGTTACAAATCCGATCGGTCGTAGACCCCCATGCCGTGCTTGAAGACGAGGTCGCCACCCTTCCAGCCGCTGTAAAGAAGAATGAGCACCGCGATCGCCGAGAGATAGACGCCGATCCTTCCTATCGATGCGTCGTCGTGCCAGCGAAGGATGAGATTGATGACTTCGATCACCACGGCGGTGACGTTCGCGACGGCGTGCTTGATCGCGTCAGGCCCCTGGATTCGCTTCTCGCCCAGGAAATCGGTGAGGCCAGTGACCGCTGCGAGCGCGCCCATGACCAGGCCGATGATCAGCAGGATGCGCGATGCTGTCGCCCATGGATGGTCGTGAGCCTGCAAGAAGCCAATGTCGGCCGCGAGGGTCAGGACGAAGCAGACGATCGGGAACTGGACCAGCATTGGATGGATCGGATGACCGCCGATCTTCGCGGTGCTTTGCGGATGACTGTGGGAGCCGTCGTTGCGACTTGCCATGGCATGATCTCCTGTTGCCGATGCCTTCATGCATTCAGTGATGAAATGGTTCCAACGGCTATCGTTGCCGAGGCCGCCCTGCCTTTCTAGGCGAGTCGGCACATGACGGCCTTCAAATCGGGCGATCCGCTGACCCTCAATCGGCTTTACGGACGGTCGAGCGGCCACAAGCTGCGCAAGGCTCAGCAGGAGCTGGTCGACAAGCTGCTCCCGCAGATTGAAGTCCCGGGTGAGGGCGAAGTCACGGCGACGGCGCTGTTCGGCGATGCCCGCCCGCTCCACTTCGAGATCGGTTTCGGCTCGGGTGAGCATCTCGTCGACCGCGCGGACATGCTGCCGGACCACGGTTTCATCGGCGCCGAGCCCTTCCTCAACGGCGTGGCGGCGGCGCTCGCACACATCCGAGACAAGAATCTGCGCAATGTCCGCATGTGGCGCGGCGACGCGCTCGAAGTGCTTCAGCGCGTGCCTGATGGCGCCTTGTCCTTCCTCTACCTCTTGCACCCTGACCCGTGGCCGAAGGCTCGGCACGCCAAGCGGCGCATGGTCAACGATGGTCCCGTCGACCTATTCGCGTCAAAGCTGAGGTCGGGCGGCGAGCTCCGCCTTGCCACCGACGATCCGACTTACCTAACCTGGTCGCTGATGATCATGCGACGCCACGAACATCAGTTCGAATGGCTGGCTGACCGACCGAAGGACTTTCTCGAACCGCCCGGTGGCTGGATCGAGACCCGCTACGGCGCAAAATCGCGCCGGGAAGGCAGCCGCCCCTATTATCTGCGCTACCGCCGAACGGACTGACGGAGTAAGGGGCCGCGAATGGACATCAAGTCCGGCACTCTGGACGCTATCGGCAACACGCCGCTGATCAAGCTGCGCAAGGTCTCGGAGGAGACCGGCTGTACCATCCTCGGGAAGGCCGAATTCATGAATCCCGGGCTGTCGGTAAAGGATCGTGCGGCCCTCGGCATCGTCACCGATGCGATCGAGAAGGGACAGCTTCGCCCGGGTGGACTGATTGTCGACGGCACCGCCGGAAACACCGGAATCGGCCTGACCATCGTCGGCAATGCGCTCGGCATGCACACGGTCATCGTCATTCCGGAAACGCAGAGCCAGGAGAAGAAGGACGCGCTTCGCTCGCTAGGCGCGGCTCTGGTCGAGGTGCCCGCCGCGCCGTACCGGAACCCGAACAATTATGTGAAGGTCGCCGGACGCCTCGCCGAAAAGCTCGCCCGCGAGCATCCGCACGGCGCGATTTTCGCCAACCAGTTCGATAATGTCGCAAACCGCAACGTCCACGTTCGAACTACCGCGCCGGAAATCTGGGAACAGACCGACGGCAAGGTCGACGCTTTCGTGAGCGCCGTCGGCACCGGCGGAACGCTTGCCGGAGTCGCCGCGGGACTCCGCCAGCGCAACCGGGATATCGTGGTCGCCCTCGCCGACGTGCCCGGCGCCGCGCTGTACAGCTATTATACGACCGGCGAGCTGAAGGCCGAAGGCAGCTCGATCACCGAGGGTATCGGCCAAGGCCGCATCACAGCGAACCTCGAAGGATTCGAGCCGGATGAGGCCTTCTTCATTCCCGACAGCGAAAGCCTCGCCGTTGCCTTCGATCTCCTCAGCGAGGAGGGCCTCAGCCTGGGCCTGTCTTCGGGCGTGAACGTCGCCGGCGCAATCCGACTCGCCCGCAAGCTTGGGCCCGGCAAGGTCATCGTGACGATGTTATGCGACCCGGGCTCGCGCTATCAGTCACGGCTGTACAATCCGGAATTTCTGCGTTCGAAGGGGCTAAGGCCGCCCGAGTGGCTCGAGCAGCCGCAAAGCATCGAAGCGCCCCTCGAAGAAGTCGTCTGAACAACTATATCGCCGCCGCCGTAACAACTCGAAAGGACTGGCTATGACCACGCTCGCCATCGGAAGTACTGCGCCCGACTTCACCGCAGAGACGACACAGGGACCCATTCGCTTTCACGACTGGATCGGTGACAGCTGGGCGATCCTCTTCTCCCATCCCAAGGACTACACTCCGGTCTGTACTACCGAGCTGGGTGAGGTTGCGCGCCTCAAACCAGAATTCGACGAGCGCAACACGAAGGTCATTGGGCTGAGCGTCGACAAGGTCGACGATCACCAGGGCTGGTCGAAGGACATCAAGGACGTCACCGGCCAGGATGTGAATTTCCCGATGATCGGGGATTACGACCTCACTGTCTCGAAGCTGTACAACATGCTTCCGGCCGAAGAGACCGATACCGAAGGTCGGACCGCGGCGAAGAACGCCACGGTGCGCACCGTCTACCTCATCGGACCGGACAAGAAGATCAAGGCGATGCTGATCTACCCGATGAGCTCGGGCCGGAATTTCCAGGAGATCCTCCGCCTGCTCGATTCGATCCAGCTAACGGCCAAGCACCCGGTCGCGACGCCGGTGAACTGGAACCACGGCGACGAAGTGATCATCGCGCCGTCGCTATCGGACGACGCGGCTCGCGAAAAATTCCCGAACGGTTGGAAGACCCACAAGCCGTACCTGCGCACCATTCCGCAACCCGGCCATGAAGCCAATGCGAAGCCGGAAGTGGCGGAGGCTACCGAATAGCCACGATGTATCAGCGGGTGGGCGTCAGCCTGAGCAGGCGCCCACCCGATCCGTCCTCGAGGACGTAGATCGCGCCGTCCGGTCCCTCGCAAACGAAGCGGATCCGGCTGCCCATGTCCCATTGATCGAGCGCCTTCGCCTGCTCACCCTGGATGCGGACACGGACAAGAACCTGTCCGGAGAGAGAGCCGACCAGCGCGTCGCCCTTCCATTGCGGGAACAGTTTGCCGGAATAGAAAAGCAGGCTGGTCGGCGAGATCGACGGGATCCAATAAAGCATCGGCGCCGTGAAGTCCGGGCGGCTCGAATGCCGCGGTATCGGCACCCCGTTGTAATTCTGACCCTGCGAGACCAGCGGCCACCCGTAATTCTTGCCGGGAAGTATGAGGTTGAGCTCGTCGCCCCCGCGAGGTCCCATCTCAGTTTCCCACAGCCGCCCATCCGGAGCGAAAGCCAGCCCGTAGGGATTGCGATGGCCGAGCGACCATGTCTCGGCCGGCGTAAGGTTTGGCCCCGGCCACTTAACTTGCCGCCCTTCGGCACGCTTGGCCGCCTCGGTGTCTGCGGGTGGGTCTGTGACCGTGACGGTCTCGGCTCCGGTTTTGCCTGCCCATGGATTTCCCGGCGCGGGCTTCCCGTCGAGCGTGAGATGGAGGATCTTGCCGGTCGGCTGGCTCGGGTCCTGAGCGGGCGTGAAACGCTGCCGTTCGCCGGAACTGAGAAATAGCGACTTGCCGTTCGGGGCGAAGGCAATGATCGCTCCGAATTGTCCGCCCTGGCCACCGGCCGGATCGTGCCAAAGTACCTGCAGGTCGTTGAGGCTCGCGGCGTCTCCAGTGCGAACGAACTTGGCCCTGGCCATCGCGAGGCCGCTGCCCCTGATCGCCGATGGCTCCGCATAGGTCAGGTAGACGAAGCCGTCGTTCCCGAACGTCGGAGAGAGAACGACGTCGAGCAATCCTCCCTGACCGTTCACGACGACTCGCGGAACGCCAGTGACCGGGATTTGCTGGCCGGTGTTGACATCGATCCACCACATGTGGCCGGGCTTTTCCGTCACGAGCGCGGACGAGCTGCCAGGAATGAATGTCATCGCCCAGGGATCGTCGAACGTCGCGATCTTGGCGGTCACGAAGGGGCGGCTGGTCGGCGTCAGGTTCGCAGGATGTGCCGCTCCGCCGGAATTATGCGGATCTTGGGCATTCGTCCGCGCCGACGTACCGCAGGCGGCAAGCACCAGAAGCGCACTCAACTGCAGCGAACCTAGCTTCATGCGGCCTCCCAACTGCCGTATATTTGAACCAAAATGCGTCTCCACCGCTCTATAGAGCCATGAAAGAGCCTTGCAGCCTTCTATCGCTGGCCACCGCGGTGCCGCCATACGTCGTCACCCAGGCGGAAGCCAAAGAACGGGCGCGAGAAGCCTTTGGCGGCAAGAAGGCTTTGTTCGATCGTCTTTCGGGCGTGTTCGATAATGCCGGCATCGCTCGGCGGCACATCGTCGCTCCCCAGGAATGGTACATGGCGGACCACGGGTGGCGTGACCGCAATGCGCTCTATCTGGAAGCCGCGGAGAACCTGTTCGTCGAAGCCGCTGCTTCAGCCATCGAAAAGTCCGGTCTGATGCCGGAGCAGATTGACGGCGTGGTCACCGTTTCGACGACCGGCATTGCAACCCCGAGCCTCGATGCACGCGTCTCGTCGAGGGTCGGCTTCCGCAACGATGTCCGCCGCGTCCCGATCTTCGGCCTGGGCTGCGCCGGCGGAGTGAGCGGCCTTTCGCTTTCTTCGCGGCTCGCGGCAGCCGATCCGGGAAGCCATTGGCTCATGGTCACGGTCGAGACCTGCTCTATATCGATCCAGCTCAACAGCGATGATCCCGCCGCTGTTGTGGCTACGGCATTGTTCGGGGACGGAGCCGCGGCGGCGGTCCTCACCAGCGGCCACCACAGCCTTGCACGAATCACGGGTTCTGCAGAGAAGCTGTGGCCCGAGACGCTGCGCATCATGGGCTGGGAGGTCGAGGATCCAGGCCTGGCGGTCGTTTTCGACCGCGCCATCCCACCCTTCATCGAAGCCGAGCTTGCCGGCGCGGTCGACGAGATGTGCGCATCGATGGGCATCCGCCGCGAGGACATCGATCGCCTCTGCTCTCACCCGGGCGGCGTGAAGGTGATCGACGCGATCGAGACGGCGCTTCAGCTTCCGCAAGGTGAGCTGAACCTCGAGCGGGAGGTGCTCCACGACTACGGCAACATGAGTGCGCCAACGGTCATGTTCGTACTGGAGCGGCTACTCGAACTAGGCCTTCCAGACCGCACGATGATGACGGCCTTCGGTCCCGGGTTCACCTGTGCCGGACTGCTATTAGAAGCTGCGTGACGCTCAACGTCGCGATACTCGCTTTTGTCACGCTCGAGCGCATGTTCGAGCTATGGCTCGCCGGGCGCAACACCCGCCGCCTGGTATCCAAGGGCGCACGAGAGCACGGGCGGAGCCACTATCCCTTCATCGTAACGGTACATGCGCTCTGGCTCGCAGCGCTGTGGTGGCTCGCACCGTCGCGTCCGATCGACGGATTCTGGCTCGCCCTGTTCGCCCTCCTCGAGGTCGGCCGCCTATGGGTGCTGACCACGCTTGGTAGGCGTTGGACCACACGCATCATCGTCGATCCCCATGAGGAGTTGGTGGAGAGCGGCCCCTACCGGTTCGTCAATCACCCAAATTATTGGGTCGTGATTGGTGAGATCGCAGTCCT
This sequence comes from uncultured Alphaproteobacteria bacterium, assembly GCA_963831485.1. Taxonomy (GTDB): domain Bacteria; phylum Pseudomonadota; class Alphaproteobacteria; order Sphingomonadales; family Sphingomonadaceae; genus Sphingomicrobium. The sequence goes on from CAWHQE010000019.1 coordinate 182,337, forward strand.
GCCGCTGGTGTTCGGACTGTGGCAGGTCGCCTCGATCTTCACCCTTCTCAACGCGGGCGTGCTCACCGTCCGCATCCGCGAGGAGAACCGCGCGCTCGGGCGCTAAGCATCGCTTGCGGACCTCTTGCTTCCCGCCTATATCGCAGCTCTCTCCTCGACATCGCTAGATGCCTGAGGCTGGGGCCCTACGGCTCCGGTCCGAGATACGTTTGGATTTCCTGTCGGAGCACGCGTGGCCAACATTGCCGGCCTTGAACGATTGATTGAGCCCGAGGTGAAACGCCTCGGCTACGAGCTCGTGCGCGTGATGATGATCGGCGGCGCAACCGATCCGACGCTCCAGGTCATGGCCGAGCGGCCGGACACGCGTCAGCTCGACATCACCGATTGCGAGAGAATCTCGCGGCAGCTTTCCGAGATGCTCGATCTCGCCGATCCGATCGACGGCAGCTACCGGCTTGAGGTCAGCTCGCCCGGGATCGACCGCCCGCTCACCCGCTTGAAAGACTTCAAGGACTGGGCGGGCCACGAAGCGCAAATCAAGCTCACCGAACCTCATGAGGGTCGCAAGCAGTTCACCTGCATCCTCCAGGGTGTCGAAGGGGAACAAATCCTGATCATCACGAAAGAAGGCGAAGCGCACGCTCTGCCCTTCTCCGCAATCTTGTCGGCCAAGCTCGTCTTGACCGACAAGCTCATTCGAGCCACCGCACCGCTCAGCACCGAGGGCGCCGACACAATAGAAACCGTAGAGGAATAATTTTCATGGCCACCGCACCCGCTGCCGTCAGCGCCAATAAGGCAGAATTGCTCGCGATCGCCGACGCCGTCGCTCGCGAGAAGCTGATCGACAAGGGCATCGTCATCGAGGCGATGGAGGACGCGATCCAGCGCGCCGCCCGCGCCCGCTACGGCGCCGAGAACGATATCCGCGCCAAGCTCGACCCCGTCACCGGCGATCTCCGCCTGTGGCGCGTTCTCGAAGTCACCGAAGAGGTCGAGGACCACTTCAAGCAGATCGACGAGAAAAGCGCTCAGAAGCTCCAGAAGGGCGCGAGCGTCGGCGATTTCATCGTCGATCCGCTGCCCCCGATCGAGTTCGGTCGAATCGCCGCCCAGGCCGCCAAGCAGGTGATCTTCCAGAAGGTCCGCGATGCCGAGCGCGAGCGTCAGTTTGAGGAGTTCAAGGACCGCGCCAACGAGATCATCACGGGCGTCGTGAAGCGCGTCGAGTTCGGCCACGTCGTCGTCGACCTCGGCCGGGCTGAGGGCGTCATTCGCCGCGACCAGCAGATTCCACGCGAGATGGTGCGGGTCGGTGACCGTATCCGCTCGCTGATCATGGCCGTGCGCCGCGAGGCACGCGGTCCGCAAATCTTCCTGTCGCGGGCCCATCCCGAATTCATGAAGAAGCTGTTCGCGCAGGAAGTACCGGAGATTTACGACAGCATCATCGAGATCAAGGCCGCCGCCCGCGACCCGGGAAGCCGGGCCAAGATCGGCGTGATCAGCCACGACAGCTCGATCGACCCCGTCGGGGCCTGCGTCGGCATGAAGGGCAGCCGAGTCCAGGCCGTCGTGCAGGAGCTCCAGGGCGAGAAGATCGACATCATCCCCTGGAGCCAGGACCTCGCCACCTTCGTCGTGAATGCGCTGCAGCCCGCGACCGTCAGCCGCGTCGTCATCGATGAGGAAGAGAGCCGCATTGAGGTTGTCGTCCCTGACGACCAGCTGAGCCTCGCCATCGGCCGCCGCGGACAGAACGTCCGCCTCGCGAGCCACCTCACGGCTTCGCAGATCGACATCCTCACCGAAGCCGACGCGAGCGAGAAGCGCCAGCGCGAGTTCGTCGAGCGCTCGGAGATGTTCCAGAGCGAGCTCGACGTCGATGAGACGCTTTCTCAGCTGCTGGTTGCCGAAGGCTTCACCAGCCTAGAGGAGGTTGCCTACGTTCCCGTCGAGGAAATTGCCTCGATCGAGGGGCTCGATGAGGACATCGCGACCGAGCTCCAGAGCCGCGCCGCCGAAGCGCTCGAGCGCCGCGAAGCCGCCGCTCGCGAAGAGCGCCGCAAGCTCGGCGTCGAGGATGCGCTCGCCGAGATCCCCCACCTCACCGAGCAGATGCTCGTGACATTGGGCAAGGCGAACATCCGCACGCTCGACGATCTCGCCGACCTCGCGACCGACGAGCTCGTTCAAAAGAAGCGTCCGGAGCAGCGCCGTCAACGCGAGCCGAGCAACCGCCCTGAGGACAAAGGTGGACTCCTCGCCGAGTACGGGCTCAGCGAAGAACAGGGCAACGAGATCATCATGGCTGCCCGCGCCCATTGGTTCGAGGACGAGGACGCCAAGCCTGCTACCGTGGAGGCCGCCGATGCGGAATCCCCGGAATGAGACTGCTCAAGGCATAGCTGAGCGTTCCCCGGCCGAGCGCACCTGCATCCTCTCGCGGCGGACCGCGCCGCGTGAGGAACTGATCAGGCTCGCGCTCAGTCCTGACGGCACCATCGCGCCTGACATCCGTGCCCGAGCACCAGGGCGCGGCGCGTGGATCGGCGTTTCGCGTGCCGAACTCGACGCCGCAAACGCCAGGGGCAAGCTCAAGCCGGCGCTCCAGCGCGCGTTCAAGACCAACGAGGTCGCGGTTCCGGCAGATCTTGGCGAGCTCACCCAAGCGGCGCTGCGCCAGAACGCGCTCGACCGGCTCGGCATGGAGGCGCGCGCCGGTAATCTCATTAACGGTGCCGAGCGCGTCGAAAATGCCGCCCGCTCTGGCCGGGTCCACCTCCTTATCCACGCAGGCGACGCTGGCGAAGACGGCCGCAGGCGTATGGACCAGGCCTGGCGCGTCGGCGGAGGCGGTCCACAGGGGGTGATATTCCCCTTGGCGCGCACTATCTTGTCGATGGCACTTGGGCGCGAGAATGTGGTACACGTCGCCCTGACCGATCCCGCCGCCGCTTCGCGTGTTCGTCACGCGCTTGCCCGGTGGCTGGCTTTCACTGGCCCGGAACGTGGTCTGGAAGGCGGAGAACCCGCCTCGAGGACCGGCTCGGCTGAAGAGATTTTGACGAAGGAATAGAATGACAGACCAGACCGAAAAGCCGAAGCTCGGAACCCGGCCGTCGCTGGGGATCAAGCGCACGGTCGAAACTGGAAAAGTCAAGCAGAGCTTCAGCCACGGCCGTTCCAACACGGTCGTCGTAGAGCGTAAGCAGCGCCGCATCTTCACCAAGCCGGGTGAGGCCCCGCCGCCCGAAGCTCCGAAACCGGAGCCCGTCGCCGAGGCCCCCAAGCCCGCGCCCAAGCCTGCTGCTCCACAGCCGGCGCCGCGCAAGCCGTCTCCACAGGACGACATCACGGCCCGCAAGGAGATGCAGGTTCGCCTCCTCCGCGAGGCCGAGGAAGCACGCCTCGCTTCGCTCGAGGAAGCGCGCCGCCGCGAGGAACGCGCCCTCAAAGACGCGAGCGAGGAAGAGCGCCGCCGCGCCGAAGAAAACCGCAAGGCCGAGGAAGCAGCCGCCGAGGAGGCTCGGCTAAAGGCCGAAGAGGATGTCAAGAGCGCCGCCGAAGTTCCTGCAGAGCCGGAAACCCGGGCACCAATTGTCGAGGAACCGGAGGAGGAGCGCACGGTCCGCCGTCCGGGCGGGCACGCCCCTGCCCCGCGCCGGCCGGAGCCCGCCCGCCCGAGCCGAGGCCGCGGCGATGCAGAGCGCCACCGCGGCAAGCTCACCGTTACGCGCGCCTTGTCCGACGAGGACGATAGCCGCGCCCGCTCGCTTGCAGCGCTCCGCCGCGCCCGCGAGAAGGAAAAGCGCCACCACATGGAGGTTGGCCCGTCGGCCAAGCAGGTCCGCGACGTCGTCGTTCCGGAAGCCATCACCGTGCAGGATCTCGCCAACCGCATGGCGGAACGCGGCGCCGACCTCGTGAAGGCGCTGTTCAAGATGGGCATGCCGGTCACGCTCACCCAAACCATCGACCAGGACACGGCCGAGCTGCTCGTCACCGAGTTCGGCCACCGCATCAAGCGCGTCAGCGAGAGCGATATCGACATCGACAGTTCAGAGGACGTCGATGCACTCGAGACCCTGAAGGCGCGTCCCCCGGTGGTCACGATCATGGGTCATGTCGACCACGGCAAAACCTCGCTCCTCGACGCGATCCGCGGCGCGGACGTCGTTTCCGGCGAAGCCGGCGGCATCACGCAGCATATCGGCGCCTACCAGGTGAGCCTGCCCGACAAGTCGAAGATCACCTTCCTCGACACTCCGGGCCACGAAGCCTTCTCGGAGATGCGCGCCCGCGGCGCTAACGTAACCGACATCGTGGTCCTGGTTGTCGCCGCCGACGACGGGCTTCGCCCGCAGACGGTGGAGGCGATTAACCACACCAAGGCGGCCGGTGTTCCGATGATCGTCGCGATAAACAAGATCGACAAGCCGGAAGCCAAGCCGCAGAAGGTCCGCGAGGAGCTGCTGCAGCACGAGGTCATCGTCGAGGACATGGGCGGCGACGTCCAGGACGTCGAAGTATCGGCGACGAAGAAGACCAATCTCGACAAGCTGCTCGAGGCCATCCAGCTCCAGGCCGAGATTCTCGAGCTTAAGGCGAACCCCGACCGCGCCGCGGAAGGCACGGTCATCGAAGCCAAGCTCGACAAGGGTCGCGGTCCGCTCGCCACCGTGCTCGTCGAACGCGGCACGCTGCGTGTCGGCGACGTGTTCGTCGCGGGCCCATCGAGCGGAAAGGTCCGGGCGATGATCGACGACAAGGGTCGCCAGGTGAAGGAAGCCGGACCGTCGGTTCCAGTCGAGGTGCTCGGCCTCTCCGCAGTGCCTTCAGCCGGCGATCCGTTCACGGTCGTGGAAAACGAGGCACGTGCCCGCGAGGTCGCTAGCTATCGCCAGGGCGTGCTCGACAGGAAGCGCACCACTTCTGCGCCGATGAGCCTCGAGAACATGTTCGCAAACCATGCCTCGACGACGGCGGAAGTGCCGCTGGTCATCAAGGCTGACGTGCAGGGATCGGTCGAAGCGATTGTTCACGCGCTCAACCGGTTATCGACCGACGAGGTCCGTGTGCGCGTCCTGCATTCGGGCGTCGGTGCGATTACCGAGAGCGATGTCACGCTCGCGAGCGCCAGCGGCGCGCCGATCATCGGCTTCAACGTCCGCCCCAACGCCAAGGCGCGCGAGGTTGCGGAGCGCAACAAGGTCGAGTTCCGCTACTATGACGTCATCTACCACCTCACCGATTGGGTGAAGTCGGCGATGGCGGGTGAGCTCGGTCCGGAGATTATCGAGACGGTCGTCGGCCGCGCCGAGGTCCGCGAGGTGTTCCCCGCAGGCAAAAAGGACAAGGCGGCAGGCCTGCTCGTCCTCGAGGGTGTGATCCGCAAGGGGCTCAACGCCCGGCTCACCCGCGAAGACGTCATCGTCTCGAAGACGACGATCAGCTCGCTCCGGCGCTTCAAGGACGATGTGGCGGAAGTCGCGTCGGGCCTCGAATGCGGCGTGCTGCTTGCGGACACGAACGACATCAAGCCGGGCGACAGCCTGGAGGTGTTCGAGGTCGAGGAACGCGCGCGGACGCTGTAACGACTGCACGATGCCGTACGAGGTAGAATTCGATCATTTCGCGGGGATGACTCGCAACGAGATGGAGTCCGATCCGTACTGGCAATTCATGTATCAGTGTTGCTGCGAGGCTTCGGAGCGAGCGATTTGGCTGCGGCGCATCGAATTCCACCTAAGCTCGGCATCCATCGCATCGGATCAAACGTGGACTGGGTGAACCTTTAATGCGCCGCACCGAAACCCCAGAAAACCGCTCGGTCCGCCTCCTCCGCGTCGGCGAGCAGGTGCGTCATGTGCTAAGCGAGTTGCTCCAGCGCGGCGATGTCCATGACGACGTCCTCCAGACCCACCTTGTCAGCATCACGGAGGTGCGCATGTCGCCCGACCTTCGCCACGCGACCGTCTTCGTGAAGGCGCTGCTCGGCCAGGACGAGGAAGCGGTCCTGAAGGCGCTCCGCCAGAACACCGCCTTCCTCCAGCGCGAGGTCGCCCATCGCGTCCGCATGAAATATGCGGCGAAGCTCAAATTCGTCCCCGACGAGAGCTTCGACGAGGGCACCCACATCGACCGGCTGCTGCGCTCCGAAAGGGTCGCGCAGGACCTAGACCACGAATGAAGAAATCCGCTGTGTTCCCTGTCCGCAGCAGTCGCAGCCTGCAGTCAAAACGAGTCCCGCTCACTCCCACGGAAGACGTGTAGCGACTTCTTGAGGCAGCGCTATCCGGAGATCTCGACCAAGCTCGCGCCGACAACGCAAGATCTGTGTTTGGCAGCAACTTGAGGCGCCGCTCAGTCAAACGATTGAACAATGGCACAGATAGAGGAGCGTCCCTTCGGTGAGGTAAGCTCCTTGGAATCCAAATGGCGGGGCGAGTGGCGACGTGCCACGCCGACTTGCAGTTCAAACCGAAGAGCGCCTTGAGCACGTCGTTCGAGACGCGGTTCTCGGGCGGGCGAGGCCACCAAGATATCTGAAGCCCACCATGTTCCTGCGCCAATGATTCTCGATACGCCGAGCGCGACCGGACAATCGTGCTTGCGAAAGTGAAATGCCGCACGGACTGAAACCACCAAAGGTGAACGGCCCCGAAGAAGTGACCCTAAGTCGGCCGGTATTCGTAGATGGATTGGCGCTAATTGAATACGCTTGTAGAGGCCTTTGCCACCGTAGTTTCCTAAATGCGTTCGAAAAGCGGAATGGGAAATGGACCCAGGTAGCCTCAGCGCCCCCCGCGGTCGGCTGAACCAACCCATGACCGGCGACACATGTCGCGCGGAGTGCTTCAGCGAACAACATCGCAAAGCCCTCAAAGCCGCCTGCGCCGAGGATCTTGAGGTCTGGGAAATCTATTCCAACAACTTCGGGCCTGACGACTTCGACGACAGCATCGGGCGCTACATCTCGAATCCCAAGAATCGTACTTTCGTCCTGTTCGAAAGTGACGAGCTTGCAGGCATGTCGAGCTATCTCGGCATCGAGCCGAACCGCCAGGTCCTTGAGATCGGTGGGACCTACTACCGGCCGAAGTTCCGCGGCACCGGCTTCAACCGCCGCGTGAAGGAGATGATGCTTCAGCGCGCATTCGACTGCGGGATCCGGCGCGTCGAGTTCCGTGTCGATATCCGAAACGAGCGCTCGCAAGCGGCGATGAAGAAGCTTGGCGCCGTCCGCGAAGGCGTGCTTCGCGCCGACCGGATCACCTGGACTGGCCACGTCCGCGATACCGTGCTGTTCGCGATCCTGAAAGACGAGTGGCCGGTCTGATCGAGCAGCGCTAAGCAGCGCCTGTGATCGGATCGGATCATGACCCATTGACCGCTGCCCAGCGCGCGGACGCCATCCTGCGGCTTACGCTAAACAACCCGCCCGCGAACCTGCTCTCCCTCGCCGCCATGGAGTTCCTCCTCGCGGAGCTCGACGCAGCGCGCGACGACAAGTCGGTCCGCGTGATCGTCATCACGGCCGCGGGAAGGCTGTTTTCTGCTGGCCACGATCTCAAGGAAATGACGTTGCATCGCGCCGACGTCGACGGCGGCAGATCATTCTTCGAGCGGACGTTCGCGCTCTGCTCCCGACTGATGCAGGCGATCGCGGATCATCCCAAGCCAGTAATCGCCGTCATCGATGGCGTTGCGACCGCCGCCGGATGCCAGCTGGTCGCGTCCTGCGATCTCGCCGTTGCCTCCGAGTGCTCGAAGTTCGGCGTGAACGGCATCGATGTCGGCCTTTTCTGCTCGACTCCGGCCGTGGCGCTCACTCGAAACATCAGCCGCAAGCGGGCGATGGAGATGCTCTTGACCGGAGAGATGATCGACGCCGCGACGGCGCTGAAATTCGGCCTCGTGAACCGCGTCGTGCCGTCCGAAGCGCTCGACGACGCAGCAGCTGAAATGGCGCGCGTCATCGCTGCCAAGTCTCCAGAGACGATCAGGCTCGGCAAGAAGGCCGTCCGCGGGCAAGCAGCGTTGGACCTTGCCGAGGCCTACGAGCACGCATCGCGGGTGATGGTCGAGAACATGCTCGCAGCCGATGCAGCTGAAGGCATCAGCGCGTTCCTGGAAAAGCGGACGCCCAGGTGGAGCAACTGAAGCGAAGGTGGACAAGCCGTTGACTTCCCAGCGCCACTAGGAAAGTCTCGGGAAGTGCTTGGGGGGCCTTTGCTTGTGCGCGGTCTGCATGCTGCACTGTTTGCGGGGCTTCTATCAACCTCGCCCGCGGTCGCCGCGCAGCCGATCGGACCCCAACAAGCCATTCCGCAAAGAACCACGGTCAATTTCCGGCTCGATGTCGCTCCTGATCAGGTCGCCGAGCTGCAGACCGCAATCGCGAACATCCCCAACGCGCGCGTCGCTGAGCCCGCGGACTACACGCTCACGACCAAGAAGGACTTTCCGCAGACCTTGCTTGCGGTCGACGCTCGCCATCCCAAGGAGAATGTCGAATATAATGATGACGGCGACGTTCTTGAGTTGCGCACTCGAACCGTCGAGGTCGGCAACCTGCTCGATCCGGATTATCGGCGGAAGCTGAACGCGATCGTCGCCCACGCCTCCTTGGGCAAATCGATCCTGAACCTTCCGGAGACAACGGGTCCAGTCCGGACTTGCATAAAGGCGGGCTCTTTCGACCCGGAGCCCGCAGCCTTTGACGCTTGCCGCTCTGGGCCGATGCAATTCCCGGAGACCGATCCCAACGAGTCTCCGTCCCAGAACGATCTGACAAGCATCTCATCCGCGACTATCCTAAATAAAGGCAGCAAGCCTGTCTTCGTCTCCCTGTTTCTGCTCAATTCCACTTTCGCCATTCACCGTATGGTGCTGGAGGGACAACAGCCGCTGGCTCCGGGCGCTTCGGTCGAAAGCAAGGGTCTTCCGTTCGAGATCTCCCGCAGGCCGCTACCGGGTGGTGACCATGTGGTCCGATCATCCGATCGATGCCGATGCGGGCGTGTCCGGAACGTTGACACCGGCAGTTTCTGTCTCGTTCGCGGAGTATCGAGCGGTGCAGGAGCCAATGGGTGCCGTCGGCGGCGGATGGGCTGCCTCATTGGCTAGCGCACCCTGGATCGCGCAGATTTATTCGACCTACAAATACGGACCGAAAGACTTCACGGACGACCAGAATGCGAGGCCGGACAAGCAGGAATTTCTGAGCGCGCTGACCGACGTTCAACGCGCGCATCGTTGCGGGGGGACTCTGATCGCGCCGAACCTCGTCGTGACCGCCGCGCATTGCGTCGCCAAGGATGATTTCGAGGGGCCCAAGATGCAGTGCGTCCTTAAGAAGAGGCGCGTGCGTGTCGGGACTACCCTGCTCGGCAAGGGTGGCACCACTTACGAGATCGTCGGCCTCACGGTGCCCGCAACATACAACGCCAAGACACACGAGAACGATATCGCCCTGCTCCTGCTGAGGCCCGACCGGGACACGGGCAAGTTCGTTCCGAAAACGATCAAGCTGGCAACGACGCCGTTGTTTGCCCACGCTACTGTTACGACGTTCGGCTGGGGCTTCACCAAGCAGGCCGCGGCTACCGGCTCGCTCCGGCGGAGTACCGCCGAGGAAATCCAGCGCAGCCCCGATGACCTGCAGATGGGCGAACTCAACGCCCTTTCCGTTCGGCAATGCCAGCAGGATTACGGCCGCGACCTGAAACCCGGAATGCTATGCGTCTCCGGGCGATCGAGCATCCCTGTGTTCACTTGCCTCGGCGACAGCGGTGGTCCGCTCGTACGCGGCACCGGTAACCAGCAGGAGCTTGTCGGAGTCACCTCGTGGGCGAAAGGTTGTGGCCTTCCGAACAAGCCCGACGTCTTCACTGACGTCAGCAGGCAGGCGGCCTGGATCCAGACCGCCCGCAAGGTGCTCGTTCCCGGCTTCGCCGAAGCCTATCCGGAAAAGACTCTTCCAGCGGCACCGCCGCCGGATTGTGATTAGCCGGACCTAGTGGTCGGTCGAACCGTGATCGGCCGAATTGCCAGCCGCATTAGCGTCCGTGGCGTTCATGTCGGTCGCGTTCATGTCCGTGGCGTTCATGTCGGTCGCATTCACGTCGGTCGAGTTCATGTCGACGGTCTCATTCACCGACACATTTTCTGAAGTTACGTTGTTCTCATTGGCCGGCTTCGGGCAGGCCTCCAGCGACAATGCAAGTCCGACAATCACCACCCCAGCAAAAATCCTGCGCATGACAATCCCCTTTTGGACGAGAGCCGGACGGTTACTTAGACGAAATGAAGTCGCCGTAACAGCAGTTTGAATCGGGCCTGATTCTGGACCGGCGCGAGGAACGGGTCGCTCAGCAAATAGACCAGTCCCGAAGTCCTGTTCCTCGACGCATTTGTCGAGCACGTCGAGCGCAGCATCGGGCTTGTTCCACTGCGCCAGAACCTGGGCCCGCTGGTAGAGGCCGTTGTCGCCTTGCGACTGGACGAGCTCGTCGAACGCTCGCTTCGCATCTGCCTGGTTCCCTTCGCGAAGCGCGACGAATGCGCGCCCTGGAATCGAAAGCAGCTGCACCTTCTCCTTCGCGAACTCGGCCGCCGCTTCCTTCGTCTTGCCCTGCAGCAAAAGGGCATTGCCGATGTCGCCGTGCGCGGCTCCGATATCAGGATTGAGGTCGAGGGCACGCCGCGCGCCGGCAATCGCGCCGTCATAGTCACCCGCAGCGAAACTGATGCGCCCGCGGTTCTTGAAGACGGTGGGGTTCACGGGATCCAGAGTCGCAGCTCGATCGATTGCCGGCACCGCCCGGTCGAACTGGCGCCGCCGCGCGCGATAGATCGCGTACAGGCCCAGCACGTCGGCGCTTCCGCCGCCGAATTGTCGCGCTTTCTCGTACGGGCCGTCCGCCGCAATGATGTCGAGCTTGCCGTAGAAGAGCGCATAGCCGAGGGCGGCATAAGCGTCCGCGAACAGTGGGGCAGCCGACACTGCCCTACGGGCTTCGTCGACTGCCTGATTGTATAGCGGCCGGCGATCGGCGGCTTGTGCATATTCATTGGCGATGACCGCAAGAGCTCGCGATCGCGCCGCACGCGCGGCAGCATAGTTCGGATCGAGCTGAACCGCTTCGGTGAATGTCGCCAAGGAGCCGCGGTCGCTCGCCTCGTCTTTCTGGGAATCGAACAAATCCTTGCCGCGCAGATAGGTGTCGAACGCCGCGACATTCTTCGTTCCGCCGCTGCGCGCGGTCGATTTCGCGATGGGGTTGGTCAGCCGTGCCGAAAGCGCCGTGTCCACCGCGTTGGCGATATCGTCCTGAAGGCTAAGGATATTTTCCATCGGCCGCTCGAAATTCTGAGACCAGCGGCTGAAGCCGGAACTTGCCTCGATGAGCTCGACGGCAATCCGGATCATGTTGCCGGCGACCAGGACGTTGCCGTCGAGCAGGCTCGCAACGTTAAGTTGCCGGCCGATCCCGCGACTGTCCTCGGATTGATCGCGATACTTGTTGGAGGAGGCCTGCCCGACCACACGCAGCAAAGGATTGCGCGAGAGCGTCGACCTCAACTCGGCTGCAAGACCGTCGGAGAGATATTGCTTCGACGCGTCGCCGCTGAGGTTTTCAAAGGGGAGCACGGCAATGCTGTTCGACTCAGCGGAAGCGGGCCGCGAATAGCGCCATGTGCCGACCACAACGGCAGCGATTGCAGCCGCTCCGCCCGCCACGAGCGCAGTTCGCCGGTCGATCCGTGCCTCCCGCTCGATGGGCGCGGGGAGAACTGGAGCCGGCTGATTGAGCATGTCTGCAATCGCGCGCAGCGCCCGCTGCATCTCGGGGTTGTTCGCCCTGGCGCCACCCTTCGAAAGGTCGACGCACTGCAATTGCCTGAATCCAAGCGGCGGGTCGCTGCCGTCGATCGAGATTGGAACGAGCCGATGATGATCCCGTCCCCAGCCGGCCTCGTCCTGTACCCAGTTGGAATCAATGGAGTGACTGGACCACAGCACAACGATCGCGCCGGCACCCTCGAGGGCTTCCGCAATCTTGGCCCCGAACCGTTCGCCGCTTGGAATGAGTGCATCCCACCAGACCAGGAAACCGGCTTTGTCGATGCACCTGATGACGGCTTTGGCCTGCTTCTCATCGGCGCGGGCATAACTGACGAAAACGTACGGATCGGTTCCGGCCGGAGCTCCCGCGAAATGATCCATACGCACGGCCCCCGGCAGCGCAGTCCTCTCATCGTAAGATGGACGGCACAACTTGTCATTAGCAGTAGATGAGCGAATGGCGGACGACATGCCGCTGAATGGGTGGATTATCCTCGACAAGCCGGTCGAGCTAGGCTCGACGACCGCCGTCGGCGCCGTGAAGCGCATCCTGCGCGAGGCGTGCGAACCGAAGACGAAGGTCGGTCACGGCGGCACGCTCGACCCGCTCGCGAGCGGCGTCCTCCCGATCGCGCTCGGCGAGGCGACCAAGCTCTGCGGTCGCTTGCTCAACGCCACGAAGGGCTACGACTTCTCGATCCGGTTCGGTGAAGAAACAGACACCCTCGATGCAGAGGGCGAGGTGGTCGCGACCAGCGACGCTCGTCCAAAGCTGGATCAGGTCGAAGCCGTCCTGCCACGCTTCACGGGCGAAATTGAACAGGTGCCACCGGCCCATTCTGCGCTGAAGATCGATGGGAAGGCGGCATACGCACGCGCGAGAGCCGGCGAAGAGGTCGAGCTCAAGTCGCGACGAGTCACGATCCACTCCCTTTCCATCCGAGAGGCCGGAAGGAACCACGAGATCACCCTCTCAGCCACCGTCTCCAAGGGCACCTACATCCGCTCACTGGCCCGCGATATCGCCCATGCGCTTGGAACGGTCGGTCACGTTTCTTATCTAAGGCGTACGCGCGCGGGACCGTTCGGCCTAGAATCAGCCATTTCGCTGGACTTTCTGGAAGAAGCCGCTAAGGCGCGCCGACTGACGGAGATGGTAATGCCGCTAACCGCGGCGCTGGACGACATCCCGGCCCTCCCCGTCACTCCCGATCAGGCACGACTGCTCCGTCATGGACAGATGCTTGTCGGGTTCCCCGCAAAGCCGGGGCTTCAACTGGCGATCTCGGAGGAAACTCCGGTCGCTCTGGTCGAAGCTTCGGCCGACGGCCTCCGGGTCGTCAGGGGTTTCAACCTTTAAGAAACAGGAGTGACACGATGTCGATTACTGTGGAGCGCAAGCAGGCGCTCATCAAGGAGCATGCACGCGCCAAGGCCGACACCGGGTCGCCGGAAGTACAGGTCGCGATTCTCACCGAACGCATCAACAACCTGACCCAGCACTTCAAGAGCCACGCCAAGGACAACCATTCGCGTCGCGGCCTTCTGATGCTGGTGAACCAGCGCCGCTCGCTGCTGGATTATCTCCGGCGCAACGACGAGCAGCGTTACACCGACCTGATCGGCAAGCTCGGTCTTCGCAAGTAGCGGAAACGGGTCGCTTCCGGGCCGTTTCGAATATCTGAGGTCCCGCAATTCGGCGGGGCGCAGTGGGGCCATTGAAGCGCCCCGACCCGCAGCGAGCCGGTAAGCTCGCAAAGCTGTCCCCACAGGCATCCGGCCGTGGGGTGAAGGAAAACAAATGTTCGATACGAAAACAGTCGAAATCGAGTGGGGCGGAAAAACCCTCAAGCTCGAAACGGGCCGCGTTGCCCGCCAGGCCGACGGCGCGGTGCTCGCGACCCTCGGCGAAACCGTGGTGCTGTGCGCAGTCACCGCCGCCAAGTCGGTCAAGCCAGGGCAGGACTTCTTCCCGCTAACCGTCCACTACCAGGAAAAATTCTCCGCTGCCGGACGCATTCCGGGCGGCTTCTTCAAGCGCGAACGCGGAGCGACCGAGAAGGAAACGCTGACCAGCCGCCTGATCGACCGCCCGATACGCCCGCTCTTCCCCGAAGGCTTCTACAACGAGATCCTCGTGATCGCTCAGGTCATGAGCTACGATGGCGAGAACGAGCCCGACATCCTCGCGATGATCGCTGCGAGCGCCGCGCTCACCCTCTCGGGTGTTCCCTTCATGGGCCCGATCGCCGGCGCCCGCGTCGGCTTCAAGGACGGTGAATACCAGCTCAACCCGCACCAGACCGCAGTCGCGGAAGGCTCGCTCGACCTCGTCGTCGCCGGCACCCGCGATGCGGTGATGATGGTCGAATCGGAGGCCAAGGAGCTATCCGAGGAAGAAATGCTCGGCGCCGTCATGTTCGCGCACCGCTCGATGCAGCCGGTGATCGAGGCGATCATCAAGCTCGCCGAGCAGTCCGCCAAGGAGCCTTGGGAGCTCGCCCCGTCGTCCGACAAGGCCGCGATCAAGGGCAAGCTCAAGGATCTCATCGGCAAGGACGTCGAGGCCGCCTACAAGCTCACCAGCAAGCAGGACCGCCAGAGCGCCCTCGCCGAAGCCCGCGCCAAGGCCGCCGAGGCGTTCGCCGAAAGCGACCCGCAGGAACAGCTCGTCGCCTCCAAGCTCGTGAAGAGCCTGGAAGCGGACATCGTCCGCGGCGCGATCCTTAAGGAAGGCCGTCGGATCGACGGCCGCGACACCAAGACCGTCCGCCCGATCGAGGCGATCGTCGGCTTCTTGCCCCGCACGCACGGCTCGGCGCTGTTCACCCGCGGCGAGACGCAGGCGATCTGCACCACCACGCTGGGCACCAAGGAAGCGGAGCAGATGATCGATGGGCTGGAGGGCCTCTCCTACCAGCGCTTCATGCTGCACTATAACTTCCCGCCTTACTCAGTCGGCGAAGTCGGCCGCTTCGGCGCTCCCGGACGGCGTGAGGTCGGCCACGGCAAGCTCGCCTGGCGCGCTCTCCATCAGATGCTCCCCAGCATCGAGGAGTTCCCGTACACGATCCGCGTCCTCTCCGACATCACCGAATCCAATGGCTCGTCGTCGATGGCGACGGTGTGCGGCGGCAGCCTCGCGATGATGGACGCCGGCGTTCCCCTGAAGCGCCCGGTCTCCGGAATCGCCATGGGCCTGATCCTGGAGGGCAAGGACTTCGCGGTGATCAGCGACATCCTCGGCGACGAGGACCACCTCGGCGACATGGACTTCAAGGTCGCCGGCACCAGCGAGGGCATCACCAGCCTTCAGATGGACATCAAGATCGCCGGGATCACCGAGGAGATCATGCGCACAGCGCTGAGCCAGGCCAAAGAAGGCCGCGCCCACATCCTCGGCGAGATGGCCAAGGCGCTCGACCACACCCGTGAAGAGCTGTCTGCGCACGCGCCGCGCATCGAGACGATGCAGATCCCCAAGGACAAGATCCGCGAAGTCATCGGTACCGGCGGCAAGGTCATCCGCGAGATTGTCGCGGAGACCGGCGCCAAGGTCGACATCGACGACGACGGAACGATCAAGATCGCGTCCTCGGACCTGTCGCAGATCGAGGCCGCGCGGAACTGGATCAAGGGCATCGTCGCCGAGCCGGAAGTCGGCACCATCTACACCGGCAAGGTGGCGAGCATCGTCGATTTCGGCGCGTTCGTGACCTTCATGCCCGGCAAGGATGGCCTGGTCCACGTGTCCGAGATCAAGAACGAGCGTGTCGAGAACGTCCGCGACGTCCTGTCGGAAGGCCAGGAAGTGAAGGTCAAGCTGCTCGAGGTCGACCAGCGCGGCAAGGTGCGTCTCTCGATGCGCCTGGTCGACCAGGAAACAGGCGAAGAGCTCCCCGACACCCGTCCCCCACGCGAGCCGCGTGAAGGTGGTGATCGCGGACCTCGCGGCGATCGCGGCCGGCATGGCCGTGGCGACCGTGACCGGGGTCCGAGACGGGACGGCGGACGCGGCGGCGACCGTGATCGCGGACCGCGCCGTGAAGGCGGCGAGCGTGGCGAAAGCCGTGGCGACCATGGCCCGCGCCCCCCGCGCGAGCATCGCGAAGGCGGTGACGAAGGCGGACGCGAGCCCGAGTTCTCGCCCGCGTTCCTAACCGGGAATACGGAAGAATAGCGCTAGTCTGCGTACCGAAAGCGGAGGGCCTCGCGGGAGACCGCGGGGCCTTTTCGTTTGCGCCTTAGTCCCTATTTCCGCGCAGCTCCGACACGTAATAATAGACCAGCAAATTCCCGTCGCCCTTCAGCGGGACGGGCTCGCGCAGCTTCTGCGGCTTGCCACACACGATGTTCCGTTGCGCTTCCGCAAAGGTGCCCTTATCGGGCCGCTCCGGCCTCCCGTTGAGGGTGGAGGCGTGGATCAGCTTCCCGTCCTCGTCGAGGTAGGCGCCCTCCCGAACCACGAACGTGCCTTTGGTGCAGTCGGCGGTGAACAATAATTGGAAATATTGGACGCCCTTGATCGTGGACGAAACATCCTTCAGCACGGGATAGACGGAGGTGAACCAGGCCTGCGCCGAGCCGCCGCTGCGCTTTATCCCTTCCTTCGTGGAGAAGATCGCCTGGTTCTTGCTATAGTCCATCACCCACCAGCTCGCCTCGCCGATGCCCCGGGGGTGAGGCGGCAGCCTTGTCCTTAACCGCGCTGGCCGGCTGCTCCGCGGGCGCTGGCGCGTTCGCGGCCTCGGAGCAGGTTTTGAGCTTGGCGACGATGTCGCCGCGCATTTCGATCGGCGCGACCTGGTTGCCGTTCACGAACGGGCGGTCGGGATAGACCACCTGGCAAAAGGAGCTGTCGTCTTCATCGCGGCAGCGGGCGACGATCACGCGCTCGCCCTTGCA
Organism: uncultured Alphaproteobacteria bacterium; assembly: GCA_963831485.1. Classification (GTDB taxonomy): domain Bacteria; phylum Pseudomonadota; class Alphaproteobacteria; order Sphingomonadales; family Sphingomonadaceae; genus Sphingomicrobium. The sequence goes on from CAWHQE010000019.1 coordinate 199,099, forward strand.
GGGATAAGCGTGATTATATTCGAGCGGTTGTCCGGCGACGAGGCTCTCGCTTGTCCAGGCCGGCGTCGCGACGAAGAGCAGGCCGCCGGCGGCAAGGGTTTTCATGCTCGTCATTCGCGCACCCCCACGGCTGAACATAGCGGATTTGAGAAGAGGCCTCAGCTACCGCCGAAACTGCCCTCATTAGCGTGACTTAGGGTCGTGTCGCGACCGGAACCAATGGCGCTTCGGCAACGTTCTTCCCGCCAAATTGGTAATTCCTCTGCCGGGCGTTCCGCCCCGCCGTGAGTAGCTTCATCACTAGGAAATTGGCTGCGGCCCGCGGGCGGCAGAGATCGCGACGCGCCACGACGGCCATAGCGGCGGACGGGCACGCATCCTGCTTGTCGACGACGATGAAGAGGTGCGAACTGTTACGTCCGACATGATCGGCGAACTCGGCTACAGGATAGAGGCGGTCGCGACCGGTGAAGAGGCCTTGGCGCGCGTCCGCCACGAGAGCTTCGACTTATTGATCACCGACGTGTTGCTGCCTGGAATGAACGGTGTCGAGCTAGCGCGCAGAATCCGCACCCTCGATGCGGACCTGCCGATTCTCTTCTCCAGCGGCTACGCCGACGTCCAGATGTTCGGCGAAGAGCTGTCCGATGAAACGGTTCTGAAAAAGCCGTTCCGAATCGCCGATGCTGCACGCCGTATCGAAGCGGCGCTGGACACCAACGTCAGCAGCGACGCCGTCGTCACATAAACGAACACATCCCCTAACCTAAGTCAGTAGTCGATTGGCGGTTTTCCGCTACATTTCCTCAATCGCGTCGTCCGATTCGGAGGGGGAAATGGACGAATGGGAGCATTATTTCGCCGAAGGCAGCAAGCATCGCGGGCAAAATGCTCGGCGGCGATCGCTGGGGCTTGCCATCGTAATAGCGAGCGCTTTGGTGACGCTCACTCTCATCCTCTGGTTCCTCAAGGCGGAAGTGCGTCGCCTGCCGCTCAACCAAGTCTCAAAGTCACATTCCGGCCTCCGGACTCCTACCGATAGTGCGGCCCGCCATAACGGTTAAGCCGTCGCCAAGATTATTACTGGAGGCGTCCTATGCGGTTGGCCCTTGCACTGTTGGTCGCTTCGATCGTGGGCGCGCCCGCGGCACCGGTAATTTCCTACGATGCGGAGACCGATTTCAGTCATTACCGCTCGTACAGCTGGGTGTTCCCCAACCAGCCCGCCAGCATGGACGCAACGCTCTACCGGCAGGTGCGCGCGGCCGTCGACCGTTCTTTGGGCGCCCACGGCTTCGGTCATTCTCGCCCCGGCGATTTCGCTGTCGCCTTCACGGTCGGCCCGAGGGCGAAGATGCACGCGACCGATTTTGGGAATTACGCTTTCTACTACAGCCCTGAGGAAGCGGCGCTTCACCAAGCCTGGGTCAACCGCGAGCTCGCCGCGCGTAGCGACCATGACGACACGCTCTCGATCGACATCTATGACACACAGACCAAGCGCTCGATCTGGCATGGCATCGCGCCCGTTCCGATCGTGCCGCACACGCGCCAGGCGGTCATCGAACACGAGGTCAATGAGGTGCTGAGGCTGTTCCCGCCGAAGAAGTAGCGGTGGGCCCATCCTTTTCCAAAGCCCTTGATCGTGCGGTTGACGTGCACCGACGCCAGTCCCGTGGCGTCGCCTCGATGTTCCTGGGTCATTGGCAGCTCGTCGGAGCCGCTCGCTTGCTCTATCGATCCTTGAGACATTCCTTATCTCCCGCGGGTGGCGGGCGCATGGATTCTCTCTCTCGTTCGCCAAGGGTGCGCGATAAAGTCGGTGGCGATTTCCTGCATTAACACAAATCAGCGTGAGTCAATTTACCTAGATTGTCAGAAGGCCTTTTGAGGCAGACGCAACTCATTGCGAAGGTCATCCACGACCCGCTGGAGCTCGGCTTGCGAGCTTACGGAAGTAACTGTTGAGTAAAATGATGTGTCCGCCATCTCGCTCTCCCGTGGTTACATGACAGGTAGTCCGCGCCCAATCTCTAAGCCCGACACGAAAATGCCATCGGTCAAGAATTGCCTCATTAACCTGGATAAGTCTGGTCTGAGTGAGGGCTTTCCACCCACTGCTCACATTCCAGAAGCAGTTAGGTCGGCGTCCATTAGTGTGTTAGAAGGCTCAATCGCGCGAACTCTTCATCGTAGGCTCTTGCGCGCCTGAGAGACCCTAGCGCTCCCGCTTACCGAAGGGAGCCGAATTTGGACCCCACCTACCTCTATCATAATCACGGCGTGTCGCTCGTCATGGCTGCGAACGCAGCCTGCGAGTTTAGTCGCGATGCTCACAGGGCCTTCGCCGCCGCCTATGCAAATCGCGTTGCAGATGCGCTGCGCTCCACTCAGGGGATCGGAACATGATCTCTCCGGTGACCAGGGAGGAGGTTGCCGAAGGGCTTCGTGAACAGGCGGCCTCCTGCCGACGTCTCGCAAAACGCGCACGCACGGATTCCGGAGCGACTGCGCTGCAGGCTGTGGCCGAGCAGTTCGACACGGATGCACGCAGAATGGATCCTCGAAGCTGGCGCCGGTGAGCAACGAACACATATTTCAGAAAGAGCCCGCCATGACTTCGACCAACGACAATCAGATCGATGAGTTCGAGCTTGCCCGCTTGGGCATCGAACGAGTTCAGATCGAGAGCTTTCATTGGGGTGGCTACCGCTACAGCAATGTCCGCGATGCAATCGCTGCCGCTAAGCGCGGCGAAAGGAAGTGAGCCGCGTCCTCTTTGTCGCCCTCGACGAGGGTCAGGTCGTAGCCAAGTGCCTCAACGCGAAGGTTGGGGTCTCTGCAATTGAACATCTCCCGGGTGGCGGTGTGCGGCTTGTTTGCAGAAGCAGCGACGGGACCGCTCGAATAACTCGTATCCTGAAGCCTCACCTTATGGATCACGCTGCCGAGCGTGGCCGCCACCGGCCGGCGACGCCCCTTTGGTAAGCCGCCACGCACTTTGGTCGGCCATTCTCGCGATCGTGTTCGCCGGAACAGCTCAAGGGGAAGACGCTAGACCTCCATCGCCTGTAACGCCCCTGCTCTTCTTCGAAGGCACGACGGAAAGCATTGGGACCATGAGCGTAGCAATGCACAGATCCACGTCCACACACAGCAGAGGCGTCGGCACGATCGCGCGTGACGGCTCCCTCAGCCTCGTGCAGATTGTCCAAGACGAGGGACGCGCACCGTACGCACGACGTTGGAGTGTCCGGCAAGTGGGCCCGGGCCAATTCACGGGAAGCATGTCCCAGGCGACCGGCCCTGTGACGATCCAGCAGGTCGGCAGCCGTTTCCGCTTTCAATTCATGATCAAGGGTGCGTTGTCTGTCGAAGAATGGCTAACGCCGCTCGCGGGCGGCCTCTTGGCGACCAACGAGGTGACCGTCAGCAAGTTCGGTATTCCTGTGGCCACATCCCACGGCCTGGTGCGCAAGCTGCCGTCGTGAACATCGACGACCATGCGAAGCCCCGTTGATGGAGTTTGCCGGTAGCATTCCCGCAAATCTGCGCGCGGCTCTTCAAAGCGCTCGGCGGCTGAAAGAAGGACCGGTGCATCCCGATACCGTCGATCATTGGGCACAGATCGTCACCCTTGCGAACCGAGACGATGCGGCATTGCAGTCATTCAAGACGCGAGAAATGGTGACCGACCTCCAGCGCGAAATTGATGCTCGCAGGCGTGAAGTCTGATTTCAAATTGGCGAGTTCATTCGCTCGGGTTGGCGCCCATTCCTGCGATTGGCGTGGTTGAGCTGAACCGTCAGGCTGCGACCACGTCCTTCATGCGCTCGGGCATCGGTCGCACGATGCGGTTGTGGAGCCGGAACGTCCTGCTGAACAGGACGTGGACCAGCAGCCGCGTCCATGACCTGTGATGATAGAGATGGTCGTAGAACTCCGGCGCCGCGGCGCGGACCGCCGGGAGGCGCGACCACGGCACCTGCGGAAAGTCATGATGCTCGTTGTGATAGCCCATGTTGAACGACAGCTTGTTCAGCGGACCGTAGTAGGAATAGGTCTCCTGCCCTTCCCTGAACACATAATGCTCCTGGATCCAACGCGCGCCCACTGGGTGCACGCCGAGTGCGAATAGCGTCGACAAGAAGAGATAGCTCACGGGCCACCAGCCGAAGAACCAGACGATCGGCGCCATCGCCGCGGCCATTGCGAAGGCGTTGAATATGACCCAGCGGTCGACGGTGCGGATCGCCTTGACCGTAGCCGGTCGTACGAGAGCCAGCACTGCCCAATACATGCTGAGCCACGCCGTCTTGCGCCACCAACTGTCGCCGACCCAGCGCGCCTCGTTGACAGTCGGCAAGTCGGCGTCGAGGCCGGGAATGCCGAGAAACTTGTGGTGCAGCAGGTGATGGTTGCGAAAGCCGATGGCGGCCGGGAAGACGATCGCGATATTGGCGAAGATCGCGCCGAGCCGGTTGGCGGTGGCTTTTCTGAACACGACGTTGTGAGAGAAATCGTGGATCAGCACGAACAGCGCGTGGTTGGCCAGGGCGCCGATCGCATAGGCCGCGATGACGATCGTCCACCACCGAGCGTGGAAGACGGCCAGGCCGATGCCGATGGCAACCTGAAACGCGACGAGCAAGACGGTCCACAACAAGGACCATCGGTCGCGCTCGAACAGCTTACGCACTTCAGGATGCGCCGCGAGGATCTGCTTCGCTCGCTCCCGATGCGGCATTGCGGCATGGCTTTGTGTGAACGCCGAGTTGGGCGCTGTCTCGGCGACCATGCGGTCAAGTCCTTTTCAAGGGACCTCCGGTATAGGCCGAACGTCTTTTGTCGTCCATCTCACAGTTGTTCGCAGCGGGCCGGGCGGGCGACTGTTAAGCAGTTGAGTCCATATGGTTTTACGAACAGCAATTTTCCCTGATTCAAGCGGGACTTAGTGATCGCCGCAACGAACGGCGGTGAGCAGGTCATCCACCGTCGCCGTCTCGCCGAGCTTCGGGAAGATGTTGCGGAGGCTGTTCTCATGCGCGCCTTCGTCCATGTCGGTCATCGCATCGACAGCGAGTGTCACGTTGAAGCCGAGCGCATAGGCCTCACGCGCGGTCGATTCGACACCGATGCTCGTGGCGATCCCTGTGAGGACGATCTGGGTGACGCCGGCTTGCCTCAGCTTCGGCTCGAGGTCGGTGTGTGGGAAGGCGCCCCACGTGCGCTTGGTTACACGAATGTCGGCGTCCTGCACCGCGAGCTCGGGGATCAGCTCGGCAAACCCTTCTGCAAAATCGCCGCTCCGCCGAGGCTGCTCGGTCCGGCCCGGCGCTCCACCGATCACATTGACCCACACGACCGGAAGTCCCCGCTGTCGAAGGGCATCGGCCAGCCGCCGCGAGTTCCCAACGATCTCGAAAACGGGATGGACCGTCGGATAGGACATCAGACCTTTCTGAAGATCGATGACGACGAGCGCGGTCTTGGGATCGAGCGTGGGCATTCAACAGGCTTTCCGAAGGAGGGACGATTACAGACCTTGGAATGAGATAGCCGCAGTAGCATCTTTGTTCCGCGCGGAAATGGCCGCTATTGATGCTACAATTGATGGGGGCATCGATGATCCGATCCGCGCGCGTCCTATTTTTCGCTCTGCTTCTCGTTCCGCTTTCACCGCTCGTCGCCCAAGGCGCGCCCAAGTCGGCGGCGCTCGAACTCGCCAAGGAAGCGGAGAGGCTCAAGCCTGGCCAGTGGGTGTGGAAGCCGCAGATCGCGCCGGACGGGGCCGATCCTCGTCTATGTCGACCTCGGCCGGCAACTTGCGACCGTTTATCGCAACGGGATCCGCATCGGCGTCTCGACCATTTCGAGCGGCCGGCCCGGCTACGATACGCCGACCGGCGTGTTCACCATCCTCGAGAAGAACAAGGAGCATATCAGCCGCAAGTTCAACGATGCGCCCATGCCCTATCAGCAGCGGCTGACCTGGGGCGGCGTCGCGCTGCACGCGGGCGGCCTTCCCGGCTATCCGGAGAGCCACGGTTGCGTGCATCTGCCGATGGAATTTTCGAAGCTGTTGTTCGCCGCGATGCCCCTGGGTGGCACCGTGATCATCGCCGGCGGTCACGAGGATCCCGTCAAACGCCCGCCCGCCGGTGTGCTCGCACCTGCGATGGCGGGCGTTACTCCGGCACCCGGTGCGCCGCTCACTCCGGAAGGCACCTTCATCTGGAGCCCGGAGGCGGCGCCGAGTGGGCCGGTGTCGATCATCATTTCGACGGGAGACCAGCAGGTCGTGGTGCTCAGAAACGGCGTGGAGATCGGCCGTGCCCACGCCGACGTCCAGCAGGAGACCACTAACTCTCAGGTGATGACCCTCGCTTCGGGCAAGATAAGCAGTGGATTCAGGTCGGGGTCAGCGACCTCACCGGCGGCCCCGCGGAAATCATTTCGACCGAGCGCGTCGAGCAAATGCACCTGCCCGCTGCGTTCGTGAGGCACATGCGCTCGGTGATCAAACCGGGCACGACGGTGCTGGTCACACAGGCCAGCGTCACCGGCGCCTCGACCGGTATGCAGGCGACCGTGCTGGATACGGACCAGACGTCGGCTGAGTGACAGTTCGGAGACTCGCTTGGCAGCCGAAGCGGCTTTAGCCGCGAAGGCTGGTGGAGCTGAGGGGAATCGAACCCCTGACCTCTGCAGTGCGATTGCAGCGCTCTCCCATCTGAGCTACAGCCCCGCGCCTTCCAGCCGGCCGCCGAAACCCCCGGGTTCCGGCGGATGGGAGCGGCTCCCCTAGCGGCTCGTTTCCCCCCTTGCAACGCTTGTCCCACAAGACTTTCGGCCCGCCGCTTTCGGAACGGCCGGGCCGCTCGAAACAGGAACGGCCGTCAGCCTCCATTCGTTTCGCTCGTGGGTTTTGATGACCGGCAATCTGCCGGCGTTTTCAGCTGAGCGAAGGAGAAAACATGGCTTACGACCGCTACGATCGCGACGAGAATTCGCGATGGTCCGACGACCGCTTCGACCGCGGGCGCGGGCGCGACGAACGGGGCTTCTGGGACCGGGCGAGCGACGAGGTCGCGTCCTGGTTTGGTGACGACGACGCCGAACGTCGGCGGCGCCAGGACACTCGGCGCGACGAGCGCGGCTGGACGGGATCGAACCGCGATCGCGGTTTCGACCGCGGCCGCCACTTCGACCGCGACCGTTTGACCTTCAGGCGCGATGAATCCTCCTACGGCGGCCGCTCCGATCGCGACTTCAACTATGACCGTGGTGTCTCCAACCGCGGCGGTTCGAGCGGCCTCGACTACGAGGGGGGCTCCGGGCGCGATCGCTGGGATTCGGATCGTGATTTCAGCCGCAACAGCGGCAGCGATCGCTTTAGCGGCAGCGGCTATCGGCCGATGACCGGCGATTATGGCCGCGGGGACAATGAGTTCGAGCAGTTCTTCGCCGCCAGTGGCCAGCGCGGATTCGGTGACCGCGACAGGAACCGGGACTTCGAACGCTCCCAGACGCCCTATGGCCGCGACGATGACCCCCGTACCAGCTTCGCAGGTTCCAATCGCGACGAGCGCGACTTCGATCCGCACTATCACAGCTGGCGCGACCGCCACCTGAGCGATCTCGACCGCGACTATGACGATTACCGCCGCGAGAATCAGTCGCGCTTCGAGAACGACTTTACCACCTGGCGCGAGAAGAGGCAGCACAAGCGCGGCCTGCTCGGGCAGATTCGCGAGCATATGGAAGTCGTCGGCAAGGACGATGAACATGTCGGCACCGTCGACAAGACGGCTGGCGATCGCATCATCTTCACCAAGTCCGACGCGGATAGCGGCGGCGCGCACCATTCGCTGAGCTGCTCGGATATCGACCGGGTCGAAGGCGACAAGGTCATTCTCGACTGCTCGGCGGACGAGGCGAAGAACAGCTGGCGCGACGAGAGCCGCAGCCGCGCGCTGTTCGAGCGCGAGGACCAAGGCGAGATGGGCCCGCGCAGCCTCAACCGCAGCTTCGAGGGCACCTATCGCTGAGGCGATAGCGAGCTGAGCCTCCGCCGATGGAGGCTTTGTTGGACCCGGCGGCGCCGTCCCCTTCGCCGCCGGGTCCTTTCATGTCTGCTCAACGGCGCTTATGCGCGGCTCGACAGAAGGGAGGCGCGATCGATGACCAAAGCCTGGCACCTCAAGAGCCGCCCGCAGGGTATGCCCACGCTCGACAATTTCGAGCTGAAGGAGGCCGAGCTCCCGTCTCTGGAAGACGGCACGATCCACATCCGCAACGAGTGGCTGTCTGTCGACCCGTACATGCGCGGGCGGATGAACGACGTGAAGAGCTACGTCCCGCCGTTTCAGCTCGATCAGCCGCTCGAAGGCGGCGCGGTCGGTCGGGTGGTCGAGAGCAAGGCAAACGGATTCGCGCCGGGCGATCTCGTGATGCACATGGGTGGCTGGCGCGACGAGGCGGTCGTGCCGAGCCGGACCGCGATGAAGCTGCCCGACGTCGGCGCCGCCTCACAGCAGTTTCTGAGCGCACTCGGGATCACGGGGGCGACGGCTTATTTCGGATTGCTCGACGCCGCTTCGGCGAAGGAAGGCGACATCGTCTTCGTCTCGGCCGCGGCCGGGGCCGTCGGTTCCATGGTGGTCCAGATCGCCAAGGCGAAAGGCCTGACCGTGATCGGCTCGGCCGGCGGCGAGGAAAAATGCGAGTACGTCCGCTCGCTCGGCGCCGACCAGGTTGTCGACTATCGTGCAGGACCGATCCTCAAGAGCCTCGCCGCTGCGGCTCCGGACGGCATCGACGTCTATTTCGACAATGTCGGCGGAAGCCATCTCGACGCCGCACTGGCAATTGCCCGCAACAACGCGCGCTTCGCGATTTGCGGCATGATCGAGGGCTACAACAAGACCGAGCCGACGAGCCTGCGCTTCATCATGCGGATCGTCGCTGCTCGGATCCGCCTGCAGGGCTTCCTGGTCTTCGATTATCAGGCGCGCATGGGCGAGTTCCACCGCGACATGGCCGCCTGGCTACACAGCGGCGCAGTCAAATCGCGCGAGACGATCGTCGACGGCCTGGAAAAAGCTCCCGAGGCGTTCTTCGGACTGTTCGAGGGCCAGAACGTCGGGAAGATGCTGGTCCGGCTCTAGAGCGACTTGCAGGCGTTCGGATCGCCGCTCTTGTAGCCGGTCTGGAGAGCGTTCATCCGCTGCGCGGAGGTGCCGTGGGTGAAGCTGTCGGGCACCACCTGCCCCTGCGTCTCTTGCTGGAGCGTATCGTCGCCTATCGCTTCCGCGGCACGCATGCCTTCCTCGAAATCGCCGGGCTCCATAACCGGTTGGCCTTGCGGGTCCTTCGCGTTCGCCGCCCAGACGCCGGCGTAACAGTCGGCCTGCAGTTCGATCTTTACCTGGATCGCATTGCCCTCAGTCTCGCTCGCGCGGGCCTGCAATTGCTCGGCCTGCCCCAGCGTGCCGGTGAGATCTTGCACATGGTGGCCAACCTCGTGCGCAATGACATAGGCCTGCGCGAAGTCGCCCGGCGCCTGGAAGCGCTGCGAGAGCTCGTCGAAGAACTCCGCGTCGAGATAGATCTTCTTGTCGGTCGGGCAGTAGAACGGCCCCATTGCCGACTGAGCAGCCCCGCAGCCCGACTGATAGGCCCTAGAATATGCGACGAGCACCGTCGGCGTGTAACGATCGCCAAGAAGCTTGCTCCAGACGTCCTCCGTCGACGCGAGCACCTCCCTGACGAAGCGTTCGGTATTGGGATCGAGCGTGCTCTTGCCCGCCGGCGCGCCGACCTGCTGGCTTGGCGCAGTCCCGCTCATTCCGCCGCTGTTGAGGCCGCCGAGCGAACTCAACAGGAAATAGCCGATCACGAGCACGATCACGCCGCCGATGCCGAATCGGCTGGCGACCAGCGGCAGCAGGCAGCCGAGACCGCCTCCGCCGAATCCTCCGCCGCCGAAACCGCCGCTCCGGCCGGTCACGTCCTCGAAATTCGTGCTTTCGCGCTCGTCGCCGAACCGCATCGCCGTCTCCTGTTGCCGAAGCCCAATGCTCGTGCGCGGCTACGGTTGCAATCAGGCGCAGGCCACGCCTAGCGGACGGCAAGGAGGACTGAATGATTCTCGAAGGTAAGGTCGCGCTTGTCACGGGGTCCACGTCGGGCATCGGCCTGGCGATCGCCAAGGCTCTTGCCGCCGAAGGCGCGAAGCTGATGATCAATGGGTTCGGCGACGTCGCGGAGATCACGCGGGAATGCGAGGAGCTCGGAGCGGTCCACGACGGCGCGGACATGTCCAAGCCGGCCGAGATCGAAGCGATGTTGAAGCGCTGCGTCAGTGAGCTCGGACGGCCGGACATTGTCGTCAACAATGCCGGCATCCAGCACGTGTCGCCGGTCGAGGATTTCCCCCCCGAGAAATGGGACGCGATCATCGCGATCAACCTCTCATCGGCTTTCCACACGACGCGGCTCGCGGTGCCCGCGATGAAGCAGAAGAAGTGGGGTCGGATCATCAACACCGCGAGTGCCCACAGCCTCGTCGCCTCGCCGTTCAAGAGCGCCTATGTCGCCGCCAAGCACGGCATCGCCGGCTTCACCAAGACGGTCGCGCTCGAAACGGCCACGAGCGGCATCACCGTCAACTGCATCTCGCCCGGCTATGTCTGGACGCCGCTGGTGGAGAAGCAAATCCCCGACACGATGAATGCGCGAAACATGACGAAGGAGCAGGTCATGAACGACGTGCTGCTCGCCGGGCAGCCCACCAAGCAGTTCGTGACCGTCGAGCAGGTCGCAGCCCTCGCCCTCTTCCTATGCCGCGAGGAAGCCGCATCGATTACGGGCGCAAACCTTAGCATGGACGGCGGTTGGACCGCCGCCTAGGCTGATTCGCCGATGCGCGTCACTCTTCTCTTGGCTGCCCTCATCGCCTGCTCGTCATGCAGCGTGATCGAGCAGCCTTCAGGATTGATCCCCCGCTGGACCACCGCCTGGAAAGAAGTCGTGAGCCAGGACGACCGCCAGCGGCTATCCGGCTGGCGCAAATCGTTCCAGGATGCGCTCACCGCAGCCAGGACCGCCGGCCACGGCGCGGAGATCGATCGTGAGGGCAAGCTGCTGGACCCCGATGCCGGGCTCGGACCTCCGGCGATCCCGAACGGCATTTTTCGCTGCCGCGTCATCAAGATCGGCGCGAAGGATCCGGGCGGCCTTGCCTACGTGAGCTATCCGCCATTCTATTGCCGGACAGCTGAAGAACGTGGCCTGCAGCGCTTCAACAAGTTCGGCGGATCGCAGCGCTACGTCGGCCTGTTCTTTCCGGGCGACCAGGTACAGCAGGTCTTCCTCGGCACGCTCGTACTCGGCGACGAGACTCGCGCGCTTCAATACGGGCAGGATAACCTTCGCGACATCGCAGGCTACGTTGAGCGTATCGGTCCGGACCGCTGGCGCCTCATCATGCCCAAGCCGCATTTCGAATCCCAGTTCGACGTCATGGAGCTCGTCCCGGAAAAGCCGGTGCCGGCGAAGAGCTAAGCTTCGGCGGCCTCGATTTCTGCGCTCGCTTCATCAAGCTGGCCGATCTGGTCAGGAGTTAGTTCGAAGTTCATCGCTGCAAGTTGTTCGTTCAACTGATCGACGCTGGTTGCGCTCGCGAGCGTCGCGGCGATGCCGGGCTGTGCGTTGGTCCAAGCGAGCGCAATTGCCGCCAGCGGAGCGCCGGTCTCGGCATGGATCTGATCGAGCACGCGCGAGCACGCGCATGCCCTTCCCTTCGAGATATTGCTCGGCGCGATCGCCGCGGGTGCTTTTGCCGAGGTCGGCCTTGCTTCGATACTTGCCCGTCAGGAAGCCGTTTGCGAGCCCGTAGAACGGAATGACGCCGAGGCCGTTGCGAAGCGCCACGTCGAGCAATGGCCCTTCGAGCTTCCGCCGTTCGACCATATTGTACCAGGTCTGTAGCGCGCACGGGCGCGCGAGCCCCGCTTGCTCCGCAGTCTGGATCGTCTCCTCGAGCCGCTCGGGCGAATATTGCGAGAGGCCGATTGCGCGGACCTTCCCAGCCTTCACCAGCTTATTCATTGCGCCGAGGCTTTCAGCGAGAGGAACCCTCGGGTCGTCCTTATGGTGGTAGTAAAGATCGATCGTCTCGATCCCGAGCCGCTCGAGAGACGCCTCGCAGGATGGCCCAATCGTCTCCGGCGCGAGGCCGGCGGTGAATCCGACTTTGGTCGCGATCACGATTTTGTCGCGCTTGGATGGGTCGAGCTTCAGCCAGCGGCCGATCACCGTTTCGCTCTCGCCCCCACGATGGCCCGGAACCCAAGCGGAATAGACGTCGGCGGTATCGATCATCTTCCCTCCGGCATCGACAAACGCGTCGAGTATCGCGAAGCTGGTCTTTTCATCCGCGGTCCAGCCGAACACGTTGCCGCCAAGTGCAAGTGGAGCGACCTCGAGGTCGCTCCTGCCGATCTTCCGCTTTTCCACCTTCGAGGACCTCCTGTGCGCCGCTGCTCCTACGCCTGATTTCGACCGACGTTCACCACTTCTTTGTAAAATTTAGCGACACTCGGTCACATGTCGGCTGATTTGACATGGGACCTGGCGTGCACGCGCTGATCGGCTTCTGGAGCCACGCACTTGCAGCAGCCTTGTTCGCGGCGCTATCCCTTTGGCGGCTTCGCGATGCCGCGCGGAATCCCGCTCAGCGGCTGCTCGCCGGCGCTTTCGCCATGACATCCTGCTGGGCCTGGCTCGCCGCGGTAACCCCGGGCGAGTTGATCGTCGGATATGCCGAGAGTGCCCGCAACCTCTTGTGGATCAGCCTGCTTTACAGCCTCTCAGCCGCCGGCGAGGAGCGAGAGCATGGTCTGAAGCTCGTCTACGGCGCCGTCGCCGGTGTCATCGGACTGCAGCTCATTGGCGCCACGCTCGAGCTTCTTTCACCAAGCGGCGCGCTTGCCCAGACCGGTCTCGTCCTGCGCATCACGACCGCCGCCGGTGCTCTCGTCCTGGTCCATAACGTCTACGGACAGGCCGCGCCGTCGAGCCGGTCGCAGATTCGTCTTGCGGCGCTCGGCCTCGCTTTGATGTGGTTCTACGACCTCAACCTCTACACGATCGCCTATCTCGGCGCGGCGACCGCACATCGCCTTCTCGAGTGGCGCGGCGTCGTCATAGCGTTGACCGCACCGATGTTCGCGTTGGCGACGCGCGGCGAGAGCGGATGGCGCATCCGCGTTTCGCGCGCGGCCACCTTCCAGTCGCTCTCACTGTTGGCGATCTGCGCCTATTTCGCGCTGATGGCGATCGTCGCCACCGCGCTTCGCGGGTCAGGGGTGGACTGGTCGGCGGCGCTGATGATCGCCGTGCTCGCAGTGATGACCGTCGCAGCGATGGTCCTGCTCCCGAGCGCACGCGCGCGCAGCTGGATGAAAGTCAAGCTTGCCAAGCATTTGTTCGAGCACCGCTACGACTACCGCACCGAATGGCTGCGGTTCACGGAAACGATCGGGCGCGCCGGAAACGACGCGCCGCCGCTCGCCGAGCGCATCGTCAAGGCGTTCGCCGACGTCGTCGACGCGCCGGGTGGATTGCTTCTGATCGACGACGGCGGCGGAAGCCTTGCTATCGGCGCCAACTGGAACTGGCCGGGCGATGCACCATCTGGCACCTGCGTCACCGAAGCGGCGCCGCTGTGGATGCAGCTGGAAGATTCCGGTCGCATCATCGAGTTCGAAGCGCTCCGTCACGACTGGGCGAGCGCCAGCGATAAAGCTCTTCCGGTTCCTCAGTGGATGATCGAGGATCAGTCGGTCTGGGTCGGCGTCCCGCTCCTTCATGAGCAGCGCCTCGTCGGCTTCGTCATCCTCGCCGCGCCCGGATACCGCCGCCAGCTCGACTGGGAGGATTTCGATCTTCTCCGCACGGCGGGCCACCAGGCGGCAAGCTCGCTCGCCGAAGCGATGAGCCAGGACGCGCTCGCCAACGCCCAGCGGTTCGAGGAGTTCAACCGACGCTTTGCCTTCATCCTTCACGACATCAAGAATCTGGTTAGCCAGCTCTCGCTGGTCGCACGGAATACCGAGCGCCATGCGGACAATCCGGACTTCCGCGCCGACATGGTGGCGACGCTGCAATCCTCCGTCGGCAAGATGAACGACCTGCTCGCCCGCCTTGCGCCGCATTCGTCGTCACGCGTGCAGACGGTGGAGGCGCAACCGCTGCTGCCGATCTTGACCGCCGCCATCGCCGCTAAGCGTCGCAATCGCGAAGTCCAGTTGCTCGGAGACGCGACCCAAAGCGTCGTCGCCGACGGAGGCGCGCTGGAGCAGGCGATAGGTCATCTCGTCCAGAACGCGATCGACGCGAGCAGCGGAACGCCGGTCACCGTCCGTGTGTCGCGCCACGGATCGAGCCTCTCGATAGCAATCAGCGACAAGGGCATCGGAATGGACGGCGACTTCATCCGCAACCGCCTGTTTCAGCCGTTCGCTTCGACCAAGTCGGGTGGCTTTGGAATCGGCGCGTTCGAGGCGCGGTCGCTAGTCAGCGCCATGGGTGGCCGGCTGAGCGTCGACAGCGTGCCGGGCCGCGGCACCACCTTCACCATCACTCTTCCGGCGGCTCTGCCGGAGAGCCAACCCGAACGGAAGATCGCATGAGCGGAAGAATCCAAAGTGCTGCTCGTCGTCGAGGACGACGAAGGCTTGCAGCGCCAGCTCAAATGGGCCTACGACGGCTATGAGGTGATATGCGCCGGCGATCGAGCGCAGGCGATCGAAGCGCTGCGTGCGCATGAACCCGCGGTTGTCACGCTCGATCTCGGCCTTCCGCCTGATCCCGACGGAACCGACGAAGGTTTCGCGACGCTCGCTGAAATCCTGCGGCTGAAGCCTGACACGAAGGTCATTGTCGCCAGCGGCCACGGCGCCCGTGAAAGCGCGCTCAAGGCGATCGCGATGGGAGCCTACGATTTCTACAAGAAGCCGGTCGACATCGACGATCTCGGCCTGATCGTCGCACGCGCTTTCCACGTCCACGAGATCGAGGAGGAGAACCGGCGCCTGGAAGCGGGCGCTGCGGGCTCGGTCTTTGGTTCCATTATCACCGCCGCGCCGGAGATGCTGAAGGTAGCCCGCACCATCGAGCGCGTCGCATCTGCCGACGTGTCGGTCATGCTTCTGGGCGCAAGTGGCACCGGCAAGGAGCTGCTCGCCCGCGCAGTCCACGAACAGAGTGAGCGCAAGGGCGACTTCGTCGCGATCAACTGCGCTGCGATCCCCGAAAACCTGCTCGAGGCCGAGCTGTTCGGCTACGAGCGAGGCGCCTTCACCGGCGCGGTCAAGTCGAACGTCGGCAAGATCGAGTTTGCCCAGGGCGGCACTTTGTTCCTCGACGAGGTCGGCGACATTCCGCTTCCGCTGCAAGTCAAGCTGCTGCGCTTCCTGCAGGAACGGGTGATCGAGCGCATCGGCGGACGCCAGCCTATCGCCGTCGATACGCGCATCGTCTGCGCAACCCACCAGGACCTCGACGCGATGACGGGGGATGGCCGCTTCCGCGAAGACCTCTTTTATCGCCTCGCGGAAATCGTGGTGAAGATCCCCTCGCTCGCCGAGCGCTCGGGTGATGCAGTCCTCCTCGCACGGCATTTCGTGAACCGCTTCGGCCGCGAGCTGAATGCCGGCGCTCAATCGCTGAGCCCGGACGCGATCGATGCTATCGACGGCTACGGATGGCCCGGCAACGTTCGCGAGCTCGAGAATCGCATCAAGCGAGCGGTGATCATGGCCGACGGAAAGAGCATCGCGGCACGCGACCTCGATCTCCAGGCAGGCGTTGTCCCGAGTGACGGCGTGCTCCCGATCAACCTGCGCGCCGCGCGGGAAGTCGCCGACCGCAAAGCGATCCGCCAGGCGATGAGCCGCACGGACAACAATATCTCCGGCGCCGCAAAGCTTCTCGGCGTGAGCAGACCGACGCTCTACGATTTGCTGAAGCAATATCGCCTGCAGGCTTGAGGAAAGTTTGCTGGCAAGCAGCCGCGTCTGTGGTATCGGAACAGAGTCAGTAAGTTAGCGAGACATGGGGGCCGTGTTTATGCTGCGTGCGTTGATTCTTTCGGCGACGCTTGCAATCGCGCCGGTAGTTCTTGTGAGCGCCGGCTCCGCAAGTGCGCAGTCGCAAGGCGCGAAGCAGTGCGCAGACACGCCCGCCAAGCAAGCCAAGCGATCCATGTTTGGAAGCATGCTTAGCAGCATCGGGAGCAGCGTGCTTGGGCACGTGGGTGCCGGAAGCGAAGTCGTCTCACTCGCGTTGCCGGCGACATCCTACCTTAGCGACGAGCTACTGAAGATGCTCGACTGCAAGGAACAGCAGCAGGCGGCGAAAGCAACCGATCAGGCCATGCGGGGCGGCGTCGGGACCGAGGTAAGCTGGAAGAGCGAAAGCCGGCCCAACGTCTCTGGAACCTCGAAAGTCACCGGTCAGGAGAAGATGGCGGACGGCGGCGACTGCCTGACCGTGACGGACGTGGTCATCGTTGACGGCGAGGAAACAAGCGTGCCCAAGAAAATGTGCAGGGCGAAGGGCGCGAGCGCCTACGCGAAAGTCTGATATGAGCTGGTGGCGCACCAAATCGGCGCTTGCAGCCTGCGTGCTGCTCCTCAACGTCGCCGCGGCGGATCCGGTGGACCCCGACAACCCGACCTGTCCCAAGTACATGAACTGGTCGACCTACCCTCAGATGAAATTCACGCTCGAAACGATCGATGGCGTTCGGGTGCTGAAGGCGGAGGGCCAGATCGATCAGGACGTTCCGGCCAAGCTGCAGGACGCCCTGAAAGCGAATGATCCCGTTCAGGAAATCTGGTTGAGATCGCCCGGCGGCAATGCCCGGGCCGGCAACGCCGCCGGCAAGATCATTCGTGCGGCCATGATTCCGACGCGCATTCCCAATGGCTGGGCCTGCTTTTCGGCGTGCAATTTCATGTTCATGGGCGGAGCTGCTCGCTTCGTCGATCCCGGCGGAATATTCGCGGTGCACATGTTCACGCACCTTGGAGACAAGGAAGCGGTTCGCTCGGAGCTCAAGAACACCGACAAGGCAATCGGCATGATCGGCGATGTCGAGCAGGACTCGGCGTTGCTGGCCAGCGAGGACAATGATTTTCTCATCCGGATGGGCGTCTCGCGCAAGCTGCTCACCGACGTCATGTACAAGCAGAAAGCGGTTGCCGACGGAGACGGCGACAAATCGACACGCCGCTGTCTGACCCGTGATGAGGACATGAAATACAATGTCGCGAATGCCCAATAAGGAGTTCGACCTATGAGACTGAAGCCGCTCGTCTGGACGGCGGCCGTTGTGATCGGCCTCGCTTCCGCGACCGCGCTCGCCAATGTCGTCGTGGTGAGATCCCTGGGTCCATCGGCGAAGGCCTATCCTCCCGGCAAGACGCTACCGGCGGCCTCGAAAATCACGCTTCAGGGCGGCGATGTCGTCACGATCCTCGGACCGGGAACCGCACAGACGCTTCGCGGTCCCGGCAGCTTCGATACAACGCAGGTCAGCATGGATGCCGCTGCAGGCCAACGCGGCCGCTTCGGCGCGCTTCGAACGGCGAACGTGGCCCACAGCCCCAGCGTATGGGACATCGACGTCACGCAGAGCGGCAAGGTCTGCGTCGCCGACACGAAGAAGCTCCAGCTGTGGCGACCGGACAGCGATGCCGACGAAAGCATCGAGATCCGCTCTTCCGACGGCAGCACTCAGAAATTGAGCTGGGCGCACGGAAAGGCGCTCGCCGCATGGCCCGCCGCGCTCCCGGTCAAGGCTGGCGCACAATATGTAATCGCGTCGTCCGAACGGCCGGACAAGAGCAGCCTCGAGGTCGTCACCTTGAGCGCTGTTCCGACGGACAAGGTTGCGACCGCGCAGGAGTTGATCAAGAACGGCTGCCAGAACCAGCTCGACCTCCTGATCGCGAACGCAACAAAGGACTCGGCGGAGTAACGCAAGCGGAGTCTTGCGGCAGCGCCGCCGATCCTTAGTCTGCCCCGCCGACCAACCCGGGGAGACTCGATTGATGGACCGCCGTTCCTTCCTAGCCACGGGAAGCGCCGCCGCGCTACTTCCGATCCTGTCCGCGCACGCCTCGCGCGTGGTCGCGCAGACGCGGACCGGATCGGGCGATGCCGCGCTGAACGCCGCGTTCGACAAGATCTTCCTTCAGGTGATGAAGGACAGCCCGGGCTTCGCGACCTCGCTCGGCGTCGACAAGGGCGACCTCGCTTATCTCCATTCGACCTTCGACCCGAAGCCCTATGAGGTCTCGCGTCAAGAAGATGTGGCGCATACCCGTGCGGCCCTTGCGTTGCTTCAGCAAATCAAGCCGGCAACGCTTTCGCCGACTGCCGCGCTCAACCGCGAGATCGTCATCTACGGCCTAGAACAAAATCTCGTCGCCTATCCCAAATTCGGGCTCAGCAGCGTCCAGAACCCGTATGACATCAGCCAGCAGGACGGCGCCTACTTTTCGATCCCCGACTTTCTCAACAGCACGCACCCCGTCGACAACGCGGCAGATTCGGAGGCTTACCTCTCGCGCCTGTCCGATTTCGCCAAAGTGCTCGACTTCGAAACCGCCGACCAGCGCGCGCAGGCCGCTCGCGGCTACCTCGCACCCGAATGGTCCATCGACCTGGCCCTCGGTCAGATCGCCAAGCTGCGCAATCAGCCGGCGGCGACCAGCGGCCTCGTCACCTCGCTTGCGGACCGGGCCAAAGCCAAGAGCATCCCCGGCGATTGGGCTGGCCGCGCGACGAAGATCGTTGAAAGCGAAGTCTATCCAGCAATCGACAGGCAGGTCGCCATGTTGAAGGAGCTTCGTCCGACGACGCGCCCCGGCGACGGTGCGACCCGCCTTCCAAATGGCGACGCGCTTTACGCCGCTGCGCTTGCCGAAGCGACGACCACCGCCATGACTCCCGAGGAGGTGCACCAGCTCGGGCTTTCCCAGGTCGCGGAATATACCGCGACTCTCGACGGGCTCCTGAAGCAGGCAGGCTTCACCAAGGGAAGCGTCGGCGAGCGGCTTGCGGCACTGAACACGTCGCCGGCGCAGCTCTACCCGGATACCGATCCGGGCCGCGAGGCGCTGATTGCCAGCCTCAACGCCAATGTGAAGATGATGATGGGTCTGCTGCCCAAGGCCTTTGCAACCTTGCCGAACCAGCCGCTCGAAATCCGCCGCGTTCCGCCCGACATCCAGGACGGCGCGCCGAACGGCTATTACAACAGCGCGTCGCTCGATGGCTCGCGGCCGGCGATCTACTGGATCAACCTCAAGTCCACCCATGACTGGCCGAAATATTCGCTCCCCTCCCTAACCTATCACGAGGGCGTTCCCGGCCATCACCTGCAGATCAGCCTCGCGCAGACGTCCAAGGACATCCCGATGCTGCGCAAGATCAGCTTCTACAACAGCTATATCGAGGGCTGGGCGCTTTATGCCGAGCAGTTGTCAGACGAGATCGGCGGCTACAATGGCATCGAGAAGGCGGGATACCTGCAGTCGTTCCTGTTCCGATCCGCGCGTCTCGTCGTCGACAGCGGCCTCAACGCCAAGGGATGGAGCCGCGAGAAGGCGGTCGACTACATGACCGGCGTAACCGGCTTCCCGCAGCCGCGCGTGCAGCGCGAGGTCGAGCGCTACTGCTGCTCGATCGGCCAGGCGTGCAGCTACAAGGTCGGGCACCTCGCCTGGCTTCGCGCCCGCGAGGAAGCCCGCAAGATCCTCGGCGATAGGTTCGACATCCATCAGTTCCACGAGGTGCTGAAGGACGGCGCGATGCCGCTATCGATCCTCGATCGCCGCGTCCAGGAGCGGGCGAGAGCCCAGCTCGCCGCGGCCGGCGGAACGGTGACGTCGCCGAAACCCGGCGAGCGCGGCTAGCGAGCGAGGTCCTCCGCCATCTCGGCGACCTCGAGCCAGCGGACTTCCGCGGCCTCGATGTCGGCGCGATGGCGAGCAATGCGCTCGGTGAGCTCGGCGAAACGCTTGGGGTCTCGGGTGTAGAGATCCGGATCCGAAAGCGACTTTTCGTCGGCAACAACCAGAGTCTGGAGCCGGTCAATCTCGCCCGGCAGCCGATCGAAATCGCGTTGGTCCTTGTAGGAAAGCTTGTTCCCCGGCGAAAGCCGGGGTCCACGAGCGCCAGATGGCGTTGCTTTCGCACCGCACGGTGCCTCGGCCTTCGCCGGGGAGCGATGCGCCTCGTACCGCTTACGCACCCAATCTTCGTAACCGCCGGCCACGATATCGACCCTGCCGGAACCATCGAGCCCGAGCGTGATGGTCACCGTTCGATCGAGGAAGTCGCGGTCGTGGCTGACGATCAGGACCGTCCCCTCGTAATCGGCGATCACTTCCTGCAGCAGATCGAGGGTCTCTAAGTCGAGGTCGTTGGTCGGCTCATCAAGCACGAGCAGGTTCGCTTCCCGCGCAAACTCGCGCGCAAGCAGGAGCCGCGAACGCTCGCCGCCTGACAGCGAGCCGATTGGCGCGTCGGCGATCCCCGGATCGAACAGGAATTCCCTCAGATAGCCCTTGATGTGCTTCTTGTGCCCGCGCACCTCGATCCAGTCGCCGCCGTTGGCGAGCACGTCCTTTACCCGCCGCTGCGGCTCCATCAGCTTGCGCTGCTGATCGATGACGATTCCCGAAAGCGTCTTGGCGAGCGTCACGTTGCCCCTGTCTGGCGGAAGCTCGCCGGTGAGAAGCTTGAGCAGGGTGGTCTTGCCAGCCCCGTTCGGCCCAACGACGCCGATGCGGTCGCCGCGCTGAATGCGCAGGCTGAACTCGCGAATGATCTGGCGCTCGCCGAAGCCCTTCGACACCTGCTCGGCGTCGATCACCGTCTTGGTGCGTACGTCATCCTTCGCCAGGCCCAGCTTGGCAGTGCCCGCGGCGCCGAGCATCGCCGCGCGTTGGGTGCGCATCTCATTGAGCTTCGCAAGCCTGCCCTGGTTGCGGCGGCGGCGTGCGGTGACACCGCGCTGGAGCCAGTGCAGCTCGATCTTGAGCTTCGCATCGAGTTTCTCCGCGGCGCGCGCTTCCTCGGCATAGACACCTTCGGTCCACGCTTCGAAACCGCCGAACCCGATTTCGGCCCGCCTCAAGTCGCCGCGGTCGAGCCACAGACAGCTTCGCGTCAGGCGGGTCAGGAAGGTGCGGTCGTGGCTGATAACGATGAAGGCGCCGGTGAATTGCTTGAGCCAGTCCTCGAGCCATTCGATCGCGGCGAGGTCGAGATGGTTGGTCGGCTCGTCCAGAAGCAGCACGTCCGGATTCGAGCCGAGCGCTCGGGCGATGGCGGCCCGGCGGCGCTCACCGCCGCTCGCTGTCGCTGTCGGCCTCGACAGGTCGATACCGAGCTGGTCCGCGATTGCCGCGGCTTCGTGTCGCTCGGGAGCGTCGGCGCCGTGAACGACCCAGTCGCGCAGGCTCTCGAAGCCATCCATACTCGGATCCTGCTCGAGCAGGACGACGTTCGTGCCCGGAACGATCGTCCGCTTGCCCTCGTCCGGGTCGATGAGGTTGGCGAGACACTTGAGCAAGGTCGTCTTGCCGGCGCCGTTGCGTCCGATCAGCGCAAGACGGTCGCGCTCGCCGATGTAGAGGTCGAGCTCACGGAACAACCAGCCTTCGCCCTGGATCAGTCCGAGCTTTTCGTAAGAGAGAATGGGTGCGGCCATGACGCTCGCCTCTAGCGAGGCGATCCGTGAATTGGAGCCTGAAAACGAACCTGTTGCTTGATTGCAACGGTTGTTTCTCTGAACGCCACTATTCATCCGTGTTCATAGCCAATTCAATGGTCGCTGGTAGAACTGCACTCGGACGAGAGAGTTGAGTGATGAACCTTTTGCGTGCCCTTCTCCTTGGCGGGATGTTTGCAGCCAGCCTCAACAGCGCGCCCGCGCTGGCCGATGGCCCGCGCGACCGCGGTTCGCAAGGTTCGCAGGGCATGCAGCAGTCGCAGCGCCCCAGTGGCGAGCAGGAGCGCGCATTCGAAGGACGCCGCGATGGCCGTTCCATGCCGCTTCCACAGCTCGAGCGGCGTGTAATGCCGTTCATGGGCCCTGGCGCTGATTATCTCGGTCCGGAGATCAATGGCGGCGCCTATCGCATGAAGTTCATCATGAACGGCCGCGTGATCTGGGTCGACGTCGACCCGCAAACAGGACGGATCCTCCGTCGCTCGCACCCCTAGGTATCGTATCGGCAGCGGATTGACTTTTCGCCGCGCATTCCATCAACCGTTCCAACAAGCAACGGGCATGTCAGCCGCGCGGTTGATTGTTCCGGATAAGCAACCTCTCGCCGCAACGCGGGTTGACGGCACCAAGATGAACAGCTCCGGGGAGCATCGATGCGTGTCCTGATCGTCGAAGACGAACCCAATCTCGGGCGCCAGCTCCGATCAACTCTCGAAGGGGCCGGCTACGCCGTCGACCTCGCGACCGACGGCGAAGACGGCCATTATCTCGGCTCGACAGAAAGCTATGACGCGGTGATCCTCGACCTCGGGCTACCCGAGGTCGACGGACTGACCGTGCTCGACCGATGGCGTCGGGAGGGACGAAAGATGCCAGTCCTGGTGCTCACAGCCCGCGACAGCTGGTCGGACAAGGTTGCGGGCCTCGACGCGGGCGCCGACGATTATCTCGCCAAGCCGTTCCAGACCGAGGAGCTGATTGCCCGCCTGCGTGCGCTGATCCGGCGCTCGTCGGGCAACGCGTCATCGGAGCTGATCGCAGGCGACATCCGTCTCGACACGCGCTCGGGCAAGGTGACGAAAGGCGGCGAGCCGGTGAAGCTCACCGCACAGGAGTACAAGCTCCTCTCCTATCTCATGCATCACAAAGGCAAGGTCGTCAGCCGCACGGAGCTCATCGAGCATATCTACGACCAGGATTTCGATCGGGATTCGAACACCATCGAAGTGTTCGTGACACGGATCCGCAAGAAGCTGGGGGCTGACGTGATCACCACCATCCGCGGCCTTGGCTACAGCCTTGAGGAGCCGGCGGAGGTCAGGACCGCTTGAACAAGGAAGCCGCCACCGTCGCGGCGGCGTCCGACCTTCCATCCGCCGCCAGCCGGAGGGCCCATCGTCGGCGAACCGGATCGCTGAGCAGACGCATGATCGGCGTTGCGGCTTTCTGGATCGCGGCGCTTCTGCTGATCGGAGGTTTCGCGCTCGACCGGGTGCTGTCTCGGTCCTTCGTCGACAGTTTCGACAACCAGCTCGTCTACATGCTGAACTCGATGGTCGATGCGGCGGAAATCGGCCCGCTCGGAGAGGTGCGCTTCAGCCGAGCGCCGGCCGACCAGCGTTTCATCCAGCCCTATTCGGGACTTTATTATCAGGTCACGGACCTCCCGGCTGACTCATGCAGGCTGAAGGTGGAATCCCCGCTTTGCGATCCGTCGCGGTCGTTGTGGGATCGGCGTTTGCGCGTGTCGAACGGCCATTTCGACGTCAAACCGCACCTTTACGACAGCGATGAGTTTTCCTCGGCTGGACACAAGGAAACGCTTCGCGTCGCGGAGCGCGACATCATCTTGCCCGGCTCGAAGGTCCGGTGGAGGTTCCAGGTCGCGGAAGCGCGAGACTCGCTCGATCTACAAATTCATCAGGCCCGGCTGACTCTGTTCTGGAGCTTCACGGCGCTTGGCGTCGGCCTTCTTATACTGGCAGCGCTGCAGACCTTCTATGGGCTGTGGCCACTTCGGCGGGTTCGGCTCGAGGTGGCGGCGATCCGTTCTGGCGACAGGAAGCGGATCAGCCCCAATTTCCCGGCTGAAATCCGCCCGATGACGGAGGAGATCAATCAGCTCCTGGCGCACAACGAGGAGCAGGCCGAGGAGGCACGGCGGCACGCCGGCAATCTCGCCCATGCGCTCAAAACTCCGCTCACAGTCGTGACCAACGCCGCGACCGCTCACGCGCCGGACCTTGCCGACACCGTTTGCCGCGAGGCGCTTGTGATGCGCCGGCAGGTCGACCACCATCTAGCGCGCGCGCGCGCGATCGGTCGCCGTGCGGCGGCTCAGGCGAGAGCGCGCGTCTGGGACAGCCTGGAAGCAGTACATCGCGCTGTCGAACGGCTGCACGAAGGGGTGACGGTGGACATCGCCGGCGATCACGAGGCGCAGGTCCGGGTCGAGCGGCAGGACCTCGACGAGATGCTCGGCAACCTCGTCGAGAATGCTGCCAAATATGGCGGCGGCCGGGTTTTCGTGACGGTCGAGCCGAAGGGCGAGAATGTCGACATCCTGGTCGAGGACGACGGGCCCGGCATCCCAGCGGAGCTTCGCGACGAGTTATTTGCGCGCGGCGCTCGGCTCGACACGACGGGCAAGCCCGGCACCGGCCTCGGCCTCGCCATCGTTCGCGACGTCGCGGAAATTTATGATGGTTCAGTCTCGCTAGAGGAGAGCGAGGACTTGGGCGGCGTTCTCGCTCGGCTGACGCTTCCTGCGGGTTAGTCGCGCCCACTCGTTCATTCGTCGAAAACCCTTGCCAAACAGCAGGTTGATGCGGCATTGCGCTCCGGATTCCTCCGGAGGGGTATAAATCCATGAAATTCAAGACGTTGGCGCTCGCCACCGCGAGCCTCGTTGCAGTTGCAATTCCTGCCTCGGCGCAGCCGACCGGCAAGCCGGTCTATGGCGACTGGGGCTACAGCGCTTCTGCGATGGACCAGTCGGTCAAGCCCGGCGATGACTTCTGGGCTTATGTGAACGGCACCTGGGACAAGAACACGCAGATCGCGGCCGATCGCGCTTCCGCCGGTCCGTTCGTGACCCTCTCCGACAAGTCGGAGAAGGACGTCCGTGACATCGTCGAACAGCTCGCGAACGATCCCAACCGCGACCATCTCGGCCAGCAGATCGGCGATTATTACTCGAGCTTCATGGACACCGCCGCGATCGACGCTGCCGGCACCGCGCCCTTGAAGCTCTATCTCGCCGAGATCGACGCCGCCAAGACGCGCCAGCAGCTCCTTGCGCTGTTCATCAAGCCGGGCTTCGCGAGCCCCGTCGACGTCGACATCGGACCAAATTTCAAGAACCCCGACGTCTATGCCGCATTCGCAGGCCAGGCGACGCTCGGGATGCCGAGCCGCGAATATTATCTCGAAGACAATGCGAAGATGAAGGCGCACCGCGCCGCCTATCGCGACTATATCATCACCATCCAGAAGCTGGCCGGCCTGCCGGGCGGCGAGGCTTCGGCCGATCGCATCATCGCGCTCGAGACCGAGCTGTCGAAGGTGCAGTGGCCGGCCGCCGACCGCCGCGACATCGACAAGATCTACAACCCGATGACCCAGGCCCAGCTGCAGAAGCTCGCGCCCCAGTTCGACTGGACCTCGACGTTGGCGGAGGCCGGCCTCGCCAATTCGAAGACCGTCATCGTGACGGAGCCATCGGCAGTCGCCGGCGCGGCTAAGATCCTTGCCTCGACCCCGGTCTCCACCTGGAAGGAATGGCTGGCGTTCCGCTTCGTGTCCGATCATTCGGCCTTCCTTCCGAAGGCGATCGACGATGCGCACTTCGCTTTCTACTCGAAGGAGCTGAACGGCGTTCAGCAGCAGCGCGACCGCTGGAAGCGCGGGGTGGCTGCGGTGAACGGCGCGCTCGGCGAGGGTGTTGGGCAGATGTACGTGAAGTCGCACTTCCCGTCCGAATCCGAAGCCCAGATGAAGGAGCTGATCGGCAACCTCGAGGACGCCTATCGCGAGCGCATCTCGAGCAACCAGTGGATGGACGAGGCGACCCGCAAGGCCGCGCTGGAGAAGCTCGCGGCGTTCGAGCCGCGCATCGGCCACCCGGTTAAGTACATCGACTATTCGTCGATGGACGTGGTGAAGGGCAAGCCGCTAGCGAATGCGATGGCGTCAGCGGATTTCGACTGGAAGCTCGAGCTGAAGCGCTTCCCGAAGCCGGTCGATCGCACCCTGTGGGGAATGTATCCGCAGACGATCAACGCATACTACAATCCGCTGGCGAACCAGATCACCTTCCCGGCCGCGATCCTTCAGCCGCCCTTCTTCGATCCAAATGCCGACGCGGCCGCCAACTACGGCGCGATCGGCGCGGTGATTGGCCACGAGATGGGCCACGGCTTCGACAATGAGGGCCGCAAGTTCGACCCGAAGGGCAAGCTCCGCGACTGGTGGTCGCCGGAGGCCGCCAAGAGCTTCACCACGAAGACCGATGCTCTCGTGGCACAGTACAATACGTTCAAGCCGTTCCCGGATCTGGCGGTCAACGGCAAGCTGACCCTGGGCGAGAATATCGGCGACCTGTCGGGCGTCGAAGCGTCCTATGCGGCATACAAGAAGTACGAGGCCAAGCACGGCCAGTCGCCGGTCATCGACGGACTGACCGGCGACCAGCGCTTCTTCATCGCCTACGCCCAGGCGTGGCAGGAGAAGCAGCGCGAGGATGCCGAGCGGCAGCAGGTCATCACCAACGAGCACAGCCCGGGCAAGTACCGCGTCAACGGCGTCGTTCGTAACGTCGACGCCTGGTACAAGGCTTTCAACGTCCAGCCGGGCGACAAGCTGTACCTGCCGCCCGATCAGCGGGTGCACATCTGGTAACCAACACCACCGAAGACCTGGGGGAGGCGAGAATGAAGGTTCGTAGCGTTCTGTTGGCAGCCGGCGCAGCACTGGCGATCGCCTCCCCCGCCTCTTCCGCGCCCAAGGCTGTCTACGGCACCTGGGGCGTCGAAATGAAGGACATGGACCCGGGCGTGAAGCCCGGCGACGACTTCTTCGCCTACGCCGAAGGGACCTGGCTCAAGAACCATCCAATCCCCGCCGACAAGACCGGGGCCGGCTACAATTACGAGCTTCCGGACGACATCGAGCTGCAGGTCCGAAAGATGGTCGAGGACGTGACCGCGAAGGCGGACTCGCCCATCTCCCAGAAGATCGGCGATGCCTACGCCGCATGGATGGACGAAGTGGGCATCGAGGCTCGCGGCCTCGCTCCGCTGAAGCCGTATCTCGCCCGGATCGACGCGGTAAAGAGCCGGAATCAGCTGGTGAAGTTGATGGCCGAACCAGCCTTCGCAATGCCGATCTACCTTGGCATTTCCGCGGACCAGGACGACCCGACGCGTTACACGGCGGCCGCAGGCCAGGCGCGGCTCGGCCTTCCAACGCGCGATTATTACCTGCTCAAGGGCGACAAGTACAATTCGATCCGCAAGGCCTACCATCAATATATCGTCGACCTGAGCAAGCTCGCCGGTCTGTCCGATCCGGAAAGCCGCGCCGACCGAATTCTCGCTCTCGAAACCAGCATCGCGAAGGATCAGTGGACGCCCGAGCGGCGCCGCGATCCGGTCGCAACTCACAATCCGATGAGTCGCGCGCAGCTGATGAAGCTGGCGCCACAGTTCAACTGGTCGGAGACCCTAAGCTCGATCGGGCTCGCCAGTGCCAAGAAGGTCGACGTCGCCGAGCCGAGCGCCGTCGCCGCCGCCGGCAAGCGCATTGCCGACGTGCCCCTCAGCACCTGGAAGGAATATCTGACCTTCCGCTTCATCAGCGACCACGCGAACGACCTTCCCAAAGCGTTCGACGATGCACGCTTCGGTTTCTACGGCCGAACGATGAACGACGTTCCCGAGCAGCGGGCACGCTGGAAGCGCGGAATGTCGATGCTCGACGACAGCGTCGGTGAGGCGGTCGGCCAGCTGTACGTCGCCAAATACTGGCCGGAGTCGACCGCGCAGCAGGCGCAGGAGCTCGTCGACGACATGCGTGCGGCTTACCGCGAGAAGATCTCCAACGCCGCGTGGATGGACGAGAAGACGCGGAAGGCCGCGCTCGAGAAGCTCGCGTCCTTCGATCCGCGTATCGGCCACCCGGTGAAGTGGATCGATTATTCGAGCCTGGAGATCAGCCGCGACAATCCGCTCGCCAACGCGGTAAACAGCGAGAAATTCCAGTGGGAACTGCAACTAAAGCGCTTCCCGCATCCGGTCGACCGCACTTTGTGGGACATGACGCCGCAGACGGTGAACGCTTATTACGATCCGACGATGAACCAGATCACGGTTCCCGCCGCGATCCTGCAGCCGCCCTTCTTCGACGCCAATGCCGATCCGGCCGTGAATTACGGCGAGACTGGCGCGTCCACGGTCGGACACGAAATGGGTCACGGCTTCGACGACGAAGGCCGGCAGTTCGACGCCAAGGGCCGCCTTCGCGACTGGTGGACCCCAGCGACCGCCGCCAAATACAAGGTCAAGGCCAACATGCTGGCGGCCCAGTTCGACCAGTACGAACCCATCCCCGGCGTTCATATCAAGGGCAAGCTGACGCTAGGCGAGAACCTCGCCGACTTGGGCGGGCTGGAGACGGCGTACGCCGCCTACCGCCGTTATGTGGCACGGCACGGCGAGCCGCCCGTCATCGACGGCTTCACCGGCGACCAACGCTTCTTCATTGCTTACGCACAGGCGTGGCAGGGCAAGCAACGCGAAGGCGCGGAGCGGCAGCAGCTGCTGAGCAACCCGCATAGCCCGGATAAGTACCGCGTCGACGGAATCGTCCGGAATTTCGACCCCTGGTACAAGGCGTTCAACGTGCAGCCCGGCGACAAGCTCTACCTGCCGCCCAACCAGCGCGTCCACGTCTGGTAGGCGGCTAGGAAAAGCGCTTCAGCGCCGCTAGGGCGGCAGCGTGACCGCTATGATCCACACGCTTCAGGGAATGCGCGCTCCGTCGCTCGACGCGTTGCTGGCGCTTGTCGCGACCGACATGAATGGGGTGAACGCCGTCATCCTCGAGCGGATGCAGAGCAAGGTCGCGCTCATTCCCGAGCTAGCTGGCCACCTCATCGCCGGTGGCGGCAAGCGCATGCGGCCCATGCTGACGCTCGCCTGCGGCTCGCTGCTCGGCTACCCGGGCACGCGTCATCACAAGCTCGCCGCCGCGGTCGAGTTCATTCATACCGCGACCCTGCTTCACGACGACGTGGTCGACGGGTCGGGCCTTCGCCGGGGCAAGCGCACGGCGAACCTCATCTGGGGCAATCCCGCTAGCGTTCTGGTCGGCGATTTCCTGTTCAGCCGCGCGTTCGAGCTGATGGTCGAGGACGGCAGCCTGAAGGTGCTCAGGATTCTCAGTCACGCATCCGCGGTGATCGCCGAGGGCGAGGTCGAACAGCTGACTGCACAGCGGCAGGTCGACACCGACGAAGACCATTATCTCGAGATCATCAGCGCCAAAACCGCGGCCCTCTTTGCCGCCGCCTGCCGAGTCGCTCCGGTTGTTGCCGAGGCAAATGAGGATTCGGAGCTCGCGCTGGAGTGCTATGGGAAGAACCTCGGCATCGCCTTCCAGCTCAGCGATGACGTGATCGACTACGCCTCCGACGCCGAGACCATGGGCAAGGGCGTCGGCGACGACTTCCGCGACGGGAAGATGACGCTTCCGGTAATCCTTGCTTATGCGAGGGGGTCAGACGTCGACCGTGTCTTCTGGGGCTCCGCCATGCACGGCGAGCGCGTGTCCGACGACGATCTCGCCCACGCTATCACCCTGCTGAATTCGACTGACGCCCTGTCCGACACGATCGAGCGCGCCCGCCATTATGCCCGGCGCGCCGTCGACGCACTCGGCATGTTCCCGGCCAGCAAGGCGAAGTCCGCGCTGACGGAAGCCGCCGAGTTCGCGGTCGCCCGCGCTTACTGACATACTGTCCTACAGCGCCTTGCTTGTGCCACAGGCGTATGGTGCATCGAGTCGCCTCCCATGATCGAAGTCGCGACGGGCTTGCCCTTCGCGCGCGCGTCCGCGGGGACGCCCGTACAATTGTGAACATTGGGAACATTCGGTGAGCGGGCTACCGATCGATGCGGTACTGCCCGACCTTCTCGCTGCGCTGCATCAGAGCACGCGCGCGCTGCTGATCGCTCCCCCGGGCGCGGGAAAGACGACAAAGGTCGCGCCTGCGCTTCTCCACGAGGAATGGTGCACGGGTCAGGCGCTTCTGCTCGTCCCGCGCCGGCTCGCCGCTCGAGCGGCCGCGGAGTTCATGGCCGCGGCACTTGGCGAGAAGGCCGGCGCGACCATCGGTTACGCAACCCGCCTCGACAGCAAGGTCGGCAATGGCACGCGGGTCATCGCGATGACTCACGGCGTGTTCGTGTCGCGCATCGAAGCGGACCCGGAACTCGCCGGCGTTTCGGCGGTACTGTTCGACGAGGTGCATGAGCGCAGTCTCGACAATGACCTGGCGCTCGCCCTTGTGCTTGATGCGGCCGGCGCTTTGCGGCCTGACCTGCGCGTGCTTGCGATGTCCGCGACCCTCGATGTGGAGCGATTTCGAAATCTCCTGGGCAATGCGCCGACCATCACCAGCGAAGGCAAAAGCTTCCCGCTCGATATTCGCTACGTCGGCCGCAACGTTGCTGCTCGGATCGAACCGCAAATGGCTTCAGCGATCCGCGCCGTGCTCGGCGACGATGACGGGTCCCTGCTCGCTTTCCTTCCCGGAGTGGCCGAGATCGAGCGGACGGCGGAAGCGCTCGGCGGGCTTCCCACCGACGTTGAGCTGCACAAGTTGCACGGCGCCATCGATCCTTCAGCGCAACGCGCCGCCCTCACGAAGCCACCGTCAGGCAAGCGCAAGCTCGTCCTCGCCACGAGCATCGCCGAGACCAGCGTCACACTCGAGAACGTCCGCATCGTCGTCGACAGCGGCCTAGCGCGGCGGCCGCGCTACGACCGCGGCGCCGGGCTCACCCGCCTTGTCACCGAGCGCGCAAGCCGAGCGGCGGTGACGCAGCGAGCGGGCCGAGCGGCGCGTCAGGCTCCCGGTGTCGCGATTCGATTGTGGGAGGAAGCGGCGACGGCATCGCTCCCCGAACACGACCCGCCCGAGATCCTCGAGGCGGATCTTTCGAGCCTATTGCTGACCTCGTTGCTGTGGGGCGAGCCTGATCCGCAGCGACTTCCCTTCCTCGATTCGCCGCCGAATGCGGCAATTGATGAAGCGCGGAAGCGACTGCGCAACCTCGCAGCAATCGACGATGAGGGGCGGATCACCGCGCACGGTCGAGAGATTGCCGCGCTGCCCCTCGAACCGCGGCTCGCTCACATGATGATTGAGGCTCGAGCGCGCGGCTTCCCGGCCGCGGCGGCCGATGTTGCGGTATTGCTCACCGAGCGCGGTCTTGGCGGCAATGACCCCGACCTTGAGCTGCGCTGGAGGCGCTGGCGCGGCGATAAATCGGCGCGTGCGGAAGCGGCGCGACGGATTGCGGAGCGCTTGCGGCAAACATCCGCCCGCGATGATGACGGCGACGACCATGGAAAGGCACTGGCCCTCGCCTTCCCGGATCGTTTGTCTCGTCGCCGCGACGCTTCCGGGAACACATGGCAATCGGTAGGCGGTCGCGGTTTCCGGCTCGACCCGACCTCGCCGCTTGCGCGCAGCCAGTGGCTCGCTGTCGGTGAGGTGGCCGGCCGCGCATCCGGAGCGCGCATCCTTTCGGCTGCGGCTATTGATGAGGCAGACGTGCTCGACGTCTTCGGCGACCAGATCCAAATTCGCCACGACGGCGCATTCGATGTCGCGAGCGGCTCGGTAACGCCAACCCGCAGCCGGCGCCTCGGCGCGATTCGCCTCTCGAGCGGGCCCGATCCCGCGCCGGATCGGCATGCGATCGAGCAGGCACTGATCGACGGAGTCAGCGAGCACGGATTGGCATTGCTGCCTTGGGACGACCGCGCAGAGCAGCTGCGTCACCGCGCCGCTTTGGCACACCGGTTCGATCCCACGGTCCCGGATCTCGACGACGCAATGTTGATCGAGAGCCTGGACCAATGGCTTTCTCCCTTGCTCTCCGGCAAGCGGCGCCTCGGTGACGTTCGAGCGATGGCATCCGCGCTCGAGCAACTGCTGGGGTACGACGCTGTCCGCCGGCTCAATCGCCTCGCCCCCGCCGAGTTCACCAGCCCCGCTGGCAGGGCCCACGCCATCGACTATTCCGCCGAAACGGGACCAACCGTCGAAGTCCGTGCGCAGGCACTGTTCGGTCTCTCCAGCCACCCCACGGTCGCCAATGGAGCCGTCCCTTTGGTAATCGCCATCACCTCGCCCGCAGGACGGCCGATCCAGACCACGCGCGATCTTCCCGGCTTCTGGGCCGGCAGCTGGCGCGACGTGGCCAAGGACATGCGCGGCCGTTATCCGAAGCACCCCTGGCCCGACGAGCCAGCATCTGCCTCCCCAACCCTGCGGACGAAGCGCGCGTCGCTGCGACCTTGATTTGCGGCGCTCACTTTGCCACCTCCCGCGCCATGACCATCGCCCGCATTCTCGAGCAGGAACGCAAGACCACCCAGTCCGGCAAGGCGAACTCCGGCAAATGGATACTGGAGTTCGAGCGTCAGCAGGCGCATCGGCCCGATCCGCTGACCGGCTGGAACGGCTCGGGAGACACCAATACTCAAGTCCGGATCCCGTTCGCGTCGAAGGATGCCGCGATCGCCTATTGCGGCAAGCATGGGCTCGACTATCACGTCGTCCCTGCGGCGCCGGTCCGCCTCAAGATCCAGGCTTACGCCGACAATTTCCGTTGAGCTCGCTCCCTAGCGGCGGCAGAGTGCAGCCGCCGAGCTAGGGGGAAAGCTGTATCGCGTAGATGTAAGGCTTGCTCGTCAATGGCGACCTCATGCCTGAGCTGAGGAAGCTCTGCCCTCTCGCGCCCCTGCATCAGCCACACAATTTGGCCGCCATCGAGGCGATCGCCGAGGCCGCTCCGCGCATTCCGCAGGTCGCCTGCTTCGATACCGCGTTTCATCGGCTGCAGCCCGAGATAGCGCAGATGTTTGCCCTCCCGCACGAGCTCGCCGATCTCGGGATCCGCCGCTACGGATTCCACGGCCTCTCCTACGAATATGTTGCGATGCGCTTGAGAGAGGTGGCGCCCCGCCTCGCCGCCGGCCGCGTCATAGTCGCCCATCTCGGCAACGGATCCAGTCTCTGCGCGATGCGAGACGACCGCAGCGTTGCGACCACGATGGGCTTCACGGCTGTCGATGGCCTGATGATGGGCACGAGGTGCGGATCGATCGACCCGGGCGTGCTCATCTATTTGATGGATGAGCGCGGGATGGATGCTCGGGCGCTTGAGGACCTGATTTACAAGCGCAGCGGGCTCGCGGGTGTCTCGGGGATTTCCTCCGACATGCGGACGCTGCGTGAGTCGAAGGAGCCCCGGGCTGCGACTGCGATAAAGCTCTTCATCTACCGCACAGTCCGCGAAATCGGCTCCGATGGTTGCGGCTGCGGGCGGCGTAGACGCGATCGTCTTCACTGGCGGTATCGGGCAGAACGATGCCCAGACTTCGCGCCGAAATCGCCGACGGCTGCAACTGGCTTGAGCTCGTTCTCGACCCGGTGTTGAACAGGTCGGGAGTGACGAGGATCGACGGCTTAAGATCGAATCGCTGCTTTCGTGATCCCGACCGACGAGGAACAAATGATCGCCCGTCACACGTCGGCGCTGCTCGGACTACCGTCCGCGACGTTGCAAGGTGCGTCTGTGATGCCCGCACCGTCTTCGCTCTGGAGCAGCTGAGCCAAAATTCTTCCTAATTGGTGATTACTACTATTACTATTATTACTACCACTACTACTACGGGACTCGACCGCCCGGGCCGGCCTCGGCAGCCTTGGATCGTTCGATTTTCCATCGGCTCAGCTCGTCGGCCAGGACTGAGTGGATCAGCATCAAAGGCCTCCCATGCTCGCGGGCGGGCCTTTGCGGCGTGAAGACTTTGGTCACCCGGTCGTCCCGACCCACGGGGCTAGCGCGCGGAAGCCTTCATTCTCGAGACCACCCCTGAGTTCGAACCGGCCGGCTCGCTTATCGCATCGACGGTTCTCGATTGGTCGATCAACATCGCGGCCATGATTGCGATTGCGGAAACGGCCTTGGCGGTCGGTTCCACATAGCAGCGGCGGCTGTCCTCGGAATCGCCGCGCCGAGTGAGAAGGCCATGCTCCTCAAGCAGCTGCAGCTGGCGAAGCGCCGTCGTTCCGGGAACGCCCGAAGCGAGGCAGAGCGAGGTGACCGAAACCTTTCGGCGTCCCTCATGGGCGGCGAACAGCTCGAGCAGCATGTCCCAGGCGGGGTCACGGAACAATGGCGCCCCGACCAGCTCGTTCCGGCGCTGGCGCAAGAGCCGCCAGCGCATTGCGAATTCCGCAAGCGCGACGCGCTCGCGTTCCTCTTCGGATCCCTCGCTGAGGTAAGTGGAGGCGATCCGCCGGATCGCCTCCGACGGAGTGCACTGGCCCTTTTCAGCGATCCTGGTGACGACGTGCAGAAGCTCGGTGATGTCGCCGGCGCTGAGCCTAACTTCCTGTCCCACCAAACCTCATTTCAAACGCCTCACACTATCGCTTCGATCGACAGCGGCGGGTGCTAACTAAAGTATGGCGATCGTTGCAAGGTCTTTGCCGACCGCGGCCATCCGGTCTGCGGCCTGAACACTTGGCTCCAGCGCCGCCGAAGCCTGTTCCGCGGCACGGCGGCGAGCGTATCGTCCGCAACTCGGGATCGGCAATCCCCGCCTCTGCTCATGATCATTCCCGACTGAGGAAAATGATCGCCGACAGGCGGACCCGAAGCCTGTCGGGCGGCTCGCGCGCGTCCGCGGGCTTATCGTGAATTAACCTCTAAGACGGATATAGTTATGTAGCGCTAGATAAGCCGATGGATCCCGAACGGTCCCTCGACCTCGAGCTTCGTGATCGCGCCGGTCCCGGCGTCGAACTCGCAGGAATAACGGCTCCTGAGCTTCGCGCCGAACGCATTCTCCGCCTTGAAGCCGCGCGCAACCTCGATCCGATCGCCCTCCCCAAACCCATAATCCCAGGTCCAGTCCATCCTACTGTCGCCGACGAGCGCCTGCTTCACCGCGGCGTCGCACGCCGCGACCACCTCGGCTTCGCTCGCCGACTTCTGCGCATCGGATTGGAGGCAGGCCTGGAGATCATCCGCGGAGCACCCCTCGGCAAGCGTGCTCGGCACCAAGCGCCCGGCTTTCATGCGTGCAAGGGCCGCTGCGGCCTCGTCCGAGGAAATGATGAAGCGATTGCCATTGTCGCAATCGACGAACCAGACCGGCCGTCCCCTGGTACTCTTGTCGGGCGATACAGTGCCGGAAGCGACCTTGTTGCAAGAATTGCTTTCGGCGGCGGCATAATAAGCGCCGGGCTCGAGCTTCGCGAGCGTCCTGAACGCATCTGGCCCGACCGCCTTGAAGACCATGGGGTCGCCTTTACGGCTGTACCCGGCCCAGGCGCCCGAGGCCTCCGCAACCTTGGCGAGGATCGCGTGCTGGCCAGCGGCAACCGAACTCGCCGCTGTGGGAGCGTTCGCTCGAGCTGCGTTATCGGGCAATCTCGGCGGACCGAAGGTCAGCGCGACGAAAAAGCCTACCGCGAGAATGGCGAACCATCCCCTGGCGATATTCTTGTAAGGACGGACCAGCCCCCACGCACCGGCGACGAACCCGCCAAAGCACATCAGAGAAACAACGCCACTCACCACAAGCCTCCAGTTTCGGCGAGGTCGCGATACAGCCTATCGGTGAAGGAAATCTTGCCCGTCCGGATCTGGCTGGCGCCCCGATGCCATCCAACATCGGTGAGCGGCTACAACCGACCGGCCGGGGTGAACAGTGCCTGAAGTCCATGGGGATCCCCAGTCCCGCGGATCCGGAGTTCGTCCTTATCGAAAGTGATCTGAAAGGGCGAAAATCGAAGTGCTAACGTCGCCGAATACGCAAGGGTGAGGGGAGCCACGCCATGGCGACTGTTGCGGACGGATTTCGATTCAAGGAGCGGCGGCCGGACCTGCTTTCGGGGACCCCGCGCGCGCATGCGGTCGACCGCTGGATCTTCGTGTTCATGGCTGCCTGGTACATCCTAATCGTGCTGACGGGGTTCATCCCGGACTCGGTCATGAAAGTGCAGATGGTTGAAGCCGAAGCGCGGCCAGCGTTTCCGCTGGTGCTGCACATGCATGCAGTGGCGATGGGATCGTTCCTGCTACTGCTACTGGCCCAATCCGTGCTGATGGCGACCGGGCGGTGCGAGCGCCACAAGAAGCTGGGCATCGTCGCGTTCGCGCTCGTGCCCATAATCGTGATCGTGGGGTTCGTGCTTGCGCCGACCATCTATCACCAGGTCTGGAACTTCGCGCGGACGGGGCCGCCCGCGCTGCGGCCCAAGATGCAGCAGCAAGTGCTGGCACTCGACGACATCCTGCTCCTACAGATTCGTGCGGGGATCCTGTTCCCGGTGTTCATGGTGATCGCATTGAAAGCGCGCGGAAAGAATGCGGGACTGCACAAACGGATGGTGTTCCTGGCGCCGGTGGTGCCGCTGGGAGCCGCGCTGTTCCGGATGACGTGGCTGCCGACCTCATTTCCGGCGAGCGCGCTATCGAACGATCTGTTCCTGCTGGCCACGATTGCGCCGCTGTTCATGTGGGACGTGGTCCGCAACCGGTGGGTGCATGAGGCCTATTGGATCTGGCTCGGCATTTTCCTGCCGGCGACCTTAGTCTTGTACAGCCTGTGGAACACGCCGTGGTGGCACGCGACGGTGCCGCGCATCATGGGCGTGTGACGCCACGATCGGCCGCCCCCTTTCGCACAAGCCTCGAAGCAGATGGAAAATATGGCTTCAAAGTCAAGCGCCGCCTCAATCGTCACTCGGCAAACACAACCGCGGCCGCGGCGCACCTGCCCAGGCGGCACCTTCGCAGCAATCGGTTAAGCGTCCATCGCCGATGCACCCGTTGCGGATGCATCCCTTCCCAATCCGGCAATCCGTCAGGCGCATTCCCCAAAGCGCCCCGACGGCGAGCAACCGTCTCCCTAATGGTATCGGGGCAATTGCTGGTTACGTGACAAGACATATTTGTCTCGCTTTACGCCATGCTATCTCTCGAAAAACCGATGTGCAGACAATGAGTTGTCGAGCATCGCGAGACATTGCCTTTATCTTGCAATCGCCCCCTCCACTGTCTCCCGGCTGCCACAGAGCCGGAAATCTGCTCGCGTCCGATTCCGTCCAGCGATGCTGCGCTGTATCTATGAGGCATGAGTCTCCGCTGCTTTTTCGGTCGCCATCGCCCCCTGTTCGCCTCTATTTCGAGGCGCGAGAACGGCTTCACCGCGCTCTGCGAGGATTGCGACTTGCCGATCGAACGAACGGATAATGGCCGCTGGATGAGTTCCGAACCCCTGGTTTCGCGCCGCGACCAGGCCGCCTGATCGAGCTTAACCAGGATCACAAGAATAGCGGGAACGACGCGTTCACGCCGCTCCAGCTTGAGTTTTCCGCGTTGCTTACCGGGCGCGATCGAAGGCGGATTCCGCTTCTTCAATCCTGTCGAACGCCTGCTTCCACAGCAGCTCGAGCACCATGCCCTCGCCGTCGACCAAGCAGATTCCGGCGTACCAGCGGCGATCCAGCGCGCTCAGAATTGCCATGCGCGACTGGGTAAGGTCGAGTTCCTCATCCCCCGGAACGGCATCGACATGTTCGCCGAGATAGCGCTCCCGGACGCGCGCTTCCCACAGGAAATCGCCAGCTTCCACGTCGAGTACCCGTTCGGCCAAAATGCCGCCAAGCTCCGCCCGAAGCGCATCGACCAGGCCGTCGCACCGGCCAACAAGGTTCGCAAGAACAAGGTTCATCGCCGTCTCCTTTCCTGTCCTCGGAAGTGAGGACGGCGCTTTGAGCGACGGGCGGCGGAGCGGCTGTCAGGGACGCGACAAGCGCCGCGAAGCGGGCCTTGGGGGAGCCGATTTGCACAGCAAATTGGGGGGACCGGGGATCCTTGAGAGCCGCTTCGCCGTCCGCCACCATGGGCCTGATCGACAAGAGCCCACCCCCACCCACCCCCCGAAAAAAAAGGCAAAAGAAAAGCCCCGGCGGCCGAAGCCGCCGGGGCCCAAGACAGTCGCTCAGGAAGCTTCCTCGTGGAGCTCGAGCTGCTGCTCGGAAGGCTCCGTCCCCTGCTTCGACCTGCCCAGGAACTGGACGTCGTCGGCGATGATCTCGCACCCATAGCGCTCGACGCCGTCGCGGTCAGTCCAGCGCGTGTAATGGAGCCGGCCGCGCACCGAGACGAGCATGCCCTTGACCGCATGCTGCGCGACAACGCGGCCGAGCCCGTTGAAGCAGGTGACGCGATGCCACTCGGTATCCTTGGCGATGAAGCCGCTTTCGTCCTTGTAGGTCTTGCCTTCGCTGTCGCGCCTGGGCCGGCTGGTGCCGAGGCTGAAGCTCGCGACATCCATGCCGCCGCTGGTCGAGCGAAGCTCGGGATCGCCGCCGAGATTGCCGACGAGAAGTGCAATGTTGGTC
The DNA here is from genome assembly GCA_963831485.1 of uncultured Alphaproteobacteria bacterium. Classification (GTDB taxonomy): domain Bacteria; phylum Pseudomonadota; class Alphaproteobacteria; order Sphingomonadales; family Sphingomonadaceae; genus Sphingomicrobium. The sequence goes on from CAWHQE010000019.1 coordinate 237,633, forward strand.
ATGTTCAACTCTCCTGATCCGTCGTGGGAAGAGCCCCATCGACAGCCCCTCAGAAGGCGCGCGCGAAAAGGCGGAGCGCACCCGAAGGGGGAACCTTGAGGAGCAAGGCTGGAGCGGGCCGGCCGAAGGCCAACACGGGCCGACGCGGGACAAGGTTGCGCAGCACCGGCGCCGCGCCAGTCGGGCTGGAAAAGAGAGGGCGCGAAATCACAGCCGGCAGTCAAGGATGTCGAAATGACGCCTGCGGCGACGAAAATCGTGCAGTGAAGACAGAGCGGCCGGAGCTATTCCAACGCCCGGGACTCGCCCGCCCCGAGCTAGCGTGTCGGCGCCCGGTTCCCCTGTGGCGCCGAGCCGCTATGCGTTCTTCGCGGCTTCCCGATCGGCCTCGAGCTTCCGGATGTCCTCCTCGCCGCCCTCGGCCATCGCGTGAAGCATTTCGATCATTCTCGGATCGTGGGCCATGTCAGCCATCCGGCGCAAGTGTCGGACGCGCTCGCGCATGTGAGCGATCACCTCTTCGTGCATCCGGCGCGGACTAATGAAACAGTCCCGCCGGGCAAGTTGATGTGCGTCAAAACTTGCGGGATTTGGGCTCGAGCGCTCTGTCCTCAGGCGGCAGCGCTCTTCTCGAGCACTTCGATGCGCTCCGAGCAGACCGCATGGACCGCGCGCCCGAGGTCCTCGACGCGCTCGCCGAGCCAGGTGAGCTCTTCGGCACTGATGCGATAATGTTTCGAGTATCGGGCCTTCACATAGGCCTCCTTCAATTTCTCGAACATCGCGCGTTCCCTGCGCGTATCGATCGGCCAGACATAGGCCAAACGCCGGTCGATGCGCTCGCGACCCGCCGCCAGCGGACCGCACTCGCCTGCCCGTCAATTTCCCCCTGGCCGTCCCGGCCCTTCGAGCCTGTCCGCTCGGTCGCGGAACTCGGACGCCATCTTCACGAGTTCAGCCTGCATCACGCCCGGCGGACTAAAGTGGGCCAATTCTCGGCAATGTCGCGCCTTCTTACGCAGCTCGGCAGCGCTCTCGGGCATCCACTGCCCGTATATAACTAAAGTTAGTTTCGGTCCAATCCGGAATGGACCGCCCGTAAAAGGGTTCAAAACAGACCTAAGCGGCCAATGCGATCGCCATCAGCCTTCGCCACGCTAAAGCTCACGAACGACTCGAAAGCCGATGTCGCTGATCCGGAACTCAGCGGGATCCGATGCGCAGGGGTGCGCCGGAAAAGCGGACCTTGGTGGCCCACGACGGTCACGCTGATCCAAGGCGAAATAGTACCTCGATGATCCTCGGATCGGTCGCTTCCAGCCTTTGTTCGATTTGCCGGCCGATCTGTGCGTCGTTTCCCGGTCCCGGCCTCAAGGTCACGGCGACCAATATGCAGCTCGGACCAAGGTGCAATGTGGCGAGATCCGCCACCCTGTCCGACCACTGCTGTCCTTGAAGTGATGCCCTGAGATCGCGAAGAACGGGCGGCGCAACCGCCTCGCCCGCAACCAGGCTCCTCGTCGCAACAAGGATCGCCGTTCCCGTTGCCACCAGGATCAGACCGATCGTGAGCGACGCCGCACCGTCGGCGCGTAGCCAGCCGAAGTAGGCGCTTCCAATAATTCCGCCGGCCGCGACCAATATTCCCGCGAGCGCTGCGCTGTCCTCGAGCAGGCTCTCGTACAGACTGGGGTCTTTGGACAGCTTGATGAACTCGATGAGGTTGATCGACCGCCCTGGGGTGCGGTGCGTCGCGACCACCCTCTTGTACTGCCTGTAACCGACTTTGAACGACCCGCCTTCGAAGATCGCCGAGAGGAGCAGCACGGCCAAACTCAAATGTGGCGACGCGATGGGATGGGGATGCGTAAGCGCAGACAAGCCGCGGTAGATCGAATAGGCGCCGCCAGCGAGCAGGACGAGCACTGCAACGACGAACGTCCAGAAATAGATTTCCATGCCGTAACCGAAGTTATGCGATGCATCAGAGGGCAATTTTCCGCGCTTGACACCGATGAGCAGCAGCAGCTGGTTGATGCAGTCGGAGGTTGAGTGAATGGCCTCGGTCAGCATCGCGCTCGAACCCGAGATCAAAGCGGCGACATATTTCGATATCGCGACCAGGATGTTGCCGGCGAGCGCGGCATAGACCACCCTCGAGGATTCGTCGGCCATGCAATGGCAACGGCACGGTCGCCGAATTTGTTCCCGGAAAGGGAAGCATTCGATGATTGCGCTGGGCTGCCACTGCCTTTGCGGTCATGTTCTCATAAGCTAGGCCCCGGGGGGTTTCGGGACGAACCACCAGCGCGCGAGGATGAGCTTTGCTCGCAATTCCATTCGCTGCGCGCGCGCAGTGCGCAGGCGATTGCGGCGAGCAACATGAAAATCCCGGGAAGCAGGTCGTGGCGCGCCATCACGGCGACCGCGATCAAAAAGAAGATAGATGCGGAATAAGCAAAAGTTTTCGACTTGGCCATGAATCCCCGGAGCTCGAGAAAGGAATGAGGAGCGCCCAGGCGCTCAGATGATCAGCTTGATCCCGTGCAACTGGATCGGGCGGTCGCCGAGAAGGGCGGGGGCGCCGATCAGGCGCATCCACCGGCGCTCTCCGCCGACCGGGCTTATCTCGACATCGAGCGTGAAGCCGCGCCGGTGCCTGATCGAATAAGCACGAAGGCGCTCCATCTTGGCGCGCGATTCCTCGCAATAGAATGAGACGGTTTCCTCGCGGCTGATCGGCGCGTCGCGCGGAAGGCCGAAGATGTCGTAAACGCCGCCCGACCAGGTCAGGCTGTTGTCGGAAAGATCGCACTCCCAGCAGCCGGCATGATGGATTCCAAGCGCTCCAACCTCCGCCGGTTCGATGAGGTCGGTGACCGCGCAGTTGATCACATGACCAAGCTCGAAGTGCCGGGCCGATTCCCACAAAGGCCAGCTGTGCCTAAGGACGGCGGACTCGTGGAAGTTCACGGCCGGACCCTCGACCCTAGCCCGGAAGGACGGCGTCGCGAACATAATGGCGAAGTGCCTGGCTCGCCGCCGGAGTCAGCGCGACCATTTCCTCTCCCTGTCGGCCAGCGTGCCGGACCACCAGCTCCTCGCCCTCGAGCGCCTTCAGCCAGCGCTCCGCGCTGGTCGCCGCGACCATGGACAGTTCATGCAGCTTCGCTGCGAGAAGCCGGTCGCCGCGAAGCTCTGCATGAAGAAGCTCGAGGAGCATGGCCCAGGCCGGATCCGCGAAGAGGTAGCTCGGAAGATAGGCTGACCGCGCCCGCCATGCCCGGATCATCCGGGCCACCGCCTGCTCGGGGATGTCGACCGGAGCGGTTCCCTCCGGCTCCTGGCGGACTTTCGCGAAAGCCGATTTCCCGACGGACTCGGCGACCCGGATCACTTTCTCCTGAATCGGCAGCAGGCGGCCAACCTTCGGATCCGGCACATGATTGGTCACTTCGGCCCTCCCCTCGCCCGAGCCTTCGCGATTCCCGCGCGCTCGCCGGCACCTTGGTAACGCTAACCTCGAAACTAACCTTTGGTAAGTGAGGTCAGAGCCCCAACATGGCCGGAAATGGAGGGATCGATGCTCCAGATCGGAGGCGGTTGGGCGGGCAATTCCATGAAGGGCCCCTTATGCTCGCGAACGAGACTTGCCCGAGCGCTCAGCTATGCCTCGAGGGCGGGTCCTCACCCAAGTTGGCCCCGGCTGTCCTCGAAGTGGCCGGGGCCGCGTTCTCTCCAGCACCGCGATCCCATCGAGCCCGCTCACCCTGGCGGCGCCGAAGCGTCGCCAGCGATCCTCGCCGCATATTTGGGATTGGTGCCGAGCGGTCCCCGGCGGTCAACGACATGCACGCCCTTCGCCTTGGCCTGGATGACCAGCCGCTCGAGCACTCCATTGCCGGAAAAGGCGACGAGATAGCGCGGCCCGAGCGCAAGCATCTGCTCGTTGCGCCGGAAACCCGAGCGCGCTCCGAGCCGCCGGTCGAGGGCAAACACGATTTGGGCGACCTTGCGCCGCTCGGCCCAGGCCGAGGCAAGCCGGTCGAGGCCCCTCGAATCGCCGCCATGGACGAGGACCATGTCGGCGACATGGTCGCGAACCTTGTCGAGGGTCTTCCACACGTTATCGCCGACCGCCTTAGCGTCCTCGGCGCTGGCGAAGGACAGGCGGCCGCCGGCGAAGAGCACCGGGGTCCCCTGCGGCACCGCCGCCCGCCGCCGGCTCTCGGCGCGGGCGCGAAGGAAGGTGCGGCCATCGACCACCGCCGAGGTCAGCGAGGCCATATGGTTGAGGCGCGACCCGGTGGACGGTCGCCAGCTGGAGCCGGTTTCGTTGAGGTAGAGCCCGGACGCCATTTCGCGGAATGCCTCGAGTCCGACCATCGCCGCTTCGGCCGAGCGGGCGCGCTCGATTTGCCGCTCGAGCTCGCTCGAATGGACTTCCGAGCCATCGGCCGAGGCGAGGAGGCAGCGGATCTCGTCGGTCGCGCGGTCGAGCTGGGCGCTCCGCTTGGCCGCCGCCCGGTGAAAGATGTTGACGAGCCCCCAGGCGATTTCCTCGGCATCCTCCTCGATCGCGCTTCCGGGGAAGAGCGCGAGTAGGTCCGACCAGATTGCTTCGAGTGTCTGGGCGATCGCTTCGTCCCCGGGCATGTCGGTGGCCGAACTCCGCTCACTCCGATCGATTATAAGATGGCCGAGCTCGAGCAAGGCAAGCTGGGCTGAAAGATCGCTGTGCATCTCATGTCTCCTTCGCTTGGCGCCGGACCCCGGCGCCGAGCGCCCGAAGGCCCGGCCGTGCCGCCTCGCCCGCACCGAGGCGAACGCCGAGGGAAACCCCCGGGCCTAGGCTGGAGCGGGCAGCCCAAGCGAAGCGCCGGGCAACACGGGCCGAAGGCCGGCGGGTTGCGGGGTGCGGTCGGCCGGGCCAGGGCCTCGAGCGAGCGCCGGGCCGGGGACGCGGGGCCGAGGACGTCACCAGAAATGCCACCAGGGATTGCGGGCACCGTCGAGCGCCCGCCCGAACCTGACGATGGCGCGGGCGAGAAGGCGCTCCGCGCGCCGTTCGCTAATCCCGAGGCGCGCCGCGACCTCGGAATTGGAGAGGCCGAGGCCGGCGGCAAGGGCGAGGACATCGCGCTCCATCGCCGTCAGCGATGCCGCCGCGCGCCGGATGCGCTCGAGGTCCGAAGGCTGGCCGGGCACGACGACAGCTCAGGCACGCCTGATCGGCTTCCCGCCGATATACAGGACGCCCCAGCCGACGCAGTCCGGCGCAACCGCGACCGGACCGAAGATCGGAGCGATCCGCCAGCGGGCGCGCCGCTCGCCGATCATCGCCCAGCTCAGGCCTTGGGGAAGGCGATAGCCCTGGTCGAGACAGGATCGTTCGATGTCGGTCGGCATAAGTCAGGCTCATTTCCTCGGCACGGGTTGGGGACGGCGGCAGGGAAACCGGGCGGTAACCTTTTGCGGCGGGCGCTTGCCGATCTCCCTCCCGCAACTGCCTGGCCCGTGCGCACGGGCGTCCGGCTGTTCCGGAAAGGCGCCTCGGTCGGCCCATGCGCCGCGGTCGGTCGCAGCGGTGAGTAGGTGCGCGCCCGCATTTCCCTTGGACGCGCCCTCCGATCGGTTTTGACTAGGTCCGGCCCGCCGTCCCCGGCCGGTGGCGAGGAGCGGGCGGCCCTCCCCGGAAGAACCGCCCTGAAGGAAGCCGCCAGGGAGATGTCAGGCGGGTTCCCCAATCGCTTCGAACGATGCAGCGACGCCGGAGCCCGCCGCTTCAACCGAGGCCGCCGGCGCACGCGAAGGCCTCCGCTTCGCCGCCGTTGCCAGGCTCGGCCTTGGCTTCGCACTCCGGCGAACCGAACCGCATCGCCGCCTCGAGAGAGCAGGCGCAGCCAATTTAGCGCCCGTCGCTCCACCCGGCCTCCCGCCCTCTCCACTCTCACGAAGCCGCGATCCTCCTGTGGGGACTCCAGTTTCTCAATCCGTTCGCGTTCGAGGACGCACCTGTCGGGATCGGGCGGCCGGCGGCGCCCCCCTCCTGAGGGGAATGGTCTCCCGCCTCTGGCGAGGGCGAGCGTGGACCGGACGGCGAAGCGACTCACCGCGCGCACATCGCGCGAAGCACATCGTTCCAGTCATCCCCGACCCGGTCGGGATGGAAAGCCTCGATCCGGCGCATCCGCGCGAACGCCCCGAGCGCCAGCGCCTCCGCCTTCTGGCCGCCGCGATCGTGATCGAGGAACAGGACGAGCTCCTCGACCTCCGGCGGAATCGCGACCGTCCGGAAGCGCTCGGCCCCGAGCGTCGCCCAGCATGGGATCCCGAACAGGATCGAGGCGGACAGCGCCGTCTCGATTCCTTCGGCAAGCCCAAGCCGCGGACCGGTGCCGCCGAGCCGGACCGCGCCGCTTCCGAACCGTCCGAGCCCGCATCGTGGATTGCCGATGGCGGCAAGCCCGCGTCCGTGTGGCTCGATGAAGGTCCGGTGGATCGCGACCAGCCCGTGCTCATCCCGCACCGCCGCGATCATGGCCGGCCGAAGCTCGGTGAACGGCCTCGGCCCATGCCGCGTGCGGGGGTGAAAGCGAAGCTCGCTTGAACCGATTGCGAGCCCCCGCGACCGAAGATAGGATTGCGCCGCGGTTCCGGCGATCGGGCGCGCTTCGCTCCAGAGCTCGAGCGCCGCCTGTTTGAGCGTCCGCCCGCCTCGTTTCGGGCAAGGGTCGCCGGCCTGCCGGGTGCCCGCCCCAAGCATGCCGGCCGATTGGAGCGCCCGAAGAACGTCTCCGGAATCGCATCCGGCGAAGCAGTGGAGCAGCAGCCGCTCTTTTCCCGCGCGGACGCTGAGCGACGGGGTCCGGTCGTCGTGGGCCGGGCAACGGCACATGCCGCCGCCGCCGCCCCACCGGCCGCCGAGGCGCTCGACCAGGGCGCGCCCTTCCTCTTCCGGGCTCGATATCCGCCGCTCCAATGCCATCGCAACTGCTCCTTCGTACCGTTCGCCCGAACGGCCGCCCGCTCTCCTTTCCAAGGTTCAGCTAATGAGCATCGCTGCCGAGCACCGCGAACAGGCCGCCGGGATCCGGGCCCCACGACGGTGAGAGAGCCGGGTCGATCCCGCCGCCTGCTGACCGGGACACGAACAACGTCTCCGGAGCCCGCGCCGCAAGATGCCGACCGCCATCGCGCGCAATGCGCTCGGCATAGGCGCGGGTCTCGGCGGGCAATGGCCGGGTCCCCGAGAGATAAAAGGAATAACGCGAAGGCCCGGCATTATAGGCTGCAAACAGCCCGGGATAACCGAACCGGTCGTACATCGAGCGAAGATAAGCCGCTCCGGCGAGGATATTGTCGTGGGGATCCTGGGGATCGTGCCCGAGCCCGAGCAGGGCGCGCATCTCGGCCCAGGTGCCGGGCATCAGCTGCATCAGCCCGATCGCCCCGGCGCTGCTCACCGCCGAACGCCCGCCGATGGTGATCCGTCCGCCGCTTTCGGCGCGCATCACTCGGCGGATCCAGGCTTCTGGCAGGTCGAAGCGCGCCGACGCTTGCGCGATCTCCGGGCTCCATCGCTCGACCGGGTCCGCAGGCCCCGGAACCGGGCCCGCAAGCGCCGCGGCAGCGAGAAGGGCGGTCAGCCCGGCCAGACCAGCCTCGCCTTGCCGATGACCTCGCTTGCCCGGGTCACTCCGAAATAGCGGCCGTCGAACGCGTCCCAGTTCGGGGAGAGCAGGAACAGGTCGCCGGGGCCAAGCCGCTTGCAGCCCGACCACCGGGGCAGTTTCCGCCCGGTGGGATCGAGGGCCCGGCGCAGTCCAACTGGACGGCCATTGACGAGCACGAGCGAACCTGTCGCGCAGACGCATGCGCCGGCCACGCCCGCGACGCGCTTCACGAGCGGGACGTCGAAAGGAAGATAATGACGCGCCGCAGCGAGCCGGCGGGCGCCGGAGGGAGCCCAGGCGACGGCCATGTCGCCCTGAGACAGGTCCCAGGCCGGACCGACGGCATAGAGGCCGATCGGACTGCTCGCGCTCGCATTCCAGACTAGCCTTGGGCGCGGCGGCGCAAGCGCGGGTCCCGCAAGCGCGCACACAGCGAGCATTGCCGCCGCCGACGGAACCCCGGAATTTGGAAGCAGCCGCTTGGCCGTCCGCAATCCGGGAGCTCCGGCCCGTCCCCGCAAGAGGAACGTTCGCACGTGATCGGTCATGCCGCGCGAACACCGCCGGACGCCCTCGACCAGCTGTCGAGATCGTCGATATGATAGCGGACGTAGCGACTGTGACGGCGGAAGGCCGGCCCCGCTCCTTCACCCCGCATCGCCTGCATCTTGCGCGCGCTCAGTCCAAGATAGAAGGCCGCCTGCTCCGTCGAAAGGAAAGGACTTCCCTTCTTCGCCTTCGCGGCGCGCGCGATGTCGTCTTCCATTGCACTTCCCCGCGTCAGCGGTTCCTCCCCAAACCGGTGGCGGAACTCGATGCGCAAGCAGAGGCTCGAAAAAGCAGAGGGCGTAAGAACGAGCCCCCTGAGGCCCGCAATCAGCGGCGCGCCGCACCGGATCGCTTGCGAGCATGGCCTGGGCCGCCGGCGCTCGGTCAGTTAGTGCGTAGACAATGAACCTCGCGGACCAAACCCACTGACTGCCGGGGAATTCCGGCGGAGATTGTGGCGCTGGCTGATCTCAGGGGGAATGAGTTAGCTTGGCACCCAACGGATATCCCTGCCGTGATCGAAGCGGCGAGGTGCGCGAACCTCATCAGCTTGGGTGGAAACGTGCAGGTCAGTGCTCCATCCGGCTTTTGGGGCGAGGCTGCCGGAGAGGGATTTAGCGTTGAGGTTTCCGACGATCTGCCTTGGGAAAGGCAAGTGGAGGAGACAGCGAAAGTGGGCCTGGCCCTATTTCAGTCCTTCCAAGACCGGTTCGATTTTGAATCGATCGCGCGCGAGGCTTTCCCGCAGTTAGTCACGGAAGTTCGTCAAACTAAGGACGTCATCTTCTTCAGTTGGGCCGTCGCCGACGAGCAAGAAACTAAAAGCCTGAGTGAGGAGGTTGCGCGTTGGAATGGGGCGCATTGCTAACGTTTGCTTTCCACTCATTGAAGACCAGAAATCTTCATTCCACGCTCTCATTATGAGGACGAAGCATCGACGCGATGAGCCGCGAGAACATGACGACGGAGGAACCAAGCAATCCCATAAGCGCGAGCAGATAAAGTGAGGCGGTCCGCCCGGCAGGTATCTCGAGCGCACACAGAGAGAAGGCGGTGAAGGACACCAGCGAACAGGCGGAGCTGGCAAGTGTGCCGCCCTTGCTGAACCCTTGGACATGACGGATTTTGCGGGCGCGTCTGATGTTAATCGGCGCGTAGCCAAGCATGGCTACAAGCCCGGCGACGGCGGACATGCGCACTGAGAGTTGCTCATCCAAAGAAAAGCTGGCGAATGTCGCGGGCAAGAGTCCGAGCAAAGTTGCCGAGAGGCTCGCGGACAACATTAGGCCCAGCCGCGTCGCATCGACCTTGGCGTCATCGCCGCCTGACAGTTTGCCCAAACGGCTGGCGAGGCTCCCGAACCCGGCAAACGCAACCGACATCTGCGCAATGACTATGTAGAGATCCGATGGATTGGTCGCCATTCGGCCGCCCCCGGTCGACACGGGAAGATAGGGCACGGTGCGACAACTTGTCGATAGCTGCGCTGGGTCCGGGCGGCTGCGGTGACTGACGGGTACTTCGCGCTGCGAAGCAACCACAGAGCAAAATGTCGCCTATCCACTGCCCAAAGCTGACGTTGGCTGGTTCTCTGAGCAAGAGTTTGAAGGCGGTGTTGAGGCACCGGCGAATCGCACCGCTGACAACGAGGAACGTAGAAACAGCATTTATTCCGGCGAGCCTAACTTGGAGCGCGAACTAGGCGCTAATCGCTGGGGGTTGGCACGCATGCCTGAGCCACTCCAGATGCAAGGCGGGCACTCGCCGCAGCGGCCATCTGTTGAAACCGAAGATCCCCACGAAGAGGATCCATATCCGGGTCCGCCGCGCAGTGCTTGAGCTCTGACACGCTGACGCGCTCAAAATATGGTCCGAGCAGCTCAAGCGCAGCGTTTGTATCCTTCAGGTAAGTCGCTAGCGAACAGGCGAGATTGTAACGCATTGTGTTGTTCTCTGGATCGATCATCAGCGCCCGATCGATCCATTCGCGCGCTCGCACTGGATCGCCAAGCACCGCCAAGCTGACAGCTCCATAGCCGAGTGCGGCGCCGTTACTTGCATCCTGCGCGACGGCCTTCTCGGCGCGCTCCTTTGTCATCTCGGCGGCGCGGCGAACTCCTTCCGGGTCGCCGAGCGCTTGATAGCAGGTGATCATCATTCCGGTATCATGGTAATCGTCGTCCATCAGGGATGCCGCCTTCAAGAAGTGAGCGAGTGCCTCCTTGATGTTTCCCTGACGAAACCTCAGTCGACCTGCCTCCTTGTTCGCCTCAAAAAGAGTCTGGATCGAGTCGAAGCGCGGTGTCGACCAGCTGGCTGGCCTCTTCGTCTCGGCCTTCCTCCTGGAGATAGCGCGCCTTTATGCAATGCGCCTCCGCGAGATCGGAATCGAGGTCCAGGGCGCGCTCGGCGGCCGGGAGCGGATCGACGTCCCTGCCATGCCGGAAGCGAAGCTCAGCCTGGGCCAGCGCCATCAACGCCCACGCTTTCGCATAATCTGGATCGATGGCGATTGCCTGGCGGCAAATGCGCACCGAGACTTCATCCCTGCGACTATCGCCGATGTTGCCCGTGATCCAATGTTGGCGGGCCATCAAATAGAGGTTGTACGCATCCGCACTGTTAGTTCCGCGCTGCTCGATCGCCTTCTTTTCCTTCGGCAACAGGCGCAGCTTGAGCGCAGCCGCGATAGCCTTCGAGATTTCGTCCTGAATGTCGAATATGTCGGTAAGTTCACGGTCATAGCGCTCGGCCCACACATGATCACCGGCTCTACCATCGATCAGCTGGGCCGTTATTCGAACTCGGGTGCCAGCCTTGCGAACGCTACCTTCCAGGACGTGCGTGACGCCGAGTTCGGTAGCGACGGCCTTCACGTCGATTTCCTTGCCCTTGAACCGGAAAGCCGTGTTGCGGGCCACGACCGAGAGTGCCGAGATTTTTGACAGATCCGTAATGATGTCTTCGCTGATGCCGTCGCTGAAATATTCCTGTTCCGGGTCGCCGCTCATGTTTTCGAATGGCAGAACGCAAATTGCGACCTTCTGTGGGGCAGATTCCTTCGTGAGTGCCGCCGCCGCCGTAGCGGCCGGGCCGCCAGTCAGCGAAGCAATGCTCGCCTCGACCTTTTGCCAGCCAGGCGCGTCGGTTTCGCCGTGCCATTCGCGTAAGTCAGCGCATTGGATCTGATTGAACGGAATTGGCGGTAGCGATCCGTCAACCGTCAATTGCACCAGCGTCCCTGACTTCGCGGGCTCTGTCCGCTTCGGCCCGCACCCATTGTGAACCGATCGCCTCCAGAGACCAAACGACGACGACAGCCTTCGCAGCCTTAAGCCTCTCCTCGATGACCTCGCCATACGACCTATGGGCTGGAAGTTGATCGTCGCGCCAAACATCGTACCCCCGCGCCCGCAGTGCATCGGCGATCTGGTGCGCCTGCTGCTCGGTCGACCGCGCGTACGAAACAAAAACCTCTGACATCGCCGGTTGGTAAACTCCGCGGTTAACTTCGGCTCCCATACACGACCGTATAGGGGCAATGAAGGGAGGGCCGCAAAGATAGGCTAGAAGCCGGGTCGGGACAGAATCCACCATCGGTTAAGGACGCGACCAGTGCGAGAGCGCCGAGGATTTTCGGTCGAAAAGCGAGTTCGGAGACAACCGTATAGTCCGGATCCTGTAGAGGATCGGAGACCGGCGCGAATGCAACGTCTCTGAAGTCCTTGGACTGCCACCACCGTTCAGCCACGCTCCTGAGAATGTCTCGGATGCGTCAAGCAGGCAAGCAGCAGCCCTAACGTCAGCCTTCGACGGTGCTCTCAGGAGGTCGACGCAACACTTTACCAGGTGACGGGTGAGGTGATGCGATGGCGAAGAGACGACGGCGGATGTTCAGTGCGACGGAGAGTGCTGAGGTTTGGGATCGCTGGCAGAGGGGTGAAGGACTGAAGCTCATCGGCCGGGTGTTCGACAGGACATCGTCGTCGATCTTTGCGCACCTGAGGCCGCATGGCGGCATTCGACCCATCCCGCGGCGACGATCGCGGCGAGTGCTCAGCCTTTCCGATCGCGAGGAGATCTCGCGCGGGATTGCCGCCGGCGTGTCGCTGCGATCGATCGCGGCGCAGCTGCATCGCGCACCATCGACCATCAGCCGCGAGCTGAGGCGCAATGGCGGTCATCGACGGTATCGCGCCGCAGCCGCGGACAGCCCGAACCGCGACAGCCAGTCGGTGATCAGTGCGTACTTCCTCGGTGTAAGACCAAAGTGCGGACCAACATCGCGCGAGCGCTTGAACCGCGTCGGATCATCGACGCCGCTCTTGAAGGTGATCGCAACGATCGCGCCGACGCCAGGAACGCTCATCAGCTGGCGGCAGACCGGATCTGCACGAACGATCGCCAGCAGTTCGCGGTGAAGGCGCTTGAACTCACTCTCCAGTGCAGCCCTCGCCGCAAGCATCGAGCCGATGACGGTCTCGAGGATCGCGTTGCCATCGACCAGTTCGAGGATGCGTGCCTCGAACCGGCCGCGGCTGATCGCACCGACCCTCAAGCCGAACCCGCGCAGCACCCCTCGCATCCCGCACTCGACGTCGAGCAGCTTGGCCTGGATCAGTTTACGAGCGGTCAGCAGCGCTCGCACCTCCTGCGCACTCACGGACTTGGCGTGGACCGAGCGATACCAGCCAAGCCGGAGCAGCTGGGCGATCCCGCGTGCATCGCGGCGGTCGGTCTTCACCGTCATCGCCGACAAGGCCGCCTTCACGTGGCGGGTCTCCAGCAGCACCGCCTCGAACCCGGCGGCGACCAGTCCGGCATGGAGCCACTGCGACAAGGGACCCGCCTCGAGCGCGATCCGAGTGACCGGATGCTCGAGCGCTTCAAAACAGCGAACCAGATCCTCCGGTTCGCTCGGCACCTGGTCTCACGGATGATCGTGCCCCGCGCGTCGACGATGCACACGCTGCTCAGTTCTAAAGAGACGTCCAATCCGGCATAATGCTCCACGGCTGTCCTCCATCAGGCTAGCGGGGCGTCGAGGCACCTCACCTGAAACCCCGTCACTCCATCATGATCGGGGGACAGCCACTCCTCCAGATGTCCTGAAGGCGCGGCCCATTACCGTATCTTTCGACCCAAAGCGGACATTACCGCGGCTACCTCTGGTGTGTTGACATAGCAATACACCAGCGCATACTGCAGTCTTAATCGATGCGCTCTGCCGGGCCGAGGAACAGCTTTCGATGCGAACAACGACCTCCCTCGTGGCTGCATTGCTTGCAGTACCCTCGCTTGCTGTCGCTCAGCCTCAGCCGCAGTCGCGGAGGCGAAGCACGGAGGTTGAGAAGCTCGGCTATTATGTCGGCACCTGGGAGGGGCACGGAGAAACGAAGCGTGGCCCATTGGGCTCAGCGGGCAAGTTGGCGAGCCGTCAGACCTGCAATTGGTTCGCGGGCGGGTACCAGGTCATTTGCCATGGTGAGGAGCAGGGCCCCTCGGGAAAGAGACAATTCCTAAACGTCCTTGCCTATGACGACAGCAGCAAGGCGTACACGGAATATTCGGTTAGCAGCCGCGGCGAGGCCGAGTACGACCGTGGTGGATCCCTTGTCGGACGCACGCTCATGTTCATCGTTGACAGCGATGCGGGAGGGAAGCCTGCCAAGTTCCGTTACAGCGAGACGCATGTCTCACAAAACAGATACACTTATCGCGCCGAAGTCGCGGTTGATGGTGGGACGTGGGCCGAGCTTGCTGAAGGCGTGATCGTAAGGGTGAAGTAGCCGCTTCCGAGGGTTCGCTGCCACAGAGATCAACCTACGATCCGCTTTCCACCCATTCCTGTCATTGGACATCGATAGCTAAAAGCACGGCGTCGTTGGAAAAGTTGCGCGGCGACTACTCACTCACTTTGACACCCGGGATTGGGCGCATCCGGTAAGAAGTTGTCTAGCTCGGATTCGATCAAAGTGACCGCGCTAATCAGGGTTATATTCTTGAAGCCCGCGCTTCGGAGTTCGGCGCCTTTTGCGACCGCCCTTTCGAGCGGCATGATCCCTATCATGGCAAACGGGCGGCCATTCGGGTTTGTCGCGTTGATGGTATAGTGCGCCACGCTGATCATGCCCCGCGACCGGATTAATGGCGGCAGACTCTTTAATTGAATTGGTCAAGTTCTCCTAGGAGTTCGACACACTCCTCACATGGGCCGACCGCAACAGGGGGGAGCGGCTCCGCGGTAGTGACGCATTTCTACTGGCGAGCCGCTTCGGCTATGAGCAGCCTTGGGTGCGACTGGCACGAAGCATGATTGGTGAAACGGTCGCTCCTTGGATGAGCACTGAAAACAGCACGACCACGTACGTAGCTGTTAGAATGATCGGTCGCTCTGGGCCGGCGGCCAACGATAGCGCCATCGCCACCGAAATCCCTCCCCGAAGGCCGCCCCAAAGCAGTGCGGCCATCGATGGGCCGCCGACAGGAATGATCGAACGCATCGCGTAAAGGGGAGGCACGACTGATACGACGCGAGCAAGGAGCACGATGGGAATGCTGGCCGCCGCAAGAAGCAGAACGGAGGGGTTCGGCGAGACCGCAACGATCTCGAGCCCAATCAGCAGGAACAGAACTGCGTTGAGCAGTTCGTCGACGAGCGCCCAGAACTTCAAAACGTGGTCTCGGGTAGTCTCATCCATGGCGTGAGCGACGCCAGCATTGCCGATAAGCAAGCCGGCAACGGCCATGGCGACGGGACCACTCACATTGATCCATTGCGCGAGCGCGTAGCCGCCCATCACGATCGCGAGAGTGATCATCAACTCGACATTATATTCGTCGATCGAGCGCATCGCCGCGAAACCGACGTAACCGACCGCCAGGCCGGCGACGATCCCGCCGACGGCTTGAAACAGGAAGTGCTGCGCAGCGACGGCGAGCGACAAGGACTGCCCGTTGATCGCTGCTGCCAACACGATCGTGAAGACGACAACTCCAACGCCGTCGTTGAAGAGGCTTTCTCCTGCCACGGTTGCTTGCAGGGTTGGCGAACATTTGGTTCGCTTTAGCACCCCCATGACGGCGACTGGATCAGTCGGACTTATCAGCGCGCCAAATACCAGACACCAGATCAAAGGCATCGCAATGCCGACTACGGTGCTGACGAGCCAGAAGGCACCCCCGACAATTGTCGTCGAGATTATCACCCCAAGCGTGCTCAAAATGAGGATCGGCCATCGACCTCGATGCATCTCCTTCCAGTCCACATGAAGCGCGCCAGCAAACAGTAAGAACGACAGCATTCCGTTCAGCAACGTCGTTTGGAAATCCATGCGATCAACGAACGATGTCACATACCCCGAGAGACCAACTCCCGGGATGATCTGATCGACGCCGAGCACAATCAACGATGCGAATGCGCTCAAGCCGGTCATTGCGACCGATTGGGGGAGACGGATGAAACGGTGATTGAGGAAAGCGAGCGTCGCCACCAGGACCATCAAGATGGCCGCTGCATCGAAGGGGGTCAGACCGGCTTGCGTCACATTTCAGCCCCGAGCTCGGATCCTACGCTCCTTTGAAACCGGAATTGCATTCTCAATGTCCGCGGGAGCGGCCATTCATGATCAGGACGAGTGCTATCAAAATTCCGAGAATCACTAGTTGCAAAAATCTCGTCCGCTTCATTTTGCCTCTTCGTCCGGTAAGGTCCGACTTTATTGGCGACACTGCTGATAAGCGTTAGCGAGCACTTGATCACGTTGGTTTTGAGGCCCGTGGGGATTTTGATCATCGAAGGCGTTCATCTGAGCTTGAACGCAACTATCCGCGTTCGCCTTCTCTTTGCAGGCCGAGAGATAAGCCTTGGCGAGAGCTTGATCGTATTGGCTTTCGGTCGCTTGTGGATTCTGATCGTCGAAAGCCTTGATCGAGGCCGCAACGCACTGATCTGCGTTCGTCTTCTGCTCGCAAGCAGTCAATGCGAGCAGCGCGAACAGAAGCCACCTCATATTGGATCTCCGAATAATGCGTTCGCGATCTTTCCGTTCTCTATCGCTCGCTGGCCAAGGTCCGCAATTGATGTCGTGGACGGCGCTCCACTCGACCGGCATTTTTGTTGGTCACTGTGGAGAGGAGGACACGATGGAAGATATTGCGGTTGTCGGCGTGGATCTCGCAAAGTCTGTATTCCAGGTGCACGGGATCGATGCGCAAGGGCAAGTCGTGCTGCGTCGGAAGCTGAGCCGGTCGAAGCTGCTCTCATTCTTTGCAACGCTGCCGCGGTGTCTAATTGGGATGGAGACCTGCGCCAGTGCCAACCACTGGGCGCGTGAGCTGATTGCGCTCGGGCACCAGGTGCGCCTGATGCCGCCGCAATATGTGAAGCCGTACGTGAAGCGCTCGAAGAACGATGCGTCGGATGCAGAAGCGATCTGTGAAGCCCTGACGCGGCCGACAATGCGCTTCGTCGGGATAAAGTCGACCGAGCAGCAGAGCGTGCTGGTACTTCATCGAACGCGGCTCGTGCTGACCCGTCAACGCACCCAGATCGGCAACGCGATCCGCGCCCATCTCGCCGAGTTCGGGATCGTTGCACCCGTCGGCAGGATCGGACTCGATCGCCTGTTCGCAGTTATCGCCGATGAGAGTGATCCACGCGTCCCACCTTCAGCCCGCGCCTGCCTCGCGATGCTCGTCGATCAGTACCGTCTGGTGCTGACCCATCTTCTCGAGACGGATCGAGCGATCCGCACGCATAGCCGCGCAACCGAGCTGGGGCGGCGGCTGCAGGACATCCCCGGCGTTGGGCCATTGGTCGCGAGTGCACTCGTCGCGACCGTACCGGACCCGCACGTCTTCAAGAACGGGCGGAGCCTGTCAGCATGGCTGGGTCTAGTGCCGAGGCAGAACTCGTCGGGAGGCAAGGAGCGCTTGGGCGGCATCACCAAGGCAGGCGACACCTATCTTCGCAAGATGCTGTTCGTCGGTGCCATGGCAGTGATCCGCCATGCAGAGCGGTTCGGCACACGCAAGCCGTGGTTGATCAAGCTGTTGAGCCGCCGGCACCCACGCATCGCTGCGATCGCATTGGCGAACAAGATCGGGCGGATCGCCTGGGCATTGATGACCAGCGGCGAGCGCTACCGCGAGCCGGCGATCGCATGAGCTAACGCGCCAAAGGCGCGAATGAGGTTGGCAAGAGCAGGAGACTGACTGACGCGAAACTGCCCAACGGCGGGACCGATGATCCGGGAGAACCCATTTACGACCCGGCGCTTTCAAGCGCGTGCAATTGGTCGGGACCCAAGGATCGGCGGAAAAGGCATCATGGCCAGCGGCACATGGATACGCCGCATCAACAGGTCGAAGACATGGCCGCATCCCAACGGAGCAGCGAAGTGCAGCAGGCTGAACTTGCTAACGGAGCGCCGTCCAGACAGGGTCGGGAGCTGTAGTTAGCCCTTACGGCACGAATGAGTGGAACGCTGACGTTGCCCGAAATAAGGACGCGTAATGCTAGAGCTGCTGGGCCCCGACATTTGGTTTGCGGACGGCGGAATCGTCTCGTTCAACGGCATCGACTACCCGACGCGGATGGCGATCGTGCGCCTAGCCGACGGCGGGCTATGGCTCTGGTCGCCAGTCCAAAAGACCCTGTCTATTGAGAATGAGGTTAGGGCGCTCGGACCCGTCCGGCACATCGTCAGCCCCAACAAGCTTCACCATCTGTTTCTCGGCAAGTGGCAGGCCGCGTTTCCGGACGCAAAACTGTGGGGCACTGCGCCGACAATCGCCAAATGCAGCGATCTCCATTTTGCCGGGACGCTCGCCGACCGCGCACAGGAAGATTGGGAAGGTCAGATAGACCAATTCTATTTCACCAATTCGCCCTTCCTGGATGAGCTGATCTTCTTTCACCGCGCCTCGCGCACAGCGATCATTGCCGATTTATCGCAGACGTTCAGCGAGGATTTCCTCAAGAGCCACTGGCCATGGTGGATGCGGCCGGTCGCCAGGCTCTCGAAAATGGTCGAGGGGTGGGGTTATCCGCCGATCGACTACAGGATCAGCTTTCGCCACCGCGCAAGCGCCCGCCCCAAGGTTCGCGCGTTGATCAAAGAGCGTCCCGAGCATGTCGTCGTGGCCCATGGTCAGGTCGTGAGGTCAGGTGGCGAGGCCTTTCTGCGCCGTGCGTTTACCTGGCTGATCTGACGACTTCGTCCAAAAATGGTCCGAACTGATGTGCGACCTTGCGCGGCTGCGCGTCTGCGGCAAGGGCATGAACACATGAATATCAGCGCTCTATTCTAAGCTTCTTGCATGGCTGCTCGTAAACTCGTGCGGACTACGGCGACGCTGTGGCGCTGGTATGTTCACCGGAAGCTACGCACACCCGTCGCCGTCGCTCAGCGTCGGGTGGCCACGGCCGTGGGCGCCGTTCTGCTGGCCCTCTTCGCCCTCGCCTTTGCCCGCTCCGCGGACGAAGCGCAGCTGATTTTCACGCGGATTAGCGCAGGCGCTCCCTGGGCGCCGTTAGTTCTAACACCGGCAATATTCGGGACAGTCGCATTTGTAACTGATCGCTGGGCGCGCGAGGCGCGCGGGTCCGGCATCCCTCAGATCATCGCCGCGGCGGAAAGGCCGGAAAGCGCGGGAGCAACCCGTCTGGCCAACCTCAAGATCGCCATTTCGAAGCTATTCCTGACGCTGTTGATGCTTCTTGGCGGGGCATCCGTTGGCCGCGAAGGCCCTACGGTGCAGGTAAGTGCTGCAGTGATGGTCTCGGTGCATCGGTTTCTTCGCATTCCGATCACCGCCGGCGTTCTGATTGCAGGCGGCGCGGCGGGGGTCGCGGCCGCTTTCAACACTCCGCTGGCGGGGGTCGCTTTTGCGATCGAGGAGCTGGCGGCAGCTTACGAACAGCGTGTTGCCCTGCTGGTGATGGCCGCGGTGATGATTTCCGGCCTAGCTATGATCAGTTTCGCTGGGGACTATGTCTATTTTGGGGTGCTGCGTAGCTCGATCGATCTTCGCCAAACGGTCGTTCTGGCGCCCGCAGTGGGAATCGTCGGCGGCATAGCAGGCGGTTCGTTTTCGCGCGCGGTATTGCACATCAGCAATGCGAAAAGCGGCTGGGCGTGGCGCTTGAAGAGCCGGCCGGTGCTCTTTGCCGTCGGCTGTGGCCTCGTCGTCGCTGTTACAGGCATACTGTCAGGCGGCGCGACTTGGGGCACGGGATATGTGCCGGCAAGGGTGCTCATCGAAGGCGGGCACGTCACGGCTTGGTTCGGCCCTCTGAAGTTCGTCTCCTCGATCTTCACCACCATGAGCGGTACTCCAGGAGGAATCTTTTCGCCTTCGCTCGCCGTGGGCGCCGGCGTTGGAAATGCCATGGCGGGGCTGTTCCCAGGCTCCTCCACTTCCGCAATCGCCCTGCTCGGAATGGCGGCTTACTTCGTCGGCGTGGTTCGCGCACCGCTCACTGCTGTGATCATCCTGATGGAAACCACCGCCAGTCGAAGCATGATCCTACCGCTCTTCGCGACAGCGCTCATCGCCGACGCGACGAGCTCGCTAATCAGCCGCGAGCGGATTTATCACGGGCTGTCGAGGGCGTTCCGAGCCGTGGATGTGGAGTCAAAGCGGCTGCCGGCCGGCCCCAGCTCATCGTGACCGGGTAGACGACCCCATCACCCAAAGCTGACATCGGGCGACAAGGTGGAACGTCACCTTCAGCCGCTCAGGACGCGATGGGGGAGATTGTAAATGCGCTTGTCCGAAGCTATCTAACAATTGCTACTAGTCGCAAATGGACGGTCTTCGGCGCTTTGCGGCTCCTTCTTCCTTCTCGCTCGCCTCAACTAGCATCGGAGGGCCGATTGGCGGTCCGCCACAGAAGGAAACATCAAAATGATCACTGGAACGGTAAAGTTCTTCAACGCCGACAAAGGCTATGGTTTCATCCAGCCTGAGGACGGAAGCACCGACGCTTTCGTGCATATCAGCGCCGTCGAAGCTGCTGGCATGCGCACGCTAGATCGCGAGCAGCGGGTTACTTACGACCTGGAGAATGATCGTCGCGGTCGCACAAGCGCTGTGAACCTGCAGGCGGCCTAATCGAGCGTATCCCGCCTCGCAGCACATGCGGGGCGGGTTGTTCTCTCGGAAAGGATGCCTCCAATGTCGACATTAGACTTTTACGCCGAGCGCGCGGCCCAGTGCCGTGCCGAAGCCGACGGCACCAAGCTCGCTAATGTTCGCGCCCGTTGCCTGAGCGCGGCCTCCGCATGGGACGACATGGCGGATCGTGTTCGAAGGACCCAAAACTATCGGATCGAAGATGCTGCTCGGAAAGCGGCCGAAGGCCGGACGAGCTGATGAGCAGGGCAATGCAGCTCGCCATGAGCGAACAAGAAGTTCTCGCGCTTTGCACCTCGGAGAAAGTCGCCGTGTCGGCTATTGAGAGTTTGCCCGGCGGTGGAACCCGGTTGGTCTGTTGCAGCTCAAGCGGCGCGGACATCGTCAGGCGCAAAGCCAAATCAAAAATTATCACATCCGAGCAGGTACGAGAAAAGCATCGTCCGACCTCACCGCTCTGGTGAATAGCGTCGTCGCGGCGCATCTGCCGCCACGGCCGCTGGTGCCCCTCCCGCGGGGAACCGCCAACAATAGTGCGTGTGCACCCGTTCTTCGGGCGGAGCCCGCAGGCGATATCTTCGCAGCAGACCATCTGCCAGCCGAAGTCGTTCACACACCATCTTAAAGGAATAGCCCTTGGCTTCGTTCAAAGACCCCTCTTTTCAGGACCGTGTCGCGTCTGCCAGGAAAGCCAAGCAGAAGGCCCTGGATCAACTCCAAGCGATGCCTCCGGCGGACGAAGCGCTGATGGCACGACGGCGGCAAGAAGGTGAAGCGCGCGAGCGAGCTCTGCAGCTGGAGCGGACTGCGAGGGCTCAGGAAAGGGCAGCCGCGAAATCGAAAAAGGCCGCCAGCAAAGCGGCCGAGCTTGCCACTGCGGAGGCTGCTGCTGCTCTGAAGGCCGCCAGACTGAAACCCTCAAGTGCGGAAGAAATGAAGGCGGCACGAGATGCGCGGTATGCTGCCCGGAAAGCCAGGTGTGCACGGAAGTAGCGGCAGCCTTCACTCCGTTAGGCGTGTCATATCTACCGCCACGAAGGCAATACTCGGCTGATCAGTCGTACGTCCTTTCCACCCAAACCTGCCGTCCGCTTTCGACCCAAAGCTGACAATTGCCTTGACTTGTAACGCTATGGGTTCGCGCCGGTTGAAAGACCAGATGGGTCTGGCTCGGCGGCTTCGCGAGCGAAAAAGATGGTTACACGTACTCCCTCGTTTGGCGCGGAATGGACGTCCAGTTCAGCCTTGGCATTCTGCCTTAGCGATTGAGCGATCACAGCGCCGAGCTTGCCCGATTCAGGCCAGGTTTTGCCTTGGGGGAGGCCAACGCCATCATCGGCAATGAGGACGCGGCAGCCGGTATCACTGACCAAACTTGAGACGGTGATTGTGCCGCCGTCGCGCCCGACGAAGGCGTGCTTGAGTGCGTTTGTCATAAGCTCGTTGACAACGAGGCCGGTCGGCATGGCGACATTGATCGAAACCGGCCAGGTATCAACCTCTAGGTTCAGGCGGATGCCCTCCTGCGCATGCGCTTGCATGACCGACGAGGCGACTTGGCTTAGATAGACGCCAAGATCGATGCCATCGTCTGCATCTTCGCCAGACAAGAGATCGTAGAGCAGCGCGAGAGCCTGGATTCTGCCGGCTAGGCGATCGAAACGCTCACCGGTTTCGTCGTCAGGCACATTGCGCGCCTCCATCCGAATCAGCGCCGTTATCATTTGGAGATTGTTCTTCACGCGATGCTGCAACTCGCGAAGAAGGACGTCCTTGTCCCGCAAAAGCTGATGATATTGTTCGTCTGCGGATCGGTCCCGCTGCCCGATGCTCGCCAACGCCACGAGGCGGAACATCGGCACGCCCGCGTCGCTCTCGATCGTGTTCGACCAGGCATCGACATCGATGCGGTCGCCATCGCGATCGATGGTGAAGGTCCCAATGTATTCCTCGTCGTTTTGAACGGCCTCCCCCAACGGAGTATCGTCGCCGCGCGGCGACGCCACCCCGGGCAGGACTTTCCAGTCATTGCCCTGGATCTTCGCTGCAGGCTGCCCGGTCAGGCGTTCGAATTCTAAATTGCAGTAAGTGATCGCCTCGGATGGGCCAACTTCGGACACGGCGATCGCCACCGGGACGTGATCGAGAAACTGCTTGAACCGGTCGCTTTCGAGAGCATCGGCAAGACCCGGAGCAGCGAGTAGTTGCTCTACATCCTCGGAGTCCCTGTTTCTTCCATTTCCATCCCTGCAGTTGCCACATGAACCAGTAGCAGAAAAGCGGGCGCGCTTCCGGAAAAGAGCACAATTGGCTGGGGGTCGCTGCTAATGCGGCCAGGTCGTCAATTCTTCAGCGATGTTCGGTTTTTGGTTCGGAGGCATAGAAGCCAGTTCGCGAACGGTCATAGCATCACCAATTCGATCAGCTCCAATGAGACTGTACACGTCCGCATTCGGTGGTGGTCTCAGGAGGTCGACGCAACACTTAACCTAGTGAGATGAGGTGATGCGATGGCGAAGAGACGACGGCGGATGTCGTTGGAATTCGGGCTTCATTGGCTCACCCTTGGAAGAGACCTGACCTTCCCATTGGCAGCTTGGGGGGCGCTGACGAGCTTGTGCATTTACCTTTCCGCCCGATGGCTACGCAGACGACAACTCCCCCTCTAAGAGGATGTCAGCTTTCACCCAAAGCCGCCGTCAACGGCCTGCCGATCTGAATATAACTGCGGCCCATAGCGCCATGCCCAAGCCGAGCAGCGAACTGGCGACGAAAAGTGGATTGTGGAGTGGTCCCGACCCTTCCGCGACGAACCGAGCGGCGTGAGCTAGCGCAAGCACTAGAAAGATCAGCCCGCTGGTAAGGACATAGGCCCGCATCACTCATAATCTTCGCACGGCTAGTGTCCGCTTTCCACCCAAACCTGCCGTCCGACTTCGACCAATTCCTGCCGTTAGCTGCTTAGGTCTGCCTCGACCCCGTGTGGACATCAAGCCAATGAGATGCATCGCATCTAACGACTGGCAACCCACTCATTTACGAGGACAACGCAATTGCCCACGCGACCACGGCGATTCCCAGTACGGCATAACCGACGAGGGCCGCATATTGGCGAAAGGGCGTCCTGATTTTCGATCGATAATCAGCGGAGAATCGATCCAGCTTGGGTGCCAAGCTTTCCTCAGAAAGCATCAGCGCCATATCGAGCGCGGACAAGTCGCGATACTGATTGATAAGCCGTGCCAGCTCGATCTCGCTCAGATTCGGATACCGTCTGATGAGCTCGCGGGCGTCGTCGAGCGGCGTCGGAGCCGCCGAGTGCGGCTGTTCGAATGAAAGTGCTTTTGCACCGAAACTCTTAAACATTGTGCTCGTCCTGATTGAAGGGGAGCGAGCCGAATTGAGAGCAAGGGCGGCGGCTGCGACACGTCAGCCTTGCCTTGCTTGAAGTGATTTCTGCCTAAGCCGGGCGCGGCTCGCGTGGATCATCCCCGGCCTTAGGCCGGGAGGCGTGCCGTGCTGCTGCCGGGGTGCACTTGTGATCTTCGAACCATAGCTCTGATATGGTGGTGCAAAACCGATATTCAAACTTCGGTCGGCCTTGTATTCGCGGCGCGCTTCACATGTTGGTCTGGTCTGGAGGGACGCCTTCGGGAAGGCACGCCGCGCACTTCGGCTCCTGAAGCAGAATACCCCTGGCCCCCAGTCCGTAACATGTCATTGAAATCGACCCCATCGAGTAACCGCGGACGAGGATCTCGGCAGGCACTCCTTCGGCGCTAGCCAATCCCGCGAGGTAGAGCAGCGGGATGAAGTGATCCGGAGTTGGCACCGCCAGCTGAAAGTCCGGATGTTCGACCAAGCTCAAGATGTCGCCAGGATCGCGAGCAAGCTTTTCGACCACCGCGTCGTCGAACCGCTCGGCCCAATCGAATGCGGCATCAGGGTGGTCCCATTGAACATGACCGAGATTATGGACCACGTTACCGCTCGCAAGGATCATCACACCCCGATCGCGCAGCGTTGCCAAGCGCGTGGCCAGATCGAAGTGGTAGTCCAGTGGGCGCAGTGCATTGATCGAAAGCTGCACGACCGGCACATCCGCTTCGGGGTAGACGTGAGCCAGAACTGACCAGGTGCCGTGGTCCAGTCCCCACTGGTCTTGATCCAAACCTATCCAGAGCGGCTTCACCACTTCAGCAACTTCTCTGGCCAAGTCAGGATCACCCCGCGCGGGGTACTCGAATTCGAACAGTTCCTTGGCGAAGCCGTAAAAGTCGTGAATCGTCCTAGGCTCCGGCATCGCCGTGACGGCGGTCGCTCCGAAATACCAATGTGCCGAGATGACAAGAAGTGCACGCGGTCGGGGGAGATGACGACCGAACGCACGCCAAGCCTCGGTGTAACCATTTATCTCGAGTGCATTCATCGGGTTTCCGTGACCGACGAACAGGGCGGGCATGCGATCCATTCGGACTCCCACAGCTCCGTGCGGTATACGGGCGCCGCAAGCTCATTGCCACGGATGGCAGGAAGTCATGAACCCCAAAAAGCAGAACGTTTCACGCACCGCGGATCCGCAGATTGACGTCGAAAGGGTAAAACGGCGGGAACAATCGCTTGATGATGCGCTCAGGGGCACGTTCCCCGCGAGCGATCCTCCTGCCGCCCTGGCACCGCATTCCTCGCACAACTGACAGCGCCGCCGAGTTGATGTGTCGCTCTTGATTACACTCGTGAGGGGTCCATATTGAAGTTATGACTGGGCACTCTCAGTTCAGTCGGCCAGAGCTACATCCGGGTAGCAGCACGGCACGACTCTAGCGCCCTGAGCGCCCCGTCCGTTTCCGGACCGGAGCGCGCTTAGGGCCCCTCCAATGGGTCGCGCATCGCTTTGAAGCGAGCGCATCTTCCTCATTCATAGGCGAGCAACGGCCCAGCCCCCCTACACGGATGCGCGCCGCTGTTCGCCGGGAGTAGAGTCCTGTGACTATGCAGCGTTTTACAGTGGAATACGACCGCCGCACGGTCGGCATTGCCGTCCGCGTTCCCGGCGGCTTCATGTTCTACGCATCCGACGATAATTTCGATGAGATGGATGGGCGGCTGTTCCCGCGAGCCCGCACAATCGAGCGCCACTTGAAGAAGGTAGCCCAGCGGCGACAGCGCTCGGGACGAACCGTTCAGGGCAGGCCTTCTACCGCCTGACGCTCCGGTGAGCGTAAGCCTTCATTCGCCTCCATCGGAGAACACAATGAGCCATCACTACCCGCGTTCCCCCGATGTCAGCTTTCCACCCGTTGCGGACATGAAAGACCAGCCGTAACCGTTTGGTCGGAGGCGCTCTCTTGAAGGACAAGCCGTAGAGCGAATGAGCGAGCGTTGCGCTAATTGCGGCCAGATGGTGCGGAGGTGCCTGTGGGCTTGAGAACGGTGCTGCTCGCGGCTAGCGCTTTTGCGGTCGCACTGATTCCGGTGACGCAAGCAACCGCGGAGCAGACGAGCCAAGCAGCTCCTTCAGCTCTCGTCGATGTTCGGATCCCTTCTGCACCTGGAGTCGTACTTGCGGCGACGCTCCGTCTTCCGGCTGGCAAGGGTCCCCATCCAATACTCATCATTCAGTCCGGTTCGGGTCGGAGCAAACGCGGCGGGTATGTGCCGCTGGAACACCGGCTCAATGACGCAGGCATCGCGACGATCGAGTTCGACAAGCGAGGCGTGGGCCAGTCGACCGGCATCTTCACTGACACAATGCAAGACATGGAGGCCGATCTCCCGGCAACCATCTCTTGGTTGCGGAAGCGGCCGGACATTGATCGAGCCCGGATAGCCCTGCTTGGTCACAGTCAAGGCGCTGCGGCCTTGCCCGAGGTCGCCGATCGCGACGGCCGTATTGCGGCCATCGTGTTTGTGGCCGGACCCGTCGGAACGCGCGGAGCCATGTTCCTTGATGGGATGCGGGCGCAGCTCATCGAGGGCGGCCACTCACCTGCGAGCGCGAATCAGCTGGTCAACGCTACACAAAGCTGGATGGAGGATCGGAGTCGAGGGGCGCCGGCTCCCAAGATTGCCAAAGCGCGGGCCGCTGTGGTCGCAAAGTTCGAGGCGGCAGGCTTTAGCGCAGCCGATGCCGAGGGAGCGACCAGAGATTCTCGACACTGCGCAGCTACTCTCAATGTACCAGGTGGCCCCCGCAACGGCGCTAGCGCATCTTCAAATCCCTGTGCTCGCCGTGTTTGGTGCTCGGGACGAAATAGTCGGTTCTCAGGCGAGTGCAGCAACGGCGGCTCTGGCTGACAACTCTAAGGCGCTGGTGATCCAAGTGCCTGGAGCGAACCACGGCTTTGGTTATCGCCGCGCTGACGCTCCTCCCCGCGCAGAAGCAGGGGACGGACCATGGCTGTCTCTTCTGCCGAAGGCACTGATTACGGATTGGCTGAGAGAGTGGCTCATCGATCGTCCACAAATTGACGATTGGCGGGTGCGGTGAAGGTTCGTTTTCCACCCATTTGCGACATTAGTGGCTTAGGTCTGTTTCCGACCCGTTCCGGACTCTGGCGGCTTTCGACCCATTCCTTCCATTGCGGACACCGAGGATACGGCGGTAGCTTCGACCGAACGATGCTATCCTTAAGCAGGAACAAGATCAGGAATTGGCTGGGCGGCTTCCTTGTCGCTTACGGCGGTCTCGCGTTCCTTTGCTTCGCCATCCTAGCTGAATTGTGGATGCTCGCGACGCCAATGACGCCGGACGCAGTTCACGGATATGTGTATGCCCATAACGAGCATGGTCGCGTGAGCTATTTTACCGCGTTTGAAGCGACGAGTTGCGCCCTGCTATTAGCGACGTCCATCCCGCTTGTGTTCGTTGGGGCGATAATCTTGCCCAAGAAGAATGTTGTTGTGCGCAGGGGTTTCTTGGGTGCCTCCGCAACTTGGGACGAGGATGACCCAAAGCGTGTTTATCGGTGGGGCTTGGCGGCTGGCGTTCTGGCGATGCCGATAATAGTCTTCCTAATTGGACCGGTGGTCGTGGAATGGCTCAACGCCCATGGGGTCATGCTGTCGCTCGGGTAGTGGCAGCTTCCCACCCATTGCCGCCACTACCTCAAGGGCCGTCACAGCGAAGCTGCCCATCCGAAACGAGCTTCGCCTGAAGTGGGAGCGCCGTGACGCCAAGCAGGAGCAGCACCGCATAAAGCAGTCGAAGCCGTGCGAAGCGGAGCGAAACGACGCCGAGAATGGCAAGCCCGAGGAAAAGGAGGTGGAGGCCGCCGAATACTCCAGCAATCGCGCTTGAATTCGGGCCGGTGCAGAAAACGGACGCTCGGTGAGTGGGCCAAAGCTGAGCCAGAGCAAGGACAACTGAACCGCGAGCAATGCCGCAACTACCAGTCGCCCGTATTTCCCGAGAGAGGCCCCTTGCACGTGCCGAGGCTATCGTAGCTAGTGTCAGCTTTCCACCCAAATGTGACGCTATCTGCTTAGTCAGTTTCCGACCCATTCCTGCCTTAGCTCTAAATATCCGGGATCAGCTGTTCTTGACGCAGACACGCTACAAATGTAGCGCATCTTCAATGTCGACAAACCTCTCATGCATGATCGCCCGGGCGAGCGCCCTCCTCATAGGGCTGGCCCTTTCATCGCTCTGCGGGGCGGCTGAGCCTGAGGTTACAGCGTTCGTCCATGTGAACGTGGTGCCGATGGACCGGGAACGCGCGCTCGCTGATCAGACGGTGCTCGTCGAGAGGGGCGTCGTGGTCGCAATCGGCCGTGACGTCGCCGTGCCCAATCGCGCTCGAGTAATCGACGGACAAAAGAGGTATCTCTCGCCTGGCCTCGCCGACATGCACACCCACTCCGACACCCGCGAGGATATGAAGGTCTATCTTGCGAACGGGGTCACCACCGTCCTCAATCTGGGCGGCGCTAGCAGCGACTTCATGGACCAGCAGGTGCCGCTGCTCAATCGCGGCGAGCGCCCGGGACCTCATGTCTACGTTGCGCTCCGGATCGACGGAACGCCTCAGTATGGACAGCTTGTCGTGAGGACCCCGGAGGAAGCGCGCTGCGCCGTTCGGCTGGCCAAGACGAACGGCTATAAATTCATCAAGATCTACAACAACCTGTCGCCGGCCGCCTTCGCAGCAGCCACTGACGAAGCGAGGAAACTGGGTCTCGGACTTGCCGGGCATCATCTTGAGACCGTGCCGCTTGAACGGGAGGTGCAAGGAGGCGACTTCCTCGTCGCTCATCTTGAAGAGATCATGTACGGCGTTTTCCGGGCTCCAGACACGGACCCGCTCGCAGCCCCTCCCGAAACAATGATCACGAAAGCTGTCGGCCTGCTCAGGCGCAATCACGCCTTCGTCGTCGCCGATCTGGTCACGTTCGAGACGATCGCCGAACAATGGGGCCGTCCACAGGCGATTAACGACTACCTCGCCAGGGCCGGCGCCAAATATGTGCCTTTCAACTGGCGGCTCGATTGGCTCCGGGAAGACTATGGAACACGAAGCGGCAGTCTGGGTCCTCGGACCCAGTTCGTTGCCCGACTCGCAAAGGCTCTTGAGGTCTCAGGGATTCCGATCGTCTCGGGCACGGATGCGCCCACGATCCCCGGAATCGTTCCCGGCTTCTCGCTGCACGACAATCTCGATCGGCTGGTCACCGCGGGCCTCACGCGATTTCAGGCATTATCGACAGCCACTCGCACGGCTGGATATTTCATCAACCAGTCGAGCCACGACACGCCACCGTTCGGAGAAGTTAAGCCCGGCTACCGTGCCGACTTGATCCTTTCGGATGCTAACCCGCTCGATGATCTGGAAACGCTCAGGAGACCGGAAGGGGTCATGAGCGACGGCCACTGGTATGACCGCGCTGACTTGCAACGACTGCTCGACAGCGTCGCCTCCGCGTACTCCGCTGCGGCAGCGCCGTCGCACTGACCAAATGCGAGCGACCTCGGTCGGCTTCTGCTCTTCACTCGAGATTGTCTAGGATCGATCGGCGAACCTAGTGTCTGCTTCTGTAATGGGCCCTTGTGTCAAGCTGCCCCGGTTATCCTGCCGCTGGTACCTTGCTTCTGTCCGTGGTCAGCCTGAGCTGCCACATCATACGGTCAGAGGAAGCGGTGAGCCCATCTTTCCAGCGTAGTCTGTAGATGAAGTCAGCTACTGCGGACATTGCGGCTTCACCAACTTCACCGTCCCAGCGACGGGACCTCGGTGGCGCAGACCTATCGTCTGCCCATGTTTTAAAGCTCTCCTTCTTATGCGATTGCGGTCTCCTCGTTGGACCAGCGGAAGTTGGTGCCATCGACCCACATGCGGTGGAGGATGACGCCGAGCTTGCGCGCGAGTGCGACGCTCGCCTTCTTCGTGCCGCGCCGCCTGGCGACCGCCATTGCCCACGCCTTGAGCGAGGAGAAGCGCACGGTCCGGGTGAGCATCACGCTCGCCGCTTCGTAGAGCGCGGTCCTGCACCATCCGATCGCCGACCTTGGTGATCCGGCCGGTCACGTCGAGCTCGCCCGACTGGTACTTCCTCGGCGTCAGCCCAAAGTGCGGACCGACATCGCGCGAGCGCTTGAAGCGCGTCGGATCATCGACACCGCTCCTGAAGGTGATCGCGACGATCGCGCCGACACCAGGCACGCTCATCAGCTGACGGCAGACCGGATCATCGCGAACGATCGCAAGCAGCTGCGCGGTGTAGGCGCTTAAACTCGACCTGCGAGTGCAGCCCTGGCGCCAAGCATCGCGCCGATCACGGTCTCGAGCATCAGCATGGCCCTCGACCAGCTCACGGATGCGCATCTCGAACCGCCCGCGGCTGATCGGACCAACCTTGAGACCGAAGCCGCGCAGTACCCCGCGGATGCCGCTCTCGATGTCGAGCAGCTTGCCCTGCATCAGCTTGCGCGCAGTCAGCAGCGCTCGCACCTCCTGCGCGCTCGCCGACTTGGCGTGCACCGGCCGATACCAGCCAAGCCGCAGCAGCTGGGCGATGCCGCGAGCATCGCGCCGGTCGGTCTTCACACGTCATCGCCGACAAGGCCGCCTTCACGTGCCGGGTCTCGAGCAGCACCGCTTCGAACCCGGCTTCGGCCAGCCCGGCATGGAGCCACTGCGACAACGGGCCTGCCTCGAGACCGACCCGCGCAATCTCCAGATGCTGACCGCGCAAGAAGCCGATCAGGGCTTCCGGCTCGCTCGCCACCTTCACTTCGCGCAAGATCTCGCCCCGCTCGTCGACGATGCACACGCTGCTCAGTTCTAAAGAGACGTCCAATCCGGCATAATGCTCCACGGCTGTCCTCCATCAGGCTAGCGGGGCGTCGAGGCACCTCACCTGAAACCCCGTCACTCCATCATGACCGGGGGACAGCCACTCCTCCAGCCGAACTGGAGGTGCGGCCCATTACCGTATCTTTCGACCCATTCCTGCCGGTAGCGGCTGGGCGTCCCCTTTCGACCCAAGCCATTAGCGTTACCCGTGTTAAGCGCCGCCGATGACCTGACGAAGCGTTTTTATGCCGCTGCTCCTTGGCATCCTAATTGCTGATCGTCGCCTTCCGCCATTAAGCCGCCGGGAGTTAATCTTAACGGCCGTTGCTAAGCTGGTTGGGCGTGTTAGCCTGCGGCCGCCGGGGGGCCAGTCGCATGCACTTCCACCTACCAAAGCCACTGCACGGCTGGCGCGAGTTCGCCGGCGAAGTCGGGATCATTCTCCTCGGCGTGTTGCTCGCGCTGCTTGGCCAAGCGATGTTCGAAGAATGGACCTGGGACCGCAAGGTCGAAGCCGCGACGAGCGCCATGGACGACGAGATCAAGCGCGCGCTTGCCGACACGCTCGAAGCAGATCGAACGGCTAAGTGCGGTGGTGCGCAACTGGATTTCATCCAGAGCAAGCTAATCGCGAAGGATTGGAGCGTCGCCCGGGCACCCGTGATCTG
This sequence comes from uncultured Alphaproteobacteria bacterium, assembly GCA_963831485.1. Taxonomy (GTDB): domain Bacteria; phylum Pseudomonadota; class Alphaproteobacteria; order Sphingomonadales; family Sphingomonadaceae; genus Sphingomicrobium. The sequence continues at coordinate 268,959 of CAWHQE010000019.1, forward strand.
GGCTCTCTATAACCGACACTTCTATGGCGAAGACGCTTACACCTCCGCAGTCGCCAGCCAGGTCGCGGAGCATCTGGGGCAGGATAAGCTTCAGAAATATGCCGGGCTTTACACGCAGATTTGCAAGATCCGCCAACACCAAGAGGACGGTTGGAGCTCCGACGCAACCTTCGCGCTGCTGGATATTCCCGATCTGCCGAAAACCGAGGCGATCCAGCTCGAACAACTAAAAGCGCTAGCGAAGCTGCGCGACAGCCTTGATGCGATTAGGACGCAAGGCGCGTCCTTGCGCCAAAGCGCCAAAGAAGATTTGGGACTCGCGGTCAGCGCAGACCTGCTCAGCCACCCAAGTTTGCGAGCCTATATCGCGAAATGCGAAGCTGCCGCAGCCCCGGTGCGCAAGTTGCAGGCACACTAACGCTGCTTTCCACCCGTTCCGGGCTAATGTCCATTTTCCACTGCCCATTGCAGATGAGGTGGATGGCTCCCGCTCACGGCATCTAAAGTGCCAAAGTGTGGAAGCTATCGAAGCGACCACGAGCCAAGGGAGCCACCCGTCATGGATATTAGCACGATCGGCCTGGATTTGGCCAAGAGCGTTTTTCAGGTTCACGGTGTTGATGGGTCGGGTGTGGTTGTGATCCGCAAGACACTCCGCCGGGCGCAGGTGCTCCCCTTCTTTGCCAAGCTGCCGCCGCTGCCTGGTCGGGATGGAGGCGTGCGGCACCTCGCATCACTGGGCGCGCGAGATCCTCAAGCTGGGGCACGAGGTACGGCTGATGCCGCCGGCCTACGTGAAGCCCTATGTGAAGCGGGGCAAGACCGATGCCAACGATGCCGAGGCGATCTGCGAAGCGGTCACCCGTCCGACCATGCGGTTCGTGGCGGTGAAGTCGCGTGAGCAGCAGGCCGCGCTGGCGACTGCACCGCACGCGCGAGCTGCTGGTCAAAGCAACGCACGCAGCTGGTGAACATGATCCGCGGACTGCTTGCCGAGTTCGGGATCGAGCATCCCGCGCGGGCTCGAGCGTGCCATCGACCATGGCGCGCCAGGTCGCCGAGGGCGAGATCCTCGATGTGCCGGATGACAGCGGCCACATGCATTGTCGAGCTTTGTGGTCAGGCGCTTGCTGCCCATGAGCGCGTTCGCGTCATCGATCGCACGATGCTTGCCTCGCACCGCGCAAACGACGTGGCGATCCGCTTGGCGACGATCCCCGGCATTGGCCCGATCGGCGCATCGGCGCTCGCGGCCTCGGTCGCCGATCCGCACCAGTTTAGATCCGGCCGCGAGTTTGCTGCGTGGCTGGGCCTCACACCACTGCAGCAGTCGAGCGGCGGCAAGGAGCGGCACGGGCGCATCAGCAAGATGGGCGACAAGTACCTGCGCAAGCTGCTGATCGTCGGCATGACCTCGCTCGTCAGACGCGCAAAGTATAAGCCCGAGTGCGTCGACCCCTATGTCGCCCGCCTGCTGGCGCGAAAGCCGACGCGTGTTGCAACGGTCGCAATGGCCAACAAGACAGCGCGCATCGCCTGGGCGATCATGGCGCGTGGCGGCACGTATCGTGCGCCTGCGCCGCGGCTTCTCGCCGCATAAGTCTTCACGAGGTTGCGAGAGCGATGTGAAGTGATGGCAAACGGGTCAGACCGGAGCTGGGACACCCCACCGAATGTCGAAGGCATCATAGCCTGCATTGCAGATTGGGACCCAGCTCGCGGAACTCCATCAGGGCCAGCAGTCCTCTAAGTGGCTGCACCAACAGGCCGAAGACAAGACTGCTCCGACCCTCACCAATCCGTCATATCGTCACTTGCAACGCGGGAGCCATCCAGACAGGACATTTGCACTGGAGCTACGATCATCGAATGAGATGGCTACACTTGGAGCCCTCGCGAGGGCTACTCATGCGTCGCTCGATTGTGATCGTTCTTGTCGCGTCGGCCCTCGTCGCAAGCGCGACGAATGCAAAGCTGTTCCCCTCAACGGATATCGCGAATTACGTCCGTCCTTACGTCGACACGAGGAACTTCTCGGGTGTTGTTCTTGTCGCTCGCGATAGCAAGCCCGTATTCGCCCAAGCGTACGGATTTGCGGATCGCGAGCGCCGTGTTCCCAACACGCTCCACACGCGATTTCACATCGCTTCGATGTCGATGCAGTTCACCGCCGCCGCAGCACTCCGTCTCATTGCGCAAGGCAAGCTAGCGCTCGATGCGCCCGTTGCCGAAGCCATCCCCGGGTATCCGAATGGCAAGGCGATCACCGTGCGCCACTTGCTCACGCAGACATCGGGCATCGCCGATATCAATGCCCAGAATGATTACGATGCGGTGCTCAAGACTCACCAGACGCCTGAATCGCTCGTTGCCAAAGTGCGAGACCTGCCTCCGCTTCGCGCACCCGGAACGTTCGAGCGAGAGGAACACAGCGCCTTCAACCTTCTCGCATTGATCATCGAGAAGAAATCAGGCCTGCCATTTGCCGAAGCCGTCCATGAGCTGGTCTTCGCGCCCCTAGACATGACCGAGAGCGGTATCGACGACGACAGTCCCCTGATGGGAACAGCCAAGGGTTACCGGCCCGAGAAGCTCTACGACGTTGCTCCGGCCGACCGCATTCACTGGTCAGCGAAGGCCGGCAATGGGTCGGCCTATACGACTGCCTTTGACGAACTGAAGTTCGTTCAAGGTCTCTGTCGCGACGAGTTCATACCGCGGCCGCTGAGGGCGACCATGTTCGGTCTGGACGCCCGCGTCGGCTACGGCTGGTTCAAGGGTAAGAGCACGCGCTTCGGGCAGCCAGTATATTCAATGAACGGTCGCGCCCCGGGCTTCGCGTCCGCCATGGTCTATGTCCCCCGCGAGGAAGTGCTCGTTGTGGTTCTAAGCAACATTTATGCTTCCGTACCCGCGGATATCGCGAATGAGATTACGGCGATGGCTCTGGGCAAATCGTACGAGCCGCTTAGCTTGGAAACTGCGGTGATGCAGGCGAGCCTTGCGGGCCTGCCCGCTGCCTTCAAGTTCTCCGACGATTTCTATCAGCCCAATGCGCTGGTCCGCGTCAGCGCAGTCGGCGGAACGGTAAACCTTGCCTGGCCGAGCGGTGACACGTCGGTACTCATTCCGACCGCCAAGGACCGCTACATCGACCGTACTTATTGGGTTCCAGTTGAGGTCGTGCGCGATGGGGCCGGTCGCATCGCCAGTCTGAAATATGATCGCTTCGTTGGGCAGAAAATAAACCCATAAGCGGCGGCGCCCCCCAATGTCCTACATATACTCCCGGCAACCTAGGCTTAGGCTGCAAGGAACGGCGATATTGGAAATAAAAGTGGACGGGTCATGGAGCTGGCTGAGTGGTCCCATGCAATGTGCGATTGGCGTATGGGGGTGACGTCCGCTTTCGACGCATTCCCGCCATTAGCGGAATGTCTGCTTTTTAACCCTTGCGGACATTGAGTGCTTGGGTTTGACTTCGACGGATCGCGGATAGCGCCTCCCTTTAAATGATCGTGATCTGCTCTACGGTTGGGCGCAGCGTTGGACTGAGGGAGAGGGGTCTGATGAATTGGGGATTGGTCAAGCGGATCGCGACCTGCGCTGCGGCTTCGGCAGCGGCAATCGACCCCTTATCCGCCACCCAACCGTCATCAGCTCCGGTCCGGGTCGAAATACAGGCAAACCGACCCGGCCCCCGCATCAGCCGGGATATCTTCGGGCAATTCGCAGAGCACCTCGGCGCCGGCATCTACGATGGAATTTGGGTTGGGCCGGGCTCACCCATTCCCAACGTGCGCGGAATCCGCAGCGACGTGGTCCATGCGCTTCGAGCCATTGAGGTGCCCAATGTACGATGGCCTGGCGGCTGCTTCGGCGACAATTATCACTGGCGCAACGGCATCGGCGCGCGCGCACAGCGGGCCGCCACTCTGAACCCGGATTGGGGCGGGGTGATCGAGCCCAACAGCTTTGGCACGGCGGAATATTTCGACTTCCTTGACCAGATCGGTGCGGATGCCTTCATCTCGGAGAACATCGGGTCGGGGACGGTCCAGGAAGCGGCGAATTGGTTCGAGTACATGACCTCGGACAAGTCGACGGCGCTTGCCAAAGAGCGGGCGGCCAACGGTCATCCGGCGCCGTACAAGGTCAAATATCTTGGGCTTGGGAACGAAAGCTGGGGCTGCGGGGGCGCGATGTCGGCCGACCATTATGTCGAGCAGATGAAGCAATTTTCCCGGTACACACGCAACTACAATCCCGCACAGCAAACGCCCGCCACGGCGATGAAACGGATTGCGGTCGGATGGGACAGCGGAAACAGCGACTACACCGAGGCAGTGATGAAGGCCTGGGCGGACAAGGTGTGGAGCTGGGACATCGAGGGTCTGTCGCTCCACGGCTACACCATTGCGAACAGCTGGGAGAAGAAGGGTCCGAGCGTCGGCTTCGGTGAAAGCGAATATACAAAGGCGATCGGCGCCACCTTGAAGATGAGTGACTGGGTCGCCCGCCAGAGCGCAATCATGGACAAGTATGATCCCGACAAGAAGGTGGGACTTTATGTCGACGAATGGGGAATCTGGACCGATTCCAACCCCGGTACCAACCCCGGCTTCCTGCAGCAGCAGAATACACTTCGCGACGCGGTGATCGCGGCCCTTAACCTCAACATCTTCATTCGCAACGCCGACCGCGTCCGCGGCGCCAACATCGCCCAGATGATCAACGTGCTGCAGGCGATGATTCTGACCGACGGTCCGCGAATGGTCCTCACCCCGACCTATCAGGTCTATCGCATGTATGTTCCCTTCCACGACGCCGTGCTCGTGCCCGTCACCTTCGATGCCGGAAGCTATGCCTATGACGACATTCGCCTGCCGAAATTCGACGCAGTCGCGGCGCGGGACTCGTCGGGCAGGTTGTGGCTGGCGCTCGTCAATGTCGATCCGAACCGGCCGGGGCAGATCGCGGTGGCGATCGAGGGAGAAAATGTGCGTAGCGCGAGCGGGCAGCTGCTGACCGCCGCCACGGTGGACTCGCACAACAGCTTCGAGCAACCGAACGAAGTCGTTCCACGGCGGTTCGCCGGCCGGACGTCCGATGGGCAGCTGTTGTTCGACCTCCCGCCGAAATCAATTGCGGTGGTAGAGTTGCGGTAGAGCGTCGATCCGGAACTGGGGGCAAGAGTGAAGCCAACTCGTAGGCTCATTGTCGTTTGCGCGGTGGTGACCATCTGTGCTGCGCTTGGGGTGGACCCGGCCGTCGCGAAGGGGCCCGCAAGCCCGCCCTATCTAAACCCCTCGCTCACTCCGGAAACGCGCGCAGCCGACCTTGTTCGCCGGATGACGCTCGAGGAAAAGGCATCCCAGCTCGTCAACCATTCGCGCGCGATTCCGCGCCTGGGCGTGCCCGCCTACGATTGGTGGAGCGAAGCCTTGCACGGCGTTGCCGTTAGGGGAACGACCGAATTTCCCGAGCCGATTGGACTGTCGGCGACGTTCGACACCGCCGGCATTCATCAGATGGCGGAGGACATTGGCGTCGAAGGCCGGATCAAGCACGCCGAGGCCGTTCGTGCCGGTCACTCGAGTACCTTCGAAGGCCTCGATTTCTGGGCTCCAAACGTCAACATCTTTCGCGACCCGCGCTGGGGCCGAGGCCAGGAGACTTATGGCGAGGACCCGTTCCTCACAGGACGGATGGCGGTGGCGTATGTGACTGGAATGCAGGGCACGGATCCCCGTTACTACCGGGCAATCTCAACACCGAAGCATTTCGCCGTTCACAGCGGGCCGGAGCCGACACGGCACTTCGCCGACGTCGATGTCAGCAAGCATGACATGGAAGACACTTATCTGCCGGCTTTCCGTGCGGCCGTGGTCGAGGGTCACGCGGGGTCCGTGATGTGCGCCTATAATGCCATCAACGGCGAACCGGCCTGCGCGAACCAATTCCTCATGGAACGCACGCTGCGGGGAGCATGGCACTTCGGCGGTTATGTCGTTTCCGATTGCGGCGCGGTCCGCGACATCTTCGAAGGCCACCGCTATCGCTCGAGCCAGCCTGAGGCGTCAGCCATCTCGCTTCTGCGCGGCATGGACAATGAGTGCATCACCTTCGGCGAGGTGACCGGCCATGACGATTACCAACCATATGTCGACGCAGTTCGGAAAGGCTACTTACCGGAAGAGGCAGTCGACATTGCGCTGACCCGGCTTTTCGAAGCTCGAATGAGGCTCGGGATGTTCGATCCTCCGGCGATGGTTCCGTACGAACATATTGACGAGCACGAACTCGATAGCTTGGCGCACCGGCAGCTTGCGTTGCGCCTGGCCGAAGAGTCGATGGTGCTTCTCAAGAACGATGGGGTGCTTCCACTAAGAGGAGCCAAACGGATCGCCGTGGTTGGGCCGCTTGCCGACCAAACCGACGTCCTGCTCGGAAATTATCACGGGACGCCCACGCATGTCGTCTCCGTGCTCGATGGAATGAGAGCTGCGTTTCCGAATGCGCAAATCTCTTATGTCCCGGGCACCCAGTTCCTCTCGAACGAAGGGCAATCGCTTCCATCAACGTTGCTGACCACCAAGACGGGACAGTCCGGATTGGACGCTGAATATCATCTTTCGGATCATCCGAATTCGAAGGCGGTCACGATCAGTCGCCTCGAAACCGGAATCAGTCTCGACAAGAGTTCGGTTCCCGCTGTGGTCCAATCACGCCCATTCAACGTTCGCTGGACAGGCTTGCTCAATGCTCCCGCGACAGGAGATTACCGGCTCGGCATCAAGGCCGCCGGCACCGCGCGGGTCAGCGTTGGCGACAGGATGGTTGCGCAGACCTATGGCGGCATCAGCTTCGGCCGAATCCATCTGGAAAAAGGCGAGCCGGTCAAACTCGCTGTCACTTACGAATATCGGCCGGACTCGGAGCCGTCCGCGCAACTGATCTGGGCTCCGGTCAATGACATGCCCGATCCGGCGGCTGTGGGCGCTGCTAAGCAAGCGGACGTCGTTGTCGCCGTCGTGGGCATCACCAGCGCACTGGAGGGCGAGGAGATGCCCGTCAGCGAACCCGGCTTCGAAGGCGGCGACCGCACCAACCTGCAAATCCCCGAACCGGAAGCCGCATTGCTCCGGGCTGTCGCGTCGGCTGGAAAGCCCCTCGTCGTCGTGCTGATGAATGGAAGCGCTCTCTCGGCCAAATGGGAGAAGGACCATGCCAACGCGATCCTTGAGTCCTGGTATTCGGGCGAAGAAGGAGGAGCGGCGATCGCGAACACACTGAGCGGCGCCAACAATCCTGCAGGACGGCTGCCGGTCACCTTTTACACCGACATCAATCAGCTCCCGAAGTTCGAGGATTACTCGATGAAGGGCCGGACCTATCGTTATTTCACCGGCACTCCGCTTTGGCCGTTCGGCTACGGTCTCAGTTACACGATGTTCAGTTACAGCGACCTAGTGTTGCCGACGGCTCCAGTCAGAGCCGGAGAGCCGGTGCACGTGTCCGTCACGGTCGCGAACAGCGGTAAGGTCTCGGGCGACGAGGTGGTTCAGCTTTATTTGAGCTTTCCCGATCTTGCCGGTGCGCCGATCCGAGCGCTGCGCGGCTTCCACCGCCTCCATCTCGAACCTGGAGCGCGCCAGACCGTCTCATTCGAGCTGTCTCCGCGCGACATCAGCATGGTGACGGAGGCCGGCGACATCATCGTTCCTGCGGGCACGTACGGCGTCTCAGTCGGTGGCGGCCAGCCCGGGTCGGGACTTCCGACTATCAGCGGCGACTTTGCAGTGGTTGGCCAGGCGAGATCCGCGGAATGACGCTCAACGCTCTATCGATAGGCGATAGATCATGTGGTGATGATAAGGTCTGACGGGGTCGACCCGGGCAGAGCCAAACGCCGGCTGGTTAGGAGTGTCGGGGAACAGTTGTGGCTCGAGCGCGATACCGTCCCCCATGCGGTATACGTGGCCGCTCTTGCCGACCAAGGTGCCGTCCAAGAAGTTGCCGGTGTAAACCTGCAGCCCAGGCTGGTCGGACAGGACTTCGAGCACGCGGCCGCTGCGGAGGTCCTCCAGACGTGCGAGAAGTTTCGGCTCTGCGGTCTTTCCGGAATCGATTGCGTAATTGTGGTCGATGCCGCGGCCGAGGATGATCTGCGGGTCACGGCCGTCGCGCACGACCTCATCAAGCACTCGCCCGCGGGTGAAGTCGAACGGCGTTCCGACCACATCTTTAAGCTTCCCAGTCGGGATGAGGTCGGCGTTGACGGGCGTGTAGCGCCGAGCGGGAATGGTCAGGCGGTGAGTCAGCACGCCTCCAGGTGCCCCCTCGCCGGCAAGGTTGAAAAGTGCGTGGTTGGTGAGGTTCACGATCGTTGGCGCATCGGTATTCGCAACATAGTCGATCGCGAGCGAGCCGCGATCGTCGAGAGTGTATGTCGTCGTGACCGTCAGCGTGCCCGGATAGCCTTGATCGCCAGCCGGGCTCACCAGCCGCAGTGCAACCTTGGCAACGCCGCCAGTGTCACTGACGTCGACGATTTGCCACACGCGTTTGTCGAACCCGACTGTTCCGCCATGCAGCGAGTTGGCTTTGTCGTTTTGGGTGAGCTGGTAGGTCTTGCCGTCGAGTGAAAAGCGCCCGCCTGCGATCCGGTTGGCGTAGCGCCCGATCGTTTGGCCCCAATAGTTTGGGCGCGCGATGTAGCTCGCCGAATCATCGTAGCCGAGTGTTACGTCAGCGATGTGCCCCGAGCGATCCGGCCCGCTGAACGATTGGAGCGTGGCCCCAAGCGTCATGATCCGAGCGCTGACTCCGTTCGTGCCCGTCAGTACCACTGAACTCGACGGGTGTGCCGTCGGGCAACTTCCCGAAGGGTTCGCGTCGAGCGGTGGCCGCATTTGCAGATCCGGCCATCGCCCCAGCATACAGCAATACCGCCAATTGCCTTCCCCAACTCATCGGTCCCCCCTTGCTAGAGAACGCCGATCCTTGGCTGCTGCTCGTTTGAGCGTAGGAGCCGGTTTCGGAGCGGCAGCGTAAACGGATCGGCTTCAATCTCGAATTCGTCTCCAGGCTCGGTTCGGAAGCCGTCGCTGAACGATAGGGTCGCAGTTCCGAAAAAGTGAACGTGGACGTCGCCAGGCCGGCGGAATCGCGCATATTTGAAATGGTGCCATTCGAGGTTCGCAATGCTGTGCGACATGTTCGCTTCGCCGGAGAGAAAGGGCCTCTCCCAGGCGATTGAGCCATCACGACGGATGCGGCTCGTGCCCTCCACATGCTCTGGAAACGGACCGACGATCATCTCCGGACCAAGCGCGGCCTGCCGCAGCTTCGAATGCGCAAGCCACAGGTAGTTATGTCGTTCCGTCACATGATCGCTGAACTCGTTGGCGAGACACAGGCCCAGTCGATACGGGCACGCCGTTTGCCCCGATCAGATAAATCCCGGCAAGCTCAGGCTCCTCTCCGCCGTCCGCTGCAAACGCGGGGATGGTGAGCGCCTCACCCGGGCCCACGAGCTCTGACCCGTCGCCCTTGTAGAACCATTCAGGCTGGCACCCGATCTCGCCGAGGGCGGGCTTTCCGCCTTCGATGCCATCGAGAAAGATGCGCATCGAATCCGTCTGCTTTTCGGACGTCGCCATCCGGTGCATCCGATCGCGCGCATCCGCTGATCCGAGGTGCGTGAGGCCGGTTCCCGACATCAGCAGGTGAGCAGGGTCGTCGTGGTCGATCGGGGCGATGATCCTTCCAGCGGCAAGCTCCGCTGCGGGATTGACCTCTTCTCCGCGGCCGCAGCGCGTGATCATCTCGGCCAAGGCAATACCAGCTTCTATCGCTCGAATCGCCAGTTCCCGCGTGGATCGGACGGTGTTGACGAAAAGCGCGGACTCGCCGTCAGCGGCGATGACCGATCGCCGCCCGTCGTTGGCGCGATGCTGGAGTAGGCGGATCATGCTCATCGGCGTTCACGAATAGCCGGACTTGCGCGCCAAGCCATAGTCAGACTTATTGCCCGTCAGTTGTGAGGGGGTGCCGGGCATGGTGGAAACAACTGGATCGATTGCGCCGGTGCCCTCGGTGCTTCGCTACGGGCCCGCGCTGGCGCTGCTTGCGACCCTGTTCTTCATGTGGGGCTTCATCACGGTCATCAACAACACGCTGCTTCCGCATTTGCGAAGCGTGTTCCAGCTCAACTACACGCAGACGACGTTGATCGAATCCACCTGGTTCATCGGCTATCTCGTTGCATCGATTCCCGCAGCCAAGCTGATCGAGCGGATCGGCTATCACAAGGCGCTCGTCGATCGGCCTGGCGATCATGACGGTCGGCTCGCTCGGCATGATCCCGGCGGCGCGGATGCCGTCCTACGGCGTCACTCTGGCGTCGCTATTCATCGTCTCGTGCGGCATCGCGATCCTTCAGGTCGCCGCCAACCCTTATGTCGCGGTGATCGGCCCGCCCGAAACGTCGGAATCGCGGCTGACGCTGGTCCAGGCGTTCAACACCACCGGCGATTTCCTCGCGGTCGCCTACGGGCAGCATCTGATCCTCGCCCGCACCGTCGCCGGCACCACGCTTGGAGAGCACTGCAGCTCACTCACGCTCAGCGCATGGCGGACGCGCAGGCGACGCAACTGCCCTATCTGATCGTCGCTGGCGTGCTCGCCGTTGCTGGCATCGTGATCTGGCGCGCGCGCCTGCCCGAGCTTGGCGCGGCGACACGCCGGGTCAACGCCGAGGCGCGCAAGCACCTCTCGCTTTGGCGGCACCGAAACCTCGTCCTCGGCGTGGTCGCGATCTTCGTCTACCTCATCGCCGAAATCGGCGTCGGCAACCTGTTCATCAGCTTCGCCTCGCAGCCGGACATCGGCAACGTCACCCACGAGCAGGCCGCCAATTATCTGATGTTCGTCTGGGGCGGGATGGTGGTCGGCCGGTTCCTCGGCGCGTTCATCATGCGCGCGATCGCGCCCGAGAAGGTTCTCGCTGGTTTCGCGATCGGCGCGTTCCTGGTCATGATGGTCGCGAGCTTCGCTCACGGTCCGACCGCGATGTACGGGCTGATGGCGGTCGGGCTTGTTCCACTCGATCATGTTCCCGACGATCTTCGCGCTCGCGATCCGCGGGCTCGGTCCGCTCACCGAGGAGGGGTCCGGGATGGCTGATCTGGGCGATCGCCGGCGGCGCATTGGTCATCGTCCAGGGCAAGCTCGCGGACCAGTTCGGGATCCAGCGGTCCTTCCTCCTCACCGCTGCGTGCGAGCTGTTCGTGCTTTATTATGCCTTGTGGGGCGCGCGCCCGACCGTGCGCCGCCCCGGAAAAGCTGTCGGCCGAAAGTTCGGGCTAGCTTAGGACGCCGGCTTCAGCAGCCCATGCATGCCGAGCCACCGCACGAAGGAATCGAACCACGCGGTGCTGGTGGTTTCCTTCTGGTACATTCCAAAGCCATGTCCTCCTTGTTCGTAGAGATGGAATTCGACCGGTCGCTTCGCCGCGATCCAGCTCTGGATCAGGCCCATTGGTCTGCCTCCGAAGATCGGATCGTCGGCAGCGAGGGCGACAAACATCGGCGGGGCGTCGGCCGGCACGGGCACCGCGTCGAGTGGCCCGTAGATTAGGCCGATGAAGGCAGGCTTTGCATCTTGTGTCTGTGAGCGCCGTTTGCAGCGTCAGCATCGCTCCGGCTGAGAAGCCGACCATGCCGATGCGACCAGGATCAATATGCCATTCCGACGAGCGCTTGCGGACCAGCGCGAATGCCGCGCGAGCGTCGGCGAGCTGAGGAGCTAGCGACGGACTGACCGCCGGGTTCGACTGCGTCCGCGGCCGGCCCGCGGCAGCGAACATCTGCGTCATCGAACGCTCGAAGTCGGCCAGCTTCGGGGGCGTCGGAATCAGGCGGTATTTGAGCACGAATGCAGTCACACCCCTGGCGGCAAGCGCACGCGCAACATCCGAGCCCTCGTTTTCCATTGATAGTGATCTGAAGCCGCCGCCCGGCGCAACGATCACCGCGCTATTGGTCGCCTTCGCTGGATCGGGCAGGAACGGCGTCAGCGTCGCGACGGTTACGTTGCGGGCGAAGTTCCTATCGTATTGGCGGTACCAACTTTCGGGTGCGGTCGCGCCTGGCAGGGCGCCGGTTCCGAGCGCGATGGCGTTCGCTTGAGCCGGAGTCGTGATCGGCGTCATCTTGTCGTTTTGTGCCCTCGCGGGTGCCGCTAGGGCGCAGGCGGCGGCAATGCCGATCAAGGCGAAACGCGAGCAGGCGGGCGTAACCCAAGCGACGACGTGAAACGTCCGAAGCTTCACAAGAGGCTCTCCCCAGATGGTGTTGGTGTCGGTAACCGGCGAACAGTCTGCTGGTCAAACGCCCAACCTCCAACCGAACAGCTAGCCGCGGCTCGTGGAAGCTGTTCACGATTCCTGCCGCCAGCGCTAACGGCAGTCTTCCACCCATTGCAGGCAGTAGCCCGCCAAGGACCGCATTGGGCAAGGGCCTGGCTGACTGACCAACTGCAGGCAGGATAGCCGTACCGGGACCACCGTTGGGAAAGCCGCAAGCGCTCGTCCCATGAATGTTCATTTCCCTGTCACTGTCTGGTTCGGTTCTCGGTTGCAAAGGGCAAGGCGAGGTCATTCCGGCCCGCACGGCACAAGGGAAGGATAACGTGCCTCGGTGGAGCCTGTGGTCCGGCCTTCCCCTCGGGTCGGACCGCTTCTCTTCTTGCTGGGCGCAACTCGGCGAGCGGACCATAGGGGACTGCGCAACCTGACGTAGGGTCAATAGTAAGAGAGCGCGCGGCCCAGTTTCGAACCATTGCGAACATTCTGGTTGGCTGACATCAGGTCCGAATGATCGACTGTCCGAGCGCGTATGTTGTCGACGGCGACACGCTTCGTTGCGGACCGGATCGCATTCGCCTGCTCGGGATCGACGCCCCCGAGATCGAGCATTGCCCGCGCTGGCGCACCTGTGCTCCCGGCGATGGGCAAGCTTCCAAACGCAGCCTGATCGGTGCGATGCGGCTCGGACCGGTTCGCTATGAGCCGGTCACAATCGACCGCTACGGGCGCACTGTTGCAGTCGTTTGGGCGGGCCAAGCGAACCTGTCCTGCTGGCAGCTCCAGCATTCGCAGGCGATCTACAAGCCGACGTGGGATAATGGCGGCGTCATCGCCCGTGCGTGTCGGGTAGCCGCCACATCGCCGAGCGAAGCGGGTAATCGAGGCGGGAAGATCGGTGCGGTGCCCGCCGCTACGATTACCAGGACGCGCATCTCCCCTCAGCAGGGCCGGACGCGGTCCGGCAGCGCGCAGCTTCAGCATGTACCGGCCTCTACTGTTGATTCGAAAACGGCAGGCTGGGAAGGCCGGCCGGCGCAAATCCTACAATTCAAGCACGGAACTGATCAGGCGGGCTTGGCCCCGGGAGTACCGCACTTGGCGTAATGGCCCTTCAAGTCCCGGCACTTCGTTGGCTTGGCAGGCGCCGGCTTCGTGCACTTGACGAACTTGCCTTTCGAATCACGGCAGGGAGCGCCGGCAATGCTCGGCGCCGAGGCCGCCAGAAGGCCTAATGCAGACAAACCGACGATGAGTTTACGCATCGGACTTTCCTCTCTTGTTGACGAATGAGCTTACCGCATCGGCCGGAGGCTGACTGTTAAAAAACGTTCATGGAACAATGATCCAAGTAAGCCGTGTTGACCTTGGCTCGTCAACGAAGAGGCACAGATGAAAAGCATTCTCTGCACGGTCGCCGCCATCGCCTTGATGGTTCCTTCAGGAGTTGCAGCTCAGCGAGAGCGCGACCAAACGAACCAAATCGCGCAAGACAAGTCTCGGCCAAACCATCAACGGCCGACGACGACCAAGCCGGCGCAACCGAGCCGACCAACCCATCGGCCGCCAACGACCCAGCCGGTTAAGCCCAACCCGTCGCGGCCGAGCCGACCCATCGAGCGCCAACGACCCAGCCGGTTAAGCCGAACCCGTCGCGGCCGAGCCGCCCAACTCGACCGCCAACGACCCAGCCGGTTAAGCCCAACCCGTCGCGGCCGAGCCGCCCCACTCGACCGCCAACTACGCTACCCGTCTACCATCCGGGACATCGTCCCTCGACGTATCATCGGATACGAGCTCCGATTTATCATTATCCGCACGGCTATGCTTATCGGCGCTGGGCAGTCGGCGGCAGTCTTCCGCACCTCTTCCTGTCCAATCTCTATTATTGGACGAACTGGGCGGCGCTTGGACTCGGCCCTCCTCCTCCAGGCTATGTCTGGGTTCGTTACGGCCCAGACCTCTTGCTCGTGGACAGATATACTGGACGCATCGCCGATGTGATCTACGGCGCCTTCTACTGACAATAAGCTGCAAAGGCTCGGGGCTCGCGTCCAACCGCGGGCTCCCGGGCACAATGGGTTTGAATTGGGGCGAGACCTCGACGGGTTCTTTACGCCGGCGCCATCAACCGCACCTCATAGCCGAGCTTCGCGCGCTCGAGGCCCCAGTGATGCGCTCCCACAAGCCTCGATCGCCGCCATGCAGCGGGGCTGTAATTCAACGAACGGCATCAGCTTCGCGCGCGTGATCCGGCGGGGTTTCCGCCATCACACCCATTGCGGGCTTCGGCATCATCATGACTCCGCCTTCACTGCCGCTTCCAGCTTTCGACCCATTCCCGCAGTTCGGCGCCCGACGATCGTCCTCGCATTCAGTTCTGCTTCAATTCAAGACGCCGTGCGTTGAGGCCGCTGGAGTGCGGGACATGACCGAAATCTCAACAGCGCGATCACAGGAGGGAAGCGGAAACGCGTTACCGCCGCACGAAGAACATACAGTGCAAACAATCGGTAGACTGCATGCCGATCACGCGGCTGAGGCGGGTGCGCTCCAGCGGTGGGTGGAAGGTATCACCGGGCGTGCTGGAACGCCCGGCTTCGTTGCCGTCCTCACTTTATTGATCCTCTCGTGGATCCTCCTCAATGCCGGTCTCGTCCTTGCCGGCCAGCGAGCCATCGACCCTCCCCCCTTTTTCTGGCTTCAGGGCGCAATAACGCTCACTGCGCTTTACATGACCACGCTGATTCTGACGACTCAGCGTCGCGACGACCAACTGGCGCTCCTTCGGGAGCAATTGACCCTCGAGATTGCAATTCTGAGTGAGCAGAAATCGGCAAAAATCATTTCCCTTTTGGAGGAGTTGAGGCGGGACGATCCCAACCTTGCAAACCGCCACAACTCTCACGCCAACGAGCTTTCGACGCCCACAAATCCCGATGCCGTTATCGATGCTCTCAAAAGCGCCTGACCCGTGTTGGAAACAGACAGCGGGGAATGGTCTTTAACGGCCGCATTCCGATCCTCTAGGCGTTGGGTTTTTCTCCCCAATGGCGGACGATCTCGCGATCCACCACTAATAGCCTGCGGCGAATTTCTGCAACGTCGGAAGGATCGCCCTCACCGTTCTGCGCCATGCTCAGCCGCACTCGCAGATGATCGCGCTCGTCTAAAAGCGCTTCCAAGCGCGGTCCCCTTTCCCGCATCTCTCTGGCCAATTTCTTCTCCCCCCTTGAGCTAAGCGACAATGGCGGGCGAGGGAGCAATGTCAACGAGCCTGAATGCCACGCAGGACGAGGCTTAATTCTTAAGCCGGGAGGTCTTTTTGCCTGGTCTGCGGACGGTGAGGCAGATCGCGAAGCCTGGGCAGACCTCTCCCTCACGGCCAATGCTCGTCGATCAGCTCAACCCATCCGGCATCGATCGTCGCCAAATCCGGCGAGAAGAGCGCCCGGCCTGGTCCGCGCGCACGCGAACTTTATGGCTGTTCAACTGTTGTTGGGATAGCGACGGGACAATGGATCAGGCACGCGAAACCGAACTTCTTTCAAGGGCGCTCGAGCATCTTAAATCGGCGATCGAGCTGCTCGACGACGCGCGTGCGCCGGGCCAGATCGCTGCTTATGTCGATCTTGCCGCCCACCAGCTCCGGGAAGCCGTGACCGGGCAAGCGCCGCCCAGGTCAGACTGACCCGAACGCCTCGCTCCAATCGTCGAACAATTGCCGCATCAGAACCGATCCCCGCGCACTCAGCCGGGCCCGGACCTCGCCGCAATCATGGCTCTCCCTGCTGCATTCGATGAGCCCATGATCCGCGAGCGCGGCGGCCCAGCGAGCGACCACCGATTTCGGGAGTCCAAGCCTGTGTGGAAGCTCGGAAAGCTTGACGGGATTGTCTTCGAGATGAGCGCGGTAGAGCTGGAGCAACAGATCCCAGGCCGGGTCGGCGAACAGGTCCCTGCCGAGCGCAAACTCGCGCGCCCTCCGAAACTTCAGGATGGCCCGGAGATGATGTGCGGTCACCCGGCCGCGCGTGACGGTGTTCATGCCGCCTGTCCCACTGGAGCAACCGACCGAAGAACCGGGCCGGCAAGGTTCAGCTTGGAGCGAAGCTGGGCCTGGACCCTGGGCTCGACTCCGATCTCGAGCGCCTGCAGCGCCTCCCCCATCATTTCACGGGGGAGCCCGAGCGGCCGGACCGGCCAGCCGATCGAAAGCAGGGCCGGGACCCGGTGGGCCTCGGTGACGAGCGTGTAGCGCGCGATCGCGTTGAGCTCGGCGAAGTCGTGAAGTGCCAGCGCAAGCAGGCGGTGAAGCCGGACGATCGAGGTTCCCGGCACGTCGCGGGGGGAAGCGACGAGCCGGGAGATCTCCCAGCAATCCTCGCCCACCGGGATCGGGTCTTCGCACAGCTCGCTGAACAGGGTCTGGAGCATATGCGGCCGGGTCGTCGGCAATAATCTCACCGAGCCCAGATGGGCGCCCGCCGGCGAGGTGGCGAGCAGATAGACGGAATGGTCATTGTCGAACTCGTCGACTTCGAGCCAGCTTCCGCGGGACGGCAGGTCCCAGTGAAGAATGTCCACGAATGCCCGCTTCCGGTCGTGGTGCATCTGCATCAAAGCGGTCGCATGAGCGAACCTTGTTTCGGGGAGGACGACATCGATCATGGCGCTTCATGTGCGCCGTCGAAGGGCCGGAGGCAGCCCCGGTAACTACCGGGCACCCGGCAAGCGCGAACCGATCCTAAGAGGCGAAGCCCCAAGTCAGGATTTTCGACCATGACCAGTCAAGCGCCGCTCGGCATCATCTCCCGCAACAAGCCGGAAAGGGTCCTCCCCGACTTCCCCTCGGTCCGGGCGGCGGACCTCGGCCACATCCCTGGCCGGAAGGGACTTCCTTTCCTGGGAGTTCTTCCGGAAGCGGTCAGCGACCCCTTCGCCTTCACGCGCCGGATGCACGCCCGCTACGGGCCGGTTCACCGCTTCTATGCGTGCGGCAATTGGAACGTCCAGCTGGTCGGCCCTGAAGCCAATGAGTTCGTGCTTCTCGACCGCGACGGCAATTTCTCGGCTTATGGCGGCTGGAAGCCGGTGTTCGGGCGCCATTTCGACGGCGGGCTCCTGCTTCGCGACGGCCAGGACCATCAATGGCACCGCAAGCTGATCGCGTCCGCGTTCAAGCAGGACCGGCTGCAATCCTATCTCGGGGTTTTCTCCTCGAACATGGCGGGCGTCTGTAGCGGGTGGAGCGGGCGGACGCTCGATGCCTACCAGCTCTCGCAGCGCCTGACCTTCGCCAACGGCTATTGCGGTTTCCTCGGGCGTCCCGCCGCCGAGGCGACGCACCGCGACCTCCTCGCCTTCCGCTACATGATGCGATCGGCGACCGCGGTCCTGCCATGGTCGCTTCCCGGAACCGCGCACGGGCGCGCGAGCTGGGCCAAGCGCCATATCGGGCGCCTGCTCGAGCCGGTGCTTGCGACAAGGCCGGACGAGGAGCGGAGCGATCTCGCCGCAGTGCTGAGCCGGCTCCATCACGACGGCCTCCTCACCAAAGAGGAAGTGGTCGCGCATTTGACCTTCACCATCGCCGCCTCGTTCGACGCGCTCTCGTCGGGGACCCTGTCGACGCTCTATTATCTCGCCCGCCATCCCGACTGGCAGGACCGGGTCCGCGACGAGCTCTGCTCGAGGATCGGCTCGGCGCGCGCCATCACCCTTGACGCGCTCCAGTCATGCCCGTTGAGCGAATGGGCGGTGAAGGAAGCGCTTCGCCTCAACGCGGCGGCCCCGGTCCTGTGGCGGCGGTCCGTTTGCGACACCGAGTTCCAGGGGATCGCAATCCCGGAAGGGACGCTCACCGGAGTCAATCCGATGCTCACGCACCTCCTTGCCGACGTCTGGGACGAGCCGCGGCGCTATAACCCCGCCAGGTTCGCGCCCGAGCCATCGCGCGCCCGGCACCGCTTCGCCTTCGTTCCGTTCGGCGCCGGCGCCCATGGCTGCCTCGGAACCAATTTCGCCTCGCTCCAGGCGCGCACTTTGCTGAGGCACATCCTCGAAAGGCACGAGCTCGTCCTTCCCCATCCCGGCGAGCCCAAATGGTACCACTGGCCCAATTGCAGGCCGGTCGGGGGCATGAGGATCGAGCTTCGCCGACGCTCCTAATCGAGCACTTCGGAGAAACAGATCTCGCTCTTGAACAGAGCGCGGACGATGAGCTGGGCCCTCGTCGCGACCGAATAGCGCCTCTTCGCGGCCTCCATATGCTCGTTCACCGTCTTGGGATGGAGGTTGAGCAGCTGGGCAATGACGGAATCGCTCTTCCCCCGAGCGGCGAAGATGACGCAGTCGCGCTGGCGCTCCGTCAAGGGCGCCGCGACGACATAATCCTCGCTCGGCTGCTGCTGCTCTCGGATGAGCCGCCGCGCGGCCTCGAACGCGAAGCATCCGAGCGATTGCGCCGCCGGCAGGCTGTCGAGCGGGAAGTCCGACCGCTTGCTCACCGCGAAATGGCACGAGCCGAAGCTTTCGCCGGGCACATGGTTGGGGACGGTGAAGCCCTCGGCGAGCCCGTGCGCCGCCGCTTGCTCCAAATAATCGCGCTCGGCCTTCCCGAGCCGGACATGGTCTTCGAGGCAGCTCCACAGGAAGCCGGTCGAGGTCCGCTCGGCCGCCTTCATCACCGGCTCTTCGAAGCCCTCGTTCTGCCGCAGGATCCCGAGCCACTCGAGGGGATAGTTGGAGAGGCGGACCTTGTCCGTCGTCGGCCGACCGAAGCGGATATGATGGGCGATCGCGAAATAATCGAAGCCAAGCTCGCGGCTGCTGTCCTCGATCGCTTCCCTCAGCGCCGCCATATCGCCGAGCTTCGAGCAATTGGCGACGAAGTCACGGACGGTTGCGAAGCCCGACCGTCGGCCCCTGTCCCCGCTCCTGGTCAATCCTTCCCGACGTTCGATAGAGTGCATCGCTCGACCCACCTCAATACCCTAACGATTGATAACGTGCATCATCGAACATCGACAGGGCGATTGTTTGAACGCGCCGTGCCGTTCCCCGATCTTAGGTTTCCCGAAGACGGAGGCACGGACGAGGGAGCGCAGCCACCCTCGTTTAGTTCCCGGTAGTCCCGCGGTGCTAAAGCCGAGGCAGGACATGGCGCCATCCGCTCACTCCACCGAGGCCGACGATCATGATGATCATGACGAGCGCCGGACCAATCCGCGGGTCGAGGTGGCGCTTCCGGCATTCCTCCAGGCGAACGAGGATCGGCATCCGGTCCATATCCTCGACCTGTCGATCGGCGGCGCGAAGCTAAAATGCCCGGCGAGCCTTGCCATCGGGACCGCGGTCACGCTGGATTGCGGGACGCTCGGCGGTTCAGCAGTGGTCAGGTGGCAGAGCGGGTCCCTCCTCGGCCTCTGCTTCGACAGCGAGCTCGACGGCCGCGCGGTCGCCGCTCTGATCGAGCGCTCAAAAGCGCTCGCTTCGCGGATGAGGAGACGAAAATAGCTTCGATCGGTCAACGGGCCTGCCGCGGAGCTTCAATCCCTACCTTCCCGCGCCGTTCCTCGTGCTCAAACGGACCTCGCCGGAACGGACGATTGAAGACCAGCCGACCCGCGGCCCCCTCACCGCCTGGACCAGGGCCTTGATCACGACATAATACATGATCTGCCGGTAGCCGACGCGCTGCGGGATCAGCCAGAACATCAGCCGCCAGTCCTCGCGCCGCTCCAGCGCCATCGCGATCAGCCCGGCGGTGAGATCGATCGCAGCGAAGAGGACCCAGAAGATCGCGACCGTCTGGAGGTCGCCCTTGACCGACGTATAGCCGTGCTCGTGGATCGAGGTGAGGGTGCTGACGATGTTGACGATGAGCGCGAGGTCGATGATTGGCGAGATGAGCGCGAAGACGAGCTGGAACAGGATGGTCTGGGGAAGACCGATCAGCGCCAGGCCGCGCGGTGTGCCGGCCCAGATCGCCTTCTTGTGCTTCCACACGCACTGGATGGTTCCGAACGCCCAGCGGAAGCGCTGGCGGGCAAGCTGGCGGACGCTTTGCGGCGCCTCGGTCCAGGCGATCGCGCTCTGGTCGTAAGCGACACGCCAGCCAGCCCGCTGAACTGCGATCGTGAGGTCCTGGTCCTCCGCGAGGGTTTCGGGGGGATAGCCGCCGACATCGAGGATCGCCTGCTTGCGCCAGGCCCCCACCGCGCCCGGAACGACGGTCATCGCGCCCAGCCAGGCAAGCGCCCGGCGCTCGACATTCTGGGCCGTCACATATTCGAGCGCCTGCCAGTAAGTGACGATGTTCACCCGGTTGCCGACCTTGGCGTTGCCGGCGACGGCGGCAAGCCCCGAATCGGCGACCAGCCAGCGCGCCAGGCGGCCGATCGTATGAGGCTCGAACTGCGTGTCCGCGTCGAGGGCAACCACGAGGTCGCTCTTCGCAAACGCAAGCCCCTGGTTGAGGGCGCGTGCCTTCCCGCCATTCTCGAGCCGCACCAGCCGGACCCGGCCCTCGCCTCCAAATACGCGTTCAACCACCTCCGCGGTCCGGTCCTTGGAACCGTCGTCGATGACGATGACCTCGAGCTTCACCTCCTCGCTCGAAAGCACCCGCGTAATGCAGCGCTCGATGAC
Source organism: uncultured Alphaproteobacteria bacterium (assembly GCA_963831485.1). GTDB lineage: Bacteria > Pseudomonadota > Alphaproteobacteria > Sphingomonadales > Sphingomonadaceae > Sphingomicrobium. Next base: position 289,982 of record CAWHQE010000019.1, read on the forward strand.
CGCTTCCTCGTTGAACGCGGGAATGAGGACGCTGACAAAGGTCCCGGGATGCTGCGCCGGAGCGGCGTTTCGCCGCTCCCTCGCCGCCGAGGCCAAAGCGAGGCTGGAAAGGAGCAAAGCACGCGCGATTCCAAGCGTGATCGCGACCCCGAACAGGAAGCCGAGCAAGCGGATCGACAGCCCGAGCAGCTGGAAGACCGCAAGGTCGATCACGGCGGCATCATGGTCCGCCGGCGAGAGCGGCGGCATGGCCTGGCTTGGCGACAGGCCGGCGAGCTCCGAGACCGGCACGAATTGATAGCCATTGGCGCGCAGCGTATCGATGATGATCGGCAGCGCCGCGATGGTCTGCCTCCTGTCGCCACCGGAATCGTGGAGCAGAACGACATTGCGGCTGCACTGGGCGTCGGCTTGATTGTCGCAGGTCGATGGCGCGCTTGCGATGCTCGAGATCACATTGTGGACGATCGCCGCAACGCCCGGACGCTGCCAGTCCTCGCTGTCGACATGGAGCCCGACCGAGATATAGCCGCGCTCCTGCGCTTCCAGCACCGGGATGACCTCGTCGGTCGTCGTCGGCTCGGCATCGCCGAAGAAGGGCGCCCGGAACAGCTTCAGGGTCCGTCCCGTGAACGCCTCGAACAGGCGCTGGGTCGCGTTCAGCTCGAACAGGGTCTGGGTCTTGCCGGCGGTCGCGAGATTGGGATGCGTATAGGTGTGGCTTCCAACTTCATGGCCCTCGCGGATCATGCGCTCGAGCAGGCCGCGCTGGGTCAGCGCATTCTCGCCGACGATGAAGAAGGTCGCCGACACCCCTTTGGCCTTGAGGATGTCGAGGATTCGCGGAGTCCAGCGCGGATCGGGACCGTCGTCAAAGGTCAGTGCGACGAGGCGCGGACGATCGCCCGTGCGCGTGATCGTGAAGGGGCGGGGCACCTGGACGAAGTCGACGTCGGCAAGGAAGCCGCCGCGCTTGAGCGTTAGCCTGCGCGTTCCGGGGGTCGGGAGCGCGGTGATCCGCAAGATCTCGCCCGAGCCTTCGATATCGACGTTCGTGCCCTGCGCGAGATGGACCAGACCCGTCGGGTTCGGCCGCAACGGAGTGCCGCGGCCGAAGATCGACCACAGGCCCGGATCCTCCGCCCCCAGCCGCCACAGCGCGACTTCGTGGATTCCGACCCGGTAAAGGATGTTCAGCTCGTTGAAGGCGCTCGCGCCGTCGAGGAGCCAGACCGTATGCGCGTGCCCCTCCTCGTCGGAATAAGCGAAGGTGCTGTTTCCGGTGAGCTTGTCGAAGACCGGCGGCGCATCGCTGTCGCCGGCATCGACCCAAGCTTCCTCGACATTCTCGGGGTCGCCGGTGCCGTCGTGCCAGTCATAGGCATAATTGCCGATGGCGACGATGAGCTTGTCGCGCGGGATCTGCCGGACCGCGGTCGCAACCGCGGTCGCCCACCATTGCTGGGAGGCGATCGGACCCGGGGGGCCGTCGTTCGAATGCTCGTCATAGGCCATGACGAACAATTTGTCGGCGAGCGCTGCGAAGCGGCCATAATCCCATCCCTCATCGACCGGGACCGCGGCGGTGATGACCCAATTGTGCGGAGCGAAGACCGGGCGCGCCTCGCGAAGCAGGCGGAGATAATTGAGCTGCGCGGGGCGGTCGAGATTCTCGAAGTCGAAGACCGCGCCGGAGCCGTGATTGGCAAGGAGGAAGCCCTCGAGCTGGCGGAGCAAATTGCGCCGCGCCCGCGGGTCGGCGAGCAGGGACTCGATCCCCGCCTCGTCGACCTGGCCGTTCGAGAAATTCTGGATGACCGGGAGGATCAGGGGCCGGCGCGGGGTTGCGTTGATCACCGCGCGCCCGTTGCGGTCGGGGAGGATTTTGAAGTCGTGGGCCGGGCCCGTCACCGTCAGCCACACCGGTGCAAGCCAGTCGAGCTCACCGATATGCCGCTGCAGCGAGAAAGTGGAGCTTTGGTCCCACGGCACATAGAATCCGACATAGAGCGGCTTATTGAGCGCGGTCGCCGCGGCGACGGCCCGTTGAGCGCCGACCTGCCGAGCGCTCGGCGGGCGCATGCCGAGCAGCTCGGCGACTGCATTGTTCACCCTCTTGGTCGCCCTTGCCAGCAGGGTTTTCGACGGCGGGCGGGCAATTCCATGCTCGAGAGCGACGGGCAGCGGAGGCTCGGCCGGGACCACCCGGATCGTCGCGAACAAAGCGGCGGCGCTCAAGAGGTTGAGAAGAATGAACAAAGCGACCGCGATCCCGAACCTCTTCTGACGGCGGCCGGACGGGTCGTGGAAGATCTGGCGATCGGCCATCGCTCATCGATAGCTTGGACCGGAGGGGCGGCGTCATGAACTTTGGTTCACGTCGGGGCAATTCTCGCTGCGCCCGCGAGAAGGGTCGGCACCGCGACCAGAAGAGCCGGCAGCCAATAGGCGATTGGGGCCAGCTCCGGGCGCCGCCGCCACAGCACCGCGCCGATGAGCAGCGCCGCGACCGCAGCGCCGCTGAAGGTCCAGGCATAATATCGAATTCCGGTCGCGACTCCCACGCCGGCATAGCCCGCTCCATAAAGGAATGCGGAGACAGCGATGGCGAGGGGTTCGCTGGGAACGCGGGCAATCAGCCCGGCGATCGACATGGCGAGGGCAAGGCTGATCCAGAAGACCGGCCAGCCGATCGGAGTCGCGGCGGCGGCATCGGTGACCGCGCCGATCGCGGAAAGGAGGCCGGTCTGGCGGACTTGGAACCCCCAGGGGTTGGCCACGGACTGCGACCAGGCGGTGAACGCCGGCCCGCTCGGGACGAGGAACCAGGTCGAGAGGTTGAAATAGGCCAGCCGGTGCTCGAGGTAAAAGAGCGGGTGCGAAACCATCGCCCGGACCCACAAACGGCCGGCATCCGCATCGCCGTTGTCGATCAGGGCCTGGAAGCGATCGAAGCCCAGCGGACAGGGCTTGTTCGCCCAGTCGGAATAGCTGTCCCACCCTTGCGGATCGTAGCAGAGGCGATTGACCGCGACGGGATCGCGGACCTTCATGTCGGGGAACATGCTCACGCCCGAATGCTCGGTGATTCCGCCAAGGTCGAAGATCATGAGCGAGAGCTGGACGTCCGTGTCTTCGGCATGAAGAAGCGCGGCGATCGCGGGCCCGGTCGCAAGGAAGAGGCCGGCCGCCGCCGCCGCGCTCAATAAAAGCCGCGGCCTGGTGCCCGTCCATCGCTGCGGCAAGGCGGCGAGGGCGAGCGGAACGCACGCGAAGAAGGCATTGAAGCGCAGCGCGGATGCGACGACCAGCGCGGCGATCGTCCCAATTCGGAGGGCTGTGGCCGAAGCGGCGGAATGGACAATCGGCCGCCACAGCAGCATTCCGCTCGCGACCAGCAGGACGCCCTCCATCAGGGCGTCCTTGGTGACGCTTCCAGTGAGCGCGAATGGCGCCGGAAGAAAGCCGGCCGCAACGAGCGCCAGCGCCAGGCGCGGACTCCCCCGCGCCCAAGCGGCCCAGCCGATCAGCGCGAAACCGACCCAATATAAGAAGAGCTGGAGGAGGAGCATCGGTCCCGGGCCGGACGCGAGGAAGGTCAGCTGATGCCACACCCACGCCATCAGCGGCGGGTGCCAATTCTCATAGGCATTATCGAGCGCCTGCTGATACTGCCAGCGGGCATCGTCGATCATCACCCCGGGCCAGTAAGCGGAGCAGATCAAAGCGGCCCCGAGAAGGGCGATGATGAGAATCGCGAAGCCTGGAAATCGCTGCTCGCCGGTTCGCACTTGCATGGGATTCACCCCGGTGGCCGAAAGTCGGGAAACACTTCCTCAGCGAGATGGCTCCTCCGGGGTTTTTCCGAGGAGGAAGTACCCGTTTACGCGGGCGCGGAGGAGCCAGGGCCCGCGTATCTCGCTTTCCAGCGCAGCGCTGAACCTAGGCCATATAGGTGTTGAGCCCCTGTCCCCGCGGTGAACAACTGTTCATTCCAAAGGCCCAAGTCGAAGCCAAGCGGTGAACCGGCACGAAATCCTTCATTCAGCCGGCCCGTTGCCGACTTCCTGCCCATTGCAGACCTTGGCTGGGCGTAATCCTTGGCCCTGGTGCCGGTGATTGCGCAACCAGCTGTTGACCCGACCGATCTGCGTCGACCGGGCCACGGCTTGGGTCCGCAGCGGATCGTTCAAGCTCGCCATGTCCATCGGTGCGAGCGCGGCCCTCCGCTCGGCACCGCCCGGAGTCGGTTCGTGGCAGGTGCCGAAGAGCGGTTGAGAGGGCCGGAAAGCTGAAGCTTCGGGCTCCTGAACAGCCAAAGATCCCGTTTGGGTTCGGCCCAAGGCGGTCGCTCGCAGCGGCCTGGGTTAGCCTGCCAATATTGTGGCCGCAGTTTCTTCAATGCTTCCGGCAACGAGGATGGCATCGCTGCCGATGATACCGACTTTGGTCTGGTTGTTCTCGTGGGAACGAAGCCACGCGACGTTCTGAGCGATGACCATGTAATCGCCGCCGCGCGATTTGAGCAAAACGAACTTCATGAATGTGCCTCCCGAAGGCAAGCTCTAGAGGATGCTACTCTCCTTCCGGTTAACGTCATCAAGCGTCTTTTCGGCCCATTCCTGCAATCAGTGCCAATGTTCTTTGATCCATTTCGGACCTGAATGACGGCGACCAGCGGGGTACGGGCATTGACCGGCCCATCTCATTTTAGTGAGCGGGCCCCAGTTCGGGCTAGGAAGGTTGATCTGACCCTCCAACTGCAATCCTCGCTTCCATTCTGCCGATCGCATTCTTCAGCATCGGCCTTATTCGGAAGATCAGGTCGAGGGCCTCAAGGCTGGCGGTTTCCATCTATCTTGGGGCCTTCGTCCTATCAGCGGCGGTTGCTCTGATGATCACAGACCTGGTGACCGTCTAAATAGTGAATCGCCCCACCGGTGATCATTTACTGGAAGGAGAAGCGGGCGTTCACCATTGCAACGCCGCCCTGAACAGCGCAGCTCACCTGCGCCAGGCGGAGGGCCGACTTTGGATTGCGCGCATTGAGTGCACTGAAGGCGGCAAAATGGATCGCCCCGAGGCCGATCTTTGCCAGGATCAAAGTCTTTGTCGACGGATGCTTCCCGAAGATCGGATTGCCCTCGTCGCACATGTTTCTATTCAGGCAGTGGATCGTCTCCCCAGCGTCGATCGCGCTGAGGGCAAGGTAACCGATCTCCCATTTCCGAGCGGCCGATTGCGTGACTTCGGAATCCCACGGCGATTGCGCACATGCCGGTGAAGCAGCCGAAATCGACAAAGCAGCTGCCAAGCAGACGTTAAGAAGTTGATTACGCATGTTGTTCCCCGTTCTAGTCGACGGGGGTTTTCATTGGTAAATCGAAAGTTTTCCTGACCAATTAATCCGATTCTGATCTTGTTGTTACCCAAAGGGGGGTCCAAAAGGGACGTGATGTTGCAAGTTATCCTTTTGATTTATGCATCCGATTTGGATGCAGTGTTGGATGATTTGCCGCCGGTTTGAAGTCCAAGTGAGCTAAAGTCTGCATATTCGGCGGATCCTTCGGCCAAGCGGCTCCTTCAACCGGCATGCCGCCGCAACCGCTGCAGGCTGCCTGGGGCAAGGGCAGGATTGCCATTGCGGACATGCGCGGGCTCGCCCAAGGCGGGCCATGACGATCCGAAACGACTGGACCCGGGACGAGATCGCCGGCCTGTTCGACCTTCCCTTTACCGAGCTGCTGTTCCGGGCCGCCGACGTTCACCGGGCGAACCATCGGCCGGGCGAGGTGCAATTATGCACCCTTCTGTCGATCAAGACCGGCGGTTGCCCGGAGGATTGCGGCTATTGCTCGCAGTCGGCGCATGCGCAAACCGGCCTCAAGGCCGAAAAGCTGATGGATACGGGGGCGGTCGTCGAGGCGGCACTCGCCGCCAAGGCGAAGGGAGCCCAGCGCTTCTGCATGGGCGCCGCCTGGCGCGAGCTCAAGGACCGCGACCTCCCCGTCCTCACCCGGATGATCGCCGAGGTCAAAGGGCTCGGACTCGAGACCTGCATGACGCTTGGGATGCTGACCGAAACCCAGGCGCTGGCGCTGAAGCAAGCCGGTCTCGATTATTACAATCACAATATCGACACTTCGCCCGAACATTATGGCAAGATCATCACCACCCGTACTTTCGGCGACCGGCTCGACACGCTCGGGCATGTGCGCCGGGCGGGAATTGCGGTCTGCTGCGGCGGGATCGTCGGAATGGGCGAGAGCCGCTCGGACCGAGTTCGGGTTCATCCATGCGCTCGCGACCCTCCCGCTCCATCCCGAAAGCGTTCCGGTCAACGCCCTCGTTCCGATCAAGGGCACCGTCCTTGGCGACATGATCGGATCCACCAAATTGATCGACGACATCGAATTCGTCCGCACTGTCGCGGCCGCCCGGATCACCATGCCGCACTCGATGGTCCGGTTGTCGGCGGGCCGCGAAAGCATGCCGGAGACGACCCAGGCCCTGTGCTTCCTCGCCGGCGCGAACAGCATCTTCACCGGCGACAAGCTGCTGACCGCCGCCAATGCCGGCGACGATTCCGACCAGGCCCTGTTCGCGAAGCTCGGGCTGAGGCCGCTCCAGTCGGAAGAGCCGATGCGGGCCGCCGGCTGATCGGGCATTCATCGCAGCCCGCCCCTTTCGCTTCGGCCGTTTCGGACCCTTCCTGAGCAGAAGCTGCCATTCCGGACCCACGGGTAAATGCTGCTTAGGGCGAGGCTGGCCAATGCTGAGCGATGCTATTGCCGCCGCCCGCAGCCCTCCCCGACAAACCCCATCCGAGGGTCGAAGCGCGAACCAGCGCAAGCATCAGGATCGAGCACCCCGCCACCGTGGACCGCGAGCAATGGGAGAAAGCCAAGGCGTCGCGGCGCGAGATCCTCGTCCTCGACGAGCAGGGCCGGCTCATCCTCATGCGGGTCATCGACTATGAATGATCGAGGGGCCAGCTGGCACTTGTCCACCAGCTTGGCCTCGATCAGAGCCCGCACTCCAGCAGATTGATCGTTCCCAGGATCTAACGCTTGATCCATCCACTCGGGGGTGAACGAGAGTGGCTTATGGTTCCTTTTGGCCCAGTCCTTGTCGCCGAGGACGTCTGACAAGCTCTCGTTCGTTTAGTTCGGGTCCGGATATCCGTGGATGGCCAAGAAGGTGCCGGTATCCGCCCGCGCCCATCGCCCGCGCCGAGCGCACCAGCCGCTGCGCCTGGAGCCGGACGCTTGGCTCGCGGACCCGCCAGCGCGGCTCCCCGGCAGACCGGCTGAGAAGCACCTCGGCGATTTCGCGCTGGCCGGCACCGCCTTGCAATGCGTCCCAGGCCCTTAGCATCAGCACCCATCGCCGAGCGCGCGGCTCGAGCGGATGAAGCATCCGCGAAAACCGCCCGGTCGAGCATAAGGCAAGGAAACGGCGAAGCGTCAGGAGCGGCGGGCCGGCCGAGCCGAGCCCGGCGATCGAATATTCAAGGCCGACGGGACCGCCCGAAAAGATTCCCGAAGGCCCGTCGATCCGGACCGAGCGGAGCCCGTCCGAGAGCAAGAGATGCTCGCCGGCCGCGCTTGAGCGCAGATGGGCGATATTGCGCAAGCGTCGAACGTCGAAACATCCGTTCTGGTCAGCGCCGGCGAATGGCCGAGCGAAGAGCACATGGGGATCGGCAGCTGCGGTCCACATCGGCCTCGCATCCGGCGCCGGGCGCTCCGGCGGCTCGAAGGCGACGAGGCCGAAGCAGGCCGCGGACCCCGAACCAGCCTTCAACGCCGCCGCTCCATAGGATGGATCGCGGCGCAGCCATTCCCAGGCGAGCATCGCCCGGCCGGCAGCGAGAAGCGGCCGGTAGGCCGACCCGTCGCGCCAGTCGATCGAGAAGGAGACCGCCGTCCGCACCCGCGCACGACAGCCGAGCCTCTAGCCTCCGCCCATTCGCTTATCTGGGGGAATTGCATCCTCGAAGCTGATCCAGGCGTCGCGAAGGCCGTAGACCACGATCTGGGTCCTGCTGACCGCGTCATAAGCGGCGCGCGTCCTTTTCACATATTGGCGCGCGGTATGCGGGCTGAGCTCCAGGATCCGGGCGATCTCCCAGTCGGTCTTCCCCCGAGCGACCAGCCGGAGGCATTCGACCTCGCGCCGGCTGAGCCTCGGCGGCACCGGTGCGGCGAGCGGCCGAAGCCGCCGGGCCGCCCGAAGGGCGTGCGAACCGACCAGCTCGGCCGAGCGCAGCCGATCGGCCGGAAGATCCCTGCCCGCCCGGACCGCGAACGAGCAGGAGGCGCTCGGTTGCCCCTGGCTATTGGCGGGCATTGTGAAACCGGCCCCAAGCCCATGATGACGGGCCCGCTCGAGGATCGTCCGGTGGCGGGGATCGAGCCTGATGAAGCGTTCTAGATCGCTCCAGCTGAAGGCCATGAAGGCGCGCCGGCTCGCGAGATGGACCGGGTCGTCAGCGCCATAACCGCGCTCGAGGATCTCGGCCGCCCAGCTTTGCGGATAATTGTCGATCCTGACCAGACCCTCCGAGCCCGCGAGGCTCTGATGATCGAGAAGCGCATAATGATCGAACCCGAGCTCGAGCGTCGCCCCGGAAAGCAAGCCGCGAAGCTGCTCAAGGTCCGCGCAGGACCCGGCGGCCTCAGCGAAGCGGTCGCCGATCCGCCGCAACGACGCAGTCGCTTTTCGAGGAATGCTTCGCAATCACAGGCAAAGCCTTGGCTCCCATAAGTCTCGTCATTTAATTCTTGTCAAATATCTTACCAATAAGTGAATATATTTGAACGCGGTTCAGCACTTCTCTACTGAAGCGGATGCTCGGAGCCGCGCTCAGGCATTGCCGTTCTTGGGAGACGGACAGCACGCGCTCATGAGGAAGGGCGCTTCGGGATTGCGATGACTTGGAACAGCATCCCGAAGCGAAGGCAAAGCGGGAGATGTTCGATCGTGTAAATGCGTTTGTACGGCAGGTATCGGGCCTCAGGCGCGAAGCGGAGCTTGGCGAAGCGCTCGGCGAGATCAGCGCCGAGCTCGGCTTCCGCTATTTCGCGCTCACGCACCATGTCGACGTCCGGAGGAGCAGCGCCGCGGTGCGGATCCATAATTATCCGGACGGCTGGGCCGACTGGTTCGATGCGCAGGCGCTCGGGCTCACCGATCCCGTCCACCGAGCGAGCAATGTGACGAGCGTCGGCTTCGCCTGGTCGAGGCTCGACCAGATGATCGCCCTGACCGCGCAAGACCGCCGCATCCTCGAGCTCGCCCGCGGCGAAGGGATCGGCGAAGGCTTCACAGTGCCCGCCCATGTTCCGGGCGAGGCGCACGGATCCTGCTCGTTCGCCTGCGCTCCCGGCGATCCCTTCGCCGGCGACCGGCTTCCACTCCTCCAGCTGGTCGGCGCCTTCGCGTTCGAGGCGGCGCGCCGGATCCGGCGCGATCGCTTCACCGGAGGCCCGGTCCTCCTCACCGACCGCCAGCGCGAATGTGTGATGTGGGTCGCGCGCGGCAAATCGGACTGGGAGATCGCCAAGATCCTCGGGATCAGCGCGGAGACCGCGCGCGAGCATGTGAGCAATGCGCGCGAGCGCTACGGAGTCCCCAAGAGGACCCTGGTCGCGGTCCACGCCTTGTTCGACGGGACGATCGGCTTCCTCGACATCCTCGGGCGCTGACACCCCCCGTTCGGGGGATATCGCGCCACCGGCGCCGCCGCGATGCTTGGCTCCTCAACGAGGGGAGCAATGGAATGAAGCTCATCGTCGAACGCGGCTGTTCGGAAGCCGTCGGCGGACACACGCTCCGCTCGATGTTCGAGGACAGGAAGAGCGTCTTCGTCGACCTCTTGCAATGGGACCTGCCGGTCCTCGAGGAGCGGTTCGAGCTCGACCAGTTCGACGATGAATATTCGACCTATATCATCGTCGCCGACGAAGCCGGCGACCATCTCGGCTCGGCGCGGCTCCTCGCGACCACCAGGCGCCATATCTTGGGCTCGCTCTTCGCCGGGCTCTGCGCCGAGCCTCCGCCGAGCGGTCCCGACATCTATGAGATCACCCGCTTCTGCCTCTCGCGCCGCCGCAATGCCTCGATCCGGCGCGAGACCCGGAACTTCTTGGTCAGCGCGCTCGCCCGGCACGCGCTCGAGACCAATATCTCGACCTATACCGGGGTCGCCGAGATCAACTGGCTCCAGCAGATCCTCGCCTTTGGCTGGGACTGCCGGCCGCTCGGGATCCCGCTCCGGCTCGAGTGCGGAATGCTTGGAGCGCTTGCGATCCATATCGGCCCGGACACACCCGAACGCCTTGCCGCCAATGGCATCTGGACCCCGCTCTACCAGGTCCCCGCTACCGAAGCGCCAATCGCGGTCCCGGAAGCCGCCTGAAAGGAGATTCCGATGAGCGAACCACAAGCAGGGCTCGGGCCCCAGATCGATACTTGGACCGACCGCCTTCTCGACCAGGGCTGGTGCGTGATCCCCTCGCTCCTTCCCGTCGATACGATCGCCGCGCTCGATGGCGATCTCGCCGCTGATTTCGCCTCGACGCCCTTCTGCCGAGGCGGCTTCTACGGCGAGCGGACCAAGAGGTTCGGACGGCTGCTCGTGCGCTCGCCCTTCGCGCGCAAGCTGGTCCAGCACCCCCTGGTCCTCGGCATTTCGAAACGCGTGCTCGCTCCCTGGTGCGACACGATCCAGCTCAACCTCACCCAGGGAATCGCGCTCCACCCGGGAGCCCGACCCCAGCTTCCCCACCGCGACCAGGACATGTGGCGCGGCACCGTCGGCGAGACGGAATATCTGGTCAATGTGATGTGGCCCTTCACCCGCTACACGAATGACAATGGAGCGACCATCGTCTGGCCCGACAGCCATGGACGGCGGGCGCTCGATCCGGGGCTTCCGCGGGGCGGTGAGGCGGTCGAGCTCGAGCCCGGCTCGGCGCTCATCTTCCTCGGCTCGACCCTTCACGGGGCCGGCGGCAACCAGAGCGGCGACGTCCGGAGGGGAGCGATCGTCAGCTACTGCCTCGGCTGGCTCAAGCCCTATGAGAACCAGTGGCTCGCTTATCCGCCCGACGTGGCCCGAGCCTTCAGCCCCGAGCTTGCCGCGCTTGTCGGCTATGCTCAGCACCGCCCCAATCTCGGCAATTACGAGGGCCAGTGCCCATCGGTCCTCCTCAAGGCCCATGTGCCCGAACGGCTTGCCGCGACCGACGCCCTGAGGCCCGACCAGGCCGAGCAGGTCGCCGACTATGTGAGCAGGCAGCACTGGCCGGCGGCGACGGCGGCGTGAGGAGGCCATGAATGACCCCGCCCGGAACCTTCGAACGAGTTTATTCGGCGATCCGCGAGCGGCTTCGCCGCGGCATCTACCGGCCCGGGAGCCGGCTCGAGCCCGCGCTCCTCTCGGAAGAGCTCAACGCAAGCGTCACCCCGGTCCGCGATGCGCTCCACCGCCTTACCGGCGAGCGGTTCCTTGAAGCGCCGAGGCATGAGGGGTTCCGGGTCCCGATGATCACCGAGACGAGCCTCCGTCACCTCTATTCGTGGCACCGCGACCTCCTCACCCTCGCCCTCCTCGACCGGAGCTCCGCGGCTTTGTCCCAAGCGGAAGGCGACTGCGCGGACGAGGGGAGCGAGGTCGATCGGCAGAACGGCCTGTTCTTCACGATCGCCCGGCTGACCGGCAATCCCGAGCATCTGCTTGCGCTCGAATCGCTGACCGACCGCCTCGAGCCCGTCCAGCGCCTCGAGGGTGCCTTTCTCGATGCGATCGAGGAAGAGACGAATGAGATCGCCGCGGCGCTGAGGATGGGCGAGAGAAAACAGCTGCGACGGGCCCTGGTCCATTATCACCGGCGCCGCGCACGCATCGTGCCCGAGCTTCTCGAGCGACTGTACCGGCACGAGCCGCACTGAGGGTCGCGAACTGGCCGTCGCCGGCAGCTTCATGCTCACGCGCGCAAACCCCGAGTGGAATGATTGGATGTTCTATTTCTACTTTCCTGCTTACGTCGTCGCGCTTGTCGGGCTCATTCTGAGCCGATCCCGACGGTGGGATCTCATGTTCATGGCCTGGGCCATTGGGATCAATCCGGCAGCCGGATCGAACGCACTTCCCGGCTCACATTGGAGCCATAAGATCGGTCTCACATTTGGAGCGCAGCGGGGAGCGGCGTTCACTCCCTATCAATGACCGAGAGGAGGGGTCAGCTAACCACACAAAGCAGAAATTCGGGGCTCAAGTACGTGTCCAAATTTGTGACCGGCAGAGCAACCCCCCGAGGGCACAACCGGTGAGCCTCAGTCTACGGCTGTCGAGCAATTGCAGCCGCGCCGAAACATGGATGTTGTCGTCCGGAATATAGAGCTTTCCCGCCCAGCCGCTTCCTTTGCGCCGTACATCCGTGAGGACGGTTGTCCCGACGACCCGCGGGGTCGTTTTCGCCACTTCGCGGCGACCGCGCGCGGAAGCCCAAACGACCTTCCCGCAAAGCATGTTGCCACAGGGCGCGACGGAGATGACCGCGCTTCCGATCGGATTTCTCCAAAGTCCCTCGATGGGTGCGAGCGCCGGCCGCTGAGCAGCGGCAATCGCGTAGAGAATCAACATGTCAGCGTTCAACAGCGAGCAAAGGAGAACGCGGCGAAACGAGCCGCGGGGACTCTAGAAAACAAATGAGTAGCTCCACTACTGCCGAGCAATGCCGATAAGACGCCTGGCGCGTTCCGGCAAATTACACTTGCGTCGGGGGAGCAAGTTTCCTTCGCCCAAACGGCCACATATGCCGTTGGGCGATTGGGCGCGGCCCGATGTGGTTGCCCAAATAGAGAAGCGGCGTCGCTTTCGCCGGCGCTAGCATGAGCCGCGGGAGCGCACGATCGGGCCCCCGGGACTGCCACGTCTAAGCGAAGGCCCGCTCCCCGGTTGGAGAGCGGGCGCAGCTTGCCCAGGAGAATGTTGTTCTCCTTAAGATTTGGTCGGCCCACAGGGGAGCAGGCCGACCACCTGGCATGGGATGGAGGTGTGCCGACTCCCCACCCCTGCTAGGGTTGCAGTACAAATCCGTCCAAATCCCTCGAACGCGCTATTTAACAGAGCGGAAAACCGGACCCTCACCCAACGCCGAAAAGCCCACTCCCCGTGAGGAGAGCGGGCCTTTGGCAGGAGTGCTCGATCTCCTGGTTTGCAGCCGATTCACAGAGGGAGGAAAAGGCCACTAGCTGTTTGATGGGAGGTGGGCGAGCAGCGTCCGCCCACCTCCATTAGCGATACTTACTCGCCGCGTTCGCCGCGCTCGACCGGCGCCGGAGGCGGCGGCGGAGGAGGTGGCGGCGGCGGCGGAGGCGGCGGAGCTGCCTCTGGCGCCGGAGGAGGCGGCGGCGGCGGCGGAGGCGGCGGCGGCGGAGCCGCGTGACCGCCGAGCGGAAGAACGATCTTGAAGTTGCCGCTGTGGCTCGTCACGTCGCCGTTGAACTCGCCCTCGTAGCCGATCCTGAGGTCAACCGGGCCGACCTTGCCGCCGACGCTGAGCCCGGCCAGGAACGAGCCCCGCTTCTGGCCCGAAGAGACGATGTCGAAGTCGTTCTCCGGATCCGCGGTGAAGAAGCCGTGGAAGCTCGAAGCCTGGTCGCCGAAGCGGTAGCGGTAGCCAAGGTTCAGCTCCGGAACCATGCCGCCTATCTGCGTCGCCCACTTGACGCCGCCGGTAAGGTAGCTGTGGTTCGACTTGGCACTGTCGAGCGTCAGCGCTGCAGCAGCGCCATTGTCTTCCGAGAAGCCGTTCAGCTTGGCGTTGACATAGTCGTAGTCGAGGTACGGGGTCAGGACCGAGCTCGCGCTCATCGAGACCCTGGCGCCGCCGTGGAGACCGAAGGTCCACATCTTGGCGTCGGGGCTGCCGGTCGGGTTGGCCGCGAAGCTCGTCCCAGTGCCCAGACCCGTGAAGTTGATGTGACGCGTCGCATCCCCATTCAAGGAGCTGTAGGTCGTCACTCCCTTCAGGAAGAAGGTGCCCGGATCGTAGACGGCGTAGGCGCCGACCTGCCAACCCTTGCCGCTCACCGTGTCGCCGAACTGATTGTCGTTCAGGTGGTTGGTGACATAGCCGCCCTCGAGCCCAAGGATCGCCGCATTGCTGACGCTCGCATCGACGCCGACGAGGCCGGTGAACCGCTTCGACCTCGAGTCCCCGCCTCGATGTCGCCGTCGGCCTTGCGCGTCTGGTAGTCGAGCTGACCCCAGATGTGGATCGGCGAGGACGCACGGCACTCCAAGACCGAACCGGCAAGCGCCGGGATCTCGCAGTTGGTCGCATGGTCGACGAGGTCGTCATAGTGGACGCCGAGCGATGGGAACGAGTTCAGATAGTTGGCGTAGACCGAACCCGACAGCTGGTTGAGCGCGACGTTGAAGTTCGCTGCGTCGCTGATCAGGAACAGGTTGCCGAACATGGTCGCCGCGCTACCGGTCGCATTCACGTTGAAGTAGCTGTCGAGGCCGGTGCCGACCGCAACGCCGTTGGCGTTGAGACCCGCAACCTGGTCGAACGGCTTCCTCGTCAGCGCCAGGTCGACGTTGGCGTTGGCATCGTACGAGCAGTCAGGCTCAGCAGCAGCGAGCTGGCGTATGGCCCGGCCAGCGCGCAAGCGGCGAAGGTGCCGCTCCGCGTGTTGGCGTCGATGACATTGTCATACGAGCTGGTGTCAAACAGGCCGTTGGCTGGCTGGATGTTCGCCACCAGCGTCCCGCCGAGGTTCGCGGTATCGGCGAAGATCTGCGGATAGCTCCCCGGAGCTGCAGCGCCGCTGACCGCGGGAAGATCGAGGGTCAGCGTGCCATCGGCACCCACCGTCAGCGTGTTGACGAAGGCGTAGCTCGGGCCGTCGACTGCATCGTTGAGGAGATGCAAATTACCGCCGCCGTTCACGGTCAGCGTTCCAACGCCGCACGAGCTCAGCGCCGGATTGTCGCCGCCCGCTGCGATCGAAGCGCTGTCGAAGCAGCCCGAATTGATCACGCCGTTGAAGTTGGTCTCCCCGGTCGTGACGTTGATCGCATCGCCGTCCTGGACGTTGATGTCGCCGGTGATGTTGCCCTTCAGCAGGTTGATGACCGTCGCGTTCGGCGCCTCGGTGACGTCGATCGCGGTCGCACGGTGGAACGTGGTGCCGCCATCGGTCGAGAAGCGGGCGATGATGTCGCCCGAATTGTTCATGGTCAGCACGTCATCGGCCGTCGGAGCCACGCCACCGCCGCTGCCGAGCACGCGGATGCCGTAGGCGAGCGAGGGAGCGCCATTGGTGGTGATGGCATCGACACTGATCGTCCCCGAGTTGGTGACGGTCAGGTCGTTGATCCCCGAGTTGATGGCTATGCCGGTAGCAGTGGCCTGGCTCATGTTGACCGTGGCCACGCCGCCGCTTGCAGTGGCGACGGTTTGAACGCCGCCGCCGCTGGCGCGGGCAACGACGCTGAGATCGCCGCTATTGGACACCGTCCCCGACAGAATGGCTGCCTGGGTCGGAGTTGTTGCCGCAGTCGCTGCCGCTGCCGACAGGTACATTCCGACCGCAAGCGCACGGACCGTTCCCGGCGCCGTCGCGCTGGCGGCTACAGAGATCGAGCCGGCGTTGGTGACGTCGAGGTTCGCCGAACCACCCTTGGCAGCATAAGCGCGGGCGTAGGCAAAGGCGCTTCCAGTCGATGCCGAGACAAACGCCTTTGCGCCGACATCCGTGGTCCCGTTGTTCACGAAGACGTCATGCCCGCCAGTGGCGGTCTGGGCGACACCGAGCGCAGTTGCGGCGGCGAAGCCGTGACCGGTCGCGATAGCGCTATCCGATGCGTGGATCGACAGGCTTCCGTTATTGGTGAAGGACGCCGTTCCCGATCCCACGACCTGGTAGACGGCATTACCGAAGGCATGCGCGATCGCGTTGCTGCCCCCGGTCGCCTTGGCGACGAGACCGATGTCGATCGTTCCTTCGTTATCGACCGTTGCGAGCGACGCGGTGCCGCCCGAAGCGCTTTGCGACAGGCCGTAGACATGGGCCGAGGCCGACGCGATTCCTGTGTCGGCGAGCGCATTGGCGTGGGCGTTTGCCGAGAAGGCGCCGCTGTTGACGATCGACAGCGCCGCCGAACCAGCCGCATGCGCCGACTGATAGATGCCGGTGTAGACCGACGCGACGGCCGTTGCCGCACTCCCTCCATGGGCGTTGGCGACTGCGGTCAGAGCGATCGTGCCACTGTTCGTGAGCGTCGCCGACGCATTGGCTGGCCGCGGCGTTGTGCCGGCGACAGTCCCCGTTGCGCTGACGATCTGCTGGACACCGCTCGCCCTTGCATTGGCGTTCGCGCCGAGCGACCCGGCCGCGCTTGCGGAAGCGGCAACGTTGAGCGTTCCACCATTCGTGACGACCGCCGAAGCATCGCCGTTGCGGCCGTCAACCAGCTGCGCGACTCCAAGCACGTTCGCATTGGCGTTCGCCGCGCCCGTGGCAATTGCGACCGCGGTTGCGCTGATATCGATCGTGCCGCTGTTGTCGATGCTTGCCGATCCGGACGTGCCGCTGGAAGCGTTTACGACCTGAACGATCCCACCTGCAGACGTGCCCCCGATGACGGCATTAGCGGACGCGAGAGTTGCGCCCGTGGCTTGCGCGCCGGCATGAATGCCGATCGTTCCGCCGGCTTCATTGGTGAGTGAGACCGCGCCCGAGCCTGCAAAATTCGCGCTCTGCGCGATTCCATAGGTCAGGTTCGCGTTGGCGACTGCATCCGTCGCCGCAATGGCTGCCGCATCGACGTCGATCCCGATCGATCCGCTGTTATCGAGGTTGACGGCGACGGTACCGCCGGAGAAGCCGACCTGGACGATTTCAGCGAACAGGTTCGCGCTTGCGTTCGCTGCGCCGGCGCTGGCGTTGGCATTGGCGATCGAATTGATGTTGATCGTGCCGCCATTGGTGAGGCCGACATTGATCGTGTCGCCGCCATTGCCGATCTGCCAGATCCCAATTTCGCCATTTGCATTCGCGGTTGCGGTCGCACCGTTGGCGTTTGCGCTCGCGAGGACCGTCAGCGAAGCTCCCGCCGCGTTGTTCAGGGCAGCAGTGACAGCCGTTGCACCGCCGAGGGTGAAGCCATTGGCCGACTGATAGACGCCGTAGCCGAATGGAGTGCCGGCAAAATTCGCACTGGCTTTGGCGATTCCGGTCGCCGTTGCATTGGCGATCGCTGCGACCGAGAGGCCGCCAGCATTGTTGATCGCGATGTCCACCTGGCCGGTGCCTTCGCCGATCTGGTTGACGCCGGCACCGACGATCGACGCAATTGCGCTCGCGTTGCCGGCGGTATTCGTCGCGACTGCACTGGCCGCGATGTTGACCGCACCCGCGGCGCCGTTGGTCATCGTCTCGGTCACGTCACCGCCGAGCGGGGCGCCCTGCTGGATCTCGCCGGTGGCGCAGCCGTTGACGACCGCAAGCGCCGGATTGTTGACGCTGCTGACGCCGGTGTCACCGACCAGGCTGATGTCGAGCGTATCGCTGGCCGAGCAGACGCCAGGAGTGACCGTGGTCGCCGCATACGCAGGCGCCGCACAACCAAGAACCGCAACCGATGCTCCCGTGAGCAACGCAATGCGGCGACTGGTGATATTCATAGATACATTACCCCTTTGTGCCGCGGACGCGGCGTTTAACGGAAAAGGCCGAGCGAACCTTTCAGCGCGGTGAGGTAGTTGACCGTTCCGGCCCGAAGCAAGCCGTTAACGCCGTTAACTCGTATATCTTTGGTTATTACCGATTTTCTAACCCCGATTGTGCTCTTTTCGCCACAGATGGACACTCCAGCTTGTCCGCGCGCTCGCGCGCGCCCGCGCGAGGCCGAGCCGAGCCAAGGCCTGGCGATGAAGACTTCATTCGAGATCACCGCCCGGGGTTGCGCACGCTGCGCGACACCCCTATGTCGCGCCCCTGCCGTTCCCGGCACCCGCGCGCCCGTAGCTCAGCTGGATAGAGCACCAGACTACGAATCTGGGGGTCAGAGGTTCGAATCCTTTCGGGCGCGCCACATTTCCCCAATCATCTCAACGGCCTAGCCGTTCCTTCTGAAATAGGGCCTCGAGCCCCCAATGGTTGAGCCCACACACCCGAGGCTGCGAGCGGCACGACCGGCCTCGGCGGTGAAGCCGTTCGGCGCGAGGACGCAGGCAGGCGTGCAGTCATAGAGACGGCAGGCCGAATAGGCTTCTCGAAGTTGATCCCGGACAAAATCTGCCGCATTCATGGCGGGCAGCCCGGCGTTGCCGGCAGCGGGCTGTGGACGTGACCGCCAGGCATCAAGAGCGGCCGGCCGCAAGAGGTCGGACGACATTCCCGAAGCAATAGCCCGGCAACGGGAATGCCCGAGTGTATCCTCTTGACCTGGGTGGCTGGCCATCCGCTCGGCCGCCGTTTCGTGACATGCGCGGCGCCGATCCTCTCGAACTCGGCCGGCGGCGGGGACGATCCGCGCGAGCGGGTCGCCCTCCTCTACCGCGACCATGCGTCCGCGCTCAGGCGGCGGCTTCGCGCCCGAGTTGGCGATGACGCCGACGAGCTACTTCACGACGCCTTCGCCCGGCTGCTTGGCGCCAATCCCGCCGGCGGGATCCGCGACCCCGGCGCCTTCCTCAACCGGATCGTCCAGAACCTCCTCGCCGACCGCTTCCGGAGGCGAAGGGCGCGGCCGCCGCATGTCGCCATCGACGACCAGCCCGGGCTCGGAATCGCCCCCGAGCAGGGTCAGTCGATAGAGCTGGAGCAGATGCGGGGGCGCTATGAGGATGCGGTTGCCGGCCTGCCGCCGCGGATGCGCGAGGTGTTCCTCCTCCATCGCCTCGAGGGACTTGCCTATAAGGAGATCGCCGAACGGCTCGACATCAGCATCCGCACCGTCGAGTGGCATATTGGCGAGGCGATCGTGAGGATCGGAAGGGGATTGGACCTCGAATGAGCGAGCCGGGGCCGGCAGGAAAGGAGGCGCTTCGCGAGGAAGCGGCCCGCTGGTTCGCGCGCATGCGCGGCCCCGAGGCCGAGGCGAGCCGGGACGCGTTCGACGCCTGGCTCTCGCTCGGGCCGCTCCAGCGCGAGGCCTACAGCCGGGCAGCGGAGATCTTCGCGATGGGCAAGCTCCTCGCCGAGCCGGCGCCGGCCGAGGCGCCGGCCGGCCGACGCCGGACGGCAAGCCGAATCCTCGCCGCGGCATTGTTTGCGGCGATCGCCATCCTCGCAGCTGCCAGCTGGCCGGCGCTTCGCAAGGCCTTCGTCTCGACGCCGCCCGGAGGCCAGGCACAGGAGCTTCAGCCGCAAGCCAGCGCAGCGATCGAGGAGCTGCAGACGGCGGGCCAGCCGCGTTCGGTCCGCCTCGCCGATGGGTCATTGGTCGAGCTTCAGGGCGCCACCGCCATCGCGGCAAGCCTGACCGGTTCCGAACGGACGCTCCGGCTTGAGCATGGCGCGGCGCAATTCCATGTCGCGCATGAGCGGCGGCCGTTCCTGGTCCATGCCGGGGGCGGCACCGTCGCCGCGCTCGGAACCATCTTCGACGTCGCGCTCGATTCCGGCCGCCGCGTCCAAGTCCGGCTGATCGAGGGCGTGATCGATGTCAGCCCGCCCTGGGGGAAGGAGCCCAAAAGCGCACCCATTCACCGTCTCCACGCCGGCCAATCGATCAGCTTCGCGGCAGCCCCGACGCCGACCGCCGCGGCCGGTCTCCCTCCGGCGAGCAAACTCGATACCGGTGCGCATCCGAGCGCCGAAGCAGCGCGGGATTATGATAGGATCGCGCTTGCCGACCTTGTCCGGCTCGCCAACCAGAGCGCTCAGCGCCCGATCCGGCTCGCCGATCCCGCAACCGGCAAGCTACGCGTCTCGGGCACGTTCCGGATCGACGACACCCGCCTCCTTGCGCAGCGCATCGCGCCCCTGTTCGGCCTGGCCGACGATCGGAGCGATCCCAAGGCAATTACGCTGAGGCCGGCGCATCAGAGCCATTGAGCAACGCCGCCGTGATGGCTGCACGTTCCTCGACGGTGTTCGCTGAAGCTGTAGGCCCCGTCCCGGCAGCGCGCGCTGGCCCCGGGCGGCGGGCTCGGCGCGGCAACCGGCCGATGAACGCAATGGCCGCTCGAGTTGATGTAGGAATCGGCGCCGCAGACGACCGCCGGCCGCGCTCTTGCGACGGCCGGGGCAGCCGGAAACGGCGAGGACGGCGCAATGAGCGCGAGGAGAGCCAAGGCAATGAGGCTCGGAAAACGCGTGACTCACCTCCCGACTTACCGAGCACGGTCAGGAAACGCAGCGGCCATTCGCAAGTCAAGCATTGCCGCCGCAGGGGACTGAGGATCCGAACGTCAGTGAGCCCCCCAGAGAATTTTTGACGGCCCGCGCCCCGTAGTTTCGAAATCGCTGCGTCAATCCCCTCGTGCCGGCCCGTTGGCCGCGGAGGAGGGGGTTGATGATGAACATGCTTTCGACCGGGCGCGGAGCGCTCATTGCCGGGATCGCGCTGGCTGCAATCGCAATGCCGGCCCAGGCGGTCCTGGCGCAAGCCGAGGCCGCTTCGGATTACGACCTTCCGGCCGACGACCTGGCCCGGACGCTGCGCGCGATCGCGCAGGTGTCGGGACGCGAGGTTCTTTTCCCGGCCGACGCGGTGAAGGGGCGCACCGCACCCCCGGTCAAAGGCCATCTCACGCTCGGCCAGGCGCTTCGCTCGGCGCTCGCGGGAAGCCCGCTCGTGGTCGAGTATCGAGCCGGTGCGGCGCTGGTCCACGAGCGCCCGCCGCTTGGCAGGGAGCAGGCTTCGCATGCTGAAGCGGCCGGCGCGATCACCGTGACCGGTACCCGGATCCGGGGGGCCGGCTCGGCCTCGCCCGTTACGGTCACGAACTCGCCAGGCGCTCGAACAGGCCGGAATCAATGACCTCGCCGGTTTCGCCCGGATCCTCCCGCAGAATTACACCGGCGGGCAGAACCAGGGAATCGCCGGCGGCGGCGAGCAGGGCGGGCAATCGAACGTCAACAATTCGACCACGCTCAACCTTCGGGGCCTCGGGCCCGACGCGACCCTGACACTCCTCGACGGACACCGGCTCGCTTATGACGCGCTCGACCAGGGCATCGACATTTCGGCCATCCCGCTGGCCGCGATCGAGCGGGTCGAGGTGGTCAGCGACGGCGCCTCGGCGCTGTACGGCTCCGACGCCGTGGGCGGAGTCGCCAACATCATCCTTCGAAGGGATTATGAAGGCGTCGAGACCGATGCCCGGATCGGCGCCTCGACCGACGGCGGCGATTTCCAGCAGGAAGCAAGCGCGGTCGCTGGTCATCGCTGGAGCTCGGGCGGGTTCATGCTCGCGCTCGACTACAGCCATGCAAGCCCGATCTACGCCGGCCAGCGGGACTATTCGGACAGCGTCGACCCCTCGCTCACCCTGACGATGCGCAACCGCCAGCTGAGCGGAGTCTTCTCCGCGCATCAGCAGGTCGCGTCAAACCTCAGCTTCGAGCTCGACGGTTATGCAATGGACCGGCGTTCGCGCAAGCAGACGCCGTTCCTTCCCGACGAGAGCGTGTTCAGCGAGGGGCTGGTCAGCGAGCCCCACGTGCGTTCCTATGCGCTCACTCCAACCCTCCGGCTCGATCTTGGATCGTGGCAGGCGTCCCTCAGCGCGTCGCGGGCGGTCAGCCAGACTGTCCTTCGGACCAGCAATTATTTCGAAGGCGTCCCGAGCAAGTCGCTGCTCGCCTACGAGAACCGCCTGACGGGGATCGAGGCGAGCGGCGAAGGCCCGCTCTTCGCGCTTCCCGGCGGCGATGCTCGACTTGCGATCGGCGGGGGCCTCCGGAGGGTATCGCTCCACGACCGGGTCGACGATGTGGTCGGCGGCGAGACCGTCCCGTCGAGCGCGTTCGTTGAAAAGCGCGACGTCCAGTTCGGTTACGCTGAACTGTCGCTTCCGCTCGTCGGCCCTTCGCTCAATCTCCCGCTTCTCGAACGGCTGATGCTGAGCGGCGCTCTTCGTTACGAGCGATGGAAGGGGATCGACAAGGTTGCGACCCCGAAGCTCGGGCTGGTCTACCAGCCGGTCGGCGACCTCACGGTCCGGGCGACCTGGGGCAAGTCGTTCAAGGCCCCGACCCTGCTCGAGGTCAACGAGCCGCTCGAGGGTGCGCTCCTCCCCGGCTTCATCTTCAGCCCCGCTCCCCAGCCGCCAGGCTCGACCGTCCTTCTGCTCGGCGGCGGCAATGGCGACCTCCGGTCCGAGCATGCCACCACCTGGTCGGCCACCGCCGGGCTGAGCCCCCACTGGATTTTGGGGCTCGACCTCCAGGCGAGCTACTTCCATGTCGACTATCGCGACCGGATCGGAACCCCGCTCACGGGCACGCTGACCTCGCTCGGCAATCCGCTCTTCCGCGACCTCATCACTTTCAATCCGACCGCCGATGAAGTGAACGCACTGATCGCGCAATTCCCGCAGGGACTGATCAACGAGACCGGCGGCCCGTTCGACTCCGCCGACGTCGGCGCAATCATCGACAGCACGCTTCAGAACAGCGCGAGCCAGCGGATCCGCGGGGTCGACCTGTCGGCCGACTACCACCTCGACCTTGCACCAGATAGCAAGCTGCTGCTCACCGCCTCCGCATCCTATCTCAAGAGCGATCAGCAGCTGGCCGCCGGCCAGCCGGTGATCCAGATGGCGGGCACCATCTTCAACCCGCCCCACTGGCGCGGCCGCGGCGGCGCTTCGTGGGAGGGACGGCGGTTCGGCCTGTCGGCCTTTGTCAATTATGTCGGCTCGACGATCGACAACCGGTTCCCCGCCAATGACAGGGTCGGCGCGTTCGTCACGCTCGACGTCAATGCCAGCCTTCGTACGGGCGCCGAAGCCGGTGCGCTCGGCAATCTCGAGCTCAGGATTTCGGCGCTCAACCTCCTCAACGAGGAGCCCGACCGGATCGCCAATTCGGAGCCCGAAGCACCGCCATATGAATTCGACCAATCAGTCGCCGGTCGGCCGCTTCGTCGCTTTCTCGGTGAGGAAAATGTGGTGATGCGCCCGATCCTCGCTTACGCCCTTGCCGCCGCGGTCGTCGTTCCCTTTCCCGCGGCGGCAAGACCCGCGGGCCAGGCCGACTGCAGCACCATCCTTCCGCCGGCCCAGGAAGCCTCCGGAAAGCGCCCGCTCGCCCCCGAGGATTTGGTGCGGCTGCGCGACATCGGCCCAGTCGACCCAGAGCCTTTCGCGGCACCCTTCTTCGCAATCTCGCCCGACGGGCGGAGCGCCGCCTTCCAGCTTCGCCAGGCAGAACCGAAGGCGAATGATTATTGCCTCGCGATGGTGGTCGTCGACCTCGACGGGGGCGAACCACCGAGGATCATCGATGAGGGCGGCGACCTCATCCTCCTCACCATCGATGCTCGCGGGATCGCCGATGTCGCGACCGGGATCACCAGCCTGATCACGCCGCGCTGGTCGTCCGACGGGAAATGGATCGCCTTCCTGAAGCGAAGCGGCGGGATCACGCAGGTCTGGCGCGCGATGGCCGACGGAAGCGGAAGCGAGGCGCTGACCCATTCCGATGTCGACGTCGTCGACTTCCGCCTCGGCGGCGGAGGGTCGACGATCGTCTATGCAACGCGTCCTGGGATCGAGTTCGCCCATGAGGAGATCGCCAATGAGGCGCTCCGCGGCTGGCATTATGACGACCGCTTCTCGCCTTTCGCCCGGCAGGAACCCTTCCCCCTCGCGCCGGTCGAGCGCGAGATTAAGGTTCTCGAGCTTGCAACCGGCCGCCTTCGAGCCCCGACCGACGCCGAAGCGACCCTGGCCGCCGGCGATCGCGAGCTGATCGCGACCGCGGGCAAGCCTGCGCAGGTCGACGAACAGGGGCTGTCGATCTCGGCGACCATGCTGCTCGGCGGCGCCCAGCTTGGGGCGCTCCATGCGCGCCTTGCCGACGGCAGGGTGGCAAGTTGCGCGAAACCCGCATGCGAGGGCGCAATGAATCCCTGGTGGATGCCGGACGGAAAACATGTCCGCTTCTTCCGCCGCGAGGGTTGGGCGCGGGCCTCGACCGCAATCTACGAATGGACACCCGCCAGCTCGATGGTCCGGCGGCTCTATCTCACTGACGATGTGCTTGCGAGCTGCGCGCCTTCGGGGAAATCCCTCATCTGCCTTCGCAATTCATCGCTCAGGCCCCGCCGGCTCGAGCGGCTCGACCCGGCAAGCGGCCGGCGGCAGCTGCTGTTCGATCCCAATCCCGAATTCGCGCAGCTCAGGCTCGGCCAGGTCGAGCGCCTGCACTGGCGCAACGATTTCGGGATCGAGACCATCGCCGACCTCGTCCTTCCGACGGACTACCGGCCGGGCAAGCGCTATCCGATGGTGGTCGTCCAATATGACACGCGCGGCTTCCTTCGCGGCGGCACGGGCGACGAATATCCGATCCAGGCCTTCGCCAACCGCGGCTTTGCAGTCCTCAGCCTGCGCCGTCCCGGTGCGGTCGCGAAGTCGCGCGCGGCCAAGGATTTCGAGCAGGCCGGCAAGCTCGACCTCGCCGGCTTCGCCGACCGGCGGAACGTCCAGTCGTCGCTCGAGACCGGGGCCCGGCTCGCGATCGAGCGCGGGATCGCCGACCCCAGGCGCATCGGGATCACCGGCCTCAGCGATGGCGCGAGCACGGTCATGTGGGCGCTCGTCCACAGCAAGCTGTTCGCGGCGGCGGCGATGAGCACCTGCTGCATCGACACCACGCTCGCGGTGCATGTCGGTCCCTCGGCGATGCGGCATTTCGCTGCCGAGGGTTATCCCGGCATGCTCGGGCGCGATGATCCCTTCTGGAATGACGTGTCGCTGTCGGTGAACGCCCGGCGGATCCATACCCCGCTGCTGCTCCAGCTTGCCGACGACGAATTCCTGAGCTCGCTCGAAAGCTATACCGCGCTTCGCGAGGCGGGGGAGCCGGTCGACCTCTTCGAATTCCCCGGCGAGCATCATGTGAAATGGCAGCCCGCCCACCGCCTCGCAATCTATCGCCGGGTCCTCGACTGGTTCGACTATTGGCTTCGGGGGGTTCGTTCGGGTGACCCCGGTCGCCAGGCCGAGCTCAAGCATTGGGACCTCTTGAAGAGCGAGGCCGCCCATGCACCGGCGCATTGACCTGTGGTTCGGACGGATGTGGCTGCGCTCGTGCTACCCAGAAATCGAGCCAGGCTTCGGCGGCAGTGAGTTCGAGGATCCGGACGCGCTGCACGTCCGCGAGCGGGCGCTTGCCCGCGAGCACCTGCTCCAAAGCGGCGGAATCGACGATCCGGTTCCGGGCGAGATGCCCGCCCAGCAGCCGATCGCGGATTTCGCTCCGGAAGTGATCGAGGATGCAAGCAGCAAAATGGCTCGGGCTTCCCTTGATCCGCCGGCTGGCGACAAGAGTCGGTAGGTCGCGCTCGAACGCACGGCGCGCGACTGCCCGGTCCCGTCCGCCGGCGCGCCATTCCCAGCTCGGGATCCGAAGGCAGGCTTCGAGGATCGGCTGCGACATCAGGGGGTTGAGCACCGGGAGCTGGGCTCCGCGGCTGGGCTCGAGGCATTGCTGGACACGCAGGATCCAGGCGATGTGCGCGGCCTTGCCGGGGAGCGCATTGGCGGGCGCGTCGAGCCAGGGATGGTCGAGCAAGGCCGATGGGCATTCGGCGATCAGCGCAAGATTGAGGAACAGCGGATCGGGCCGGCAGCGATAGCGCGCGGGGCGCCGGGCCAGGCGCCAGGCGGCCGCCGCTCCCTCGAACAGGCTGCAACCCGTCTGGCGGCAGACGTCGAGAAGCGAGCCCGCAACGCCGAGCCCGAGACCATTGCTAAGGAAGCGGTCGGCGACCGGCGCCGCCGATTGCGAATAGCCGAAGACGCCGTCGCCGCCATTTCCGGTCATGAAGGCGCCTGCCCCGATCTCGGCGGCGACCTCGAGATGGGCTTTCTCATAACAGATCGCCTGGGTCCGGTCCGCCGGCCTTGGAAGATGGGTCCCGAGCGCTTCACGGATGTCGAGGTCGTCGAGCCGATATTGACGCTCGATGAGAGGGAGCCCCAACCGATCGCACAGCGCACGAGCGAACGGCCGCTCATCGCCGCCGGCATCGTCGGCGAACATCGTCAGGCAATAGGCATCGGCGCCGCCACGGGCGAGGCACGCGGCGACGATCGACGAATCGAGACCCCCTGAAACGCTGACCAGGAGCCGCCCGCTCGCCGACGCCCAGGATTGGACGCAATGGGCGACGATCCTCGAAAGACGGTCCGCGGCGTCGGCTCGTTCCCCATCGTCAAGGACATGATCCCAGGGGGACCAGATCTGCTCCTGCCGGCCGGGGGCGCCCGGAAAGCGGATGCAAAATCCGGCAAGAAGTTCGCGAACGCCTCGAAGAGCGGTCGACGGGCCGGGCACGCCGGCCCTGAAGAGCTGCTGGCCGATCGCTTCGAAATCCACGTCGGCGCGGGCAAGGCCGCTCGACACCAGGATGTCGGCGTTTGATGCAAAGGCATGAACGCCCTCCGCACTCGAGAAGTAACAAGGGAAGGTCGCCGAGGGATCGCGAAGGATTGTGACCGCCCCATCCAATTCGACTGCCGCGACATAGCCGCCCCAGAAACAGTCGAGCAAAGCGCGCCCGCCGGTTCGAGCGACGAGGTCGCTCTTTGCGGCAGTGAGGGATGTGACCTCGCGAGCCGGGCCGTGGCGGTGGAAGAGCGTGCCGAGAATGCAGCCGCGATCCCCGGCCTCGACACTCCGGCATGCCGGATTGGCGAGCGCTGCGATCCGGCCGCTGTCGAACACCGGCTCGAGCCCCGTGTTTGCGCCGGCAAGTCCGACCAGACCGGGCGGGCAATCCCCGACCAGCAGGAGATAGTGCGGGCTCATTCGATCACCATGATCGGCGTGTAGAGCCGCACCTGCTCGAACTCGCCGACGAGCACCGCCGCGCCGAACTGGACCCAGCAATGGGCGGCAAAGGGATTCATTCGGATACCGAACACCAGGCTCGATCGAAGCCCATGGCTCCGGCAGGTCGAATGGACGGCAAGCGCCCGGACGAGGCAGCGGTCGGTTGCGCCGGTCAGAAGTGCCGCCGTCGCCGACGCCGCGGCGATCTCCCGGGCGCATCGCATGGCATCGCGCGGCGGGGATCGGATGTCTCCGCCGGCCGCCTCCAGGATGGCGATGAACGGCCGGCTCCGGAGCAGCCAGGCGAAGCGAAGTTCCGCGGCAATCGCACGCAGCAATTGGTGCAAGCGCGGACGCATGGGGGTTCCTGAGAGGAGGTCGGTGCGAGCGGGCTCGGCAAGCGAAGCCGGCGGTGGAATTGCGACTGCGTCATCCGCCACCAGCAGGCCGCGATCGACGAGCAGTTTGAGGCGTTCGCAATCGCCCGGCTCGATCCCGTCGATCGAAAGGCGCAGGAAGGCCTCGTTCGAAGCCCCGGCGAGGCAGAAGTAACGGCCGCTCCGCACGTCGAGGAAGACGACGCAGCCGCCGCAGTTGCACCAATGAAGCTGCTCGCGAAGCCGGAAAGGCATGGCGATTTTTCGTGGACGAGCGTGCGCCCGCGGGCGCGGACGCACGCTTCCTCGTTTCACTCGTCGGAAAGCCCCTCGGCGAGGATCCGGCCGGCCTCATGATCGTCCTTGCCGACGGGGCCGCCCTTGGTCTCGACCGCGACCGTGCCGAGCTCGATCAGTTCATCGTGCTGATGGTTCATGACTCTATCTCCTTGCTGAAGCTGCCATGGCCATGACCGATGAAAGCTAGGCGCGGCTGCCCGCTATTCGGAACTTATTCGGTTCGCATAATCCGATTGTTCCTGGCGGCGCGTTCGAGCGGCTCGCGGGAATGCGTTGCCGTGGGGACGGCAGGAAATCATGATGAGAGCGGGAGCGCTGAAGCGCTCGATCGAACAGAACAGAACAGAACAGAACAGGAGCGGGCGCGTCTGCAACACGCCCGCTCGAACGCCGTGTCAGTCTTGGGTCAGTCCTGCGCCCGTAAGCCAGAACGTGCGCTCCGAATCCTCAAATCCCATCGGACCGCCTTTGGTCTCGGCGGTTACGGAGCCGAGTTCGACCAGATCGTCTTCATGTTCGGGGTTCATTGCTGTCCTCCATTCCTGATCGTCACGGCCATGACCCGCCGAGCTTAGCGCCGCTTCATCCAGACAGGCATTTTATTCGAAGCATGCACGACGATTATTATGGAGCCGGGCGTTGGGAACGCTCTTGGAAGCGTGCCGCCGACTTTAGCGAAGGCCTGGACATGCACGGCGGCAACCCGGCTGCAGACCTATCTCCGAAGAGCGTCCGCATTGCAAAGCGGCCGCGGACCAGTGGGGCTGGAACGTCTGCAACCATTGTCAGGCGGGCCTCGTTGCAAGCCGGTCAGCCATTGATCCATAATGGCCCTAAATCAGGCTCCGGCCGCGAGAAAATCACGCGCCTGCCCCAATTATCAGGTCGAAGCCTCGCCCCGAATAGGCTAAAGTTGCAGGCTGTTGCTGCAATCAGCTCGTCAACTGTTTGCAATTGATATCCGGTGACCTGTAGGCATTGCGTCGATGCTTCGGACAAATCGTGACCGATTTGGCGCAATCACATTTGTCCTATGCTGAACTGAATGGTAACCTTTCGTAAACTGCGCCTGGGTTTAGGGGGAGTAAGCGTGATGGAAACCGAAGGGACTGAGGAGCTCAAGCAGAAGATGGATGAAGCTCGGTCACTGATGAAACGGGCGCTCGAGCTCCTCGACCAAGCGGATGCGCCGGCGCAGATCGGCGCTCACCTGGACATGGCAATATCGTGCCTCGAGTCCGTCACCAATGCGTCGGTCAGTCGAATGGACGAATCTCAATATCCGCCAGAAAGCTGCGCATGGCCGATACGCCCTGCGGCGTAAGCGAAAGCCAGTAACGACGGCCATCGAGCGGATCCGCCTCGCGCCGCGCCCAGCCGTCCCGCTCAAGCTTCGCGATCCAGCGTAGCGCGGTGGTCGGAGCGACGGCGCTGGCGAAGCACGCGCTGGTGATCGAGATCTTCTGCTGGGAAAGCTCGGCCGCATAGAGCTCGAGAAGCAGGTCCCAGGACGGTTCGCCGAAGAGGTCCTCGCCGAACATCGCGTCGCGCCTCCGGCGTGCGCGCAGGATCGACCGGATCAGGCGCTCCGTTGCGCCATCATCGAGCTCGCCGGTCCGAGCCCTTTGATCGCTGGAGAGGCGCGCTCGGAGCTCGTCGATATGCTTCTGCAGGCGGTCCAGTTCGCCAAGGTTGACTTGATCCGTGGACCGCGGCTCAAGGTCGGATGCTGGAACGTGATTCACTATGGTCCCTCCTGCTCCCGCTTCGACGCGGGTCAACCCTCGACAAGTCGAACAGCGTTCCGAGCGAACCGCAGCGCTGGCGCCCGCGGTCCTCCACTGTGATGTGAGGATTAGCCCGGAAATCAAGGCTCCTGCGGATGAGTTGCATCCGGAATGGAGTCATGTGCCTCGCATGAGGGCGCGAAACCCTCGTTCCGGCTAACCCAGTTGATTGCAGGAGGGCCCAACAGATCGATTATTGGCGGTCGCAAGAAAGCTCGAATCAAAAGGAGCCGATCTAGATCGCTTCGCAACTCGATGCGCGTGTGCGGGCACTGCAGACCATTTCAGAAGCGCTGCCGAACTTAGCCGAAAGCTGGCCGCTAGCATCGTAGCGCAAATCGAACTCATGAGATTGCAAAAGCCGGCTCCCTAAACTCGCTTTGTCGGGCTCTCTCCGGTGCAAGTCTAATTTCAGCGTTCGATCCATCCTGCCAATTCGCGAGCGCCCGTGTTCCGTAAAAGAATAGCTATTCTCGCTGGTGTTCACGCACCCTCACGGTGACTTGATAACTGATCACCTCCCAGGAGTTGCGGACGCCGAGCAACAACAGCAACAGTGAAGCAGCAGCTGCTATCCAACTGGCCGAGCCAGCTTCGCCGTGGGCCAACGAACCAGCGGCAACCAGCATGGCATAGCCGAGCATCGGCATCAGTACATTGAAGATCCAGTCGCTCAGTATCGGGGTGTAATCGTCCTGCTTTCGCATGTGTCTGGCGACGATCAGCGCGTAGGCCATGCCAGCGATCCCGACTGCACCCCAGCAAGCGGCGAGGAGGTCGAGCGAATGCCAGGGCATGCTCGCCAGTGCTGCCAGAAGAAGGGACGTTGCGAAATACACGACGGTGGGCGTAGCGAACGCCTTTGCAGCCTCGATTGTCGTCGGCCAATCGGCGAGGAGTGTCATCACGACGAATTGAAGTCCGATCAAGGCGCCAGCCGCTCCGCCGATCACGAAATAGAACAATTCCCATTGGGCAAGCTCGTGCACAGCTTTCGTCCTCCCTTAACCGGACGCGTTGAGGCTCGGCGAGCTGGCACGCAGGCGAAGCGCACCGCCGCTGTTGGTGGAGTGTCTACTTCCACTCCCCCTGTGGAACAGACGATGTCCGACCGGTTCAGCTGTTTTCTAAGACGTAACTATCGACGTCGCGGTCGACGGGCGTGACGCCTGAGCCTGTCAGATGCGCCAATTCAAACTGAACGAATTGGACGCCTAGACTGTGACGTAGCCTGAGATCCGCGTTGCGACGAAAGTCTGTGAGACCCTGGCGCTCTTCTTCTGCCATGTGATCGCTGTTGGCTTTGTTCGCGGCCGCGACAGCCGCGAACCAATCCGAAGATCCAATCGCCTGATCATCGACCTTAGACGCAGTGTCCCGGATCTCATTATGGTCCCGAATTGCGTCGCGCGTTTCGGCATCAGAACTCTCGTCGTCCGCGCCTTGTCCGATCTTCAACAGCTCGGGATAGAAAATTTGTTCCTCCGCGAGGGCATGCGTGTCTAGGAGCACGCGCAGCCGCGTCCAAATTGCCTGCAACGCGTCCCGATCGACAGGGTTAAGCTCATCAATGAGCGCGAATAAACGGCGCTGCTCAGTGTGATCGTCTGCAATCAGTTGGGTGATATCCATACCATGCCTCCTAATTCCGGCTCTTTAAACGGCGGCGTCCTGCGGCAAGCACTTTCTCCCCGCGCCGCATTGTACTCAGGCCGTGAAGCGCCTGCCTCGCTATCGCAACAGTGGCCAAAGGGTTCGAAAAAATAAGTCGCCGCCGTCCATTAGCCAGTGTGCAGTCGCCAGTGGCACGATCCGGCGGATGCGCAGGTATAGTAACGCCTGAAACATCGAAAACGGCAGAGGGGCCAATGCGCGGTAGAGCATGAAATGGGGATCGAACGTCAGCGGCATCACCGCGTGCTGAAACGACCAGGCGATGGCCACGATTGCCACTGCGAACGCGCTGCTTCCTGTTAGGACCTGGAAGCGCGGCAGCAGATAACCATTGTAGGTCGCCTGCTCCGTAATGCCCCAGACCAACGGAAAGATCAGGACTCCGTAGAGTGCGGGGAGGAGCGGCAAAGGCTTAAAAACGTCGGGTGCAGCCAGATTCCCAAAAGCCAGAAGGCTGCTGCCATAGTTTCCGGCGAGGATCAGAAGGAGACTGGGCGGAATGAGAGCGACGCCGAGAAGAACGTCGCGACCCAATCGTTTGCGATCGAAGCCGGTTAGATCGAGTAGAGTGATGCCTTCGCGCCGTGCAAGCCACCACAGCGCCGACAGACAGCCGAGATCGATCAGCGTGCCGTAGACCGGCAACCACACTCCAGCATCGCGCCAAGCGGTGGCCGATCCCTTTGTTGCTAAGATGGCGGCAACGAGACCCTGCGCTGCCACCGCGAACCCCGCTCGCGCGAACAGCATCAGTGTCGGGGCGCACCATGTCAGCCTGCCACTCAGTCGCCGCTCGGTAATGGCGGCCCGGAGGTTAGCGGTTGAAACCTTACTCATTCGCCGCGAGGCTTGCTGCACGTAAGAGGCTGTTGGAGCTGGGCTCCCCCGAGGTCAAATGCGTCGGGACCATCTGAGCAGATCATGGGATAGTGCGAATGGCAGGTTTCCACGGTGGTATCAGGAGGTCGTTGCAACACTTTACCATTAGCGAGGTGAGGTGATGCGATGGCGAAGAGACGGCGGCGAACGCTAAATTCCCCATAGCGTTCGAGCCACCGAAAATAGCAGATCCGTTGCGACCAATAATCCCAAGCAGGTGATCGCCAGCCTGCGACGTTTGGTCAACATCGCCACAGTTCCCCCGCAAAAGATGATCGCAAGTGACAACCAGTCGGACCATCTCATGTAGCTCCACGATTCCCAACCCAGCACCGCCGGCCGAAGCAAATAGGCCAGGGCCATGGCGGTCAGTAGCGCTCCGATCGCTTTTGTCTTCTCCTGCCCGAAGTACTCGTCGAGCCCAGTTCGACCCTCGAGTGAGTCAGGAAACACGAGGGCGCACGCGAAATAATAAAGCCCGCAGATGAGCGCACCAGCGAGCAGGGTGATTGAGGCGTCAGGAAGCGTGTCACGCGTGCGCCAGATCAGGCGCCAGAACATCACGGTCCGGATCGTCGTCCAGATCGCAAGTAGTCCCGTCGCCCAGCCAATTTGTACTTTGGGACGCGCTTTGGTCACTCGGGCGAACCCGCTGAATATCGCCGTCAGGCCGAGTCCCAGTATGATCACAAGCAGTGAGAAGACGAACTCGAAGTTGCTCATGGCGCCGCCCCCGGCCAGCCTGCGTAGCCTACCGGGAAAACGTCCGCTTACCACCCATTCCTGACATCAGCTGAAGCGGCCCTTCAGTTCGCCCAGATGATGATTTGCCGCTTCCTTCGTGGCCGCACTCCTGTCGAACTCGGCCCAACACCATGTCGCAACGCACAGGGAGCGAACGTCCGCGAATAAGCCCATCAGTGACGGATCGATTCCGCTAAACTCAGACCAGGTCACGGGCGGCAGAAATCCGACGTCCCATTCGAGTGGGCCCAGGCAGACCGATTCGAAATCCATCCAAATCGCTCCTCGGTTAGTAATGACAGCGTTCCCCACATGCGGGTCACCGTGGAGCGGCCGCCAGTTTCCCCCGATTGTGTTCAAGTCGCTGCGTAGCCGTTCGTAGAGCATTTCGAGGAATCGCCGATCATTCCATTCGAGCTTTGGCGCTTCGTCCGGGTTCGTGAGAATGGTTTCGCACAATTCCACTTTAGTGATGAAGGACGGCAAATCGGCGTCGAGGTCCGCAAGCGCTAAGTGAACCTCTCTGAGCGATGCAGCAGCCAGGCGTTCATCGGCTCGCGACATGACGGGCCGACCAACCACGAACTCCCAGAGAGTAATGGTGCAATCGCCCTCAACGTACGGACCGGGCGCGACTCCGGTCGCGGGGCGCACTGACGGAGCTTCGCGGCGGGCCAAGTGCGTCGCGATGCTGAGTTCGCAGCCGACGCTATCATCCGAAAGGTCGAACGAAGTTCCAGATGCAATTCGGGCGACGATCGGCCACGGGCGCAGCCGCGCGGACGTGTGATTTCCGAGATGTAGAACCTCGGGTTTGACCGCGCCCAGTCCAGCTTTTGCGGCAATCACAGTTGCAGCATTAAGCTCCGTCGTGAGGGGCTGACGTAGCATAGGCCACGCCTAGAGGCGCCTACGTCCGCTTTCCACCTTAATGCGACATTAGCGGCTTAGGTCTGTTTCCACCCATTGCAGATGAGGTGGATGGCTCCCGCTCACGGCATCTAAAGTGCCAAAGTGTGGACGCTATCGAGCGACCACGAGCCAAGGGAGCCACCCGTCATGGATATTAGCACGATCGGCCTGGATTTGGCCAAGAGCGTTTTTCAGGTTCACGGTGTTGATGGGTCGGGTGTGGTTGTGATCCGCAAGACACTCCGCCGGGCGCAGGTGCTCCCCTTCTTTGCCAAGCTGCCGCGCTGCCTGGTCGGGATGGAGGCGTGCGGCACCTCGCATCACTGGGCGCGCGAGATCCTCAAGCTGGGGCACGAGGTACGGCTGATGCCGCCGGCCTACGTGAAGCCCTATGTGAAGCGGGGCAAGACCGATGCCAACGATGCCGAGGCGATCTGCGAAGCGGTCACCCGTCCGACCATGCGGTTCGTGGCGGTGAAGTCGCGTGAGCAGCAGGCCGCGCTGGGACTGCACCGCACGCGCGAGCTGCTGGTCAAAGAGCGCACGCAGCTGGTGAACATGATCCGCGGACTGCTTGCCGAGTTCGGGATCAGCATCCCGCGCGGGCTCGAGCGTGCCATCGCCATGGCGCGCCAGGTCGCCGAGGGCGAGATCCTCGATGTGCCGGATGACACGGCCACATGCATTGTCGAGCTTTGTGGTCAGGCGCTTGCTGCCCATGAGCGCGTTCGCGTCATCGATCGCACGATGCTTGCCTCGCTCCGCGCAAACGACGTGGCGATCCGCTTGGCGACGATCCCCGGCATTGGTCCGATCGGCGCATCGGCGCTCGCGGCCTCGGTCGCCGATCCACACCAGTTTAGATCCGGCCGCGAGTTTGCTGCGTGGCTGGGCCTCACACCACTGCAGCAGTCGAGCGGCGGCAAGGAGCGGCACGGGCGCATCAGCAAGATGGGCGACAAGTACCTGCGCAAGCTGCTGATCGTCGGCATGACCTCGCTCGTCAGACGCGCAAAGTATAAGCCCGAGTGCGTCGACCCCTATGTCGCCCGCCTGCTGGCGCGAAAGCCGACGCGTGTTGCAACGGTCGCAATGGCCAACAAGACAGCGCGCATCGCCTGGGCGATCATGGCGCGTGGCGGCACGTATCGTGCGCCTGCGCCGCGGCTTCTCGCCGCATAAGTCTTCACGAGGTTGCGAGAGCGATGTGAAGTGATGGCAAACGGGTCAGACCGGAGCTGGGACACCCCACCGAATGTCGAAGGCATCATAGCCTGCATTGCAGATTGGGACCCAGCTCGCGGACTCCATCAGGGCCAGCAGTCCTCTAAGTGGCTGCACCAACAGGCCGAAGACAAGACTGCTTCCGACCACCGCCAAACACTCATATCGTCGCTTGCGATGCGGGAGCCATCCAGACAGGACATTCAGCTCACTTCGCGCCTAGCGCGGTTTGCGGAATTTGAGGATGAACTGGTCCGTCTTTCCGCGAATGATGGAATCCGTAACCTTTGCGGTGTGAGGATCTGCCGGATTGCGCAGCAGGTTGCTCTCCGCCTCGAGCTTGAATCCGGCGGCTTCCACCTCGCGTCGGACCACCACGTCCTCGATGCGATGAAGGGTAGACGTCTGACTGGCACCCGCACCCGGCGCCGTCTCGTGGTCTTCGATCAAGTAAGTCCCGCCCGGCTTCAAGACGCGGAACGCCGCGGCATTGTACGCTTGAGCTGCATCCCCGCCGGCCAGCTTGCTGTTCTTGAAGTCGTGATAGTTTTGCGTCGTCCATACCAGGTCAACCTGCCCCTGAACCGGGATCGTTCCCGGCTCACCTGCAACCACAGTCAAATTAGAGCGCTTTTGCGCGAGCGCTTGTAACGCTGGCGAGGGATGCCCCGTGATTGCGTAAACATGGCCCTTGCTTCCAACCGCGCCGGTCAGGATGCGAGTAAAATATCCGCCACCGGGCGCCAACTCCGCGATCGTCATTCCATCGTGAACGCCGGCGAAGGACAGCAGCTCTGTGGGCTTCCGCTCTGCATCCCGGACGACGTCTTCAGGAGGACGGATCGGATCTGCGAGCACCGCTTGGAAATGGCCGGCGCCCGGCGGAGCGGCGGTCGCATATCCGCCAAAGGCGATTGCCAGACAGCCGAGCGAAACGAGGATCTTCTTGCCGGGAGGGAGGGTCATCATGGTGTCTCCAGCCGTTCAGGGTCACGCTGATGCCGAACTAGCCCAGTCGTCCTCGAATGTCAGGTTTCCACCCATTCCGCCATTGCGCGCGATGGTGTCCGCTCGGACCGCCTACGGAACATTTGCCTGACGCGAGGCTTTCCCCCCGCAGGAGTGAGCCAATGCCGATACGTCTCATATCCGAAGGCGGATTCTCCGGATCTTCATTTCGTTCGCTAGGCATAACCTCCGTATCTTTCCTTCTTGCCGCGTGCGCGACGGCTCCGCCCACGAGGGCGGGCATAGCCAAGGTCAATCCCGCGAGCATCGCGGCCTCTCCGGCAGCTTGGGATGGGCGCGCAGTCGAGGTCGTGGGATTGGTGGTGTGGGAGGACGGCGCCTTCGGTCTATATCAAGATTATGGGACCTATTGCCGCGCAGCTGAACATGCGGCGATCTATGTCCATTGGCCGGAATGGCCTGGGATAGCGAATAAGGATAGCCGTCGCCGAGCGATCGTGCGGGGGGTGTTTCGCAACCGTGTCGGCGTCAAACAGCCGGATGGAAGCACGCCGATCCTGGCGGCAGCGCCTGGTCCGGGGCCGCTGGAGCCGGGAGCCATCATCAGGTGGCTGTCCAAGCCTCAGCCCCCTTGTCCCAATCGTTCCTAAGTCGACCGCCGACTTTCCACCCATTGCTCACACTCAGTGGTGGAGCGTAATCTTCGCCTTTTCCTGGTCTTCGAGGCTGCCAAGCAACTCTTTGAAGGATCCTAGGCCGAGCGGGAATGCGTGGCGGAGAAACCGCCCCATCTGCTCGCGATCATTCGCTGCCGGGAAGCCACCTATGAGCTCATGAGTCATAGAATGCCTCCAAAAAGATCCAACTCTGATCAGCGGCCCTTGTGCCCAAGATTACACCACCGGAATGTCCGCCTTCCACCCAAACTTGCCGTCCGCCTTCGGCCGCAAGGGAACCACGCAAAGAAGGGCGCCCGACCAAAGCCAGGCGCCCTTCAGCGTGACGAAGTTTGTCCCCGTCGTTGATGGCTTAGGCTGTCTGCAGGTTCAACGCGCAAGGCCGAGCGTTGTTGGTGCCGGCCTCATACGAGAGACGCTGGCCGACCGTCGGGAGACGGTCCTTGTCCGCGATCGCGCTCTTTTCGAAGTGAATGATATCATTGCCGACTTCCGGCTTGATTTCGCCGTGTCCCTTGACCGTGTCGAATGACTGTACGGTTCCAAAAAGCTTCATGATGGGTTCCTTTCCGGGCACGCGCCGAAATTGGCGCCGCGCCTGCTAGGAGACGTTAAAGATGGAGGAAGGTGCGACTTAGCGCCAAAAACCGTCGATTGCGACTGGTAGCTCAAAATAACTAATCATCACAGAGCAGTTATACAAGTAGCAATATAAATATAAAAATGGTCCGATCTAAAAATGTAAAATAATTATCGTGCTATCCTGTAGTAATATTGACAAAATTATCTTGCGCACTACCAGTTTAATATTTATCGAGAAATCCCGAGATGCTTTGTTTCCCGGCGCTGACAGCGCTGAGTTTATTGTCTGCAAAGAGGGGCTGAGATGGCCCAAGCGCAGGCACGCTGGCCTTTCTGAACCCGAACCTTCATTTGCTCCGTGTCAGAGCGAGCTGTCCCACAATGTCCGCTATCCACCCATTTCAGACGACTTTGCTGACCTGTGGGGTTAGCTCGTCACATGTGGTATAGGTCTTCACGGGGCGTGGGAGGCACGGTGTTCATCCGAAAACTCAATCCGGGCGAGCGAGCTCCGGATACCGCTGATCGCATCAGCATAAACCGACTGGCTGATGGGCAAATGTCTTGGACCGGCTCAGTCGACGCAAGCGGAAAGCCCTTGTTGGGCGCAAGTCCGGCCGCCTTCGCGACGATCCAGGAAGCGGAGACAGACGCCATTGCTTGGGCGAGAGCTCTGGGTACCAAGGATCTGCAAATCGAAGGTCCAAACGGGACGTTGGGCTATTGCCTGCCTTCTACGCCGTCCCGGGGGTCAAGTTGGCGGAGTAGCGGTAAACACTAAGACGTCGCTTGTTACCGAGCCATTGCCGAAGAATGGCAATCCGGCCCATCACCAGAAACTAAGTTATTGATTTCGTTGGTGACCCCTACGGGACTCGAACCCGTGTTTTCGCCGTGAGAGGGCGACGTCCTAGACCGCTAGACGAAGGGGCCTTTCCTCCGGACCTGGTCCCGAGGAGGCGGCCATATGTGGGCTGAACCGCCGCTAGTCAATCGCCGCGAGGCTCAGTCTTCGCGATCTTTTTCGCTGAGATATCGCATGAGCTCGGCGAGCGTCGCCTCCATCTGGTCCTGCATCTGGCTGACGAGCTCGTTTTCCCGCATTCCGCCGTGGTCGAGAGGCTTCGAATAGCTGTCCGAGAAGGCCTGGAGATCAGCCCGGTCGAAGACTCCCCTGGAAACGAGCTTGGCGAGGATAACGAGCAGGCCGTTGGTATTGGCGATGGTGCCCGCGACAAGCGCTTCGTCCACCATCGACAGCCGCTTGTCGCTGTCCGTTTCTTCTTCGATCGGATCCATATGGTCGATCATGCCGCCAACTACGCGCGGCGCAAGTGAAAGGCTCCTAAGCCCGAACGAATGGGCCGAGGACCGACCAGGCGAGCGCCTTCTCAGCAACAGACTTGGTATTGGCGGCGCTGGAGGACGGCAGGTCGATCAAGATGATGCCGGGCGCATTTCCGATGAGCTTGCGTCCAGCGAGCGCTGCGGTCGAGCCGTTGAAGGCAATCGTCCTCAGGCTCGGAAAATCGTGAAGCAGATGCTCGATCCGGTTGTGCTGGGCTTCGCGGATCGCCTGGTCGAGGCTGCCGCGCCGGCTCGCTGAAGCGATCACGTCCCACAGGCCGATACGCCGCTCTACCAAAAGAGCGAGCCGTTCATCGTAGCTTAGAGATTGAAGCTCAACGCCGATCGCGTCTCCAAGGAGGCGCCAGAACTGGTTCGTCGGATGGGCATAATATCGCTTTGCTGCGAGGGAGGCTTCCCCAGGCAAGCTACCGAGGATGAACAGCCGCGCATCGTCTCGTGCGATCGGCGGCAGTCCGAATTTGACGCCCACGAATTAACCCCTACAGCGCTGCCCGGTGCAGCCTACCGACCTTCGCGTCGCCCTCTTTTCGGGCAATTACAATTATGTGCGCGACGGGGCCAACCAGGCGCTGAACCGCCTCGTCGACTATCTCCTGCGCCAAGGAGTCAAGGTCCGCGTCTATTCGCCAACGGTGGTTGAGCCGGCCTTTCCGGCCACCGGCGATCTCGTCAGCATCCCGGCGATCCCGATCCCGGGTCGTTCGGAATATCGGCTGCCAATCGCGCTACCGCCACGCGTGCGCCGCGACCTCGCCGAGTTCAATCCGAACGTTGTCCACGTCTCCAGCCCGGACATTGTCGGCCACCGCGCCGTGACCTGGGCCCGCCGCAGGAGGATTGCAGCGGTCGCTTCGGTACACACGCGGTTCGACACCTACCTGGCTTACTACCACCTTCAGGCGCTGGAGCCGTTGGCGCGCGACATCATGCGACGCTTCTACCATCGCTGCGAAGTGGTCATGGCGCCCGCGGAATCGACCGCCGTGATCCTGCGCGTCCAGCGGATGAACCGCGACATCGCAATCTGGGCGCGAGGGGTCGATCGCGATCAGTTCAACCCGGAGCGCCGCGACATGGAGTGGCGCCACTCGGTCGGGATCCGGGACGACGAATTGACCATCGCCTTCCTTGGCCGAGTGGTGATGGAAAAGGGCCTCGACGTTTTCGCCGAGGCGGTTCACGCCCTGGAGGGGCGCGGGATCAAGCATCGCGTTCTGGTTATTGGCGAGGGGCCAGCGCGACCCTGGTTTCAGGAGCAGCTGCCCGATGCGATCTTCACCGGCCAGCTGACGGGCACCGAGCTCGCACGCGCGCTCGCAAGCTCGGACCTGCTGCTCAACCCGTCGATCACCGAGGCATTCGGCAATGTGACGCTGGAGGCGATGGCGTGCGGACTGCCGGTGATCGCCGCGGAGGCGACCGGAGCGACGAATCTCGTCCGGCCGTCCGTGACTGGGACATTGGTCGACGGCACCGAGCCCGACGAGTTCGCCGATGCGCTCGAAGCTTATGCGCTCGACCCGGACCTCCGGCGCCGTCAGGGCGAGGCTGCGCTGGCCATTGCCAAGACGATGGACTGGGATTCCATCAACGCCACCGTGATCCGCGTCTACAGGCACGCGATCCACAAGCGCCAGCGGCTGGCGCGGATGATGGGGCGCTAGCCTAGGACGACTTCACCCGCTCGATCTTCTGCGCCGCCTCGTCGAGGATCGCCGCGATTTCGAGGAACAGGTCCTCGTCGAAGCCTTCGGCCTTCAGTCGGTGACCAAGCGCAGTCATCAGGTTTCGGACTGCACGGCCGATCGCCGGACCCGCCATATTCTCTCCGCTCGGTGCGAGATTCCGGAGCCTTTCGAACAGCGCCTCCACCTCCTCGGCTCGGTCCTCAAGGTAGGTGCGACCCTCGTCGGTAACCTGGAACGGCTTGCGAGGTCCCTCGCCGGCCGCTTCCTCGACCAGGTTCATGTCCTGAAGAAGGGTGAGCGTCGGATAGACCACTCCAGGGCTGGGCGCATATTCACCGCCGGTCAGCTCCTCGACTGCGCGAATCAGATCGTAGCCGTGCCGCGGCTCGTCGGCGATCAGCTTCAGGAGCACGAGCCTCAGCTCGCCCCCTTCAAACATGCGTCGAGCGCGGCGTCCGCGCCGGCCGCCGCTCCAGCCCTCGTCGCCCAGGTCGAAGCTGAACGGTCCCCAATTGCCATGCCAACCGCGTCCTCCGCGCATCGCCAGTAAAGCTTCCGGAAGGCTGATTTCAAAACGGCCGCGGGGCGCACAACCGTGATGTCTGTGATTCATGTGAATCTCCTTCTTCAGATGGGTCTTAGATATATCTTAGCTGCATCTTAAGCAAGCCTTTGATGCAATTTCCGGCATTCGGCTTATGGGGCGCGCATGGCCGACCTGTTTGCCGATCAGGAACTTCCGAACCCGCCCGCGCAGGCTCCGGCCGAAGGCGCTCCGCTTGCCGATCGGCTGCGTCCCAAGTCGCTCGGGGAGATAGTCGGGCAGGAGCATCTGACCGGCCCCGAGGGCGCGATCGGGCGGATGGTGGCCGCTGGCCGGCTCGCTTCGATGATCCTTTGGGGACCGCCCGGCACTGGAAAGACCAGCATCGCCAGACTGCTTGCCGACGCAGTGGGCCTTCGCTTCGTGGCGGTGTCGGCCGTGTTCTCAGGGGTTGCCGACCTGAAGAAAATCTTCGCCGATGCGCGCACCGCTGCGCGTGCCGGCCAGAAGACTTTGCTGTTCGTGGACGAAATCCATCGCTTCAATCGCGCCCAGCAGGACGGTTTCCTTCCCTACGTCGAGGACGGCACGGTGACCCTGGTCGGTGCGACGACGGAAAATCCCAGCTTCGAGATCAACGCCGCCTTGCTGTCCCGCTGCCAGGTGTTGATCCTCAGGCGTCTCGACCATGACGCGCTGGAGGAGTTGGTCCGGCGCGCCGAGGCGATCGAGAGACGTCCCCTTCCCGTCACCGCGGAGGCTCGCGAGGCGCTGATCGCCAGCGCCGACGGCGACGGCCGCTTCCTGCTCAATCAGGCCGAGACCTTATTCTCGGTCGAGATCGACGAGCCGCTCGGTCCGGCCGAGCTCAGCGATCT
Source organism: uncultured Alphaproteobacteria bacterium (assembly GCA_963831485.1). Lineage (GTDB taxonomy): Bacteria > Pseudomonadota > Alphaproteobacteria > Sphingomonadales > Sphingomonadaceae > Sphingomicrobium. Next base: position 331,627 of record CAWHQE010000019.1, read on the forward strand.
CTTGAACCGCCGGGTCCCGGTCTACGACAAGGACCGCGAAGGCCATTACAATCTCATCTCGGCCCTCCATAAGACGATCCGCGGATCCGACCCGCAGGCGGCGCTCTATTATCTCGCGCGCATGCTGGTTGCGGGCGAGGAGCCGCTCTACCTGCTCCGGCGCTTGACCCGCGCCGCGGTCGAGGACATCGGCATGGCCGACCCAAACGCGCTGCTGCAATGCCTCGCCGCCAAGGAGATGTACGATTTCCTCGGTTCGCCCGAGGGCGAGATCGGGATCGTGCAGGCGTGCATCTACCTCGCCACCGCACCCAAATCGAACGCGACTTACATGGCCCAAAAGGCGGCATGGCGAAGCGCCAGCGAGACCGGCTCGCTGATGCCGCCGATGCATATCCTCAATGCGCCGACGAAGCTCATGAAGACTGTTGGCTACGGCAAGGGCTATGCCTACGATCACAATGCCGACGAAGGCTTTTCGGGCCAGGATTACTGGCCGGAGGAGATGGAGGCGCAGAACTTTTACAAGCCCACCGACCGGGGCTTCGAGGCTCGCGTAAAGGAACGGCTGGACTATTGGGAGCAGCGGCGAAAAGAGCTGCAACAAAGCGCGAAGGACGCGGGTTGAGAAGCGCAGGCTGAGCAGGGAGCCAAGCACATGTACCAGGTCGATTCAGGCGCATACTGGCAGGCGCAGATGATGTTGTGGGGACCCAAGATCCTCATCGCTATCCTGATCCTCATCGTGACGTGGATCGTCGCGAGAGCCGTCGGGTGGGTACTAGGAAGGCGATCGATCGCTCCCCTGCCCTCAAGCGGCATGTGACTGGCACGCCCGAGGAGACCGTCGGGCACCAGCTCGGAGTGATCGCCAAGCTGATCATCTGGCTGGTCGGCATCATGGCCGCCGTGAACTTCCTTGGCTTTCCTCAGGTCCTTGCTCCGATCAACGAGCTGGTGACAGAGATATTCGCATTCCTCCCCCGGCTCATCGGCGCCGGACTAATCTTCTTCATCGGCCTTGTACTTGGTCGAATCGTCAAACGGTTGATTGAAACCGTCCTCGTCGCGGTCAACGTCGATGGCCTGCTTGCCCGGATCGGAATCGGCTCGACGGAGGGAACCGTCCGGACGGCGCCGGGCGCAGTCCCGCCAGGAGCGGCGCCCGGCGCGACCCGAGCTAGTCTTGCACGCGCGGTCGGAATCCTGGCGTTCGCACTGATCATCATCCCAATCTCGATCGGAGCAATCCAGGTACTCGGCATTGAGGCGATTTCTGAGCCAGCCACTGCGATGCTCAATCAGATCTTGACCGCTCTTCCGCACGTTCTAGCGGCGGCAGTGTGGCTTGGAATCGCGTTCATCGCCGCCCGCTTCCTAAAGACCTCATTGAGGCAATCCTTCCACCGACCGGGTTCGACGACGCGATCCGCTCGACTGGTGTGCTGCCCCTAACTGCAATGCCGTCGCGGATCGTCGCGAACGTCGCGATGATCGCAATCATCCTCGCCGCGTCGATCGAAGCCGCCCGGCAGCTCGGCGGCGATGAGATCGCGATCTTCCTTGCGCAGGTAACGGCGCTTGGCGGCAAGGTGATCTTCGGCACACTCATCATCGTCGTCGGCATCTTCCTTGCGCGGATCATTGCCAATTTGGTCGGCAGCGGAACCGGCGAAGGCGGATATGCACAGACGATCGTCCGTTACGCGATCATCGCTTTGTTCACGGCGATCGGACTCACCTTCATGGGCCTCGCCGACCAGATCGTGATGCTCGCCTTCGGGCTGATCCTCGGATCTGCAGCAGTTGCATGTGCGATCGCCTTCGGCCTCGGCGGTCGCGACGCTGCAGCGCGAGTTCTGGAACGATGGGCAGATCGAACCGGCGGCGCGCCTGCTCCGCCGGCTCGTCCGAGGCGTCTTCGCCAATCGCCTCCGGATGAAGAGCCGCCGCTCGTCTGATGACGTTCGACGAGGCGATTGCATTCGCGCTGACCTTGCCCGGCACCGAGCTCGGCACGAGCTACGGCAAGCCGGCGGTGAAGATAGTTCGAACGGCCGTGCCTTCCTTTTCCCAAGCCATGAGCCGGACTCGTCATTCGCCGTCGCGATCGACCTCGACTTGATCGAGCTGCTCAAGGAGACCGACCCAGCGACCTTCTGGCAGACGCCGCATTATGTCGGCTGGGAAGGCGTGCTGATCCGCTACGACAGCAAGGACCCCGAACGCGTGCGCGATGTGATCAAGCGTTCGCGGGACTTCGTAGCCGCCAAGCCGAAGGCGCGGCCGCGCAAGCGCAAGTGAGGCGCTTCGCAAATTATGTCGCAATCGATTGGTCGGGCGCGAAGGGCAAAGGACACAAAGGCATTGCGGTCGCCGAAGCGCGGGGTGATGCGGCCCCGAGGCTAATCCGCGCTGGTCATGTCTGGTCGCGCGAGGAAGTGCTCGCCTGGTTGGTCCGCCGATCCGCGAAGGAGCCGACGCTCTTCGGTTTCGACTTCAGTTTCGCACCGCCAATTATTGCACGCGGTGAATATTTGCCCGGTGAAGCCAAGGTCCCGAAGACCGCGCGGGAGTTCTGGGCTTATGTCGATTCGAAATGCAACGACGAGGACCTCGGCGCCGCGAGCTTCCTCGAGCAAGTCCATCGGCGCCATTTCTACTTCGGAATCGCCGACGGCGTGAAAGCCGGATTCATGCATTTCCGCCAATGCGACGCCCGCCTCAATGCGCAGGGCGGGCGCAAGACCGCGAGCGCTTATGACGCGATCGGCGCTGCTCAGGTCGCAAAGGCGAGCTTTTCCGGCATGCGTTTCCTTCATCAGCTCGATGGCAAGGTCGCGATCTGGCCGATGGACCCGCTCCCGGCGACGGCAGCGCCGTGGTCGAGATCTATACGAGGATCTACCTTCGCCGCGCCGGAATGACTGGCACGAAACTGCGCTCTCGAGCGGCCTTGAACCTCGCCCTCGAGGGCTTGGGCAGCAAGCCGCTGCGACTTCGGTTCGAGCCCAACGACCACCAGACGGACGCGCTCGTCACCGCTGCCGGAATGCGCCAGCTCGCGACGAGTGAGCCGAGGGCTTTCGATCCGGAAGGCCTGACGTCCCAAATTGCGCGATCCGAAGGCTGGACGTTCGGCGTGCTATGAAGCACAGGCTTGCCGGGGCCGGCTTAGCACAGTGGTAGTGCAGCGGTTTTGTAAACCGAAGGTCGGGGGTTCAAATCCCTCAGCCGGCACCATTCGCCCGCAACTCGGCGCCCCTCAGGGAATCAGCGCCTTCAGGATCGGCTCGACCCAGCGCTGGTTTGGCATGTCCCACACCACGAAATCGCCCTCGAACTGCCAATAGGCCCAGGCAAAACCATGGCGCTCGGCTTCGCTGCGCACCCCTTGCGTATAAGCGGCGCGAAGCTCGATCGGTGTCCCGCTCTTGTCGTAGGCGCCGAACTCCCCGAGCAGGATCGGACGATGGTTGGCCGCCGCCCAGGTTGCGACCTTGTCGAAATCGGAGCGAACAGCCGCGCGGTCCTGATCGCTGCCCCAGGTGATCCCATGAAGCTTCTGGATTTCTGGGCCGACCCAGGTCGCGCCCTGGTGGGTGAAATGGAACGGCTCGTAATAGTGAAAGGTGACGAGCAGGTTCGGGTCGGATGGGAGCTTGAACAGCGGCAAGTCGTTGAGGCTGTTCCAGTGGGTCGGACCGACCACCACGATTCGGGTCGGGTTGGATTGCCGGACGACGGCGAGCTCCTGCGCGAACAGCCTGTTCCAGGGGACTCCGTTCAGTTTGTCGTGCGGCTCGTTGAGGATTTCGAATGCAACATTGTGCGGCGCATTGGTGAAGCGCGGCGCGACCTGTTGCCAGAACGCTGTCAGCTTCGTTCGGCAGACGTCGAGATCTTCGGAGCATGGATTGAAGTCATGCTCGTCGATGATGACTCCGAGACCGGCCTTCTGTGCCTGGCCGACGGCTTCGTCGAGCTTGGCGAGCCAGACGGGATCGAGCCGATTGTTCGAGTCCATGTGGCTGAAGGCTTGGAGGACGAGCCGAACGAAATCGAAACCCGCCTTATGGATCTGGTCGAAGTGGCGCCATTCGAAGCGGCGCTTCCCGCTGTTCCCCCAATAAGGGTCATAGCCGAGCAGGTTGACTCCGCGGTGGAAGGGCTGGTTGGCCTGGGTGAGCATCGGCTGCTGGGATTGCATCGCCAGTGCGGGCGCTGCGCCGAACATTGCCAAGACGACAAGCGCACAGAAATGCCGCAACCGCATTGCCCTCTCCCGCTTCCGAGCTTGATCTATGATAGCGCTATCATTTAGCATTGCGTCAAGCGCTCCGTGACGAGCTGAGGGGGAAAGGTGATCCGAGTTGGCCTGATCGGATATGGGCTAGCCGGCGCCGTCTTCCATGAGCCGTTGATCCGAGCGTGCGATGCGCTCGAGCTGACCGCCGTTCTGACGTCGCGCGATCATCCGCTAAAAGTGGGATCCATCGAGGATCTATTTGAACGCGCCGATCTCGTCGTAATCGCTTCACCGAACCAGACCCATTTCGAATTGGCCAAAAGCGCGCTTCAGGCGGCGAAGCACGTGATCGTCGACAAGCCGTTCACGATCACAATCGAGGAAGCTGACGAACTGATCCGCATCTCCAAACAGAGCGAGCATATTCTGAGCGTGTTCCAGAACAGGCGGTGGGACGGCGATTTCCTGACGGTGAAGCGGATCGTTCCGAAGCTTGGCGGCGTGCTCCTGTTCGAGGCGAACTGGGATCGTTTTCGCCCGACCCCCAAGCGGGGTTGGCGCGAGGAGCCAGCGCCCGGTGCGGGGCTGTTCAACGACCTTGGTCCGCATCTCATCGATCAGACGCTCCGGCTATTCGGGATTCCGGAATCGGTCGACGCCGATATCGGCATTCAGCGCGACGGGGCGAAGGTCGACGACTATTTCGACGTCACTCTACACTATGGAGCGATGCGCGCTTGCCTGCGCTCGTCCAGTGTCGCCGCCGAACCGCGTCCGCGCTTTGCAGCGCACGGGGCGCGGGTTCGTTCGTTAAGAAGGGACTTGATCCGCAGGAAGCGCAGCTCAAGGCGGGCATTCAGCCGAGCCACCCCGAATACGGCTACGACCCGTCGGACGGAACGCTCACCCGAGCCGACGGAAGCATCACGAGCGTGCCGACGGAACGCGGCAATTATCTCGCCTTTTATGATGGCATTGCGGCGGCAATCCTCGAAGGAGCACCAAGCCCCGTCGCGCCCGAAGGATGCCCGCGACGCCTTGCTCCTTATCGACCTCGCTCGCCGGGCTTCGGCGCTGGGGCAGCTTGTGCCTGTCCCGGCCGCCAGTTCGACGGGAGAGTGACCGCCGGAAGGTTCACCGTCATATTGCTCCGAAGGTCAGCCGAAGAGGCGCCCAGCATCAACGTATAATTGCCCGGAGCGATGCGCCAGGCATGCGCGCCCTCGTCGAAGGTAGCGAGCAGCCGCGGGTCGACGTCAAGGCTAAGCGTCTCAGTCGCGCCGGGTGCGAGCTCGACCTTGCCAAAGCCCACCAAGCGCTTGGGCGCTTCCCACCCGCCCGCAGCTGGTGACGCGTAGATCTGGCCGACCGCCATCCCTGAACGGGCTCCGCTGTTGCGAAGCGTGAATTGCACATGGAGAGCGCCATTCGGCCCAGCCGTCGCACTCACCGGCCCGTAGTCGAAGCTCGTGTAGGAAAGGCCGTGGCCGAACGGAAACAAAGGCTTGAGCTTGTTTCGCTCGACCCACTTGTACCCAATTGCCGCACCTTCGCTATAGGGCAGCGTGAACTGGTCCATCTCCGAATTGCTGCCCGGCCGCACCGGCCGCGGGAGCTGCGATTGAGCGGCGTAGAAGGTCACCGGCAAATGACCCGAGGGGTTTACCCGGCCAGTGAGGACGTTTGCGATTGCCGAGCCGCCTTTCGTCCCGGGGTACCATGCTTCGAGGATCGCCGGCACGCGCTCAGCCCAAGGCATCGCCACGCCAGCGTTGGTCTCGAGCACAATTGCGGTGCGCGGATTTGCTTCCGCGACGGCTTCGATGACCGAGTCCTGGTTTCCGTCGAGCTGCATCGGCACGTCGATCGATTCGCTCGACCATTGCGTAGCAAAGACGATCGCGACGTCAGCCTGCCTGGCGGCTGCTGCTGCGACGGCCGGATCGGCCCCGTCGAGGAAGGTCACGCTGGCGTTCGGCAGGAGCTTCTGCAGCGCCTGCACGGGCGAAGAGGGGAAATAGATGACCGGGTCCGGGCCAGCCGGTCGGCTCGAGGCCCGGGACGGCATTGCCGCCGCGCGGATAGACCAATGACGAGCCGCTGCCGGCAAGCACGCCCTTGTCGGCATGGCCGCCGATCACGACGATCCTGCGCGCGTTCAAGGGAAGCAGGCTGCCCTCGTTCTTCAGGAGCACGATGCCTTGCTCGGAATCGGCCTGGCTGACCGCTTCGTCGGCGGCATAGTCGATTGCGCCGCTCGAGGGCACCGGATCGTCGACCGCGCCCGTCGCGTAAAGCGCTCGGAGAATTCGGCGCGCCATGTCGTCCAGCCGCGACATTGGCACTTTCCCCGACGCGACAGCGTCCTTCAGCAATGAGCCGAGGTACGGCTTGTCGTCGAACGGCCATCCCGATTGCTGATCAAGCCCGGACTCAACCGCCTTCACACTGCTGTGAACGGCTCCCCAGTCGCTCATCACATAACCGCGGAAGCCGAAGTCGCCCTTCAGCACATGGTTGATCAGCCAATCGTTCTCGCAGGCGAAATCGCCGTTGACCTTGTTGTACGAGCACATGGTCGACCCGGGATCGCCGCGCTCGATGGCGAGCTGGAACGCCAGCAGGTCGGACATACGCGCGGCGGCAGGATCAATCCGTGCGTCATGGCCCTTTCGGCCGGTCTCGAGATCGTTGAGCGCATAATGTTTGGTCGTCGAGATGATGTGATTCGACTGGATCCCGGCGATCTCCGAACCGACGATGGTGCCGGCCAGCAGCGGATCCTCGCCGGCATATTCGAAGTTGCGGCCGTTTCGCGGATCGCGCTCAAGATCGACTCCGCCGGCGAGCATGACGTTGAAGCCGGAATTGCGCGCTTCTGATCCGATCATCCGGCCGCCCTGAAAGGCGATGTCGGGGTTCCACGTGGCCGCGGTGGCAATGCCTGAGGGAAGCGAGGTGCGCTCGCGCTTGACTGCGGCGCCGCCTTGAGTTGCGACTCCAACGCCTGCGTCCGTCTCATATTGCGGAGGAATGCCGAGCCGCGGAATCCCCGGAACATAGCCCGCCGAGCCGTAGCGAGCTTCGGCGGGCGGCTTCTTGCCCTGCCAGTCGCTCGCGAAATAACCGAAAACGAGCTGCAGCTTCTCGTCCGTCGTCATCTTGCCGAGAGTCGATTGAGCGCGCTGATCCGGACTGAGCTGCACCGATTGAGCTTGCGCAACCGCGGCAGTTGCGAACGCTACGGCCGCTGCGGCAAGCCATCGGGCGCGTGAGCGTGGCGTCGTCTCCATATTCATCTCTCCCTGAGTGCGCCCGGATCGCGCATCCACGCTTGACACTAACCATGTGCGAGGCCGATTGGTAGCGCTACCAATCCTTTCGCCGAGAGCATTTTCGTTACAATGGGATCCATGGCCGCGATGCTTCCTGGGGACGCCGCACGTGCGACGCTCGCGGGCCGCTTATTACTCGACGAAGGCCCGACTCCAGTCATGGTTCGCGACGGCGTCGTCGAGGATATTTCCAGCGCCGCTCCGACCATCGCGGACCTCATGGATTTGGCCGAGCCGGCTTCGGTTTTGGGAGTGAGGCTGTTTGCGATCGACGATCTTCCAGATCAAAGCATCCTTGCTCCCGTCGATCTTCAGGCGGTCAAAGCCGCCGGCGTGACCTTCGCAATCTCGGCGATCGAGCGAGTCATCGAGGAACGGGCACGCGGCGACTTCCGCCGAGCCGCTGAAATCCGCGAGAAGCTCGAGCAAAGGATCGGCGGCGCCATTCGCTCGGTGGTTCCCGGGAGCGACGCCGCATCGCGCCTCAAGGAAGCGTTGATCGAGGACGGGCTTTGGTCGCAATATCTCGAAGTCGCGATCGGTCCGGACGCCGAGATTTTTACAAAGACGGCACCGCTCGCGAGCGTCGGCTGGGGCGCCGAGATCGGGGTTCGATCCGATTCGAGCTGGAACAATCCCGAGCCCGAGGTGGTCCTCGTGGTGAACAGCCGCGGCGAAATCCGCGGCGCAACCTTGGGCAACGACGTCAATCTTCGTGATTTCGAAGGGCGAAGCGCGCTTCTGCTGAGCAAGGCCAAGGACAACAACGCCTCGTGCGCGATCGGGCCGTTCGTCCGGCTCTTCGACGACGACTTCACGCTCGATGATGTACGCTCCGCCGTTGTCGAGCTCGACATCCTCGGCGCAGACGGTTTTCACCTGCAGGGCCAAAGCCGAATGAGCGAGATCAGCCGCGATCCGGAAGATCTGGTTCGCCAGGCAATGAGCGAGCATCATTATCCGGACGGCTTCGTGCTGTTCCTCGGCACCTTGTTCGCACCGACCGAGGACCGCGACGAACCAGGGCGCGGCTTCACCCACAAAATCGGCGACGAAGTACGAATTTCCAGCCCGAAGCTCGGAACGCTCGCTAACCGGGTTGCTACGTCGAGCGATGCACCTGCGTGGAAATTCGGGACTCGTGCTTTGATGCGAAACCTCGCCGCTCGCGGATTGCTCAAAGAGGTGACTTCGTGACCGACACACTGACCCATCTCATCAACGGCGAGGCGGTTTCGTCCGAAGCCTCCGGCGAAAGCCTCAACCCGTCGAATCTCGACGATGTCGTCGCGCGCTACCCGAAGGCCGGTGAAGCGGAGGTCAATGACGCGGTGAAAGCCGCGCGCGCCGCATTCGCCGGCTGGTCGGAAGCGTCTCCGGAAGTTCGCTCCGACGTGCTCGACAGGGCCGGATCGCTGATCATGGCCCGTTCGAAGGAGCTCGGTTCACTTCTTTCCCGAGAGGAAGGAAAGACTCTCGCCGAAGGGACCGGCGAGGTCATGCGCGCCGCGCGCATTTGCAAATATTTCGCGGGCGAGGCTCTACGCAGGCATGGCCAGACGCTGGAGTCGACGCGGCCCTCGATCGACGTCGAGACCTATCGCGAGCCGGTCGGCGTCTTCGGCCTGATCACGCCGTGGAATTTCCCGATCGCCATCCCCGCGTGGAAGGCCGCTCCTGCCCTCGCCTTCGGCAATACGGTGGTTTTGAAGCCCGCAACTCCAACCCCAGCGATTGCGCATGCATTCGCGCAAATCCTGATCGAGGCCGGTGCTCCTCCGGGCGTGTTTAACCTCGTCATCGGCGAAGGCGGAGTCGGGCGGGCGATCGTCTCTCATCCCGATATCGACGGAATTTCGTTCACCGGGTCGCAGACGGTGGGAGCGAGCGTCGCCGAAGGTGCGGCAAAGCGGCAGGCCCGAGTTCAGCTCGAGATGGGCGGCAAGAACCCACTCGTGGTACTCGACGATGCCGATCTCGACCGAGCGGTCGCCTGCGCAATCGACGGCGCTTTCTTTTCGACAGGCCAGCGCTGCACCGCTTCGTCACGGATCATCGTGACCCAAGGAATTCACGACCGCTTCGTCGAGGCGCTCGCGGAGCGGGCGAAGTCCCTACGCGTCGGCGACGCGCTCGATCCACGGACTCAGATCGGACCAGCGGTCAGCGAAGATCAGCTCGAGCAGAATCTTCGCTATGTCGGAATCGCACGCGACGAGGGTGGCAAGGTTCTTACCGGCGGAGACGCGCTCAATCTCGACAAGCGCGGCTATTATATGGCGCCGACGGTGATCGCCGACACCGCACCCGACCAGCGCATCAATTGCGAAGAAGTCTTCGGCCCAGTCGCGAGCATTGTGAAAGTCCGCGATTACGAAGAAGCGCTCGAGATCGCCAACCGCGGGCAGTTCGGGCTTTCCGCAGGAATCATCACCAATTCGCTGAAGCACGCGCGGCACTTCCGGCGCAACGTCCGCGCCGGCATGGTGATGATCAACCTGCCGACTGCAGGCGTCGATTATCACGTTCCGTTCGGAGGCACGCGCAAATCAAGCTACGGCGCGCGCGAGCAGGGGTTCGCGGCCGTGGAATTCTACACGCAGACGAAGACGGTTTACGTCGGGGGGTAAAGTGCTGGCTCAAAGTGACGATATGCGCGCTGTCTATCCGAGCCTGCGCAACAAGAGGGTGCTGATCACTGGCGGCGGTTCGGGAATCGGTGCCGGAATCGTCGAGGCATTCGTCCGGCAAGGTTCCGACGTCACGTTCATCGACGTCCAGGACGGCGATTCCGAGGAACTGGCCGAGAGCACCGGAGCGCGTTTCAAGCGCGTTGATCTAGTCGACATTGGAGCGACTTCGCGATGCATCGAGGCGCTGGTCGACGAGGGTGGCCCGATCGACATCCTCGTCAACAACGCCGCCAACGACGACCGGCACAAGATCGACGAGGTGACCGAACATTATTGGGACGATCGGCTGAACGTGAACCTCAAGCACCAATTCTTCTGCGCTCAATCGGTCGTCCCCGGCATGCGCAGAAAGGGCGGCGGCGCGATCATCAATCTCGGCTCCATCAGCTGGCACCTCGCACTGCCCGAACTGGTGCTCTACCAGACCTGCAAAGCCGCGATCGAAGGGATGACCCGCGCGCTCGCGCGCGATCTTGGCCCCGACAATATCCGAGTCAGCTGCGTGGTTCCCGGCAATGTGAAGACCCCGCGTCAGATGCAATGGTATACGCCGGAAGGTGAGGCTCAGATCGTCGAGGCGCAGTGCCTCAAGGGCCGACTCGTTCCGGAAGATGTGGCAGCGCTGGTGCTGTTCCTCGCTTCGGCCGACGCTCGATTGATCACGGGGCACGAATATTTCGTCGACGCCGGGTGGCGCTGATGGCGACCGAGCCGAGGGTCGTCTGGAGTCTCGAAGCGGAGCTCGGCGAAGGACCGGTGTGGGTCGAGCGCGACCAGGCCTTGTGGTTCGTCGACATCAAGAAACAGAAGGTCCATCGCTACGATCCCGCGAGCGGGTCGAAGGAAAGCTGGGACGCTCCCGAGCAGGTCGGATTCATCGTCCCGGCCGAGCGCGGCGGATTCGTCGCCGGGCTGCAGTCCGGCCTGTTCCATTTCGACGAAAAGAGCGGCGGCTTCGAGCGCATCGTCGCGGTCGAGCCGGACAAGCCCGACAACCGCCTAAACGACGGAGTCGTCGATCCGAAAGGACGGCTCTGGTTCGGAACCATGGACAATGGCGAGAAAGCGAAATCCGGCGCTTTCTATTGCTTCGCCGATGGTGAGGTGAAGCATAGCGGGCTGGGCGAAATCGCGATCACCAACGGTCCGGCCGTATCGCCCGATGGGCGAATTCTCTATTTCGTCGACACGCTCAAAGGCACGATCGAGGCGGCTGACATCGGCGAGGATGGAAGGCTCGCCGACCGCCGCCCATTTGCAAGGATCGATCCCAAAGACGGCCATCCCGACGGGCCGACGATCGACGCCAACGGCTATCTGTGGATTTCGCTATACGCCGGCTGGCAGGCGCTGCGTTTCTCGCCCGTTGGAGAGCTCGTCGAGCAAGTCCGCTTTCCCGTCGCCAACATCACCAAGATCGCGTTCGGAGGAACGGGTCTGCGTAGCGCTTATGCCACCACTGCGCGCCAGCTGCTCAAGCCCGATGACATCGCTGTGCAACCCCAGATCGGAGACCTGTTCGAGTTTCGAGTCGACGTTCCTGGAGTGCCATGCCCCCTCGTCCGCTACTGATCCCCTCCGCCCTGCTGCTTGCCTCGAGCGCAGGCGCAGCCCCGACGATCGACCCTCAATTCGCCGCCCACGCGGTTATCCAACGCGGTAGGCCGATCGTGTTGAGCGGCACGGCCTTACCTGGTGAACGGCTCAGGGTCGCTCTTGCGGATGAGCAGAAGAGAACGAGGGCGGACGCCAATGGCAGGTGGCAGGCGAGCTTCGCTCCGCGAAGCGCCGGAGGCCCGCTGAAAATTCGGGTCAGCGGCGGCAGCGGCGAGGCGGACGCCGACGATATCGCGGTCGGCGACGTCTGGCTCTGTTCCGGGCAGTCGAACATGGAATATCCGCTGCGCCGGGCGCTGGGCGGCGACGGCGAGGTGCAAGGCTCGGCCGACGATGGCCTTCGAGTGATGAAGGTCCCGCAGCAGCTTGCGGACCAGCCGCAATCAGCGTTCGCGAGCCCTCCGGCTTGGCAGCGCGCGGCGCCGGAATCGGTGAAGGACTTCTCGGCCGCCTGCTATTTCCTCGCCCGCGATCTTCGCTCCACCGAGAAGGTCCCGATCGGGGCTATCGATGATACGTGGGGCGGAACGCCCATCCGCGCCTGGATGGAGGAAAATGCGGTCCGGTCGAGCGGCGGCGAAAAGGCGGCCGACACGGTCGATCTCAATCGCTCGGATCCGGCGGCGGCCGTCCGGCAATTCGGTGCCGAGTGGGGAATCTGGTGGCGTTCGAAGACTGGCGACAAGGCGGGCGCGGAGCCCTGGAACGCGAGCAATCGACTGAGTTGGAATCCACTCCCGTCCTTATCCTATTGGGACGGATGGGGGCGCGAATGGAAGGCATGGATCGGTGCGATCTGGGCGCGCGAGCAAGTGTCGCTGACTCCGCCGAAGCCGCCCAGTCCGCAACGCTATCGCTCAGTGCCGTCGACGACATCGACCAAACGTTCGTCAACGCAATCGCCGTGGGCGGCAAGAGCGATCCGTCAAATCCCCGCAGCTATCCCATCGGCAAAGGCGTGCTCAAAGCGGGCACGAACGAAATCCTCATCTATGCGCGCAATGTCTGGGGCCTGGGCGGGTTCAAAGGTCCGGCAGACCAGTTCGCGCTGACATTTGCCGACGGCCATTCGAAAGCGCTCGAGAAGGGTTGGCAATATTCGAAGATCGCCGATTCCGTCGGGCAGCCGCCCACGGCGCCGTGGGAAGGCTCATCCGGCGTTTCGACCATCTACAACGCGATGGTTGCCCCGCTCGGATCGCTCGGGATCAAGGGAGTCGCCTGGTACCAGGGCGAGTCGGACGTAGGCCAGCCCGGCTATGACAAGCGCCTTTCCGCCTGGATTGCAAATTGGCGCTCACAGTTCCGCGATGCGCAGCTTCCGTTTCTGATCGTCGGTCTTGCCGGCTGGGGCAAACCGGTGCCGAACCCGGTCGAAAGCGACTGGGCATCGTTGATCGACGAGCAAAGGCTCGCAACCGAGCGCGATCCACGAAGCGCGCTCACAAGCGCGATCGATCTGGGCGAACCCAACGACATCCATCCCGCCAACAAGCAGGAGGTGGGGAGGCGCCTCGCTCTCGCCGCGCACAAACTCGTCTATCGCGACGGCGGCGCGCTCGGACCAACAGCGATCGATGCAACGCTCGACACGGCGAATATGGTGACCGTGCGTTTCTCAAAGCCGCTTCAGGCGCTGGGCGGAGCGCGCCCGATCGGCTTCGAACTCTGCGGCGGCGAGCCTCGGCAGTGCCGTTTCGCGACCGCTCGTATCGAAGGAGCAAAGGTGGAGATTGACGTGCCCGAGGGATTTTGGCCGGGCGAAGTTCGCTACGCCTGGGCCGATTATCCGATCGTGAACCTCTATGATCGCGACATGCTTCCGGCGCCCGTATTCAAGCTTCCAATTCTAGTGATTGTGACGGGGCGTCCTCGCTGAAGTTCCACGATATTTAATTGCGAACTCAAGCACTGCACCGGTCGATAGCTGCCCCGTCTTCTCGCGAAAGAGTTCTTCCCAAGGCGTGTTGCTCGGCGGAACCGGAGGCGGCGCTTCAGCCTTGCGGCGCGCGATCTCCTCGTCATCGACGAGCGCATCGCATGTTCCAGCATTAAGATCGATGCGGATCATGTCGCCGGTTCGAAGCCAGCTCAGTCCTCCACCGGCGGCGCTCTCCGGTGATGCATTGAGAATCGAAGGGCTGTCGGAAGTCCCCGACTGCCGCCCGTCGCCAAGCGTAGGCAAGGCTTGCACGCCGCGCTGGAGAAGCGCGTCCGGCGGCTGCATGTTCACCACTTCGGCCGACCCGGGCCAGCCGAGCACGCCCGATCCTCGGATCACCAGGATGCAATTCTCGTCAATGTCGAGCGAGGGATCGTTGATCCGGTGATGATAGTCGTCGGAGCCGTCGAACAGGATCGCCCGTCCCTCGAACACGCCTTCGTCGCCCGGCCGCGATAAATAACGTTTGCGAAATTCCTCGCCGATCACACTCGTCTTCATGATCGCGAACTCGAACAGGTTGCCGCTGAGAACGAGGAAACCGGCGCGCTCCTTGAGCGGCGCCGAATATGGAAAGATCACCTCACGGTCGCTCGCCTCGCGGCCTTCGACATTCTCCGCCTGCGTTCGGCCGGTGCAAGTGATGGCGGAGCCGTCGATCTTGCCGGCATGAAGAAGCTCCCACATCACTGCTGGAACGCCGCCCGAGCGGTGGAACCGCTCGCTCAGGAATTGCCCCGCGGGCTGCATGTTCACCAGCAAAGGAACGTCGTAGCCATGCTTCATCCAGTCCTCCGCGCCGATCTCGATACCGGCATGCCGAGCCATCGCCACGATGTGCGGCTGCGCGTTCGTCGACCCGCCAATTGCCGCATTCACGACGATCGCGTTGAGGAAAGCCTCTCGAGTGAGGATCGTCGACGGGCGCAAGTCCTCATAGGCCATGTCGACGATCCGGCGGCCGGTCTCATAGGCCATGTGCGCGCGCTCGCGGTACGGCGCCGGGATCATCGCTTGGCCGGGCAGCGACATTCCGAGCGCCTCGCTGATGGAATTCATCGTCGAGGCGGTGCCCATCGTGTTGCAATGGCCGAGCGAGGGCGCGGAATCGCTGGCGCGGCGGATGAATTCCTCTTCGTCGATCTCGCCCGCCCCAAGCAGCCGCCGCGAGCGCCAGATGACTGTTCCCGATCCGACCAGTTCCCCGTCATGCCAGCCATCGAGCATCGGGCCGCCGTTCAGCGTGATCGCGGGAATATCGACACTCGCCGCAGCCATGATCGAGGCGGGCGTGGTCTTGTCGCATCCGGTCGTCAGGACGACCGCGTCGATCGGATAGCCGCTGAGGATCTCGACTAGACCCAGGTAGGCGAGATTGCGGTCGAGGGCCGCCGTCGGGCGCCGGCAATTCTCGAAGATCGGGTGCATCGGGAATTCCATCGGAATCCCCCCGAAGTCGCGGATACCGGCCTTGATCCGATCGACGAGCTTCACATGCACGCGATTGCACGGGACCAGGTCGGAACCAGACTGCGAGATTCCGATTATTGGTTTACCGGACCGAAGCTCCTCACGAGTGAAAGCGTCGTTCATGAAGCGCTCGAGGTAGAGCGCGGCCATGTCCGGCCGCGCCGGCGCATCGAACCATTCGCGCGAACGGAACGGGCGAGCGGGCGTGCGGCTCATGCCTGTCCTTCCCGGCGGCCTAATGGCCCGACATCTGCTCAAGCTCCACGCCTCGAGTTTCGTGCACCAGGCTTTTGACGAGGAAGAAGCTGATGACCGCACAGACGCCGTAGAAGGTGTAGCTGATCGTCAGTCCGAGCTTCGCCGCCATAACCGGGAAGCTGAACGAAATGAGGAAGTTTGCGAACCATTGCACAAAGCCCGACACTGCCAACGCCGACCCGCGGATCTGGTTCGGGAACATTTCGCCGAGCATGACCCACATCACGGGGCCCCAGCTGAAGTTGAAAAAGATCACATAGAGGTTCGCGGCAACGACGGCGAGCGTGCCCAGCTCCTTCGGGAGGACGAGATTGCCCTTCGGATCGAGCGAACCGTGGCTGAACGCATAGACCATTGCGAACAGGGTCACCGCCATTCCTGCCGAGCCGATCAGGAGCATGGGCTTGCGTCCGATCTTGTCGATGACTGCAATCGTCGCAAAGCAAGCCGCGATCGAGACGGCGCCGGATACCATATTGATCGCGAGCGACTGGCTCTCTGTAAAGCCGGCGAGCTGCCACAGCGTCGCGCCGTAATAGAAGATGACGTTGATTCCGACGAATTGCTGGAAGGCGGCAAGCATGATTCCGGCCCAGACGACTTTACGAATGCCGCCCGATGGAGACTTGATGTCGCTGAGGCGCGGCCGGTGATCCTCGGTGAAGCTCGAACGAATCTCCTGAAGTTTCACGCGCGCCACGTCCGCTCCGAAGAGGCTGGTGAGAACGCTCTCGGCCCGGTCGCCCTGGCCCTTCGAAACGAGATAACGGGGGCTTTCCGGGATCATGAACAGGGCGACCAGGAAAATCGCTGCCGGAAGCGCCTGCATCAGGAACATCCAACGCCAGGCCTGGATTCCGCCCCAGTAGGTAGCGGTCGAAACGCCGGCACCCTTGGCCAGGAAATAATTGACCACGAACGCCGCCGTCAGCCCGGTGATGATCATGATCTGCTGGACGGTGGTGAGTCGGCCGCGGATTTCGGCGGGCGCAATTTCGGAGATGTACGCCGGTGAGAGCACGCTCGCAGCGCCGACAGCCATGCCGCCGCATATCCGGGCAATGACGAAAATGACCTGCGACGAAGCTGCACCTTGAACCAAAGCGCCGACGAGGAATAACGCGGCAGCGAGCATCATTGTGTTCCGGCGGCCGATTAAGTCGGCGAGCCGTCCGGCGAAGAACGCTCCGATGAAGCAGCCGATGAGGAGTGAGGCGACGGTGAAGCCGAGACCGTTGCTTGGCGACCAGCTGCCGGGCACCAGGTTGAACGCCTGCGACAGGCCGTCCTGAGTGCCGTTCACCGCGCCGCTGTCATAGCCGAACAAAAAGCCGCCGATCGTTGCGACGGCAACGATCGCGCCGATGAAGCCCATGTTCGCCCGCTGTGGACTTGCTTCTGTCATATCCCTCTCCTGAGACCCTCGGCTGTTAGCGGTAACAGAGAATAAGCGGAGCGCAATCGCTAAGCGGTCAGCGCCGATTTCGACTTCTTGGCCTTCCTTGCCGAAGGAGGTCCGGACGATTTGCGGATCATCATTGCGTGGCTCAGCACGCGCTCGGTGAACTTGCGCGGCGAGCCCGGAAGGTGGGTCCGCAGGTCGGCGATCAACAGCTCGAGCGCTGCTTCCGCCATTGCGGAAATGGGCTGCTTCACCGTCGTCAGTTCGGGCCAGACGCTGGTTGCGAGCGCCGTATCGTCGAAACCGGCGATGCTGACATCGTCGGGGACATTGAGACCCATTCGATGGGCGACGCTGATCGTCGCCGCGGCCATGTCGTCATTGCTTGCGAAGATCGCAGTCGGGCGGTCGGCGCGCGAGAGCAGGCGCTCACCCGCGATCAATCCCGACCGGTAGCTGAAATAGCCTTGTTCGGCACATGCCTTGTCGGAGTCGATTCCCGCTTCGCTAAGCGCGTCACAAAAACCCCTGAAGCGATCGTGGCTCGCGACATGGTTCGGGTGGCCCTTGATGAAGCCGATGTTGCGATGCCCGAGATCGAGAAGATGGCGAGTCATCTCCATTGCCGCGGCATGGTCGTCGATGCGGACATTGAGGCTATCCTGACGCGGCGCGCCCATCGCCACCGTTACGACGGGAATTCCCATCGAATCGAGCTCCGCCAGGATCGGTTGCGATTCCGACAATGGCGGCGGGAGGATGACCCCTTCGACGTCGCTCGTGGCGAAGCGCCGAGTGACTTCAGCCTGTTCGTCTGCGTCCTCCGATTCGCAGGATTCGATGACCAGGTGGACGCCCGTGCTGCGCGCGGCATGCAGTGCACCGATGAGGAATTGCGCCAGATAACCGGCGCTGGGGTTTGCGTAGAGGAGCCCGATGTGAGCCGCCTGGCCGGCGGCGAGGCTGCGCGCCGCGGTATTCGGCGAATATCTCAGGCGCTCAATCGCCTCGAGCACCGAAGCTCGCGTCGTCTCACGAACATTCTGGCCGTGATTGATGACTCGCGAGACGGTCATCGCTGAGACGCCCGCCGCGCGCGCGACGTCCTCGATTGTCGTCACTCCGCGTCTGCGCCGGCTCGGCTTTGCCATCCGTCGCACTGCTAGGTTAGCGCCGTTTGCAATGCAATCAGAGCCGTGTTGACGCCCACCGCAGCAAGGCTACGTTAGCGCTACCATCATGAGGGAGCAGGCAGCGTGCGCTTCACGCACTGGCTGATTGGAGCGGCAATATCCGCGGGATTGATTGGAGCAGGTGCGCATTCGGCGCAGCCGGCGACGCCGATCTACAAGGATCCTCGCCAGCCAGTGCCGGCGCGCGTCGACGACCTGCTCGTGCGCATGACGCTCGACGAAAAAGTCGCGCAGCTGGAGACAGTGTGGGAGCAGAAGGCCAAGCTCCAGACTGCAGACGGCACGTTCTCACCAGCGCTTGCGTCCAAGAATTTTCCGAACGGCATCGGCGGCTTCGCGCGCCCGTCCGACTATCGCGGCGTGACCCGGTCGAACGGCGCAGCGGGCGCGTCGGGTGAAACCGTCAACCGCGACGCTCGCCAGACCGCGGAATATGTGAGTGCTGCGCAGCATTGGGCAGTCGAGCATACGCGTCTCGGAATCCCGATCCTGATGCACGAGGAGTCGCTTCACGGTTATGTCGCGCGCGGGGCGACCAGCTTCCCGCAGGCGATCGCGCTCGCAAGCACCTGGGATCCCGATCTCGTCAGCCGACTGTTCTCGCTCGCGGCACGCGAGGCGCGCGCCCGCGGAGCGACGCTCGTCCTCGCCCCTGTCGTGGACGTTGCCCGCGATCCGCGCTGGGGCCGGATTGAGGAGACGTACGGCGAAGACACCTATCTGTCGACTCAAATGGGCCTTGCCGCGGTCCGAGGTTTCCAGGGACCGACGCTTCCGCTTCCGCCGGACAAGGTGTTCGTCACACTCAAGCATTTCACCGGCCATGGCTGGCCCGAAAGCGGGACCAACGTCGGTCCCGCGCATATCGGCGAGCGCGAACTTCGCGAGATCTTCTTCCCGCCGTTCGAAGCTGCGGTGAAAGCCTATCCCGTGCAATCGGTCATGGCATCGTACAACGAGATCGACGGCATCCCGAGCCACGCCAACAACTGGCTGCTGAACGGCGTGCTTCGCGGCGAATGGAATTATCGAGGGCGCTGTCGTTAGCGACTATTACGGAATTCGCGAGCTGGTCACGCGCCACCACCTCTACAGTGACGTGAAGGACGCCGCCGACCGAGCGATCCATTCGGGGGTCGACGTCGAGACGCCCGATCCGGAAGCCTATGTCCACCTGCCTGAACTGGTGCGCGAAGGCCGCGTCCCAATGGCGCTGATCGATCAGGCCGTCAGGCGCGTGCTGACGCTCAAGTTCGAAGCGGGCCTGTTTGAAAACCCCTACCCCGACCCCGCCACAGCGGACTCGAAAACCGCGACTGCGGATGCAATCGCGCTGGCTCGTCAGGCGGCGGACAAGGCCGTGGTGCTGCTCAAGAACGACACGGGCCTGCTTCCGCTCGATCCCAGCAAGATCCATCGCCTGGCGGTGCTCGGCACGCACGCGAAGGACACGCCGATCGGCGGCTATAGCGACGTTCCAAAACACGTCGTCAGCGTCCTCGAAGGGCTGCAGGAAGCTGGACTCGGCAAGTTCGCCGTCGATTATAGCGAGGGTGTGCGACTGACCGAGAGCCGTTGCTGGTCGTGCGACGAAGTGAAGCTTGTCCCCGACGTCAGTGAACCGCAAGCTGATCGCGGCGGCGGTACAGACCGCAAAGAAAGCCGATGTCGTGGTCATGGTCCTTGGCGGCAATGAGCAGACCAGCCGGGAAGGCTGGGCCGACACGCATCTCGGCGACACGGACTCGCTCGACCTCGTCGGCCAGCAGGACGATCTCGCGAAAGCGATCTTCGCGCTTCACAAGCCGACCGTCGTCATCCTCCTCAATGGCCGGCCGCTATCGGTGAATTATCTCGCTGGCCACGCGCCTGCGCTTCTCGAGGGTTGGTATCTCGGGCAGGAAACCGGTCACGCAATCGCCGACATTTTGTTCGGAAGCGTGAACCCCGGCGGCAAGCTACCGGTCACGATCGCCCGCTCCGTCGGCCAATTGCCTGTCTTCTATAATCATAAGCCGACGGCTCGGCGCGGCTATCTGTTCGACACGACGAAGCCGCTTTACCCGTTCGGATACGGCCTTAGCTATACGACGTTCGAAATTTCCGCGCCCCGAGTCCTGACTCCGCAAATTGCGGCGAACCAGTCGGCCCGGATTGCGATCGACATTGCCAACACCGGAAAGCGTTCCGGCGATGAGGTGGTGCAACTCTACATTCACGACGATGAAGCATCGGTCACTCGGCCTGTCATCGAGCTCAAAAGGTTCCAGCGCGTGACGCTACAGCCCGGCGAGCGGCGCACCGTCACGTTCGACCTTACTGCCGACGATCTCGCGTTCTGGAATGCCGACATGAAGAAGGTCGTCGAACCCGGCACTTTCACGATCTATTCCGGTCCGAACTCAGTCGATCTCAAGACCGCCAAGCTGACGGTTATGGGCTCGTCGACGTTGGTCCTCCAGGACACTTCTCGGCGAGCTTCGCCCTAGGGTCGGGCGGCAGCGGCAAGGTGACTCCCCGCGCCTTCGCCAAATCCCATTGCGAAGGCCGGGGCGGCGCCGAAAGATCCGTATCGGCACGGTATGAAGGATCGCTCTCAGCCTGCGCGATCGTGACGAACCGGAACCCGGCGTCGCGGTAGAGCCGGATCACGCGCGGCATCATGTGCGCGCTCATCGCGCTCACATGCAACAGCAAGACATAAGGGATGTCGCGACCATAGAGCTTCCGGGCGGTTTCGCGGCCGACCGCGATATTCTCCTTCGCAACGTCCATGTACATTCGCTCAAGCTCGGCCACTGCGGCGTGGTTGCGAGCCGCCATGCAGCTCGCGTAGGCGGGCGTGAACTGCCAGTCCGAAAAGCTCATCGTCACGTCGGCTACCCGATAGCCATGCTTCGAGAGGATCTTCCGGCCAGCAATCCGCTGCGC
This sequence comes from uncultured Alphaproteobacteria bacterium, assembly GCA_963831485.1. Classification (GTDB taxonomy): domain Bacteria; phylum Pseudomonadota; class Alphaproteobacteria; order Sphingomonadales; family Sphingomonadaceae; genus Sphingomicrobium. Next base: position 352,717 of record CAWHQE010000019.1, read on the forward strand.
CTCGTCCTTGCCTTCATCGAGGAACGGATATCGGAACCACCGCCAGTCGCTGCCCGCCCCGAGCTTCGACAGAATCGGTTCGCCCTTCGTCAGCTCGTCTTCGAACTGCGCAATCGTCAGCTCGCTAAGGTGCGGATGCGACCAAGTGTGATTGCCGAGCACGAACCCCGCCGCTCGCCATTCGCTGAGCGCCTCCAGCGTATCTTCATCGGTGACATTGGCCGCGTTGACGAAGGCGGTGACCGGCACTTGCGCTTCCTTCAGCGCAGCGATCATCTGCCGGTTGACCTCGAGCGGAGTCAGCCCGGGCGGATATGGCGCGTGTACCGGGAGATCGTCGATCGTGATCGCGATCTCAGGGCCAGTGGGCGCTGGCGCCGCTGCCCCGAGCACCATCGCAGCGCCTGCGGCGAGAAGCAGCTTCATTTCCCTGCTCCGTCATGCGCGTAAAGACCGAAGACGGCGCCAGTGAATCCACCGGCTTTCTTCGTGCCGAGTATCGTTCCGTCAGCATCCTTCACAAGCGTTCGCCAGTGTTGGCCGTCCTCACTCCAGGCAAAGTCGTAGTTGGAGCCGTGAGCGCTGATCCGCAGCTGCACTGGATTGTCGGGCTTCGGAAGCGGAGCTTGGGCGATGACCATTCCAGCCGCGTCATCATTGTTGCGGCGGCGGACACGCACCACCGGCCTCCCGCTTTTGCTGCCAATAGCGAGAAAGTACCAATGCTCTTCGTTCTGGAGCGCGACGATGCCCGCCTCCGCCCCATCATCCGCCGGTCGAAAGCGAAGCTCAGTGGTGGCGGCCGCGTTCAAATGCTGCTGCCGCCGAGCGAGCAAGGAGGGATTGCCCTTGTCGCCCAGCCCCGTCCGCTCACTATCGATCTCGAGCGCGCCCTTGCTGAGGCGCCACCATTGCCCAACCGGATTGCGGAGCATCATCCAAGATGGAGCGAGCTTCGACCCGTCGAAGTTCTCGCGAAGCATGAAATCCCCGTTCAGCGGTACTGCAGGCTTGGCCTGTCGCGGAAGCTTCGCAGCCTTCGCAACCCAAAGCACCCGCTCCCCAGGATCGGTGATCCTCGGCCAGCCATCCTGCCAGCGAACCCGCATCATGAACGTCTCGCGACCCGTGTTGAAGTCGCCCGCTGAGTCGTAAGGCCGAACTCCAAGAAACACCGCCCACCATTCACCGGCCGGCGTGTCGACGAGCTTCGCGTGTCCGGTCGAGGTGATCGGATTGGGCCGATCGTTCGGAAGGTCGCGCTGCGTTAGGATCGGATTGCTCGCGAGCGGCACAAAGGGGCCCGTCACCTTGTCGCTTCGCAAGACCACTTCCGAATGGTTCTCCTCGGTCCCTCCCTCGGCAGCAATCAAATAGTAAAAGCCGTCCTTCTTGAAGATGTGCGGCCCCTCGATCCAGATCGGTTTCCGCTCCGGGTGCGTGCCCTGATCGACAAGCAGCTCGGGCTTGCCGAAGGTCTTGAGCGTCTTCGGATCGAACTGCTGAAGCCACAGCGCCGTGTGTCCGTCGTACTTCGGCTTCTCGGGCGGGGGGCCGTTGTGAACGATCCACGCGCTTCCATCGTCGTCGAAGAAAAGGCGAGGTATCGATGCCGTTCACGTCCGGCAGCCACACCGGGTCCGACCAGGGTCCCTTCGGCCGCTTCGCGGTCATGACGAAATTTCCACCGCAACCGACGCACGTGTTGAGGATGTAGAACGTCCCGTCGTGGAAGCTGATGTCCGGCGCATAAATGCCGAGGCCCATGTTGGTCTTGGCGAGATCGAGCTGCGTCGGCCGATCGATCGCGTTGCCGATCTGGGTCCAGTGAACGAGGTCGCGGCTGTGGAAGATCGGCATTCCCGGAAACCAGGCGAAGGTCGAATTCACGAGATAATAATCGGCGCCGACGCGGACGATGCTCGGATCGGGATAAAAGCCCTGAAGGACCGGATTCGCATATTCCCCGGGGCCCGGCTTAGGAAGCCCGTCGTTGCCTTTATATTCGAACCAATCGAACTTCGCGGGTGCCTGCTTTGCGAACGTCGCCACGGGCGCCGCAAGGAGCAGCGCAAATGGGGCGATCCATTTAGGCATGTTGAGATTTCGCTTCTGCGAAGGCATCGAAGATGGCGCGCCGAAGCAGCTTGGGCTGGAAGTTCACGTCATAAGGCGTTCCGCGCTTCAGAGTCTTGTCGGCGCGCGGATCGAAGCCCAAGAGCCAGCTATAGCGGTCGCACATTCCCCAGCACAGCAGGTCTCCGAGCTGCGGATAGCTCAGCATCAGGTCGAGATAAGCGCGCCCGTAGTCCGCAACCATGCGATCGCGCGCCGCAATGTTCGTCGGCGCCATGCGATCGTTCACGTCGAACTCGGTGATCACCAGCTGATATCCCATGCCGACCACCTCATCGAGGAAGCGCCGCCACGGACCTTGCAATTCGCGGACGATCTCGGCGACGCTGAGCGGTTTCAGCAAGCGGATATGTGACTGGACGCCGAGCGCATCGACGGGCGTGCCACGCTTTCGCAATCCGTCGAGCAGCTTGAGAACGCCGCGAATATGCGTCTCATCTTCGCTGTTGCGCTCCCAGCTCATATAGTCGTTGTAGACAAGCTGCGCGTGCGGAGCGGCATCGCGCGCCGTGTGGAACATAAGGTCGAGGAAGGCTTCGCCGCCGAGCGCTCGCGTAACGTTGGTGTCGCGGATCAATCCGGTCTCGGGCTGCACCGCCTCGTTGACGACGTCGTAGGAGGTGATGCGGCTTCCATAGCGCTGGCAGACAGTTCTCACATGGTCGGTCAGCAGCCGCTCGGCTTCGGCCGCAGTTCCGAACTGTTTCTCGGCAAGCCACTTTGGATACCATTTCGTCGGCGTCCAGAAGAGCGTGTGCCCGCGCAGCTGAAAGCCGTGGCTCGCCGCATAGTCGGCGATCGCATCGAACGCCCTGAAATCGAACTTGTCGGGCGAACGCCGAACCCACTGCCACTTGAGCTGGTTTTCCGGGACGAGCAGCGCACAATCGCGTTCGAGGAGTGCCGTATAACGCGGATTATTGATGCTTCCGCTGTCGCTGTGCGGCGGAGCCCAGGCGACGGCGGACCCGAACCGCCGGCCCGATTTGCGGGCTAGTGAATTGAGCGAATTCGGATCCGAGCGGCTTAGCGATCGCTCGGGTTGCGAAGGCGATAGCAGCGGCCGCAATCGCCTCTCGGCGTGTGAGCTCCATGACCCCTCCTATGGTAGCGCTACCAATGCTAGGCTCGACCAAGTGTTGTCAACGACTCGTCTTTGCCTCCTCGCTATGGTCCTCCTACTCCTCACGGGCGCGACTGCTGCGAGCGCCGAAGACGGATACGATCTATGGCTTCGGTACCGCCTGGTGGAGCCGAAATGGCGCGGCACTTATGGTGCCAAGGCCACTGCGGTCGTCGAAGACTCTCGGTCACCGACCCTCGAGGCTGCCGAGCGCGAGCTTCGCCGCGGCATCTCGGGTCTGCTCGGCACGTCACCCGGCACCCGGTTAAAAGATGGCGCCATTGTCCTCTCCACTCACCAACCGAGCGGAACAGGCGAGGGTTATTGCATCCAAAGCACCCGCATCGGCGGGCACCAGGTTACACTCATCAGCGGTAACCGCGATATCGGAGTGCTGTACGGCGCTTTCGAACTTCTTCGTCTGATCCAGACCCGGACGCTTCCGGCGCGGGTGGACGTCTGCGATTTGCCGAAAATCCCAATTCGCGTGCTCGACCATTGGGACAATCTCGATGGCACGATCGAGCGCGGCTACGCCGGACGCTCGCTGTGGAACTGGGAACGGCTGCCGACAATAGACCCGCGGTTGATCGACTATGCGCGCGCCAACGCCTCGATCGGAATCAACGGTGCGGTGCTCAACAACGTCAACGCCGACGCGCGCATCCTGACGCCGGAATATCTCCGCAAGGTCGCCGCCATCGCCGACGCGTGGCGGCCCTATAATATTCGTGTCTATCTCTCTGCTCGCTTCTCGGCGCCGATGGAGATTGGCGGCCTTCAGACGGCCGATCCGCTTGATCCGGGCGTCCGCGACTGGTGGCGCGCGAAAATCGACGAAATCCATCGCCTTATTCCCGACTTCGGCGGATTCGTCGTCAAAGCGAACGCGGAAGGCCAGCCGGGCCCGCAAACCTACACTCGCACCCACGCTGATGGCGCGAACATGCTCGCCGACGCCCTCGCAGCGCATCACGGCATCGTCTTCTGGCGTGCCTTCGTCTATTCGGACGCTTCCGAGGAAGACCGCGCCAAGCAGGCCTATGACGAGTTCAAGCCGCTCGACGGCAAGTTCCGAAGCAATGTCATCCTGCAGATCAAAAACGGCCCGATCGATTTCCAGCCGAGTGAGCCTTTCCACCCGCTGTTCGGAGCAATGGGTCGAACGCGCCTCGCGATAGAAGTGCAGATAAGCAAGGAGTATCTCGGCGAGAGCACGCATCTCGCCTATCTCGGCACCATGTGGTCCGAGGTGCTTCGCAGCCGCACGGCCCGTCCGCAGCAAGGCTCCCGAGTGGTGGATTTGCTCTCGGCCATTGCCGGCGTCGCGAACGTCGGAAGCGAGCGCAACTGGACGGGCTCGGACTTCGACCAGGCGAACTGGTACGCGTTCGGGCGGCTCGCCTGGAACCCATCGGACGATCCCGGCCGGATCGCTGACCAATGGGTTCGGATGACCTGGAGCAACGACCCAAGGGTCGTGAAGCCGGTGGTCGCGATCATGATGAAATCCCGCCAGGCGGTCGTCGATACCATGACCCCGCTCGGTCTCGCGCATCAGATGGCGAGCGACCATCATTACGGTCCCGGCCCCTGGGTCAGCGATCTAGCCGAGCCTTTATGGAACCCGACCTATTACAACCGCGCAGATTCCAGCGGCATCGGGTTCAACCGCACTTCCACCGGAAGCAAGGCCGTCGCCCAATATGCGCCTTCCGTCGGCCGCTGCTTCGCGGACCTCGTATGCGTGTCCGACGACGATCTTCTCTGGTTTCACCACCTGCCCTGGACGTATCGAGTGAAGTCGGGCCGGACCCTTTGGGCCGAACTGATCCATCGCTACGACCGCGGACTTTCCGTCATTGCTTCAATGGGCCTCGAGTGGCGTGCGCTTCGACCGTTCATCGACGCTGCGCGGTTCAACTTCGTCTCCGCGAAACTCGGCCGCCAGTCGCTCGAAGCGAAATGGTGGCGCGACGCTTCGATCGCCTATTTCCAAAGCGTGTCGCACCTGCCGCTTCCCGCTGGAACGCGGCCCCCCGATCATGATCTCCATTGGTATGAGGCAATCCACTTCGACACGGTCCCAGGATTCCTCAGCCCCGGAATCTGGTCGGCAATTGTCTTGCGTTCCACCTGAAGGAGGACCGCCGTGCTCGCTTTAACTCGAAACGAAACAATCCCGCGGCGGGCCGCCGCCGCTTAGTGGATCGTCGCGGCCGCTGGCTCGCCGCGATGGTGAATCCGGGCACGGCCCGAGGAAATGGCGAAGAAGCAGAGCAGTGCATAGCAAAGCGCCGGCACGATGAACGCCGTCACATAATTGCTGTGCTGCGAGACCAAGCCGACGATCAGCGGAAGGATCGCGCCGCCGACGATCGAGAAGCACAAGAAGCCGGACGTCGCTTCTTCCGACGCGCTCGATCGTTCCAGCGTGATCGTGAAAATAACCGGAAACATGATCGAGTTGAACAGCCCGATCGAAAGCGCCGCATAGCCGGCGGGGATCCCACCGACAGCGAAGACGAACAGGCAGAGGAGGCAGGCGATGCCCGTGAAGAAGGTGAGCAGGCGCGGCGCCGCCACCCTGGTGAGCAATGCCGAGCCGACGAGCCGGCCGAGCATCGCTCCGCCCCAATAGAGGCTGACGAACTTGCCAGCGCTTTCCAGCGGCACATCCCACACGCTGGTGCTGTTGAGGAACAGCGCCATCTGCGTGCCGATCGACACCTCCGCCCCGACGTAGAGGAAAATGGCCGTTCCGCCGAACAGCGCCCAAGGTGAAGAGATGGCTTCGCTGATCGTCCTTCCGATGCCCATGTCCGCAGTCTCGTGCGGCGGCGGCGGGGCGGCGGCGCTGATCATCTTGCGTCCCGCATAGATGAGAATGGCGATGAGGATGATAAGACCCGCGATCCAGAAGAAGGCGCGGTCGATGCCATGAAGGGAGGCCGCTCGAACCGCGGGCGTGATGACCGTTCCTTCCTTTACCTCGACGCCTTTGAGGAACAGCGACGCGCCGAGGTACGGGCCGATGAATGTGCCGAGGCTGTTGAAGGCCTGGCTGAAGGTCAGCCGGAAATGGCTCCGCTCGGGCGTTCCAAGCGCCGCCGACAGCGGGTTTGCAGCGACCTGGAGCACGGTGATTCCGCTAGCCAGAACGAAGAGGCCGAGGAGCACGACGGGGTAGATGGCAAGGTTCGCTGCAACCAGCATGATCAGGCAGCCCGCGACCATCATTCCGAGCGAGATGATGACGCTGGGAACCGATTTAAGTCGCGCGAGGATGACCGCGCCGGGAAGGCTCATCACTCCATAAGCGATGAAGAAGGCGAAGGCGGAGAGCTGGGCTTCCACGTCCGACAGATGGAAGATGCCTTTCACGGCAGCCACGAGCGGATCGACCAGCGAGGTGATGAACCCCCAGGCGAAGAACAGGCAAGTGACGATGACATACGCGCCCGTGACCCCGGGCGATTGCCGCTGTTGCTGCACGCTTAAAACCCCTTCGAATTTGAGATTCAGACTGGCAGCGAAAAATCCGTCGCACAAGCAACTCACTTGGCGCTAACTTTGCTGCTGACTCGGATTTACGAAATCGGGGAGGTGCGGGTGTTGAAAGCGCTGGTTCTCGCAGCCCTGGCGCTCGTCGAGCCTGCCCCGGCTCCTCCACCCGTCATGCCGGTCAACGGGGGTTCGGTCAGAGGCGCATCTTTCGACGGCGGTGGCTTCCTTTTCCGCGGAATCCCGTTCGCCGCTCCACCCGTCGGCGAGCTTCGGTGGGAGCCCCCGAAGCCCGTCATTCCATGGAAAGGCGTTCGCGAGGCCTCGGCCCAGCCGGCCTCATGCATCCAGAACGACCAGGGCTGGAACACTTCCGATTATGTAATCGGAAAGGAGGACTGCCTCACCCTCGACGTGCGCACACCCTCGCTCGGCGGCAAGCTGCCGGTGCTGGTCTGGATTCACGGCGGCAGCAATCGCGCGGGAGGACCGAATGACATCGTCCTTTCCGACGTCGGCAAGGAGGTCGTGATCGTCGGCATCCGCTACCGGCTCGGCATCTTTGGCTTTCTTTCCCACCCAGCCCTTACCGCCGAGCAGGGTGGATCGGGCAATTACGGCATCATGGACCAGATCGCCGCGTTGCGTTGGGTTCATGACAATATCGCGAAGTTCGGCGGCGATCCAAATGAGGTGACCATCGCCGGGGAATTCGCTGGATCGCAGGACGTCAGCCTTCTCCTCGCCGCTCCCGCCGCTCGCGGATTGTTCAAGAAGGCGATCATGGAGAGCGGCACTCCGGGCTTCGGACTGACCTTTAGGAGTCTCGCTGAAGCCGAGCGTCTCGGGCTTCAGGCTGATGACATGCTGAAGGCAGGCGGAAGCATCGAGAAGATGCGGCAGCTGTCGGTCCCCTCGCTGCTTGCCGTCGACCTCAAGCTTCACGACGAAAATATGCAGTCGGACGCCATGATGTGGCTTCGGACGACGGTCGACGGGAAGGTCCTTCCGTCTGATCCGCGAACCTTGCTTCAGCAAGCGCCTCCTCGGCCGGTGATCCTTGGCACCAACAAGATCGAGATCGGCGCGGATCGCGCGCAACGCGACTCGATCATTGCCAGGGAATTCGGGCCGAACGAAGCGGCAGCGCGCGCTTATTATCGCGCCGATCAGCCCAACCCTCCCGACGACCCGCGGCTGGGTTCGCTCGACGACCAGATCGGGACCGACGTCATCTTCCGTTGCCCGACCGAGCGCGTGGCGCAGCTTCTCTCCGGCAAGGGGGCACCGGTCTGGATGTATGAATTCGACTCTGCGCCGAACGGCGGGAAGACGTCGCACGCCGCGGAGATCCCGTACGCATTCTGGGATTCCACTTTTGCGCCCGGGATGTCGCTGAAGCCCTATTGGATCAACTTCATCCGAACCGGTGACCCGAACGGCACGAACCTGCAGCAATGGCCGCGATCCACGCCGCAGCGGCAATTGCACCTGCTGTTCGATTCGAAGGGCGTCACCGTCGAAGGGCCGCTCCGCCCGCAACTTTGTTCGTTGGAGGACCGCTTGTGAGCTTCGATCGCCGCGACCTTATCCGCACTGCCTTGGCCGTTCCTCTGATGCTTGCGTCCGCGGCGACGTCGGCGAAGCAGAAGCCTCCGCCCGGAACCGACTGGGGCGCATGGTTCCACGGCTGGTTCGCGCGCGATTTCGCAATGGTCGGCTATTATGCTGACGACAATTCGGCGCTGCTCGCGTCGCACGCGCCGGCGGACGTGGTCTTCATGGGCGATTCCATTACCGAGGGCTGGCTCGACAAGCGCCCCGCCTTCTTTACCCCCGGCCGCATCGACCGCGGCATAAGCGGGCAAACCACGTCGCAGATGGTGCTACGAATGATGAGCGACGTCGTCGCGCTACGTCCCAAAGCGGTGCACGTCATGGGGGGTACCAACGACATTGCGGGCAACACCGGGCCGATGAGCGCGCAGACGAGCGAGGACAACATTCGAGCGATGACCGACATCGCGCAGCGGCAAGGGATCAAGGTGTTGATCGCCTCCGTCCCGCCAGCCGGGCAATTCCCGTGGGCACCCAATGTCGAGACCCGCAAAGCGATTGCCGAGCTCAACCGGCGGCTCGAGCGGCTTGCCCATCAGGCCGGTGCGACCTGGGTCGATTATCATCCAGTGCTCAATGACGGCACCGGCGCGATGAAGCCCGGCCTGGCCTATGACGGAGTCCACCCGACGGAAGCCGGCTACGATGCAATGGCGAGCGTCCTCGATCCGCTGCTACGTCGCCTCGGATGAAGCTCGAACGCCATTATGTGGAAAAGCCCTGGGGCCGAACCGAGCTGCCTGCGATCTTCGAAGCGCCCGCGGGCAAGCGCATAGGCGAAGTGTGGTTCAGTTCGTCCGGCGACAAGCCGCTGCTGGTCAAATATCTGTTCACCAGCGCGCGGCTGTCGATCCAGGTTCATCCGAACGACGAGCAGGCTCGCGCACGCGGCCTCGCGCGCGGCAAGAGCGAATGCTGGTACATCCTCGAGGCTGAGCCGGGCGCAACGCTTGGCTTGGGGCTGAAGCGCGACGTCCCGAAGGCCCAATTGCGATCCGCTGCACTCGACGGTTCGATCGAAGAGCTAATGGACTGGCGCCCTGTCCGGACGGGCGATTTCTTCATGGTCCCGCCCGGCACGATCCACGCGATCGGCGGAGGGATCTCGCTTCTCGAATTCCAGCAGAATTCGGACGTGACGTACCGGCTTTACGATTATGGTCGGCCGCGCGAGCTCCATCTCGATGATGGGATCGCGGTCGCATCGGCGAGCCCTTATCCCGATGCGCTGGCGACGCATCTTTGGGCTTCGGAAGATTATAATCTGGTCGACGGGCCGCAGTTCGTTCTGAGATCGACGGGCAAGGATGCCTTCTTCGATCGCGAACGCTGGGTGATCGTGCTCGACGGTACAGCCCGAAGCGCGGGCGACAGCGCGAAGCCAGGTGACTGCTTATTGTTGCTTCCAGGCGAAAGATTGGCGGCGACGGGGCGAATGTTGATCGGCGCTAGTGCGTAGCGCTCATTGCCAGAGCGATCGCGCCCAAGGGCCCGGCATCGGGCCCCAGGACAGGCGGCCGGACATAAGGTCCATCATCCGGCACCCTCATGTACCCATTCAGGCTTTCGAACAGCATCGTCTCGATGCGCCCCAGCAAATGCCGCCGATTGTCGAGGACTCCCCCTCCGATCGTGATCGCCCGCGGTGCCGAAGCGCAGACGATCGCATGGGCGAGCTGCGCAAGCGCCCAAGCGACGGAGGTCCAGACCGGATCGTCGTCTCCAAGCGCTCTGACCCGCTCCGCGCCCACGCGCGCGGCGAGCGACGGCCCAGCGGCAAGTCCTTCCACGCAATCGCCATGAAAAGGACAGGCGCCAGCGAAATCGTCACGTTCCAGTCGGGCGATTCGGATATGACCCAATTCGCAATGCGCGAAGCCGCGCATCGGAAGACCATTTGCGATCAGTCCAACACCGACGCCGGTGCCGACCGTCACATAAGCAAAGTCGGCAAATCCCTGCCCCGATCCCCAGCGCATCTCGGCGAGCGCTGCACCGTTCACGTCGGTATCAAAGGCGGTCGGCACTCCCGCCGCTCGCCGGAGCTCGCCAAGGACATCCGCGCCAGCCCAGCCCGGCTTCGGAGTGCTCATGATATGCCCGTACCTCGATGAAAGCGGATCGAGGTCGACGGGTCCAAAGCTTGCAACACCCAGCGCCCGGAAGCCGTTCTGCGACTGCCACTTCGACAGCGTCTTAGCGATGCTCCCAAGCGTCTGCTCCGGCGATGTGGTCGCAACGGTCTCGCGTGCAAGGACGTCGCCGGGACCGCTCGCGAGGACGGCGATGCACTTGGTGCCGCCAAGTTCGACGCCGGCCCAGGTCAAGCGCCCGTCCAGTGCTGCTTCACTCTCATCCCCTTTTCGATCCTGCGCTTGTGCGAGAGTTTGCATAGCGCTCAGCCCAAGCCGCCGAGTCGCCTTCCGACTGGCGGTCGATTCGCGGCACTTCCACTGCGGTGGCCGGATCGATCTTCACTCCGAGATAATTGGCAACGGTCTCCACCATCAAGGCCGAGTCCGTCAGAGCGTCCTCATGCCAGAGGGTCAGCGGATCGATCCCCAGCTCCTTGAACATCTGCTCCCAGATGGAACTCCTGAAGAGCAATACCGCGCTCGGCTGCCTCCATCGCCTCTTGCGAATATTCGATCGGCTGAGCCGCGGCACTCTCCTGATCCTTACGCCAGATGCCGGACAATGAAGCGCGCGCATAAGAAACGACCTGAGCCAATCGGTCACGGCGACGCACATAGATGATTTGCCTGGGGGCTCCGCTCGGAAGCATCGCCGCGAGCACCTCATCGAGGAGATCTGGGTTCTTGCGCTGCAGCTGATCGAGCTGTGGTGCAAAGGCCTTAAGACCGAACACACCGTTGCGCGAGCACCGGCGACGGAGAACCGAATACCATAGTTGAAGCTGAAGTTGCGGCGAACCGGCCGCGAAGCCATAAGGTCCGGCGGCCTCGAAGTTCAGATATTCAAGCGGCGCACCAAGGCAGCCGGTCCGCCACAAGAGGTGACTGAAGTAGGTGCTCCCCGCCCGTGGGACAGAGGCGAGGAGATAGGTGAGAGCGGGCGCCTGAGCGCGGGTCGGGAAGTCGAACTTGCCCTCATAACCAGTGTCGAGGCGGGTGAGCATGCGCGGGTTAGCCTACAAAGGCTCGGCGGTCGCCGCCATGGCCTAAGCTGGACCTGCGCTCGTCCCTGAAGGCGGACTTTTAAGGATTCGGCTTCAGATCCCCTCAATCTGGTGTCATCAGTGGCGAATGACGGAGCCTCTTGACCAGGCCTTCGCTCAAGCGATGAACCTCGCCCGCGCTGGCCGCACAAATGAATCGCTCGAAACAATGGGGCGATTGGCGAGCGCAGGTCATCCCGATGCCCTGTTCACGCTCGCGGATTGCTACTGGCGAGGTGTCGGTGTTTCTCGGGATTTCGCCCATGCTCGGGACTTGTTCAAGGCCGCGTCCGACGCCGGGCAGCCGATGGGAATCCGTGCATGGACCAATCTCCTGTCGAGCGGCATCGGCGGGCCTCGCCGGTGGACGGAAGCGCTCATACGCCTCGAACAGGAAGCCCGAACTGATGGACTGCGCAAACGGATGGCTGAGGTGATCCAAAGAATGGACCTAGACGAGAATGGCGATCCACGCGCAATTCCCTCGGCAGGGTGGACGAGTGACCGGCCGAACATTCGACTGTTTGAGGGCGCCTTCACTCCGGAGGAATGCGACTTCCTTATTCTGCTCGCAGAGCCGACATATGAACGCTCGCTAGTCATCATGGATGGCCATGATGTCCCCGACCCAATCCGAACCTCCGACGGTTCGACAATCCACTGGCTGATTGAGGATCCGGCGACCCATGCGATCAACCGACGCATTGCCGCCTTATGCGGGACATCGGTAGAGCAGGGAGAGCCGCTGCACATTCTGCGCTATCGTCCAGGCCAGCAATATCATCCCCATCACGACTGGCTCCCCCCGCCCAACCGGCGCGTCATGACAGCGCTCATCTATCTCAATGAGGACTATGACGGCGGCGAGACCGCCTTCGTCAAAACCGGTCTGAAAGTGCGTGGCCGAAAGGGCGACGCAATCGTCTTTGTAAGTGCGCTTCCCGGCGGCGATCTCGATCCGATGAGCGAGCATGCGGGACTGCCGGTGACGAGCGGAACGAAATATCTCGCCAGCCGCTGGATTCGAGAGGAGCGCCACATACCCTAGCGAGGCAAGTGAATGAATGTCAGTGCGGAAGTCGGCTCATGTCGAAGTCCGGACCCATATCGTAAACCCGCGCAGGACCCACCTCAATCTTGTGCGGAGCGCTCGCCAAGTGGACCGTCACCTGTGCGCCGCCCGCTGCAAAGGCCTGCGCTGCTTTTCCAGAGGCAAAATAGAGCTTCCACTGGTTGGTGATGGCGGCCGGAGCGCCGGCGATACCGACATAGGGGGCCGTTGCTCCCGTCGCCCCGATGAGGGGAAGCGTCTCGGTTTGCCCGTCTCCAAGGCCGGGCTCGCGAATGTAAAGCGCAATCAGAATCACATCACCGGCATTGATCGGCTTTGGGATGACGGACACTGCGCCGTCGTCCCAGGCATTGCGACCTGCCTTCGTGACAATGACCTCATAGGCCGGATAATTTTGAGGACCCCCAGTGGGCAGCAACTTGCTCGTCTGGTCGGGCCCGTAGACGATCCACTCGGCTGCTGGATTGTTGATCAGCTTGCTGTTGAGATCGAACGAATGAGTTGGTGCGGGTGCGGCGCTTTGGACAAGCGCGGCAAGCGCGAGCGCAACGATCGGCACCTTTGATCTCCCTCTAGTCGATCGACCATAGCCAATGGGGAGAAGTTGCCAAGCGGTGCCAATCTTTCGCGGCGGGCCGGGCTCATATTCCAATCCATGAGTTGAGCTACAGGGCCCGATTGCTGGCGCGCCTGAGCGATGATAGCGTTACCATGGCCGGAAAGGAGACGAGTGTTGCATCGCCTGTTCGCCGTCTCGCTATTCTTAACGATCCTTGCAGGAGCAGCGAACTCCGCGCCGGCCCCGGAAAAGAGCTGGGGCAAGCCCGGCATTTCGCTCGACCAATATCGCAAGGATTCTGTCGAGTGCGGCGTTCAGGGTTATTATACCGACGTTTCGAAGACCGAGGACGCGCAGGCACTCGTCCGCGCCTCGCGCCAGCTCGACACCGTAACGGCCGGTGCGATTGCCCCGAATACGCCCGCTGGAGGCCCAACCAATTCCACCACCGTGGATTTGATGGACCAAGCCCTACAATATGCTCAGACGCAGCAGCATATCGTCGAGAGCGTCAGACCCGAGGAGCGTTATCGAAACATCAAGAAAGACTTGATCTCGAATACGCAGCGGTGCCTCGTCCAGCGAGGCTATTCCCAGTTCCGTTTGACGGACGATCAGCGGCGCCGGCTGCGCAAGCTTAAATTCGGCTCGGAGGAGAGACGCGCCTATCTCTACAGTCTCGCCACCAATCCGGCGATCCTGGAGACGCAGAAGGTCTCGTCTGAACCTTGAGCCCTGAGGAAGATACAAGTGAATTCAAAGGAGGCTCGTCAATGCGAACGTTGATCTTCATCTCCGTTGCCGCCTTAGCCGTCGCCAGTTGCACCCGGCCGGTGGCACCAGCGGGCAAGGATTCCTTCGCTCAGGAGCTTGCCGGACGCACCGCTGGACCGCCGCAGAGCTGCATTAACTCCCAGCAGAGCGTCAACCTCAGCGTGGTCGAACTCGCAGACGCTTGCCTACCACGATGGGCCGACAATTTGGGTCACCAATCTTGGGGCTCCGTGTCCGGGGATTGCAACCCTCAGCACGGTAATCGTCGAACCGAAGCTTGGCGGCCAATATTGCAGAGGCGACCATGTCCGCGGCCTGGAACAGGGTGCGATCATCCCGGGTGCAACCTGCTTCATCGGCGAGTGGGTGCCGTACCGGCGCTAATTTTCGGTCAGTGAATCATGAGGCTCCCTCCGTTCTGACGGAGGGAGCCCAAGCGTTCGACTATCCGCGTTCCGGTTGGGTCACGGGTGGCGGCGGTGGCGCAGGCGGAGGCGGAGGTGCCGGGCAAATCGCCGTCGCAAGGACGACTTCGCCGTTCGGACAGGTCTGCGTTGCCGGCGGAGGTGGCGGCATCGGTGGCGGCGGAGGCGGAGGCGGCGCAGCGTGCGATCCTCCGAACGTGCCGCGAACGATGAACGAGAACCGCCGGTCCTGCATCACGTCCGACCGCGGACCAAGCAATCCGCTGAGCGTAAACATCTGCTGCGTTTCGGTCACTGCATTGGTGAGGTTCTGCGCCTGGACACCGATCTTGAACGCAGGACTGATCGTATAGAATGCCGAAGCGTCCAACGTCCCATACGCCTTCTGGAAAATCGGGAAGTAGGGGAAGATGACGTCCGATTCGGTCAGCAGGAACTTCGACCGCCAGTTGTACGCCAGCCGGATCGACCACGGTCCCTTTTCGTAGAAGGGTTCGATGTTGACCGTATGCTTCGACAATTGCGCGAGCGGAAGGATGATCGTTCGGCCGATCGGGGGCGTATTGACCCCTGCACCGGTGTTGAGGAACGAGTTCGGGACTCCCTTGCTCTGCACGTAAGCGTAATTGGCGCTCAGTCCAAAGCCGTTGAGGAACCCCGGCAGGAAGTCGTAGGTCTGCGTATAGGAGAGCTCAAATCCCTTGACCTTGCCAGTTTCGGTAAAGTTGGACGGCGCCCGGACGAAGACCGTTTCCGTGACTCCATTGCTGGTAATGTCCCTCGGGACCGTGCTCGAGAAGATGTAATTGTGGATGTTCTTATAGAAGACGTCGGCCGTCAGGGAGCCGACGTGATTTCCGCCGAAATACCATTCCAGGGTCGCATCGAAATTATCTGAGGTGATCGGCTTCAGGAACGGGTTGCCGGCGCTTGACGTCGGAAGCCCGTTGGAATCGAGCCCGACGGTTATGAAGTTGCGAATATCGGCGAGCGACGGCCGAGCGAAGTCCCTGCTCGCCGCCAAGCGGAAAATCAGGTCGCGGGTAAGTCCGAACTTCAGGTTCGCGCTCGGCAACCAATAACTGTATTTATTGACCGCAGTATCGGCCACGGTTTCGCCGGTCGCCCATTGCTGCAATTGCGCATAGGCCTGGGGACCAATGTTGCAGATCCCGCCTGGTTGTGACGGCGGTGTTCCGGGAGGGGCACCTGGTGGCGGCGGAATAAGGGCGCAGCGCACATCAAACGGATTGGTAATCCCGAGGGCCTGCTGCGACGGGACGCCGATCGATCCGGACGAGCTAAGGTTGTCGTGGACGTAGCGGACGCCGATATTGCCGTCGAGGCGGACGCCGCCGAAGATCGGCTCTTCCTGGCCAAATCGGAGCATGAGATAGGCGTCGTCGGTCTTTTGACCGACGGGCTGGATCTCGCTCGGGAGGAAGGGCGTTCCAGGAACGACGCCGGGTCGCTCCGCGAGCGGGAGCCAGGACGTCGTTGATGTACAGTTGCACGCTGCTTGCTCGGCTGCCTGGACCATTTTCGCAAAAGCGACCGCCTGCTGATAATCGTCGACCAGGTTGCCGTTGTAGAACAGCGCCGTCGGAGGTGCCTGCGTTTCACCTCTGAAGAAATCGGTCCATTTGTAGGTCTGGACGGCGCCCTGCGGAACGCCGACCTGGTCGAGGAAGATCGCTGGTCCGGAGCCCGACCAGACTTCGCTCAACGAGCCCCAATTGTAGGTCGTGTATTTGATGTCCTGCTCGCGATCCGCGTAGCGGGCGCCGAACTTCAATTGCTTCAGGAAGCTGTCGTTCAGGAAGTTGTACGCGACATCTCCTGCGAACGCCCATTGATGCCCGCGGCTCTCTTCGATGTGGTCCATCGCGTTGCGCCAGAACGTAAAGCGTGGGTCGGCGAAATATTGGGCGTCCGTGTCGGCGGCCATCGCCGGGTTCGGCGCTGCCCAGGTTGCGCTAAGCGTGTTCGGCTTGTGTGGGACGATGACCGGAAATTTGCCCGTCAGATCGACCTGCTGGTCCGCAAAATTCGAGCTCGAAATCTCCATGTCGAGGTCGTCGTGCCGAGCCTTCACATATTGTCCGTCGAGGTTGATGTCCCAGTGCGGGGTCGGGCTGAACTTCGCGTTCAGCGACATGTCCTGAACGACGTTCGTCTCGTTGACCTGCCGAGCATCCAGCGACTGCTGCATGCCGCCGGTGGGCACGCGTGTCGTGGAGCTGCCGCTACCGGCTGTGCGCCAGCCGGTACCAGGGAGCGTGATGTAGCCGTTCTCGAAGACCCCGTCGCTGCCATATTGGTAATTGGGGAAGGACTGCCCCGACAATGGATTATAGCCATTCCCTTGAGCGTTGTTGCCGAAGAAGAAATTGCCCGAAGCGTCTGTACGGCATTGCGCCTCCGGACGACCTGCCGGGCCTGCACCATTTTGCTGACATCCGAGCGGGAAGGTGTTGTATTCCGAAAGATCGGAGCCCACCCCCATCGTATGCTCGCCCCAGGACTCGGTCGCCCGCGAGTTCAGGAACTGCGCAGTGACGAGTGCCCGCCGATCGTTGCTTTGCCATTGAGCGGCGCCAGCGATACCGCGGCGCTTGCGGTCATGCGTTTCGGTCTGGAACTGCCCGCCGACCGGCGCATAGAAATCTCCCTGGAGGAAATCCGCAAATCCATTCGCGCCGGCGGGGGCCGCGCCGAAGCAAGGCGCGTCCTGCGTGGTATTTGTGGAAATTGGCGGGAAACCCTGGGTGTCCGAATTCGAGGGCAATGGCATGCGGCAAATGCCGGTGCCGGTGCCGGCTGAGTTGTTGTTCGAATAGGTGCCGTTGCGCGTCTGGAAGTTGGAGACCCGGACCGAGTCGGAACGGCTGAAAAGCTCCGAATAAGAGAAGGCACCGAGAAGGCCGATGCGGCCCATGCTCGTATCCCATGTATTGCTGACGAGCACCGATCCGACCGGCGACCATTGCTTGTCGAGGTCCGCGTAGGTGGCCTCAAGGTCGTAACCCAAGAAAAAGCCCTTCTGATCGAAGGGCAGTCGGAGGTTCATGTTGACGGTGCCGGAAAGCCCACCTTCGAGCCTGTCGGCCGTCGTGTTCTTAAACACTTCGACCGAGCCGAGCAGCTCCGCCGGAACATCCTGGAAGTTGATCCCCTGTCCGTAGACGCCGGTCGAGAAGGTATCGCGTCCGTTGAACTGCGAAGCGACGAAGGTCAGGCCGCGGATTGTGACTCCTGAACCTTCCACCGAGAAGTGGTCGGGGTCGCTGGTGCCCGCGAACCGGTTGATCGCTACGCCGGGGACGCGTTGCAGCGCCTCGGTAACCGACCTGTCCGGAAGAGCGCCGATGTCCTGCGCGGTGATCGCGTCGACGACCGTATCGGAGTTGCGCTTGATCTGCTGCGAGTTGCGCAGGCTCTGCCGGATGCCGGTAATGATGATCGCGTTGCCGGGTACGTTCGAGGCCTGGGCAGGGTTGGTCGAGTTTGAGACCGAGTCGGCCTGAGCCAGCTGCTGGCCATTGACGGTTGAACCCGATGCACCGGGCGCGCTTGCCGTCGCCGGAGTGGTCGATGTCTTCTGCGCGGAATCCTGAGCCTGCGCAGGAGCCGCCGTGGCGATTGCACATAGAGCAAGAACGGAAACACTACAGCGCAGCAGCCCCAGATTGCGGGCGCAATCCGGGTGCGGTTTTGATTCGATCATCCGAGCCCCTCTCAGTCTCTGGTAGCGCTAACAAACGCGACCAGCCTCTCCTGACCGAGTTGCATAACCCGCCGTTTTTTCCACGGCAAGACGGCTGCGAAACGAACCATTGCCGGATTTACGCCGACTGTGGCAGCAATGCCGCACTTCATGCCATAGCCTTGATCAACTGGCATAAGTCGAGAACCTTACGCGCGGCTGGACGGGCGGGCGGATTTATGAGCGACGGGCCGAAGTTGAGGGTGATCATTGTCGGCGGCGGCACTGCGGGCTGGATGACGGCCGCTGCTTTGATGAAGCTGGTTTCCGCCCGCTGCGACGTGCACCTCGTCGAATCGGAAGCAATCGGAATCGTCGGTGTTGGAGAAGCCACCCTTCCCCATATCCGCGGATTCAACGAACGCCTG
The DNA here is from genome assembly GCA_963831485.1 of uncultured Alphaproteobacteria bacterium. Classification (GTDB taxonomy): domain Bacteria; phylum Pseudomonadota; class Alphaproteobacteria; order Sphingomonadales; family Sphingomonadaceae; genus Sphingomicrobium. The sequence goes on from CAWHQE010000019.1 coordinate 371,239, forward strand.
GGAATCAATGAGGCGGAATTCATGGCCGCCACGCGCGCCACGTTCAAGCTGGGAATCGAATTTCGAGATTGGGGCAAGCCCGGCGACAGCTACATCCATCCTTTCGGAACCTTCGGAAGCGGAAAGAGCACCATCCCCTTCCATCATTATTGGAGTCGGCTGCGCGACATCTCCGAGACGGCGGGAGCGATCGGCGACTATTCAATGGCCGTCACGATGGCGTCCATGAATCGTTTCACTCGTCCGGACCCCGATCCCGACAAAATCGAGTCCACATTCAATTATGCATATCAATTCGATGCGACCTTATTTGCGCCGCACCTCCGGCAAATCGCGGAGAAGCTTGGAACGCGGCGCTCCGAAGGTCGGATCGTGGACGTCGAGCTGGACGGAGAATCCGGACACGTCCGCTCAGTGTTATTGGAGAGCGGCGAGACAATCGAGGGCGATTTGTTCATCGATTGCTCTGGCTTCGTGTCGCTCCTCATCGGGAAAGCGCTCGGCGAACCGTTCGAGGACTGGTCGCAATGGCTGCCGTGCGACCGCGCCCTCGCAATGCCGTGCCGGACCCAGACCGCACTAACTCCCTACACAAGCGCGATCGCGATGCCCGGCGGCTGGCGCTGGCGAATCCCGCTGCAGCACCGGACCGGAAACGGCTACGTCTATTCCTCGGCTTTCTGCACGGACGAGGAAGCCCGCACTTCATTGGTGGAAGCGGTCGAAGGTGAGCCCATCGCGGAGCCGCGGATCCTCAAGTTCAAAGCGGGCCGCCGCAAGCGCAGCTGGGTCGGAAATTGTGTTGCCGTCGGCCTTGCGAGCGGCTTTCTCGAGCCACTCGAATCGACGAGCATCTATCTCATCCAAGCGGCGATAAGCACGCTTGTCGAGCTGTTCCCGAAGGGCGGGATTTCACCGCTTGATCGTGACGAATTCAATCGCCTCGTGGACCTGGAATATGATCGCATCCGCGATTTCCTGATCCTCCATTATCACGCGACCCAGCGTTCCAATTCCTCGTTCTGGGACCATGTTCGGACGATGCAGGTTCCGGACACGCTCCACGAGAAGATCGAACTGTTCCGGCGGCGGGGACGAGTTGCAAAATATCGCGAGGGTGTGTTTCTCGATGCGAGCTGGATCGCGGTCTACATCGGGCAACATATCATCCCCGAAGGCAATGACATCCGCGCCGACCTCCCCGCCCCAGAAGCGCTCATTCGGGGGATGGAAACATTGCGTTCCGAAATACAGGCCGCCAGCGAACGCATGCCGGACCATCGCGGCTATATCGAACAATATTGCCCAATGAAGGAAGCGGCGTGAGCGCTAACATCGAGCGCGTCGTGGTTGCCGGCGGCGGGATCGTGGCCTGGTCAGTGGCTGCAGCGCTCAGACGGCATATTCCCTCGCTACAGGTCACGGTCGTCAGCTGTCCCGTTCCGAAGGGCGCGATTGCTGACAAGATGATCAGCACCTTGCCGTCGATCGCCGGATTTCACCATGATCTCGGTCTTGCCGAGAGCGATACGATTCTCGGAGCGCAAAGCGGGCTCCGCATTGGCACCATTTTCGAGGGTTGGTCGGCTGGTCTTCCACCTTACGTGCACGCTTACGGAACTTATGGAGTGGCGGTCGAAGGCATTCCATTCCACCAATTGTGGATCCGTGCGCGCGGTGAGGGAGAGGTCGAGCAATTCGATCGATTCTGCGCCGGCGCGGAGCTTGGGCGGATGGGACGAATTGGCTCTTCCGCTGCATCGAGCGCGACGGCACCGGAAATCGGTTACGGACTGCACCTCACCCCGGAGCGTTACCTTGGGCTCATGCGCGATTATGCGCGCCACCTTGGTGCGAGCGAACAGCAATGCCGGAATTTCGAACCGAAGCTGCGCGGTGAGGACGGCTTCGTCGATACCCTGGTGCTCGACGATGGAGTGGTGGTGGCCGGCGACCTTTTCGTCGATTGCACAGGCCCGGCAGCGTTGATCCGATCCGCCCTCGACAAAGGCTTCGAGGAGTGGGGCGGATATTTGCCGTGTGACCGCCTGATTTACAGCGAGAGCCAGCCGGATTCCGACGCTCCAATGCTCGACCGGGTCGTCGCTGGGCCAGCCGGATGGCGTTGGGAAGCTTCGTCTCCATACCGATCGTCGCGCGGTGCAGTCTTCTCGTCCGCGCATGCAAGCAGCGAGCAGCTCGCTCGGGAGTTCGTGGACTCGCTTGATGAAGCGACAATCACTTCAATCCATTCCGGGCGCTGGAGCGATCCCTGGCTTCGTAACTGCGTCGCGATCGGCAACTCCGCGGTTGCAATCGAGCCTCTCGAATGGGCCAACCTTCACCTTGCTCACAGCCAGATCGACCGGTTGATCTCGATGATGCCGGGCCGCGATTGCGCGCCGGTCGAGCTCGCCGAATATGTTCGCCAGTGCAATGTCGAGGCCGATCGGGTGCGCGACTTTATCTGCATGCATTACCTCACCGCGCGTCGTGACGAGCCCTTCTGGACGAGCGCGGCGTCGATCAAGCCCCCCGCCTCGCTGGCACACACGCTGGCGCTCTTCGCCGAGCGCGGTCGCCTGCCCTATTACGAAGAAGAGACCTTCTCGCGCGACAGCTGGGCCGCCGTCCTGCTCGGACAGGGTTTCGAGCCGCGCAGCGCTGATCCGCTCGCGGATAGCCTGCCTCTCGATCGCATTCGGCTCGAGCTTTGGCGCTACGCCGATTCGCTCCGCGGTTTCGTCGGAGCGCAGCCGATGTATGCCGACTATATGTCCAACCTCATCAAACAGAGCGCCCGATGAACGAACATGGCATTCGCGAGGTCGTGATCGTCGGCGGAGGCACCGCCGGCTGGATGGCCGCCGCGGCGCTCTCCCGCTACCTCAACAACGGATACACGAAGGTTACGCTGATCGAGTCCGAAGAGATTGGAACGATCGGCGTCGGCGAAGCGACAATCCCGCCCCTCATAGCCTTCAACGATCTCCTCGGAATCAATGAAGACGAATTCGTCAGTGCGACTCAGGCAACCTTCAAGCTTGGAATCGAGTTCGTGAACTGGGGCCGGAGGGGCCAGCGCTACATCCATCCCTTCGGCGAGCTTGGCCGCGACCTCCAGGGAATCCCGTTTCATCAGCTTTATCTGCGGGAACGCCAGCGCCAGCCGATTGCAGACATCTCCGCCTGGTCGATGAGCGCGGTCGCCGCGGCTGGCGGAAGGTTTGCCCGCCCCGGCCCTCAGGCGCAATTTCCGCTCAACCAGATGCGCTACGCGTTCCATTTGGACGCGAGCTTATACGCTCAATTCCTGCGCTCTTTCGCCGAGCGCGGCGGCGTTCGAAGGGTTGAAGGCAAGATCGTCGACGTCAAGCTGCGCGATCGAGGATGGACACGTCGAATCGGTTCAGCTGACTGACGGCCGTGTCGTCCCCGGTGAGCTGTTCGTCGACTGCTCCGGCTTCCGCGGTTTATTGATCGAGCAGGCGCTCGAAACGGGATATGAGGACTGGACCAAGTGGCTGCCGTGCGATCGAGCGATCGCCGCGGCGTGCAGCTACACCGGAAATCCCGACCCGTTCACGCGTGCGACTGCTCATGAGAGCGGTTGGCAATGGCGAATCCCACTCCAACACCGGATGGGCAACGGCCACGTTTATTGCAGCGCATTCATTTCGGACGACCAAGCAGAACAGCTGCTCGTTTCCAATCTCGAAGGCGACCTTCAGGGCGATCCTCGCAAGCTGTCGTTCAAAACGGGAAGGCGCAAGCTCGCCTGGAACCGCAACGTTGTTTCGCTGGGGCTTTCGACGGGCTTCGTCGAACCGCTGGAGTCGACCAGCATCCACCTCGTTCAAGCCGGCATCGCTCGGCTCATCGCGATGTTCCCCGATCGCCGGTTCAATCCTCTCGAGCGCGATGAATATAACAAGCAGATGCAGATTCAGTTCGAATGGGTCAGGGACTTCGTCATCCTTCACTACAAGGCCATGGAGCAGGCCCAATCCGAATTCTGGAAGCAGTGCGCGGCGATGGAGATACCCTCGAGCCTCGAGAATAAGATCGAGCAGTTCCGCAACAAGGCGCGCATCTTCGCGGAGGGCGTTGAGCTGTTCCCGCGGCAGAGCTGGATCGCTGTCATGCTTGGCCAGAACATCCTGCCCGATGAATATGAGCCGGTGGTCGACGGTCTCGACGAGGACAAGGTCAGCCAGGCCCTCGAGCATTTGAGACGAATAATCCAGGACAGCGCGAACATGCTGCCGCCGCACGGCGAGTTCGTTCGGCAATGCTGCTCTCAGTCGAACGCGGCGATTCCGCCCGCGGAGTTCGTCCTTTGACTGCAAATCGAATTCGACAAGATCGTGATCATCGGCGGTGGCACCGCAGGTTGGATGGCCGCAGCCGCCATTTCGAAGATCATGGGGGCCATGCCCGATCTCAGAATCGAGCTCATCGAATTGGACGAGATCGGCACCGTCGGCGTCGGCGAGGCCACGATACCGCAAATCAACTTGTTCAACGCTCTCCTCGAGATCGACGAGCGCGATTTCGTTCGCGCCACCAATGCCACTTACAAGCTCGGAATCGAGTTCCGCGACTGGACTCGCCTCGGTCACCGCTACGTCCATCCATTCGGCTTCTACGGCCTCGACATGCTGGGGCTGGAATTCCATCATTATTGGCTCAAGAGCCGTGCGGCCGGTGACCAGACGCCACTCGACGCTTATTCGCTCGGAATTGTCGCCGGACTGCAGGGCCGCTTCATTCACCCGCATATGGACCAATCCAATTCTCCGATTTCGCGAATCGGCTATGCTTTCCAGTTCGATGCGTCGCTTTACGCTCATTATCTTCGACAGATCGCCGAGAGCTTTGGAGTGGTTCGTACGGAAGGCCGGATCGTGGACGTCGTTCAGAACGGCGAAACCGGCTTTGTCGAAGCCCTCGTGCTGAAGGATAACCGCCAGATCCCCGGCGATCTCTTTATCGACTGCTCGGGATTTCGCGGCCTCCTCATTGAACAGAAGCTCGGCGTCGGATTCGAAGATTGGTCGAAATGGCTTCCGTGCGACCGTGCCATGGCCGTCGCCTGCGAAAGCAGCGACGATCAGCAACCCCTCACCCGATCGACTGCGCAATCTGCGGGATGGCAATGGCGCATTCCACTGCAGCATCGCACCGGCAATGGCTATGTCTATTCGAGCGCTCATATCAGCGACGACGAAGCTGCGAGCGTGCTGCTTTCGAACCTGGACGGAAGGCCGCTGTCCGACCCGCGTCCACTTCGCTTCAAGGCTGGGCACCGCAAGAAGAGCTGGATCAAGAACGTCGTCGCGCTCGGACTGGCGAGCGGCTTTTTGGAGCCTCTAGAATCGACAAGCATTCACATGGTCCAGAGCGGAATCGCCCGGCTCATGACCCTCTTCCCAACTCGGCGTTTCGACGACCTCGAAGTGGATCGCTACAATGATCTGACGGTCCGGGAGTATGTCGACATCCGCGACTTCCTGATTCTCCATTACAACGCGACAGAACGCGATGATTCCGACTTCTGGAATTACTGCCGTACCATGAGCATCCCAGAGGCTCTTGCCTACAAAGTCGACATGTTCCGGAGGAACGGGCGGGTGCTTCGCGAGCATAACGAACTGTTCACGGAGACGAGCTGGCTGGCTGTCATGGTTGGCCAGGGTGTCGAGGCTCGCGATTACCATCCTGCCGCGGACATATTGTCCGATGGCGATACGCTCCAGCGGCTTGCACATATTCGCGACGTCGTCGCACAGACCGCAGCGATGATGTCGATGCAGCGCGACTATCTCCAGCAGCAGGGCAGCGCCAGCAACCTGGTGCTGCACGCATCGTGACATTTTTCGAACGCCTTCGCCCGATCGCCGAATATCACGACGTCGACAGGGCAGGGTTTCGCGAGAAGATCCGCCCTGGCGGCCAGCCTGCAGTATTTCGTGGTCTTGCGGAACGCTGGCCTGCAGTGAGCGCCGCGCGACGATCCGACGAAGATTTCGTCAATTACTTGAAGAGTTTTCGCGTTGATCGTCCTGTCGCAGTGATCGTCGGCGCGCCGGAGATCGAAGGCCGGTTTTTATACACCGATGACTTTCGCGCCCTCAATTTCACTCGAGGAATGTCGGCGCTCGACCCCTTCCTGGATCGGCTCCTTCGCGATCGCAAAAATCCGCGGCCTTATGCAATTGCAGTCCAGTCCGAAGAGGTTCCGGGACTTCTCCCCGGCTTTGAAGAGGTGAACCGAACCGACCTGGTCGACATGAGGGTGGTTCCGCGAGCCTGGATCGGAAACCGAATCCGAGTCGGCGCCTCATTATGATTTGATGGAAAATATCGGGATCGTGGTCGCAGGCAGGCGACGCTTCATTCTGTTCCCGCCGGATGAAATCGAAGAATCTCTACGTCGGCCCTTTTGAGCTGACTCCCGCCGGCACTCCGGTAAGCCTCGTCGATCCTCTCAATCCGGATTTCGAGCGCTTCCCACGTTACGCCCAGGCTCTCGAACGCGCGCAGGTCGCTGAACTCGAGCCCGGAGACGCGATTTACATTCCATTCCACTGGTGGCACGGGGTGGAGTCGCTCGAGGCCGTGAACCTCTTCATCAATTATTGGTGGAACGACGCGCGTCCAGGCGCAGGCAGCCCTTACGACGCGCTGCTGCACGCTCTTTATGCGATCAGGACATTACCGTCCGACCAGCGTGAAGTCTGGCACATGGTGTTCGATCATTATATTTTTGGAATGAACGGCGATCCCGTTGCTCATCTTCCTTCGCATGCGCGGGGCATGCTCGGCGAAGTGACGAGCGAGCAACTCATGAAAATGCGGGCGACGCTTCGCTTCATGCTCAACCGCGAATGAAGGTTGCTCGCCAGTGGTTCACCGGCCGCCCAGCGCTCGGATGATGAATTCACGTAAGGTGCGCCTGAGCTCCGGCGTGGATCTCCCAAGCACTCCTCGAGCCTGGGGAGGAATATGGGCTGCCGGATCATCGTCGCCCGGCCTGAACACGAAATGATTGAACATGTGCCGCCAGCCCTGCCTCTTGTGATCAGGAAGGAGCGAAATGCTGAGAAGCGCTTGGGCGATCGCGACCATCGGCGATCCTGCGTCGGCCGGCGTATCATTCCACCAGTAATTGACCAGAACGTTCAGCGGACCCGTGGCCGTTACTCCATGCCACCACAGTGCGGGAATGTAGATGGCATCGCCCGGCTCGAGCTCGGCGGCGAGGGCGTGCTTCAACGCTTCACCGAAACGAGGAAATCGATCCAGGTCAGGATCGCCGAGTTCGACCATGCTCGCGGGCTGCCCGGCCATCGTATTGTCGATCGGCCCAACATAGAGGTTTGAAACCTGTTCGGGCGGAAATAAAGTAAAGCGGCGCTTGCCGCTGACGACGCAGGCAATGTTGTCGGACTCGTCGAAATGCGGCGCGATGACGCTGTCGGTGCCGATCCAGACGCGAGGCTCGGCCGGTCTCCCGTGAACTAGAGGCAAGGGATTCGCGCCAGCAAATTCAGGAAGGAGCTGCGCCGTCGGAGTCGAGCCCAAATAGATGTAACGCGAACCATGGCTTTCGACGATCGCCGTCAGGAGCTGCTGGAAGTCGCCTTCGACCTTGCTGAAATTGAACCCGTCGAATGCGCTGTTGTAGAAGAAGCGCCCACCCATTTCAGAAGCGCCGATGAACGCTCGGACTTTGCTGCCGCTGTCGAGACGAGCGAGATATGCTCTTAGCGCATCCGTTGATTTGCGAGCGCTGCCAACGATGGGCCAATCCCCAACGATTCCCCGGAGTAGAGCAGGCTCGTGCCGGGGTTCAATCTCTCGATCGAACGTCGCCCGTGTGACGTCGCGCCACTCCCGGACCCGCCGCAGCTCAAGAGGGACAACATCAAGCATCGTTCACGGCTATAGCGCCCGCCGCGCTTGGCTTCACGCCCCTCCATTTGTCGCCACGCCGAGTTGCCGGCCGGCTGCGACATGATCCCCAGGAGACTGCCATAAGTAGGCCTCTTTTCCGAAAGTCTCCGACAACTGGCGCGGTCAATTGGTTAGCGCTAACAAATGTCAGCGCAAATCCGGAGATTGGGTTGCTCAACCGTCGTCAGCTGATTGTCGGGTCTTCGGCTCTCCTTGTTTCCTCCGCGGCTGTTCCCGCACCGCGCGGGATCGGGCTCGTGAGGGCAAACGGAACTGGATTTACCCGAACTGGGAAGCCGTACCGAGTCGCCGGCACGAACATGTGGTACGCGGCCTACCTCGGTTCGGACGCCGCCGGAAACCGCGGCCGCCTGAAGCGCGAGCTCGATCGCGTCGCTGCGCTCGGCATCAACAACATCCGGATCCTTGGATCGTCCGAATTCTCGCCCCTGAAGAATTCCGTCCGGCCGACGTTTCGAAATCGAACCAGCCATTTCAACGAGGAGCTGCTGCGCGGCCTCGATCATACCCTCGCCGAAATGGGAAAGCGCGGGCTCACCGCGGTCATCTACCTGACCAACTTCTGGGAGTGGTCGGGCGGAATGATGACCTATCTCTACTGGACCAACGGCGGGCGCTACATCAACATGAACGATCCGGCGCACCCATGGCCGGAATTCCCGGACATGAGCTCGGAGTTCTACGGCGAGGCAGCGGCGGTAAGAATGTTCGACGATTACGTCCGAGCGGTCGTCGGGCGCCGCAACATTGTGACCGGAAGCTTCTACCGCGACGATCCCGCGATCTTCTCCTGGCAATTGGCAAACGAACCTCGGCCGGGCGGCAGCGACGAAGCGGGCCGGAGGCACATGAAAGCCTATCTCGCCTGGATCGAGGGCACGGCGCGCCTCATCAAGTCGATCGATCCAAACCACATGGTGTCGACCGGAAGCGAGGGCACCCAGGGCTGCATCAACGACTCCCAATGCGTCGTCGATGCGAATTGCTCACCGGCGATCGATTATGTCAACGCCCATATCTGGCCACAGAATTGGAGCTGGGCCGATCCGAAAGACCTCGCCGGCACCTGGCCCACGGTCGAGCGCAACACGCACGATTACATCAACCGGCAGCTCGCCATCGCGCGGCGCCTGAAGAAGCCGCTCATCATCGAGGAATTCGGCTTCCCACGCGACGCCGGACGCTTCGATCCGGCAACGCCGACGACCTTCAAAGATCGTTTCTACCAGTTGATCTATTCGGCGGTTCTCGACAGCGTCCGCTCAGGAGGTCCGCTCCAGGGCTGCAACTTCTGGGGCTGGGGCGGCGAAGGTCGAGCTCGGCATCCGGATCATCATTTCGTTCGCGGCGACACCAGTTACGTCGGCGACCCGCCGCACGAGCCGCAGGGTTGGTACAGCGTCTTCGACGTCGACAAGTCGACGCAATCAGTGATCCGTGATTACGCTGGCGCAGTGGACGTTGGGGCTAAGGCCTGATCGCGAACATCATTACGCCGTGAGGTTCGACGATCGCCTCAATAGCGCCGGTCCAGGTCCCGGCATCCTTATGCGACCAAAGGTCGCGCACTTTCGCTCGAACGCCGCTCGGCCAGCCAAGCTGATCGGCGGTCGCTCGGATCGTCGCGGCCTCATCGCCGCGGTTGAACAGGAGGAGCGCTCGGCCGCCACCGGCGAGCGGCTTCATCCACACTTCGCTCGAGCCGTCCTTCGAAACGCGGTGCCCCTGCACGCCAAGCAAATCCTGGTCGACCGCAATGACCTCCTTGTTAAGGAGGATCGAGCGCGTGCCCTCGTCCATATGGGCAACATCGTTGCCCGCCATCAGCGGCGAAGCCATCATTGCCCAAAGCGAAAAATGCGAACGATATTCGGTTAGACTCATCCCGCCGTTTCCGACCTCGAGCATGTCGGCATCATTCCAATGACCGGGACCGGCGAATGGCCACAAAGGTTCGTTCAAATCGACGATGTCGGTGACCGTGTGCGCCCAGCTCTTCGTGGGATCGGGCTTGTTGAAGCTGTCGAAAATGTCGCCCGTCGTCCGCCACAAATTCCCAGTGTTTTTCGCCCACAGCCACGGCTTGGCGGTTCCCCATTCGCAGATCGAGAAGACAATCGGACGGCCACTCTGACGGAGCGCGTCCGCCATCACTGAATAAGCCTCCTGGGCATTGCGATCACCCGTGCTGCACCAATCATATTTCAGATAATCCACGCCCCAGCGGGCATAAGTGAGAGCGTCCTGATACTCATGACCCTGCCCGCCCGGCCGTCCTCCGCACGTCAACCGCCCCGCATCCGAATAGATTCCGAACTTCAGCCCGAGCGAATGGATGTAATCCGCCAGCGCCTTGATTCCGGACGGAAACTTCTGTGCGTCAGCGACGATGAAGCCATTCGCGTCGCGCGCCGTCTGCCAGCAGTCATCGATCACGACATATTGATAGCCCGCGTCACGCATCGCCGAGGCGACCATTGCATCGGCAGTGGCGCGGACTGTTTGCTCATTATTGTCGCACGCGAACTTGTTCCAGCTGTTCCAGCCCATCGGCGGCGTCAGCGCGAGCCCGTTCGGCGCCTTGTTGACCACCTCCTCAGTCGAGTTCGGCGAGCGCCGGAGCCGCGATGAGGTTCGAAGCCAGAGCGAACCAAAGGACCGGCATGACGATGCGACCCATTCACTCCCCCGCTCCTGTTCGCCCTTGCGTTAGCGCTACCAAACAGCAATGCAAACAGCCGAGGGGGGAATCGTGAGAAGCTTGCGCACGCTTCTGGTCGGAGCCTTGCTGTTCGTCGCAGTCACCGCCGCCAATGCCCAATCTGCGCCGCTTCCCCGAATCATCGAGTCCAGCGGCAAACATGTTTTGCTCGTCGACGGCGCGCCGTTCCTCATCCTCGGGGCACAAACGAACAACAGCAGCAATTACCCGGCGATGTTGCCGCAAGTCTGGCCCGTCATCCAGCAACTGCATGCCAACACAGTTGAGATCCCCGTCGCCTGGGAGCAGATCGAGCCGGTCGAGAGCCGGTTCGATTTCTCATGGGTCGACACGCTCCTCCAGCAGGCACGGCAACATGACGTCCGCCTCATCCTTTTGTGGTTCGGCACGTGGAAGAACACCAACCCGCAGTACACACCCGAGTGGGTGAAGACCGATGTGAAACGCTTCCCGCGCGAGACGACGCCCGATGGCAAGACGCATTGGGTGATGTCTGCGCTTGGCCGCCAGACGCTGGCAGCGGACAGCCGCGCATTTGCGGCATTGATGGCGCACCTGCGCAATAGCGATCCGACGCACACAATCATCATGATTCAGGTCGAAAATGAGACCGGCAGTTACGGGATTCCGCGCGACTTCTCGCAAGCCGCGCAGCGGCTGTTCGCAAAGCCGATTCCACCTGAGCTCGCGCGCCGGATCGGAAAGAAGGGAACGATGGTCGCAAGCCTTCGGAGCGACTGCGGATCAAGCCTTCAACGCCTGGCATGTCGCGCGCTACGTCGATTCGGTCGCGGCTGCTGGAAAGGCGCAGCTCGACCTGCCGATGTACGTGAACGCCTCGCTCACGGACCCCTTTACCCTCGAAGGCGTCGAGCATGGCGCGAGCGGTGGACCAAATTGGAACGTCATCGACATCTGGAAGGTCGCAGCCCCCCATATCGATATGGAAGCGCCGGATATCTACCGCGCCGACTATGCAAAATACGCGAAGTGGATTGAAGACTACCGGCGCTCCGACAATCCGCTGTTCATCCCCGAGACCGGAAATGCGCTCCCGTTCGCGCGCTTCCTTTGGCTCGCGCTTGGAAACGGGGCGATCGGCTGGTCGCCATTCGGCATGGACGACACCGGCTATTTCAATTTCCCGCTCGGCACCAAGCAGTTTGACTCCGAAACCCTGGATGCCTTCGCGTCGAAATTTGCGCTCCTCGAGCCTGTCGCCCGCGACTGGGCAAAGCTGGCGTTCGAGCACCCGACGGCGGGCTTTGCGAAGCCGGATGATGCAACCGACGAGACGATTGTACTGGGCAGTTGGAAAATCCGTGCGCGATATGGCCTCTGGGCTTTCGGACAGCCGGAGTGGCTTATGCCCGGAACTCCGCCCAGCCCGAACAAGGAGAGACCGGTCGGCGGAGCTGCAATCATTCAACTGGGGGCCAGCGAATTCCTCGTCGCCGGCTCGGACGTGCGGCTCGAATTCGGGCTCGACAAGCCCGCTGGAGGTGAGGCGTCGCAATTCCTCGATGTCGAGGAGGGCACGTTCCAGGCTGGCCAATGGCTGATGAAGCGCCGCTGGAACGGCGATCAGCTCGACTACGGCCTTAATCTTTCGGCGCCGGTGCTGCTCAGGGTTCGGCTGGGGACTTATCAATGAAACTCGAAGCGATCGCCTGCGCGCTGGCGAGCGTTGGAACAACCGCGATCGGGCAGGTCGTCGAGCGGACTCCGACCGGCATTATCGTCCATCCGAAACAGGGTCCCGCAGTGCGCCTTGAGGTCTATCCCGACGGCATCATCCGAGTGACGGAAGCGCCGACCGGCACGGCCGATCGCCCGTCCAGCTTCATGGTGAGGGCGAAGCCGCTGGCGAACGCATATACGCTCGATGAGAAGCGCCTGTCTCCGATCACGAGGCTGAATAGCGGCAAGTCGACCGTCGAGGTGGACGGCCGAACGGGCGCCATCAGCTTCCGTGACCCAGGCGGCAAGGTCGTCCTCACTTCGAGCGATCCGCCGAATTTCACCCGGACCAGCGCCGAGGGCCTTCCCTCGCTCGCGATTTCGCAGCAATTCAATCGCGGCACGGACGAGGGCTTCTACGGCCTCGGCCAGCATCAGAACGGCCAGATGAACTACAATGGCGAGGATGTCCTGCTCTTGCAGCACAACATGGACGTCGCGATCCCATTTGTCGTCTCGACCCGAGACTACGGGCTCCTATGGGACAACAATTCGGTCACTCGCTTCGGCGAGCCCAAGCCTTACACCTATGCGGGCGCCGCCGACGACGGTTTGCAAGTGAATGGCGGTCGGGGCTGGACCGCAACCTACAGCGTCAACGGGAAGACCATCGAACGACGCAGCGAACCGACGATCCAGCTTCAATATCTCGAGGAGGTGAACCGCTGGCCCCAGGGCACTCGAACGGCCGACATGCAGCAGACTGTCCCGGGCCTTCAGGTCACCTGGCAAGGCACGATCATTTCTTCAAGTGGCGGCCTGCACCGCTTCCGCCTGTACGGCTCCAGCTACTTCAAGCTGTTCGTGGACGGCCGAGAAGTGCTTAATCGCTGGCGCCAGAACTGGAACCCCTTCTACCATAATTTCGACGTCGAGTTCGCCGCCGGTAAGCCGCACAACATCCGAATCGAATGGGATCCGGACTCGGGCTACATCGCGCTCCTTCACGACAATCCGAGTCCGGACGCGGATCGCCATTCGCTGACTTTGTCTTCCGATTTTGCGTACGCCGTCGATTATTACTTCATTCCCGGCAACAGCATGGATGAGGTCATCGCCGGCTATCGTGAGCTGACGGGCAAGGCGCCGATCCTTCCCAAATGGGCCTACGGCTTCTGGCAGAGCCGGCAGCGATATGAGACCCAGGACCAGTTGCTCGGAGTCCTTCGCGAATATCGCAGGCGTGGGCTCCCGCTCGACAATATCGTTCAGGACTGGCTCTACTGGCCGCAGGACCAGTGGGGCTGCCAATGCTTCGATCCGGAGCGCTTCCCCGATCCCAAGGGCATGGTCGATGACATTCACGCCAGCGGGGCGCACGTGATGATTTCGGTCTGGGCCAAATATTACAAAGGCCTCCCCAATTACGACGCGCTCGAGGCGATCCACGGCATGTACAAACTGATGTCAAACCCGCAGCCGGACGAGCCGAAGGACCCGAACACCATCAAATGGATGTACCTCGACTGGGTCGGTCCCGGTTACTTCAACGCCTTCTACGATCCCTACAATCCGGCGGCGCGCGACCTTTATTGGAGCCAGGTCCGGAAGGGAATCGAAAGCAAGGGCTTCGATGCCTGGTGGCTCGATTCCGACGAGCCCGATTTCCATTCGAATATCTCGCCGGCGGAGACGGCGCGGCGCATGGGACCGACGACGAACGGTCCGTCGGAGTTCAACTTCAACGCATATCCGCTGGTCCACGTCGAGGGAGTCCACGACCACCAGATCGCCGACAAACCCGACGTGCGCCCGTTCATCCTGACCCGCTCAGCGTTCGGCGGGATCCAGCGCGACAGCGCGGCGCTGTGGTCGGGCGACGTCGCGTCGCGTTGGGATAATTTGAAGGAGCAGATCTCGGCCGGTCTCAACTTCTCGCTGTCCGGCGATCCCAACTGGAGCCACGACATCGGCGGCTACACGATGGAGCAGCGTTTCATCAAACCCTCGCCATCAGACCTCGCCGAATGGCTCGAGCTCAACACGCGCTGGTTCCAGTTCGGCGCCTTCTCACCGATCTTCCGAAGCCACGGCGAGAACATCAAGCGCGAGATCTTCGAGATGTCGCCGACCGGCTCCCCAACGTACAACTCGATGGTCTGGTACGACCGGCTTCGCTACCGGCTGATGCCCTATATCTACACGCTGGGTGCCGACACCTACTTCAACGACGGCACGATCATGCGAGCGCTGGTCATGGACTATGGGTTCGACCGGAAAGTGTGGGAGATTGGGGACGAATATATGTTCGGGCCGGCATTCCTCGCCGCTCCGGTGACCGAGTATAAGGCGCGGTCGCGTGACGTCTATTTGCCCGCGGGCTCGAGCTGGTACGATTTTTACACCGGCCGGAACCTGAAGGGTGGGCAGACGATCAAGGCGGCAGCTCCGTACGAGCGCATGCCTTTATTCGTTCGCGCCGGCTCCATCGTCCCCACCGGCCCCGCTATTCAACACACCGGGAATGATTCGCACTCGCCCGTCACGCTCAACGTCTACACCGGCGCCGACGGCAGCTCCTCGCTATATGAGGATGACGGCGTCAGCCGCCAATATCTCCGCGGCCATTATTCCCGCATCCCCTTCAAATGGAACGAGAAAGCGAAGACATTGACGATCGGGATGAGCGCTGGGAGCGGCTATTCGGAAATGGCCGCCACGCGGGTGATCAACATTCGCTGGATGAAACCGGGCACGCCGCGGCCCCTCGCGTTCGACTCCAAGCCAGACGCGACTGTCACGTACAGCGGCGCTGCGCTGACGGTCAGGATGCGCTGATCAGCGTCGAGCGCGCTTGTACAGCTTCACGATCCGGTCGACCGGCAGAGCGTCGATGTGCCGGCCGTTCCCGTCGGTCGGGGTCGCAGCGAAGAGCGAGTTGATCGCGGCTTCTTCGGCGGCCTCGACACCCGCTTCGAACAAAGGCGAGGCTTGGTCGTTCGGAAGGTCGATGATCGCGCTCGGCTTCGCGCGACGCTCTGCTGTTCGGCGCACGTCCAGGCTTGTTGAAAATGCGACTGCATATTCTCCCGAGCCGTTTGTCATCGGCGAGCCTGTCCGAGCAATGCCCAAAAGGCTGCGATGGGCCAGCCGCTCAAGGTTTCGGTCTGAAAGCGGAGCGTCGGTCGCAACGACGACGATGCACGATCCATCGCCGCTCGCTTTCGAAAGCTCGTCTTTCAGATAATATTGGCCGAGTTCCTGCCCGACCGGGACACCGGCGACCTGCAGAACGCCCCCGTAATTGGTCTGCACGAGGACGCCGACCGTCCACCCGCCGAGATTTGCCGGAAGCTTGCGCGAGCTCGTGCCGATCCCGCCTTTCCAGCTGAAGGCGATCGTCCCCGTCCCCGCGCCAACCGCGCCTTCCTGCACCGGTCCTTCGCGCGCGGACTCGATCGCGGCGAGGGCGTCCGCGGGCCGCACTCGGCGCGCGCGGATGTCGTTGAGGGTGCCGTCGTTCGTCTCGCCAACGACCGCGTTGACCGAGCGAACGTCCTGATTTCCGGGCTGCTTCAATGTCCACTCGATGATCCCGGCTGCGGCTTCGGGCACGTTGAGCGTGTTCGTGAGCAGGATCGGAGTCTCGATCTCGCCGAGCTCATTGATCTGAGTTGAGCCCATGAACTTGCCGTACGCATTCCCGACGGCGAAGCCGGCCGGAACCTTGTCCTCATAGAGATTCCCGCCATGCGGAAGGATGGCGGTGACGCCAGTCCGAATCTTGCTCCCCTCGACGATCGTCACCTGCCCCACTCGGACACCCGCGACATCCGTGATCGCGTTGAGCGGTCCGGTCGCAAGGACTCCAAACCTGATCCCAGCTTCGCGTGCTCGGGGCCGATGCTCTCCAGGCGTTGTCGACGTCATCGCAAGGAGAGCAAGAAGGAATCCAAAACTGCGCATTTGCAGGTCATACTAATCCGCGGCCAAGGATGCGAATGGCGGGCGTAAACGCACCGCGCTGTGGCGGCGGCAAGCTCAAATGCAGTGCGTCCAAATCGCGCCGGAACTGCAACGCCGGTCCGCCGACCAGTTCCACCTTTTCGATGACTGCTTCGGGCAAGGCGCGAGCGCCGAGCGAAGTGATCGCGCTTTCGCCTTGGGGCCACTCCATGCAGATTGTGTAGAGTGCTGCTCCCTTCCGAGTGAACCGCATGTCGCTGGAAGTGAAGGGCTTAGCCTGATCCTCGTTGAGCATGCCCGGGGGCGGCCGCGTCGGCCCTTCGCCGAACTTGAGCCACGGCCGAGTCCCGAAGATCGCCTCGCCGTTGCGCGCTGTCCATGCGGCGATGTCGTCGACGATCGCGGCCTCCTTCTCATCAATCGTTCCGTTTCCGCGAACCGGAATGTTGAGCAGCAGGTTGCCGTTCTTCGACACCACATCGGCGAGGCGCTGGATGACCTGCTTGGGCGTCTTGTAGGAATTCTCCTCGTAGATTCGGCGGGAATAGTGCCAGTTGCCGATGCAGGTATCGGTCTGCCACGGGACGTCGCGAATCTCGTCGAGGAAACCGCGCTCCACATCTTCGACGATTGCGCGGCGCTGAAGGCCGTCCAGCTTCTTTCCGAACACGACCACATCAGGGTCACCGCTCCAGCCGATGGCCTGGTTGTAATAATAGGCCGCCGCCTCGAGGCCCGCTTGACCGAGCGGCAGTCCAGTGTCGTCGAAGTACATCAGGTCCGGCCGATAATCGTCGATGATCTGGTTCTGGCGTCGCAGCCATTTGCGCACGAACTCCACATTGAATGGGGGCGCAGCCTCGAGCCACTGCCCGTCACGCTTGTCGTGCCAGTCCATCATCGCCTGGTCGGAGGCGATGCCGTCGGGCGGCACGTAATAAGGTCCGGTGTAAAGCTCCTGCGGGTCCAGCCCATCCCAGAACGTGCCGCGCCCGTGCCGCTTCCGGAGCCGGTAAGCGTCGTACCGCCGGCCCCGCATCGGGCCTTCCGAGTCGTAGCCGTAGGCGAGCTGGTACCAATGCCAGGCATGGCTGGAATGGTTGGAGATGCCGAACTTCAGCCCTGTCCGCCGAACCACCGGCTCCCAACCGCCAAGGATATCCCGCTTCGGCCCCACCCGCGTTGAATTCCATTCGTGGTGTTTGCTTGCGAAATTGTCGAAATTGTCATGGTGACTAGCCATCGCGAAGAAGTAGCGCGCGCCGGCTTTTGCGTAGCGCGCGATCAGGTCTTCGGGTTGCCACGCTTCGGCCTTCCACTGGCCGATGACGTCGATGAAGCCGGTGCGAACTCGGGTGCCCGTAATGTTTGATGTGATGATCGTAGGCGGTTTCGGGCGGGAGCCACGGTTGGCGTCCCTGCATATATAATAGCCGCGCGTACCAATCGCCCCATTCGGGCTGACACTGCGGTCCCCAATGCGCCCAGATCCCGAACTTCGAGTCGCGGAACCATTCGGGCACTCGATAATGGCTCGCCAGCGATTCCCAGGTCGGAGCGATGGGCCCAGCTGCCTGAGCCCGCGCTGAAGCCGGTCCGACGCACCCCGCAGCAGCGCTCGATGCCAGGAATGAACGGCGATCGATCCTCACTCAGCGATGCTTGGCGAGGGCAAGCGAACAGTCAAATCTCGAGCTCGGCCCACACCGGCGCATGATCGCTCGTTTTCTCCCAGCCGCGCGGCGTCCGGTCGACCCCGGCGCCCTTCAGCTTCTTGGCGAGGGTGCGGCTGAGCAGGAAATGATCGATTCGGATCCCAGCGTCGCGCTCGAACGAATTCCGCCAATAAGGCCAGAAGCTGTAGATGCGCTTGTCCGGGAACAGGTGGCGGATCGCATCGGTCCAGCCTTGCCCAACGAGCGCGCGATACTGTTCCCGAGCCTCGGGTGCGAACAGCGCATCCTTCAGCCATCGCTCGGGCTTGTAGACGTCCTCGCCCGTCGGGATCACGTTGAAGTCGCCCATCAGCAAGGCGGGCACTCCGCTCTCCAGCAGGGCCTGAGCGTGCACCGCCAGCGAGTTCGAGCCAGGCGAGCTTGTATTCGAACTTCGGCCCCGGCTTCGGGTTGCCGTTCGGCGCGTACATGTTGCCGATCAGCAGTCCGCAGATCGCTGCCTCGATGTACCGGCTCTGCTCGAGGTTCGGATCCCCCGGAAGCGCACGGCGAATTTCGACCGGATCGCCGACTCGACTCAGAAGCGCGACTCCGTTCCAGCTCTTCTGTCCGTGCCAGATCGCGGAATAACCGAGTGACTCGATCGTATCGGCTGGAAATTGCTCGTCAGTGCATTTGAGCTCCTGCAACCCGACGATGTCGGGTCTGAACTCCTCGAGCCAAGCTGTGAGAATCGCCAGCCGGCCGTTGATTCCGTTGATGTTGTAGCTCGCAATCCTCAGTCGCCGCGTCTTTGCCATGGATCAGGAACCATCCTCGCGCGTTTGAGTTCTACCGGCGTGCTTCGGGTCCGCCGATTTGTGTCTCCGAGGCGGAACCCGGGCTGAAAAGCCTGCGGATCGGCTTCGTTTGATGGCGTGAATCACTGGAGGAAGCATGGAGAGCCCCGTCAGGCCCGAGCCTGTCGGGGCTCTTTCCTTGCGGGCCCGAGTCGCGCCGAGTCCCACAGGTTTATCCACCGATTTATCCACCATTTTGTCGCTTTCCCGACAAATTTGGACTCGCGCCCAAAGCCGAATCGGCTATGGTTGCTTCGTGCTTAGGGAGTCGAAAGACAAACTCAGCATGGTGCCCCGGCAGGGTCAAACCTGCCGGGGCTACTCATATGTAGGCTAGAGCGCTTCGGGCCTCGCCTCTTCCAGCTTCAAACGCTTCGACCTGTCCGCCAGCGGATATTTGTTCCCGTTCGCGCAATTGAACAACAGCACCCGCTCGCTTCGCTCCACGAGCCCCTGCTGAAGCGCCTTCCTCCACGCGGCCAGCACCGCACCGCCTTCGGGGCAAAGCAGGAAGCCATCGTCGCGCGCGCAATCATCGACCGCTTGAAGGATCGAGTCCTCGGATACGGCGATTGCAGCGCCGCCGCTCTTGCGGACTGCACGAAGGATCAGGAAATCGCCGACCGCCTTTGGAACGCGAATCCCGGTCGCGACCGTCGCAGCATCTTCCCAGCGTTCGGCGAACTCGTTGCCATTCTCGAAAGCGCGGACCATCGGCGCGCAGCCCTCCGCCTGGACCGCATACATGCGCGGCCGCTTGGAACCGATCAGACCCACCGCTTCGAGCTCGTCGAAGCCCTTCCACATTCCAATCAGGCCCGTGCCGCCGCCGGTCGGATAGAAGATCGCGTCGGGCAGCTCCCATCCGAGCTGCTCGGCAAGCTCGAAGCCCATCGTCTTCTTGCCCTCGATCCGGTACGGCTCCTTGAGGGTCGAAAAGTCGAACCAAAGCCCTTCCGCCGCCCCCTTCCCGACCAACGCTCCGCATTCGTCGATCTGGCCGTCGGCGATGTAAACGCGCGCTCCATAAGCAGCGGTTTCCGTGACGTTGATCACCGGCGTTTCGGAAGGGCAGATCAATATCGTCTCCATCCCCGCGCGGGCTCCGTAAGCAGCAAGCGCGGCACCTGCGTTGCCGTTGGTCGGCATCGCCACTTTTTCGATTCCGAACTGCTTTGCCATGGTGACCGCCATGCCAAGGCCGCGCGCCTTGAACGATCCGGTCGGAAGCCGGCCTTCGTCTTTGACGAGCAGATCGGATGCCCCTTCGAGCGCCGCGATTTTCGGCAGCGGAACGATCGGCGTTTCGGGCTCTCCGAGGCTGACCGGCTCGCCGTCAAACGGGAGCAGCTCGCGCCACTTCCACATGCCGGGCGCGCGGCTAGCGAGACTCTCGCGGGTCATCGTCCGCTTCGCCGCCTCCAGATCGTAGCGGACGAGCAGCGGTTTGCCGGCCTTGCTAAGATTGTGCGGCCGGCCGGCTTGGTAACGCTCGCCGGTCAGCGAGCATTCCAGATATGTCACATTCATGGATCAGCAGTCCGTGTCTTCGAGATGGATTCTTTCGACCTGCAATGTGCAATGCTCGATTCCGAATCGGTCATGGAGCATTCGCCGAGCGGCGGTCAGAAGGTCGTCGGTGGAAGTGATGTTGGGAGCGACAAGATGCGCTGTCAGCGCGGTCTCGGTCGTACTGAGTGGCCATATGTGAAGATGATGCACGGTTTCGACGCCGCTCAGCCGAGCAAGCTCGTCGAGCACGTCGTCGAGCTCGATCCCCGCGGGCACGCCCATCAGCGACATTCCGAGCGCTTCCTTGAGCAAGCCGATGCTTCCCCAAAGGATGACAAGCGAGACGAGGATGCTGACCGCGGGATCGATCCACTCCTTGCCCGTCCAGAGGATGAGTGCGCCGGCCACGACAACGCCGGCGGAGATTGCAGCGTCGGCGGCCATATGCTGGAACGCCGCCCGGACATTGATGTCGCTTGCACGCCCGCGCGCGAACAGAAGCGCCGTCGCTCCGTTCATCACGATCGCCGCCGCCCCGACCCACATCATCGTCCGCGGGTCCGTCCGCGACGACATGATCAGCCGATGGATCGATTCAGAGGCGATCGCGCCCACCGCGATCAGAAGGATCAGCGCATTGATGAGCGCGGCGAGGATAGAGGCCTTCTTGAGACCATAAGTGAAGCGGCTCGACGGCGACTTTCTCGCCATCACCGCTCCCGCCCAGCCGACCACCAGCCCAAGCCCGTCGGACAGATTGTGGCCCGCGTCCGCGATCAGCGCCATTGATCCCGACAGCACACCGCCCACGAGCTCCAGCAACACGATTGCGACGTTGAGGAGAATCCCAAGCGCGAACGCGCGGCTAAAGTCGGTTCCGTGATGATGGGAGTGGGAATGGCTGTGGCCCGACATCCCGCCGCCCTAGCCGAGCGAAGCGGGAGAATTCAAACCGGTGATCGACCAACGGCGGTCAGACTTCGAGGCGATCGCCTTCGCGCGCCACCAGCGTGTAGAGGGCCGGCATCAGAAAAACGATGATGAGAAGGCAGGTGACAAGGCCGCCCACGATGACCACTGCGAAGGGCCGCTGGGTGTCGGTGCCGACCCCGGTTGCGAGCGCAGCCGGGAGAAGCCCGAGCGCCGCGACCAGCGCCGTCATCATGATTGGCCGTAGCCGAAGGATGGCGCTTTCACGGATCGCCTCCGTCAGCGGCATCCCGCCGAGCCGAAGCTCGTTGACGTAGGAGATGTAGACGAGCGCCGTCTGCACCGAGACTCCGAACAAGGCGAGGAAGCCGATCCCCGACGACACCGAGAAGGGATTGCCGGTGAGCCAGAGCGCAAGGATCCCGCCGACCGGCGCCGACATCAGAACGCCGATCAGAGCGATCGCCGGGAACTTGAAGTTCCGGTAGAGGAAGAAGAGCAATAAGAAGATCAGAAGCAGCGTGATCGGAACGATCGCCATCAGCTGAGCCCGCGAGGCGGTGTACTCGCTATATTCGCCGCCCCAATCGGCGCGGTAGCCTTGGGGCAGCTGCACCTTGCGCGACACCTGAGCCATCGCATCCTGAACGGCGCCGGCGAGGTCGCGTCCCTCGACCGAGAACTGGACGCCGATGAACCGGCTGTTGTTCTCGCGGTAGATGAAGGAGGCTCCGTTACCGACCGTGATGGTGGCGAGCTCCTTGAGCGGGATGTGCTGTCCGTCGGGAGTCGAGACGAGGATGTTGCCGATGGCAACGGGGTTGTCGCGATACTGGCCCTGGAGACGGACGAGAAGATCGAACTCCTTCTCCTGCTGAACGACCTGGGTCGCGACATCCCCCCCGATGGCGGTTTGGATGAGCGCGTTCACGTCGTCGATGTTGATCCCGAAGCGCGCGATCTTCGAGCGATCGATCTGGATCGAGAGGCTCGGCTGGCCGAGCTCCTGGACCAGAGTCACGTCCTTGATTCCGCGCACCTGCTCGAGCACGGCCTTGATCGCCTTGCCTTTCTCCTCGAGCACATTGAGGTCCGAGCCGAAGACCTTCACCGCGAGCGCGCTCTTGAGGCCGGTTTCCGCCTCGTCGACCGCGTCCTCCGCCGGCTGCGTGTAATTGAACGAGATCCCCGGGAAATTCTGAAGCTTGTTGTTGATCGCCTCGATCAGCTGCGGCTTGGTCCGGATTGGCCCGGTCCATTTCGAATAGGGCTTCAGCCCAACGAAGAATTCGGCGTTGAAGAATCCGGTCGCGTCCGTCCCGTCGTCCGGCCGGCCATGTTCGGATCCGACGACCGTGACCTCCGGAAAGGAAGCGATGATCGAGCGTATCTGCGGCACGATCTTCGCCAATTCATCGAAGCTGATCGTGTAGGGCATGGTCGCGCGCACCCACAGCGCGCCCTCATCGAGGTGCGGCATGAACTCCGCACCGACGTCAGCAGACAGAAGGAAGGATGCGAGCAACAGGAGTGCGGAAACGCCGATGGTCCCACGGGGCCGCGCGAGGCTTCGATCCAATCCCCTCGTGTAGGACGACTTGATCCGCTCGAAGATCGCGTTGCGCCGTTCGCGAACACCGCCCCGCATGAACCACGAGCAAAGCACCGGAAGCAGCGTCAGAGTGACGATCAGCGAGCCGATCAGTGCAAAGATCATCGTATCGGCCATGGGCTTGAACAGCACGCCCGACGGTCCCGACAAGACGTAGATCGGAAGGAAGCTGACGACGATCACGACGACCGAATAGAAGAGCGGCCGGTCGACCTCGGCCGCTGCGTCGCGGATGACGGCCATGACATTGTCGGGGCGCTCATCGCTCTCGGCCAGGCGCCGGTAGATATTCTCGACCATGATCACCGCGGCGTCGACGAGTATCCCGAAGTCGATCGCACCGATCGAGAGCAGGTTCGCCGATGCCCCCTGCAAATCGAGACAGGCGAAGGCAAACAGAAGCGATAGCGGAATCGTCACTGCGACGATCAGGCCGGATCGCACATCATAGAGGAAGAAGATCAGGATCACGACGACCAGCAGCATGCCGCGAAGCAGGTTGTTCTCGACGGTGATGACGGTCTCATGGACGAGGTCGGAGCGGTCGTAGAACGGGACGACTTTCACGTCCTTGGGAAGGATGGTCGTGTTGAGCTCGTTCGTCTTCTCCTCGACCCGTTTTAGGACCTCCTGAGTCTTCTCGCCGGTGCGCAGCATGATGACCCCTTCGACGGCGTCATCCTGCTTGCCGATTCCGAATTCGCCGAGGCGAGGAGCGATCCCGAGCCTTACGTCGGCAACGTCTTTGACCAGCGTTGGGATTTCGTCGTGAACCGCGACGACGACGTTGCCGATGTCGTCCAACGATGCGATTCGGCCGAGGCCGCGCACGTAATAGAATTGGCTGCCTTCGGAATAGAAACCGCCGCCTCCGTTGCCGTTGTTGGCGCCAAGCGCGGTTTCGATCTGCTGCGGCGACAATCCCGCGCCGGCGAGGCGATATTGGTCGAGCAGCACCTGGTATTGCATCGTCCCGCCGCCAAAGCCGGAATCGTCCGCAACTCCCGATACCGAACGGAATTGCGGTTCGACGGTCCAATCCTCGAACGTCTTGAGCTCGGTCGGCGAGCGGTCCGGGCTCTGAAGCGTGTAGCGGTAGATCAAGCCCGACGGCGAAGTCAGCGGCTCGACGTCGGGAGTCACTCCGCTCGGCAGGTTGAGGTCGCCCAGCCGGTTGAACACCTGCTGCCGGGCGAAGTTGCGGTCGGTGTCCTGGTCGAAGGTGATGTCGATGCTGGACAGCGCGTAGAGCGAGACCGAGCGGAGATTGTTCTCCTTCGGGATCCCGTTCATCTCGCGCTCGATCGGAACGGTGATCAGCCGCTCCACTTCTTCCGCGGAGTGGCCGGGCCATTGCGCGGTGATGGAAACCATCGGCGGCGACAGGTCCGGATAGGCATCGACCGCAAGGCGCGTCCAGGCGCGCACGCCCGCGGCGATCAGGAGAATCGACAGGACGACGACGAGAATTCGTTGCTCGAGGCTGAGCGCGACGATCCGGTTGATGAGATTCGAGCCGGTCTTCGGCGGCTCGGCCGGATCCTCGGTCATTGGCTCTGCATGAACTGGAGGAAGAGCGCTCCGTTGGAGACGATCCTGTCGCCGTTCGCGAGACCGCTCGTCACATCGTAATTCTGGCTGTCGCGATAACCGAGCGTGACGTGGCGGCGAACGAAGCTTCCGTCGGGAAGCGCAATGTAGACGAACGGCAGGTTCTCATCGTCGCGAAGGACCGCGGACACCGGCACCAGCAGCCCCGTGCTGACACGCCCGGAATTGATCGAGACGTGGACGTACATCTGCTTCTTCAGGAGGTCGCCCGGGTTTGGAGCGACGATCCGAGCGACGACGGCGCGGGTGTTCGGATCCACTGCCGCGGATATATTCTCGACAGTCCCAGGGAACGGTCCAGTGCCGTTCCCCGGATCGATCGTCGCGGCATCGTGGAAGCCGACCGACGAAAGGTCGCTCGAGGCGATCTGCGCCATCACCCAGACCTTCGAGAGATTGGCGACCGTGAACGCTGCGGACGAGCCGGCCTGGAGGAGCTGGCCCGGAGTGATCTGCTTGTCGACAACGATTCCGGACACGGGCGCTCGGATGACGCCGGTGACTCCCGCCGTCGCGCTTCCAGCCATAGCGCGGGTGATCGTGCCTCGATCCACGCCCATCGAGATCAGGGCCTGGAAAGCGGCGTCGCGGTCGGCGTCCGCGCTTGCTGCATCGGTCTGCGCTTGTGCAGCCTCGCGCTCCGAGATGCCGTTATGAGCGGCAAGGTCGCGGTCGGCGGCGGCGAGCTTTCGGGCATTGACGGCGGTCGCGACCGCCTTGCGATAAGCGCCGATCGCGGTCGCGAAATCCGCAGACTGAACCAGCGCGAGCGGCTGGCCCTTCGCGACCGGCTGTCCGAGCGACACCAGGATTTGGGTGACCGGGCCGGTGAAGGGGGACACGACAGCGGTCGCTTGGTCGTTGTCATAGTCGACGGTGCCGGGCGCTTCGATCGTCTGCCGGTAGCCGGCGGGCACCACGGTGTAGAGCTGGATGTGGGCGCGCTGCGCCTTGGTCAAGCGGACGTTGGGCACAGCGACCGCGGTGCTGTTTTCCTCGGACGACGACGAACAGGCCGCAAGCAGCGTTACTCCAAGCGCAGCGGCGATGGCCGAGCGCACAAGCCTATTTTGCATCGACGCTGCTCGTTAGTTCGGGGCGGTGCCACCAGCCGCCGCCCAGCGCCTGGAACAAAGCCGCGGTGTCGGTGAAGCGGTCGGCCTGTGCCTGCACAAGGCTGAGGCGCGCCTGCTGATAGGCCTGGTCGGCGTTCAGCACTGCGAGATAAGCGGCATAGCCGTCCTTGTACTGAAGGCGGGAAATGTCGAGGCTCGCCTTCGCCGAATCAGCGGCCGCGGCCGTCGACTTAAACCGATTGGCATCCTGCTCCAGCGCGACGAGCGTGTCGGCGACGTTCTGGAACGCGTTCAGCACTGTGCTTCGATATTGCTCGGCGCTCTCTTGAAAGGCGTAGCGGGCTCCGCGCTCCTGATGCAGCTTGGTGCCGCCATCGAAGATCGGCGCCAGAAGGGAAGCTCCGATGTTCCAGAAATAGGTTCCAGGGTTCAGCAGCTGCCCGATGGCGAGCGCGTTCGTGCCGGCGTTCGCGCTCAGCGTCATGTTGGGCAGCCTGTTGGCCCTTGCAACGCCGATCTCGGCGCTCGCCGAGTGCAGATTCTCCTCGGCCTGAAGGACGTCGGGACGCTGCTCGACCAGGGTCGAGGGAAGGCTCAACGGCAAGTCGGCCGGAAGCGTCAGGCTCGCGAGGGTGAACTTCTCGGCGGGCAGCTGCGAGGGATAGTGACCTGTCAGCACCGCGAGCAGGTTATTCTCTTGATCGCGCTGCTTGATCAGCGGCGGAAGCGAGGCCTCGAGCTGCGCGAGCTCAGTCTGCTGTGCGGCAATGTCCGCGCCGCCGATATAGCCCTTCGATTTCTGGAACTGGAGGAGGCTGAGGATCTGGCGATTGAGCCCGATCAACTCGTTGGTCGTCGTGATCTGATCTTCGAGCGAAGCCTCCGTGATCGCGGCTGCAGCGACATTCGCGCTGAGCGTGATGTCTGTCGCGATCATCTGGTAACGGGTCGCTCGCTCCTGCGCCTCAAGGCTCTCGACCGTCCGCTTGTTGAGGCCGAATAGGTCGGGCGCGTAGGACACGCTGACCGAGGGCGTGATGAGCGTGTACAGCGAGGCATTATTCGCCGGCACCGGGGCGAGCGTCGCCGAGGGATCCTTCTGATAGGTGATTCCAGGGGCGGCACTAACCTGCGGCAGATAAGCGCCGTGCTGCGCCCGCGCATTTTCGTGCGCAACCAGAATTGCTGCCTGCGCCGCCTTCAGATCGGGATTATGCGCGAGCGCCTGCTCGATAAGAGCGTTCAGCTGCCGCGAGTGGAACAAGGTCCACCAGTCCGCGGGGATGTCCGCGCCCGCCACAAAATGCTGCGCTTCGCCACCGGGCACGCCCGGTACTCCGGCGGTGGTCTTCGGCGCTTGCGCCGCGACGGTCGAGACTGACGGAGGCGCAGGCGCCTTGAAGTCCGGGCCGACCACGCAGGCGCTCGTCAGAAGCGCAAGAAGCGCGACGGCAGGCAGGCGACGAGCAAGCAACGTGTCCGATCTCCATTGCAACGATTGCGCGCGGGGACAAAAACGCCGACTCACCCTCCCCGCATATGTAATAGTATTACATCACATGCGCGGGCAAGTGCCTAGTCGGGGCGCCGCCACCAGGCAAATTACATCGGGGTAATGGTCAGCGCCGGGGGGGTCAGTTCAGCTTCAAGCGGATGAAGCCCATCGCGCCAATGGGGTGGGCGCCGCCGTAAAGCGCATCGAGCGGCTCGGCCACGAAGTTGAGAGCAAGAAGGCCGCCGGCACCGATACTGAAATGGTCCGCGATCGGAAAATCGCGGACGGCTCCCACGGCAATCTTCCCGACGCTGTAGGCGGGGCTGCTCGCAAGCCCTAGCAATTCCCTGTTTTCGACCATTTCGCCGCGCCCGAACAGAGTCCAGCCGG
This sequence comes from uncultured Alphaproteobacteria bacterium, assembly GCA_963831485.1. Classification (GTDB taxonomy): domain Bacteria; phylum Pseudomonadota; class Alphaproteobacteria; order Sphingomonadales; family Sphingomonadaceae; genus Sphingomicrobium. Next base: position 398,728 of record CAWHQE010000019.1, read on the forward strand.
AATGCCGCAACGAAGCTTCGGCCGCGAACCCATCATCGTCATGGCCTTCGCTCGACTTGCGTCCCCAGGCGAGCATCGCTGCCGAATGCCATCCGGGTGCAACATCGTCGGCAAAGAGCGCGCTCGCCGACCAACGGCTCTGGTCGACGCCCGGCTCGAGCTGCTCTGGATCGGTGAGATGCGCCCAGCTCCCTTGCAGCGCGAGCGTCCTGGTCGGGTTCCAAGAGACCCGGATCGAGGAGGAGTCCAAGGGCCCCGTCTCGAGATTCCAACGGTGCTGATCGGGCTCGCGGCCGTTGAACCGGCTCGCCTCGATCTTCACTTGATCGACGATCAGACCCGCGGTCACCACTCCGAAGGTGATGTGCGTCGAATCCAGCCAGTGGTGGGTGATCGGCGCCTCGGGCGAGTCCATGATCGACTCGCGGTGCATGAAGGACGGCGGACCGAATGCCGGTTCGCCCGGCAGGCCGGCGTAGAGAAAGGCGCTGCTCGTCGCTCCGATGTCCTGCGACACCGATGCCGACAGCTCCATGAAGAAGTCGTGCGGATGCTGCCGGTCGATCAGCCGGTCGAGTCCATTGGCAGTTTCACCGCTCGCGAGAAGAAGCGGATAGCCGCTCGGCCCCATCAGCGGGTCGGGGCTGAGCATCGCCCTGAACTGGAGCGTGCCTTTGCCGAGCGGGCGGCTGGCCATGCCCATGAGCATCCCAGTGGCGAACGCCTTGTCGTCGCCGCGCGGTCCGGATTGGTGATCGTCGACAAGGTTGAGCGTGCCGTGCGCCATGAGCATCCAGTCGCCGCTCTTGGACATCATCATGCCCAAGGGTGCCGAAGAATCGGGTTGCCACGCCGTCCCCGAACTTTCGCGCTGCGCCGGATAGGATCCGAGCGCTCCGATCATCGTCATTGCGTGGCCGCCGGACCCACCCATGGGCATTGCAATGCCGCCCATCTGCGAATGACCCATTGGAGCCGACGAATTCGGTTCTCTTGGCATGTGCATTGCGCCCTGCTCCGGCGGCATGTTCATGCCATCCATTAATGTCTTGGGAGCATCGCTCTTCGGCGCGGCATGATCGGGAGTGGCCGACTTCGGCGCCGCTTTCCTTTTGGGCTTGGCCTTTTTCTTCGGCGCGACCTTCTCTTTCGCCGCCGGCTTCGAGGGCATCGGCATTTTCATGCCCGCCATTGGCTCGGCCGCTGCCGGCGCGCGCACAAGCGAAGCGGCAATCGCGGTGCAAAGAAGGAGCGGAAGGGCCTTCAGGGACAATTCCTTAGGAATTGCACCTCCGGCGCTCGGCCGGAGGTGAATCAATTCAGCAATTGCAGTTCTTGCAGGTGCAGGGGTTGCAGCGGCAATTGCGGCCAATCGCGCAGCCGCAATTGCTGTTCCGCTTTTGCTTCCTTGCGATCCGTCATCTTGGGTCTCCATTTTGCATTGCTCCGATCGAGCGAATCACCATATAACCTCCGTACCATGGTACAGAGTCAAGCCGTTCAATCGCTGACGATCGGCAAGCTCGCAGCCGCCGGCGGAGTGGGGATCGAGACGATCCGTTTCTACCAGCGCCGGGGCCTTCTCGACACGCCAACGCGCGATGACGGGATCAGACGCTACGGCTCCGACGACGTCCGCCGCCTTCGCTTCATCAGGCAGGCCCAGGCAGCCGGATTTACGCTTCAGGAAATAAAGGAGTTGCTCGACCTCGATAAGAGCGAGGATCGAAGCCGCGCTCGCGAGCTCGCCAATGCCCGGGTGAGGGCGCTCGATGCCCAGATCTCAGATCTTGAGCGAGCGCGCGACGCGCTTCGCCGGCTGGGCAAGGAATGCAGCTCAGGAGGCGCCGGCCCATGCCCGATCCTGACTTCGTTCGAAGAATAAGAAAGAGGCGGTCCGGAAGTGTCCGAACCGCCTCTGCTGCAGCGCACCTGGGGAGCGAAGTGCGCGCTTGAACTCAAAGCCTCGTCAGATGTCGATCCCGGCCGCGATCGCCTCGAGCTTCCGGACGCGCTCCTTAAGGTCCGCCATCTCGATCCTTCCGCTCGCCGGAGGAAGGCCATGCTCGGCGGCGATCTGGGTCAGCTCCATTTTCTTGAGCTCGAGCCAGCCGGCCCATGCCCTCAGTGCCGCGAGGCTGGCGCCGGCCAGCCCGACGATGATGCTCGCGCTCAATACTCCAATCGTCAGCGGGTCCATCACTTCTCCTCCTGGCGGAGCGCTTCGATCTCGCGCGCCAGCTCTTCATTCTGACTGTTGATGTGATGATCGATCGCCATCAGCCGGCGGTCGGTCTCGTCGAGGTCGTTCCGCATTGCGTGAACAGTGGGCTTGCGCCTCGAAGCAAGGTCCATCCGGTCGAAGTCGCTCATCCGGCTGTCGCCGATCACCGATTTTTTCTTCTGGACGGCGAGATAGATCCCGATCGCGGCGTAGGCGATCAGAGTCAGCTTGAAACTGATGAAGATAGCCGCAGCCACGAAACCGATGCGGATGAAGGTCGGGTCAATCCCGGTGATCCCTCCGAGCGTCGAGCACACGCCGGCGACCTTCGCGTCCTTGCGGTCGAGCGAGTACGGATAAATCTTGCGGGCCATCGTCACTTTCCCCTCCTTCGCTTAATTCGCCCGCGCTTTGAGCGCGGCTTTCATGGCTTCCAGCTCGGCGTCGATCTTCTCGGACGCCCTCAGCTGGTCGATCTCGTCCTCGAGGCTGCTGATCCCCAGCGCATCGCAGCGGCCTTCGGCGAAGTCGGCGCGGCGCTCGAGGATCTCGAACTTCGAGAATGCGTCGAGCGTCCGGCTGCCGTGCATCGCTTCGCGGGCCCGGGCCCTGGTGAGCGCGCTCTCGAACCGCGCCGCGATCGCATTCTGGCGAGCGCGGGCTTCGCGGAGCTTGCCCTGGAGCTTGGCGATGTCGCTCTCGTAACCGCGCAGCACCTGCTCCATTTGCTCGAGCTCGAAGCGCAGGCCATCGGCCATATCGCCGGCTTGCTGCTTTTCGAGCAGCGCCGCCTTGGCGAGATCATCACGGCCCTTGGACAGCGCAAGCTCGGCCTTCTCGGTCCAGTTCGCCTGGAGGTCGTCGAGCCGGCTCACGGCGCGCCGCATCTCCTTGATGTCGGCGATCGAGCGGGCCGCCGTGGCGCGAACCTCGACCAGGGTCTCTTCCATCTCGAGGATGATCATTCGGATCATCCGGGCCGGGTCTTCCGCCCGGTCAAGAAGCTCGGTCATGTTCGCCGCGAAGATGTCACGGGCACGGCTGAACACGGGACCGCTGAGCCAGCCGGCGACCGGGGCGAAACGCCCGCTGTTCGGCTCGCTCTCGACCTCGATCAGACGAGGCGCTCGGACTGGAACTTTCGCTTCAAGAACTTCGAGTTCAGGCATTGACGGAAACCTTTACGGAGGTGGCATTGGCCGAAGCCGGACCGACTGCTGCGCCGACCGCGAGCGTGCTCATGGTGAGCGCCGCGACGACGGCGACCAGCGTGCGGGTGAAAGGCGACTGCGACGACATTTGAACTCTCCCTTTTCTCGCCCGCCGGTTTTGCTTGCGGGCAGATGAACAGGACTAATCAAGGATCGTGCCAATCCCACAAAACCGCCAAAAACCATGGTGGGCGGAGGCCGGTTGGGACATTTTGCGACCAAGAGTTGGCGAAATCCGCCAACGGTAAGTTGGGAACATTCGCCGCCCGTCCAGCGCTGATGCCGTCAGGATCCAAAAGGGAGTTTGCAAGGATGATCGGGAAGCTGTTCGGCGCGTGGTTGGGCGAGAAGGTCGCTGGCGACCGAGAAGGCGCAAAGGGCGCGATCCTGGGCTATGGAGCAGCGGCGTTGGCCAAGCGAAGCGTTCCGACGCTGGCGGTGCTGGCGCTTGGTGGCTGGGCGTTCAAGAAATGGCGAGACAAGCGCCGCGGCGAACCCTCCTATCCTTCGGAGGCTTCGCCCTCCTGAGCTTCGCCTTCGGGCGGATTTTCGAAATAGGGCTCGACCGTGCCGTTGAGCTTGATCGTCATCGGCTGACCGTAGCGATCGCGGCTGCGCCCGGCAGCGACCCGGATCCAGCCTTCGGAAATGGAATATTCGATGACGTTGGTCTTTTCCTGGCCGTTGAACTTGATCCCTACGCCGCGCGAGAGGAGCGCCTCGTCGAAATGGTCGCTGCGCGGATCGAGTGAGAGGCGGTCGGGCGGTGTGTCTGAAGCTTTGTCGGCCATGGGCCGGCCCCTACCCTCCTGTCGCTCGGACCGTCAAACGGGGCATGGAATTTGGGTGATGTAAAGTATACTTGACTTGCGTAGTTGCCGCCTCGTTCAGACGGGACTAAGCGGCCCGCGGAGAGGATATGAGCGACAAGGATCCCGGCCTGCGCCGAAACGCGCCCAAGCTCGAGCTTCACGTGCCCGAGCCGGCATTCCGGCCCGGCGATACGCCCGATTTCTCGTCGCTCAAGGTGCCCGACGCCGGCGCTGCTCCGCGCCCGGACACAAGTGCTCCCGCAGCCGACACCCACCCGCTGACGACGAGCCTCGTCCGAGTGCTTGGAGACGACGATAAAGCCGTCGGCCCGTGGGACCCGAAGCTCGATCCTGTGACGCTTCGCAAGATGCTTCGCGACATGGTCACGGTGCGCATCTTCGATGACCGGATGTACCGAGCCCAGCGCCAGGGAAAGACCAGCTTCTACATGAAGTGCACGGGCGAGGAAGCGATCGCGGTCGCGGCCGCCGCAGCGCTCGATCGCGAGGACATGCACTTCCCGACCTACCGCCAGCAGGGGCTGCTCATCGCCCGCGGCTATCCGCTGAGCGATATGATGTGCCAGATCTATTCGAACAAAGGCGACAAGCTGCAGGGCCGCCAGCTCCCGATCATGTATTCGGACAAGGCGCACGGCTTCTTCTCGATCTCGGGCAATCTCGCGACTCAGTTTCCGCAGGCGGTCGGCTGGGCGATGGCTGCGGCGATCAAAGGCGACAGCCGGATCGCGATGGGCTGGGTCGGCGACGGAGCGACCGCGGAAGGCGACTTCCACAGCGCGATGACCTTCGCAGCCGTCTACAACGCGCCTGTCGTCCTCGCTACCGTGAACAATCAGTGGGCGATTTCGAGCTTCTCCGGCATTGCCGGCGCCGAGCGCGCGACCTTCGCCCAGCGCGCCGTGGGCTATGGCATCGCCGGCCTTCGCGTCGACGGTAATGACGCGCTCGCGGTTTACGCCGTCGGTGAAATGGGCGGCCGAGCGGGCGCGGTCGAACGGGGGGCCGACGCTCATCGAGTTCTTCACCTACCGAGCGGAAGGCCACTCAACCTCGGACGATCCCTCCGGCTATCGCCCGACCAACGAAGCCAAGGCGTGGCCGCTCGGCGACCCGGTCGAGCGATTGAAGGCGCACCTCCTCGCGATCGGGGAATGGGATGAGGAGCGGCACGCCGCGATGACCGCTGAATGCGACGCCGAAGTTCGAGCGGCGCAGAAGGAGTCCGAGAAGCTCGGAATCCTTCCCCAGCAGGGCAAGGACAATATCGGAAGCATGTTCGAGGACGTTTACGCGGACGTCCCTTGGCACCTCGCCGAGCAGCGCGAGCAGGCGCTTAGCGAAGGCCGGGACTGATGCCGACGCTCAACATGATCCAGGCGCTGAACGACGCGCACAAGGTGATGATGGCGAGCGACGAGGACATCGTCGTGTTCGGCGAGGACATCGGCTATTTCGGCGGCGTCTTCCGAGTCACCGAAGGCCTCCAGAAGCAGTTCGGCAAAGACCCGCGTCTTCGATGCGCCGATCAGCGAGGGCGGGATCGTTTCGACTGCGGTCGGGATGGCGACCTACGGCCTCAAGCCCGTGATCGAGATCCAGTTCGCCGATTACATCTATCCCGGCTACGACCAGATCGTCAGCGAAGTCGCGAAGATCCGCTACCGCACCGCCGCCGAGTGGACGATGCCGATGGTCATCCGAACGCCCTACGGTGGGGGGATTTTCGGCGGCCAGACGCATAGTCAATCGCCGGAATCTCTGTTCACGCATATCGCTGGCCTGAAGGTCGTCATTCCCTCGACGCCCTATGACGCGAAGGGCCTTCTGATCGCCGCGATCGAGGATCCCGATCCAGTGATCTTCTTCGAGCCGAAGCGCATCTACAACGGCCCCTTCGACGGCCATCACGACCGGCCAGTGAAGCCCTGGGCCAAGCATCCAGCGAGCGAGGTTCCTGAGGGCCATTACACGGTGCCGATCGGCAAGGCGTCGATCGTGCGCGAGGGCAACGACCTCACCGTCCTCGCCTACGGGACGATGGTCCACGTGGCGCTCGCAGCGGTCGAGGAGCGCGGGCTCGACGCCGAGGTGATCGACCTCCGGACGCTGGTTCCGCTCGACATGGAGACAATCGAGGAATCGGTGAAGAAGACGGGCCGCTGCCTCGTCGTCCACGAGGCGCCGCGAACCTCCGGTTTCGGCGGGGAACTGGTCGCTCTGGTGCAGGAGCGCTGCTTCTATCATCTCGAAGCACCCGTCGAGCGCGTGACCGGCTGGGACACGCCTTACCCGCACGCTTACGAATGGGCCTATTTCCCCGGCCCGAAGCGCATGAAGCGCGCCCTTGAGAAAGTGATGGCGGACTGATGGCTCGCTACGAATTCAAGCTGCCGGACATCGGCGAAGGCATTGCCGAGGCTGAAATCGTCGCCTGGCACGTGAAGGTCGGCGACACGATCGCTGAAGACCAGCAGATCGCCGACATGATGACCGACAAGGCGACGGTCGAGATGGAATCGCCGGTCGCGGGAAAGGTGCTCGAGCTTGCCGGCGAAGTCGGCGACCAGGTGCCGATCGGCTCCGTACTGGCCGTGATTGAGACCGAAGGGGCCGACCGCGCCGCCGAGCCGGTCGACGACAGCAAGGAAGAACGGCCGCTTGCAGACGGCGCCGTGGAAGCCACTCCCGAGCAGGCGGCAGAAATTCCCGTCGTTGCGATCGAGGAATTTCCTGAGCCGGCCAAGCCCGCTCCCGCGCCTCGGGTCGAGCCCGAAGTGGCTGAGAAGGAACCGGCCCTGAAGGCGCATGCTCTCGCATCTCCGGCGGTGCGCGCGCGAGCGCGCGATCTTGGTATCGACCTCGGGCAGGTGAAGACGTCCAGCGATCGAATCCGCCACGCCGATCTCGACGCCTATCTCCTCTACAACGGCGGAACGGTGCCAACACGCGGGGCAACCTCTGCGGTTAAGGACGAGACGATCAAGGTCGTCGGCCTTCGCCGAAAGATCGCCGAGAACATGCAGGAGGCGAAGCGCCGGATCCCGCACTTCACCCTCGTCGAGGAATTCGACGTCACTGCACTCGAGGAGACTCGGGCGATGATGAACAACGACCGCGGCTCCAACCCGAAGCTGACGCTCCTGCCCTTCCTCATCACCGCGATGACGAAGGCCCTCGCCGAATGGCCGATGCTCAACGCGACCTATGACGATGACAACAACATCATCACCCGCCACGGCGCGGTTCAGATGGGGATGGCGACCCAGACCCCGAATGGGCTGATGGTCCCCGTCATCCGCAACGCTCAGTCGCTCAGCGTGTGGCAGATCGCGAGCGAGATCCTCCGGCTCTCCGACGCCGCCCGCACCGGAAAGGCCGCGCGCGACGAGCTGATGGGCTCAACCATCACCATCTCCTCGCTCGGCCCGATGGGCGGAATCACTTCGACGCCGGTCATCAACCGTCCCGAAGTCGCAATCCTCGCCGTCAATAAGCTCGAAGAAAAGCTCGTGCCGCTGAATGGCGAGATCGAGATCCGCAAGCGCATGAACCTGTCGCTGAGCTGCGACCACCGAGTCGTCGACGGCTGGGACGCAGCGCACTTCATGCAGGCGCTCAAAGGCTATATCGAGAACCCGCTGCGGCTGCTCTCGGTCTGATCCTAGAGGGCAGGCACGGGTTTCGGAGCCGCAGGCGGCGAATCTTGCGATGATTGCCCCGAATAGACGATTGCAGCGAAGCTGATCAGCGCCGTCGCCGAGAGGATCAGCCCGACATAATTCAGGCCGCCCGCAGCGCTGACCATCTGCGCGACAATGGGGATCACGGCGCCGCCGATCAGCCCGCCGGTGTTGAACGCAAAGGCGAATCCGGAATAGCGAAGGTGCACGGGATAGAGCCGGCAAAGCCAGGCCGACGACGACCCGTTCATCACCGCCCAGGAGGCGTCGAAGGCGAAAAGCGTGAGGCCAGCCGCCCATAGAGATCCCGAACCAAGTCCGGGACCCAGCAAGAATCCGATCGGAACGACCGCCAGGACAGTCGGCAGCAAGTACCTCGTCTTCGTGGTTCGGTCGGCTGCGAAAGCGAAGATGACGACCAAAGGAAGCGCGCAGACAAGCGCTGCGAGCTGAACGAGAAGGAAGCTGTCTCGGTCAAAGCCGAGAGGACCGGTGCCCTGCGCCAAAGCGAATGGCCCGGCCATGTAGACGACCGCAAACCCGCACACCACCGAGCTCGCTCCTGCGAGCACGGTCCACGGCTGTTCCGCAAAAAGTTGGACGATCGGAACTCGCGGCGGCCGCTTGGTCTCTCGCGCCTTTTGGAATTCAGGCGTCTCCGCGATCCTCAGCCTGACCCACATCCCGATGGCGATCAGGATCGCGCTGGCGAGGAACGGGATGCGCCAACCCCAGGCGATGAATTGGCTCTCCGACAGGATCAGACCCATCAGCAGAAAGACCGCGGTCGCGATGATATTCCCCAATGCCGCCCCAACCGCCGGCATCATCCCGAAGCGGCAGTCCCAGCCCTTGGGAGCATATTCGACGGAAAGCAGCGCCGCTCCCGCCCACTCGCCGCCAAGGCCGAACCCCTGTCCGAACCGCGCAAGGCAAAGGAGGATCGGCGCGATCCATCCCGCAGCCGCGTAGGTCGGAAGGAAGGCGATCGCGAAGGTACAGCTGCCCATCAGCAGCAATGATGCGACCAAGGTGGCCTTGCGTCCAGATTCTGTCCCCGAAATGCCCGAACACGACCGCTCCGATGGGCCGAGCGATGAAGGCAATGCCGAAGCTCATGAACGCGAGCAACGTCTGTGCGGCCGCCGATTTCACGGGAAAGAACAGCGGCCCGAACACCAGCGCCGCGGCGTAGCCGTAGAGGTAGAAGTCGTAATATTCGACCGCAGTCCCAACGATGGATGCGGCGAGAATCCGCGCATTGCTGCGCATCGGCTGCATGGTCACGATCCCCCCCGATCTCGAACTTGCGTTTATTTCTCGGGCGCTGGTGCTCCCGCGGCAGAATAAGTCCAGCTGGTGATCTTCCAGTCCTTTCCGTCGCGCTTGACGACAAAGGTCATGCTGCTTGGCTCGGCCATCTTCGTTTGCTTTTGAACGAACCGATAGGTCGTCGGCAACACGATATAGGCGGTCGTCCCGTCGCTCGTCGCCTGCAGCGGTTTGCCATAATCGACCCGTGGGCTGGTGATTCCGTTCGCCCTCGAATCCTTCATATAATCTTCGAGCCAGCGTTGCGCCGAGCCCGAGCCCGTCCAAGTGTGGGGGCCGAATTCGTCGATGATCAGCGTGTCGTTCGCCTGCGCGGCGATCCAGGCCTTGACGTCGCCTCCGTTGAACTTGTCCATGATGGTCGTGACAAATTTCGCCGCGTCCTCGGCGGGGCTGGCCTCCGGCTGAGCGGCTGGCGGCGCTTGCGCCGATGCCGCGAGCGACCAGGTCGACAGCGCAGCTGCGATCACAATTGCTCTTCGCATGAAATCCCCTCCTTCGGCCGAGCAGACGCGGAACAGGAGGCGCGCGGACCGTCGCGCGGGACGCGGCGCACTGCGCCTCGCGAGCGAACCGGTCAAGTGAAAGCGGGAGCCGCTATCTGCCGCTACCCAGCGCTTTCTCAAGCCGCCGCCAAAGGTCGGTAACTGCCTCGACGGGCGGCGACGATGGAGGCAGGAGCGCACCGATCGGAGCGCATTCCAGGCTCACCCGCTCATAGGCGCTCGCCATCGGGATTACTGGCCAGGCGGGATGCTCCTCGAGCTCCCGACGATGCGCCAGCCGCCGCCGGTCCACCATCGAGAACACGGGAGCAAGAACGACCTTCGTGCGCTCCTTGCGCCCCATATATTCGACGATCGTGTCGAGGGCTCTGCGCGACAGTGGAGCCGGGATGACGGGCACGACGATGAGGTCGGACGCCCGCAGCACCTGGTCCGACGTATCGGTCAGTCCCGGCGGGCAATCGATGATCACCCGGTCGTAGGCAGCGCCAAGCGCTTCCGCGACTTTCGCGAGCCGTCGCGGTTTCCCAAGTTCGTGAAAATCTCGGTCGAGATGACGGAGCGATCGGTCCGCTCCGAGCACGTCCAGCCGCTCGAATGAAGTGGGGCGGATGAGGCTCGTCAAATCGTCATTGTCGACAATTCGCTTGCGAACCGCGCCGCCGAGCGGTTCCTGGCCGACGATGTACGAGGCAGCGCCCTGCGCATCGAGGTCCCAAAGCAAGGTCTTTCGCTTCGAAATCGCCGCGCTCGCCCAGGCGAGATTCACGGCCAGCGTGGTTTTGCCGACCCCTCCTTTCGAACTGTAGACGCCAATGATCATTCAGCCGGCCTCACTAACGGGCGGTTGGATAGCGACGCTTTACTGCTTGGATAATCAACTCAGACAGCTCCGGCAATTCGACGCGCTTGGCCGCGTCCTTGACGCTGAACCATTTGCGCTTGCGCTGGCCGAGCTCGGGCCATTTGGGAAACTCCCGGTCGACCCACAAAGGATGAACCACGATGTCGACTTCGATGTCGCCGATCGCGAGCTGCGTCTTCACGTGACGAAAGGTTCCGATCGGCTTGGGATCGATCGTTCCGCGAACGCCGGCCTCCTCGAACGCCTCCTGCTCGGCAGCCTCCGCCAGCGTCTTCCCCGGCATCGGCCAGCCCTTTGGAATCATCCATCGGCCCGAGCGCCGTCCAGTGACGAGCAGCACCTCGATCCTTTTGTTCGACCCAAGCCGCCAGGGCAATGCGGCGGTCTGGATAGGGAATTCCCCCTGCTGCTCGCGAGTCACCGCCGAAGTATAGCCCTTCGCCACGGCGCGCGTGATCTGTTTGACGGCTTTCATGTCGGTTATAGCTGTTTCCGCATGTCGCTCGGTACGTCCCCCAGGTCCTTGCCGTGAGCCGGGAGATCGAGCTGAAGCTGGAGCTTGATCCGGACAATTTGCCGCTGATCCGAAAGGATCCGCTTTTCGCGCATTCCAAGTCCCACTCCGCCGATCAGGTGACGCTATATTATGACACTCCGGAGACAAAGCTGAAGAAGCACGGCTTCACGCTTCGAGTGAGGAGCGCCTGCGGCCGTTTCGTCCAGACCGTCAAGCCGATCACGGACAGCGTTGGTCTCATCGCTCGCGAAGAGATCGAGTGCGAAGTGCGGTCGCTGAAACCAAATCTCGCGGTCCTCTCGGGCCATCCGATCCGCGCCCTGCTCTCCCATGGGGAAGCAAAGCGGCTCAAGCCGCTGATCCGTTACGACGTCAACCGCACGTCGTGCCGGACCGAGCGGCGGGGCGGCAGCATGCAGCTCGACCTCGACCACGGGAGTGTCACTGCCGGCGGTCGCCGCGAGGAATTTGCTGAGCTCGAGTTCGAGCTGATCGATGGAGAGCCGGCAAGCCTGATCATGGCGGCACGCCATCTTTCCGATCATGTTCCTGTCCGGCTCGCTGTCCTCACCAAGGCGGAACGCGGATTCATGCTTCTCGCCGGATCGCTCGGGCGTCTCGCCAAGCCCGGATCGGTGCATGTCGCCGCAGGGATGAGCGTCGCCGAGGCATTCGAAATCATCGTCCACTCAAGCGTCCGTCATTACCGGCTGAACGAGCCCCTGGTCATCGCCGAACGCGGCTCGGAGGCGCTTCATCAGGGCCGCGTTGCAATGCGCCGGCTGCGATCGGCCCTCACCTTGTTCCGGCCTGCGGTCGAGGACGTCGAATATCAGCACATTCGGCACGAGCTTCGCTGGTTCACCGCGCAGCTTGGAGACGCGCGCAACCTCGACGTCTATCTCGAGCGTGATCTCGACGACGACGAGCGCGCGAAGATAATCCGCAAGCGCCAGAGGGCCTATGATGAGGTCGTCGACGCGATGAACGCGCATAGGTTCAGGCGATTGTTGATCGACCTGGTCGGCTGGGTCGCTCTTGGCGCATGGCGCAACGGCAAGCTTGCGGCGCGGCCCGTCGAAAGCTTCGCGACGCATCGGCTCGACCGGCTGTGGGAGTCAGTCGGCCACAACTCCGATATCGCCCGGATGGACGAAGACCGGCGCCACCGCGTCCGAATCCAGGGCAAGAAGCTGCGCTACGCGCTGGAATTTCTGCAGGGCCTGTATCCGCACGCCCGAGCGACCGAGAAAAGGTTCGCAAATGCAGTCGAGGAACTTCAGGATTCCCTCGGCAAGCTCAATGATATGGCGACTGCTCGAACCATCGCCGAGGTACAGGCAAATGACGGATGGCTCATCGGCTCGGTCGAGGAGCGAAGTCACCTGGTCTCGGCCGAGCAGGCGCTGCGCGAGCTGAAAAGGGTGGGGCCTTTCTGGCGCCCGGACTCCAAAGTCGGCGCCGGACACGACGAAGCGATGGCCTGATCAGTCTTTCTTCTTGCCGAGTTCGCGCCAGCTCTTTTCGTGGACCTCGACGCCGTGCTTCTTGGCGGCCGCCTTGATGCGCTTCCACGCCTCGTCGCGCTCATCGTCGCTCACGCCTTCGACCTGGTCGAAACGGGCCATCGCATTGCGCACGTGCTCGGCATCGTTGAGCGGCTCTTTGCGCTTGTTTGGAAACGCGTAATCGCTGTCCTTCAGCTCTTCGCGGTCTTTGGCGTCGAGTTCGCTCATGGTCTGATCTCCTTCGGCGGGAACAACGCTTTGCCCCCGCCGACGGTCCATGAATTGACGAGGCTCAGGCGGCGAGACGCACCGTTTCGCCGAGCGCGATCTTGATCAACTCGTCCCGCTGCTCAGGGCTGACGCTGAGGCCGTCGGCGCTGACGAACTCGGGCTCGACGCCGATGAAGTTGAAGATTCCGCGCAAATAGGTTTCGAGATGCTCGAGCGCGCTTGCCGGCGATCCCTCGTTGTAGAAGCCGCCGCGGGCGAGAGCGATGATCACGCGCTTGCCCTTCGCTAGCCCCTCCGGACCGTTTTGCGTGTATCTGAAGGTCTTCCCGGCAACGACGATTCGGTCGATCCACGCCTTGAGCTGGGTCGGGAGCGTGAAATTATACATCGGCGCGCCGATCACGACAGTGTTGGCGGCCAGGAACTCGTCGAGAATGCTGGTGTCCGCGAAGGCCGCGAGCGTCAGGTGCGCAATCGGCTCCGCGGCCAGATCGCGATAGACCAATTCGGCGCCTCCGCGCTCGATCGTGAGCTGATCGACGATGGAGCGGCTGATCGCTCGGCTGGCGCTGCTCTCGCCATTGATACTGGAATCGATATGAAGGACGGTCACTATTGCCTCCTTGGTATGGATTTGTTACCGAGGCACCCTAAATAACTACCGTCGGTTCGCCCGCAAGAACGCACTTTTTTGTGGCGGACGAACAAATTTGTGAGACGGGAACATTGAGGTGACCAGGCGATGAGAGACCCAAGCAATCCGGTGTGCCGCACCATCAGCACCCTGCTGTCGCGGATCGGCGACAAATGGACCGTGCTGGTCGTCCAGACGCTTGGCGAAGGCCCGAAGCGCTTCAACGAGCTTCGCCGCGAGATCCCGGCAGTATCGCAGCGGATGCTGACGCTCACGCTCCGCAATCTCGAACGCGACGGCCTCGTCAGCCGAACGGTGACTCCGACCATTCCCCCTCGGGTGGACTATGCGCTGACCAAGCTTGGGAAATCGCTTCAGAAGCCGGTCTGCGCGCTCGCGACCTGGGCCTCGGACCATGTCGGCGAAATCCACGCCGCACAGGCGCGCTTCGACGACCAGCGCGACTCCGAGGCCGCGTGAGCACCGCGCCTCAGCTGCCCAATCTCTGGGCTTTGCTTGACCGCGGCGACGAATTGGCTCGAAGCGGCGATGAAAAAGCCGCAATGTCCTTTTACCAGGCGGCGATCGGTGCCGCGCGCGGTCCTTTGTCCGATCCGCGTACCATCCAGCGACTTCGAATGGCGCAGACCTTCATCCAGCGCCGAGTGAAGGAATTCCAGCATTCCCTCGATCGCGCAGTTGCCGATCTCAAGCCCGCCGACACGAAGGGTCGAACCCGGCTGAGCCATGCCTTGGACATGCTCAAGGGCAACCGGTCCATCTACCCGCAGCAACCCGCGGTCTTTTATTATCCGTACCTCGCGCAGCGGCAGTTCTTCGAGCGCCAGGAGTTCGACTGGGTAGCCAAGCTCGAAGCAATGACGCCGGCGATCCGCGAGGAGCTCTTGGCGCTCCTGAGCGAGGGAGCGGATTTCCGCCCCTATGTCGAAGACAAGTCGAACCGGCCGGTGAAGGCGTTCCACCATCTCAACAACGATCAGAGTTGGACCGCGCTCTATCTCTGGCGCGACGGCAAGCTCGTTCCTGAAGTCGCCGAGCGCTGTCCGCGCACGGTGAAAGCGCTCGGCAAGGTCCCGCTAAGCCATATCGGCGAGCGTACGCCCGCAGCCCTGTTCTCGCGCCTCGAAGCCGGCGCTCATATCCCGCCTCACAGCGGCATGCTCAATTGCCGACTCATCTGCCACTTGCCGCTGATCGTTCCTCCAGGTTGCTGGTTCCGAGTCGGCAACGAAACCCGCGAATGGGAAGAAGGAAAGCTGCTCATCTTCGACGATAGCATCGAGCATGAAGCCATGAACCCGAGCGGCGATCTGCGGATCATCCTGCTGTTCGACATCTGGCGCCCAGAGCTGACCGAAACCGAGCGGCAGGCGATTTCGGGCATTTTCAACGCGATCGATAACTTCCAAGCGCTTCCGGAGGCCTGATTCAGAGGCTAGGGGCGAAGCGCATGCTCAAGCCCGTGACCACCGACATCGAAGCGCTGAAGTCGCTTGACGAGCGCCTGCGCTGGCTCAGCGCCTGGACAATTCACCACGCCAACCACATCCGCGACAACAGCGACGGGATCAAGGTCGGCGGACATCAGGCGAGCTGCGCCTCGATGACTGCGATCATGGCCGCACTCTATTTCCACGCGCTCGGGCCCAACGACCGGGTCGCGGTGAAGCCGCACGCCGGTCCCGTGCTTCATGCGATCCATTATCTGCTCGGCTCGCAATCGCGCGGCGCGCTGCAGAACTTCCGCGGTTTCGGCGGCGCCCAAAGCTATCCGAGCCGGACGAAGGACAAGATCCCGGTCGACTTCTCCACCGGCTCGGTCGGCCTCGGGGTCGCCATCACGCTCTTCGCCAGCCTCGTCCAGGATTATCTCACCGCGCATGAATTGATGGACGGGGCCGACCGCGGCCGCTTCGTCGCTCTGATCGGCGACGCCGAGCTCGACGAGGGCAATATCTACGAAGCCATTATCGAGGGCGCGAAGCACGACGTCCGCAACCTGTGGTGGATCGTCGACTACAACCGCCAGAGCCTCGACTCGACCAGCGCCGACCGCATGTTCGAGCGCTTCGACGAGATCTTCCGAAGCTGCAATTGGCGCGTCGTCGAGCTTCGTTACGGCAAGAAGCTTCGCCGCGCACTCGAGAGCAATCTTGCGCTCAAGGGCTGGTTCGAAAAGCTGTCGAATGCAGAGCTTTCGGCGCTTCATTATCAAGGCGGCGCGGCGTGGCGAGCTCGGATCGAAGCGGAGCTCGGAAAGAATGAATCCTCATTCCTCAAGGAATATGACGACACCAGGCTCGCCTCCCTCTTCACCGATCTGGGCGGCCATTGCATGGACAGCCTGGTCGAGGCGTTCGACGCGGCGCAGGACGATGTCCCCACCCTCTTTATCGCTTGGACGATCAAGGGCTTCGGCCTCCCCTTCGCCGGCCACAAGGACAATCACGCGGGCCTCATGAACCCGACTCAGACCGCTGCATTGCGCGAGACCATGGGCGTTCGCGAAGGCCATGAATGGGAGCCGCTCGAAGGCGTTGGCGACAATGCCCGCCCCGGCCTCGAAGCGGCGATCGAGCGCGCCCGAATCCTACGCGAGAAGCGCCCGCGGTCGTTCGGCGAGGTCTCGATTCCCGCAATCCCAGCGCCTGCTGGCGAAGAACAATCGACCCAGGCGGCGTTCGGGCGGATCCTGCTCGATCTCTCGAAAGCCGGCGGTCCCCTGGCAGACCGGATCGTCACCACCTCGCCCGACGTGACCGTTTCGACCAACCTCGGCGCTTGGGTGAACCAGCGCGGGCTCTTTCGCCGAAGCGAAATGCCCGACGTCTTCGCTAAAGCAAAAATTGCCTCCGCGCAAAAATGGTCTGGAGGAAATAGAGGGCAGCACATCGAGCTCGGAATCGCCGAAAGCAATCTTTTCCTGATGCTCGCCGCAGCGGGTCTCGCCGGCGATCTATTCTTCCGGCGCCTTTTCCCGGTCGGAACGCTCTACGACCCGTTCATCGCCCGCGGCCTCGATGCACTGAACTATGCCTGTTACCAGGACGCGCAATTCCTCCTCGTCGCGACGCCGAGCGGGATTACGCTCGGGCCTGAAGGCGGGGCGCACCAGTCGATCAATCCGCCGCTGATCGCGCTCGGCCAACCCGGCATTCGCCACTACGAGCCGGCATATGCCGACGAGCTCGCGGCGATGATGGAAGAAGCCTTCCGCCTCATCGACGATCCCTCCGGCGAGAGCACCTACCTCCGTCTCTCGACCCGCAGCATCGACCAGGTCGAACGCAGCGACGACAGCTGGCGCGAGGCTGCCCTTTCAGGCGGATATTGGCTGCGCGAGCCCGGCGAACATGGTGAAGCGGCAATCGTCGCGATGGGCGCGGTCATGCCCGAAGCGATCGCCGCCTGGGAAGAGCTGAGCCAGGATGTGCCGGGGCTCGGCCTCCTGTCGGTCACCTCGCCCGACCTGCTCCACCGCGGATGGACGGCCGCTCAGGCGGCGCGTTGGCAGGGCAAACGCACGCCGAGCCACGTCGAACAGCTTCTCTCGCGCCTCTCGCGCGGCGCTGGCCTTGTCACCATGACCGACGCCGCTCCGGCTTCGCTCTCATGGCTCGGCGGAGTCCTCGGTCAGCGCGTGGCGCCGCTCGGTGTCGAGAAGTTTGGCCAGACCGGGAATCTTGCCGATCTCTACGCCGCCTACCGGCTCGACGGCGACGCGATCACCGAAGCCGTTGCCGAGCTTCTGCTCCCTGCCTAGGAAGCAGCAATGGCGGGGCGCTATTTCGATGAGTGGCAGGTCGGCGACAAGGTCGCTCACGCGATCACGCGTACCGTGACCGAGACCGACAACATCCTGATCACGACCCTCACGCACAATCCGCAGCCGCTCCACCTCGATTATGAAGCCGCCGCCAAAACCGAGTTCGGCAAGCCTCTCGTCAACAGCTGCTTCACGTTCAGCCTGCTCGTCGGAGTTAGCGTCCATGACACCACGCTCGGCACGCTGGTCGCCAACCTCGGCTATGACCAGCTGAAATTCCCTCATCCTGTGTTCGTCGGCGATACGCTTCATTGCGAATCCGAATGCATCGCCGTCCGCAAGAGCAAGTCGCGCCCGAATGCCGGAATCGTCACCTGGGCGCATCGCAGCTTCAACCAGCGCGACGAGCTGGTCTGTGAGTGCACCCGCACCGCGCTGATCCTGAAGGCACCCGCTTGATGCACCCGCGCTCTTGGCTCTTCGTTCCCGCCGACAGTGAGAAGAAGATCGCCAAGGCGCTCGAGAGCGAGGCGGACGCGATCATCTTCGACCTCGAGGACAGCGTCGCGCCGGCCCACAAGAGTGCCGCGCGCGAGCAGCTGAAGGAGCTCCCGAAGCGTTCCAAAGGGCCGCAGTGGTGGATTCGGATCAACCCAATCGGGAGCGATTTCCACAAGGACGACCTGCACCTCATCGGCGTCGCCGAGATCCACGAAATCGTTCTTCCAAAGGCGGAGAGCGGCGCCGACGTGACTGAGCTCGCCCACCGCACCGGAAACATCCCGATCCACGCGATCGTGACCGAGACGGCTTCGAGCCTGTTTGGACTCCTCTCTTATCGAGACCCCAAGTCACCGCTCGCCGCCATGAGTTGGGGCGCGGAAGATCTCTCCGCAGCGCTCGGCGCCTCATCGAAATATGACGCAAGCGGAGAGCTCAGTTTCACCTACCGGCTCGCACGCTCGCTGTGCCTCGCCGGCGCGGTCGCCGCCGGCGTCCAGCCGGTCGATGGGGTGTTCGCGGATTTCAAGGACGGAGAGGGCCTGCGTTCGGAAGCCGAGGCGGCACGCCGGGAAGGCTTCACGGGCAAGCTCGCCATCCATCCGGCACAGGTGCAAGTCATCAATGCGGCGTTCACACCGTCCGATGAAGAGGTACGCCACGCAGAAGAAATTGTCGCCGCCTTCGAAGCTCAACCCAACGCAGGCGTTCTGTCGGTCGGCGGAAAAATGGTCGACCGACCGCATCTAGTTCAAGCGCAGCGCGTACTGGAACAAGTCACCCAGGAGTGATTGATGGCCGAAGCCGTGCATCCAGTTCCATCGGATTTCAACGCCCGGATCGGCCCGACCGAGCTCGCCGAGCTTAACGACCTCGCCAATTCCGATCCCGACCGCTTCTGGCTCGACCAGGCGCGCCGCCTCACCTGGAACAAGTTCCCGACCAAGGCAGGCGACTGGTCGTTCGCCGAAGACGATTTCCACATTCAGTGGTACGCCGACGGGGAGCTGAACCTGTCGGTCAATTGCCTCGACCGGCACCTCGCGGAGCATGGCGAGAGAACCGCCCTGATCTTCGAAGCCGACGAGCCCGGCCAGGGCCACCGCCTGACTTATCGACAGCTCTACGAAGAAACCTGCCGGTTCGCGAACCTTCTCAAGCAGCGCGGCGTGGGACGCGGCGACCGAGTGATGATCTACATGCCGATGATCCCGGAAGCGGCCGCAGCAATGCTCGCCTGCGCCCGGATCGGAGCAATCCATTCCGTCATCTTCGGCGGCTTCTCGCCTGAAAGCGTCGCAGGACGGATTTTAGATTGCGACGCCTGCGCGGTCATCACGGCCGACGAAGGCGTGCGCGGCGGCAAGAAGATACCGCTCAAGCGCAACGTCGACGAGGCCCTGGAAACGCGCGACGTCCCGACCGTCATCGTCGTCACCCGCACCGGCGCCGAGGTCCCGATGAAGGACGGGCGCGACATTCGCTACTCGGACGTGCGCGAACAGCTTTCGACCGATTGCAATCCCGAGATCATGAACGCCGAAGACCCGCTCTTCATCCTCTATACCTCGGGGTCGACCGGGAAGCCGAAGGGCGTCGTCCACACGACCGGCGGCTATGCGACCTGGGCAGCGACCACCTTCGGCTGGATCTTCGACTATCGTTCCGACGATATCTTCTGGTGCACCGCCGACATCGGCTGGATCACCGGCCACAGCTATGTCGTCTACGGGCCGCTCGCCATGCGCGCTACCAGCGTCATGTTCGACGGAGTCCCCAATTACCCTGATTTTAGCCGTTTCTGGGAGACCGTAGACCGGCTCGGAGTGACGATCTTCTACACCGCCCCGACCGCGATCCGCGCGCTCATGCGCGAAGGCGACGAGCCCGTGAAGCGGTACACGCGCAATTCCCTGCGCCTTCTCGGAACCGTGGGCGAGCCAATCAATCCCGAAGCGTGGGAATGGTATTGGCGCGTTGTCGGCGATGACCGCTGTCCCGTGGTCGACACTTGGTGGCAGACCGAGACCGGCGGAATCCTGATTTCGCCTTTCCCCGGTGCCACGGAAATGAAACCAGGTTCGGCCACAAAGCCTTTACCCGGGGTGAAGCCATTGCTCGTCGATCCCAACCATAATGAGCTCCAAGGTCCCGCGAGCGGCAATCTGTGCCTCGCCTCCTCCTGGCCGGGCCAGATGCGCACTGTGTGGAACGACCACGGCCGGTTCTTCGAGACTTATTTCAAAGCCTATCCCGGCCTCTACTTTACTGGCGACGGCTGCCGTCGCGATGAGGACGGCTATTATTGGATCACGGGCCGCGTCGACGACGTGATCAACGTTTCCGGCCACCGTATCGGCACTGCCGAGGTCGAAAGCTCGCTCGTCTCGCATCCAAAGGTCGCCGAGGCGGCGGTCGTCGCCTACCCACATGAGATCAAGGGGCAGGCGATCTACGCCTTCGTGACCTTGAATGCCGGCGAGGAAGGCGACGATAGGCTCCGCAAGGAGCTCGTCCAGGAAGTCCGCCACGACATCGGCGCACTCGCTGCGCCCGAGAAGATCCACTTCACGCCCGCGCTTCCGAAGACTCGTTCGGGCAAAATCATGCGTCGCATCCTCCGCAAGATCGCCGACGGGGCGAGTGGAGGCTTCGGTGACATCTCCACGCTCGCGGATCCGACCATCGTCGAGGCACTGCTCGCGGGGCGCCAATGAGGGCCTGGCCCGCAGCAGCAGCGGTCGTGCTGATCGCTGCAGCGCCGGTGCACGCGGCGTTCAATCCCGTCGATTTCTTCCGCGGCAAGACGCACGGCGAAGGCATGCTGAAGATCATCTTCCAGTCGGCCAAGAAGATGACCGTCGACAGCGTCGGTCGGCAGGACGGCAATTCGCTGATCCTTGAACAGATGGTTCACGAGCCCGGAAAGCCGCCGCGGACTCGCTTCTGGCGCATGCGGCAGTCAGGGCCGAACCGCTTCGAAGGAACGCTGACCGACGCCGCGAGCCCGGTTCGGGTCGATGTCACGAAGGAAGGCATTCGAATTCGCTACACGGCGACGAACCATCTCAACTTCGACCAGCTACTGACTCCCGTCAGCGCCACCGAAGTCCACGACCAGATCAAGATCACAAGATTTGGAATTACCGTCGCCCACTTCGACGAGACGATCAGAAAGATCGACTGATCAGCCTTATTGCCAGAAGGTCATGTAGGACTGCTGGTACCGCATGTACGTCGCATAGAGCGTCGTCTCGTCCTCGAGCAGGCTCTTGAAGTGCTTGAGAAACGCACTGACACTCGGACCGGTCGCGTCCGAGGCGGCCCCCTTCATGCTCGATACCGGGTGGAGCATCGACTTCGGATCGCTGAGGTTTGCCGCTGGAGCGAGCCGATTGACCTCATGATTGAGGTCCGAGATCGTCTGGAAGATGTCGCTCTCGGCGACGCGCATGATGTTGCCCGCCTTGGCAACGCAATCATCGGGATCGGCGCTTCTGCATGCCGCGACCGCGTCCTTGAAGGGGTAATGGCGCCACGGTCCGCTGACCCCGGCAGTGCCGCCGTCGAAAGGCATCTTGCCACCGGTTCCCGCAGTCATCCGCCCGCGTTCGGAGTCCGTCGTTTCCCACCGGCAATACCACCATGCGGCGCGGCGATCGTAATACCATAAGTTGAGATTGGCCGGATATCCGACACGATTTGCCAGCGTGATCCAGTCGCGGATGCGCTTCACCCGGTCGCTGCCCCACTTGTTCGGTGGGTTCCAGGCCGAGCCCTCGACCGCTGTCATCACCGAGTCGAGCACCTTTTGCGCAAGACCCTTCTCGAGATCGCTCATCACGTCCGAGCGCGCGTGAATGATCGTATCCTCGTCGGGGTCGATGGTGATCGTTCGCGGAAGGAACCGGACGCTCATGGCCCAGCGCATGGTGGGATCTGCGTGACTTCTGCGGAAGAAGAGCGCCGTTAGGCAAATCTGCACACCGGGCCAAGTCTCGCTCTTTCGAAGGACCTCATGAATTCCGGCAAGGTCGCCGCTGGCCTGCACGAACCCTCGCGCAAAATGGCCACCGTCACTGCGATACACGACTTCGTGGCGAAGGGCGTATGCGACATCATGCACGAACTTGTCGAAGCTGCTGAACGCGACCTCGATCGGGATGACTTTCTTGGGAAGCGGTTGGTCGCCGCGCCTGATTGCCTGGATCGCCCGATGCTTGAATTCCTCGAGCGGCATATAGTCGGTACGAACGTCGGCCATGGGACAACTCCCCGGAATGCGACACCTTAAGCACTGCCCCACCGACAGGCCCTTTTACGGTCAGCGTTCGTGAATCGCCAGTGCTATCGCGGTCCCTTGCGTAGAACGGGTCCGCCGCTATCCCTCATGACTGAGGGGGAGCGGAAATGGCGACCGTAGCCGAACATCCTGATCGCAAACCGTGGTCGATGGCGCGGGTCATCATCGCTTCCTCGGCCGGCACCGCCTTCGAATGGTACGATTTCTTCATCTTCGGAAGCTTGGCACCTGTCATCTCGCACGTGTTCTTCGCAGGGCTCGACCCGACTCCTGCATTGATCGCCGCGCTGGGGCTGTTCGCCGCCGGCTTCGCGTTCCGGCCGCTCGGAGCGCTCATTTTCGGCGTTGTCGGCGACCGCCTCGGGCGCAAGGGCGCGTTCCTCATCACCGTCAGCCTCATGGGCGCCTCGACCTTCCTGATCGGCTTCCTTCCAACCTACGCCCAGTCGGGAACATTGGGGCCGACGTTATTGATCGCGCTCCGAATCCTCCAGGGGATCGCACTCGGCGGCGAATATGGTGGCGCGGCGATCTACGTTGCCGAGCACGCGCCGACCAACAAGCGCGGCGCAGCGACCGGCTGGATTCAGTCCTCAGCCTCCTTCGGACTACTCGCCGCGCTTCTGGTCATCGTTGCGACCCGCAACATGATCGGCGAGGATGCATTCGCCCAATGGGGCTGGCGGATTCCGTTTCTGGTCTCCGCGGCGCTGCTCGTCACGTCGGTGTGGATGCGCGCCAAGCTCGCGGAGAGCCCGCATTTCGCGAAACTCCAGGAAGAAGACGATGTTAGCCACACCCCGCTTCGCGAGGCGTTCGGCCAATGGCGCAATGTGAAGCGCGTGCTGATCGCCTTCTTCGCAATCATGTGCGCGCAGGGCGCGGTCTGGTACTTTGCATTCTTCTATCTGCAGGTGTTCCTCGAAAAGTCGCTCGGCGTTCCCGCCGAGACCAAGGACCTGCTGCTGATCGTGATGACCGTCGTGAGCGCGCCGCTCTACGTCTTCTTCGGGTGGCTCAGCGACCGGCTCGGGCGCAAGTTCGTGATGATCGGAGGAATGGCGCTCGCGTTGGTCCTCTACTTCCCCGCATCGCACTGGATCGCATCTGCGGCGAACCCGGCGCTCGTCGAGGCTGAGCGCTCGACGCCGGTAATCGTCATCACGAACCCGAAGACATGTAGTGCGCAGTTCGATCCGGTCGGCACAGCGAAGTTCACCAGCGCATGCGACATCGCCAAAAGTGCGCTGGTAACGCGCGGAATATCCTTCACGACGCGGCCGTCGGCCGACGCCAGCACGCGCGTCGTGATCGGAACCGAGGCCGTGCCGGTGAAGGGTGGCGATGGGCTTGGAGCCGCCGAGCTCAAGGCTGCCAAGGCGAAGACCGCCGAAGCGCTCGGCACCGAGCTGCTCGCCGCAGGCTATCCAAAAGAGGCTGACCCGAGCGAGATGAACATGACGCTCCTGATCGTCATCCTGCTCGCCTTCGTCGTCGCCGCTACTGCGCTCTACGGTCCCCAGGCCGCCGCCCTCGTCGAGATGTTTCCGACGCGAATCCGCTACACGGCGATGTCATTCCCCTACCATGTCGGCACCGGCTGGGTCGGCGGATTTCTCCCGGTCACGAGCTTCGCGATCGTCGCCATCACCGGCAATATCTACGCGGGCCTCTGGTACCCAATGATCTTCACCTTTATTTCCCTCCTCGTCTCACTGCTCTTCCTCAAAGAGACCGCGGGACGGCGGCTGGAAGAAATCTAGCCGATCACGGGCACCAGTGGATGTCGATTGGCTGATCCACCTCGGCGAGCACTCTTCCGATCGGAACCCTGGAGCTCTGCCCGTCGGCGATCGCTTGCTCGAGCACGTCGCGCTTCTCCGGCCCGGTGATCGTGATCAGCACCGTCCGCGCGGACAGGATCGCCGCGCGCGTGAGGGTCACTCGGGCCACCTCAGCCTCTGCCGGCAGCGGATCGGGTAGGACTCCAATCGCCCGCCGCGCTTTGGGCGCATCGAGCGCCGCCTGTAAATCGGGTCCCTTGAAGATCGACGCCGTATGTCCATCGGCCCCCATCCCGAGCCAAACGAGATCGGGCGGCCAGGGCAGATCCTGCAAGCGCGCATCGGCGGCGTTGCCGGCGAGCTTATAATCCTCGGCCGCTTCGCTGGTCAGCGGTACGACACGCGCCCCCAAGGGCAGAAACGCTCGCGCCAGCTCGCGCACGTTCGAAAGAGCGCTATCGACCGGAACCAGCCGGTCGTCGGTCGGGATGATCGTCACTTTCTTCCACGGCAGCTTCTGCTTCGCGAGCCTCTTCTGCACCGCCGGCCCGGTCTTCCCGCCGGGCACTGCAATGAGCGACGCATCGCGCGCGTCGACTGCGCTCTGGACGATGAACCCGATGTCGCCCGCGACGGCGTCCGCGAGTTCGTCCATCGAATCATATTCCCACCATTCCGCTTCGATCATGTGATTCCCTTGGTTCTATCGCGGCGCTCGTTGCGCGTATCCGAACCATCCTGCAACCGCCTGTCCGTTTCGGTTGACCGCGGGACGGAAGCGGAGCCGGTCGTGTGCGATGTTGCAAATTGTGGAATCGATCGACGCCACGCCGCTACCGTGGTCGACGGCGCATTCGGTAACATAGCCGCGAGCATCAACTCGAAGGCGCAGGAAAATCGTCGCCCCCGACGGCCATTGCTCGAGCAGGTCACGCTCGAAATCGCGCCCATTAAGAACAGGTGTAACAAGATGCGGCGGCTCCACCGCGCCATTATCGCCGCCGCCTCCCGGGCCGTTGCCTCCCGATCCGCTGCCGGTGCCGTTCCCGGTACCGCCGGCGCCGCTCCCTGGACCGGCGAAAGGTGCGGCGCCCTGCGTGACCTGCGTCCCCTCGCGCGGCGTTTCGCTCGAAGCGATCTGCGGCATTGGCGGGATGACGATCTGCGGCTTGGGCGCTTCCACCGGCGTTGCCTGACTTTTGATGTTCGGCGGCGCCGAACCGCCCTCCTTCTCCTTCGGCTTCGGCTGCATCTTCTGCTGGGGAGGAGGAGGCGGCGGCGGGGGTGGAGGCGGCGGGCTCAAATTGAGCACTTTAAGGACGCTGTCGGCCGACGGCAGCTCCCCAGCGCCATTCAGATGGAGCAACATGAGCAGAAGCAGCAAGTGGATGGCGATCACCGCCGCAATCGCGCCGCTACGGTCGCGCGTGCTGATGTCGGTTCGGTAGGCCACGGCCATTCAACGCGACGAGCCTGTGGTCGTTGCGCGCCCGGCGCCTCCAATGAAGCGCCGTGCGAAAGCGGGTTCGCGCCCGGCGCTGGCTCGAGAAATCGCTATCTTAGCGGCGGGTGCTGCTCTTGCGTCCGCCGCCGCGGCTTGCCTTGCCGCCTTTGCTCGCGATTTCGCGCTGCTTGGCGGGGTCCATCGCTGCAAATCCGCGCTTGGATCCGCCGCTCCTGTTCGTTGCCATCGTTCAAGGTCTCCCAATTGCCGGGCTGGCAACATCGTAACGCCGACAGTTCGGCTCGGTTCACAATGCTGATAGAGGTTAGGAACAGATCGAATTTATTGCATGCTCGGAACCTGGAGCGACGGCCGTCCCCCGCACTAACTCGGGTTCCGGAATCAGCTAGTCAGCACGTGCCTGTTCACGACTTTCCTGATCGGGGGAGCGCTCGGGGCGCTGATGGCCAAGAAAGTCAACGCAGCCTCAGCCCGATCCACAACGTGCGCGGCGTCGAGCGCTCCACCGAGCCGTCGCCGTTGATCCCCGCCATGACGAGCGCATTCGTGAGGTTCTCCGCCCGAAGGACCAGCTGAAGACGGTGCGCCAACGGCCATGAAACATAAGCATCGAGCGTGGTCGCTCCCGTTAGCACATCCGTGTTCAGATCATCGTCGAACTGCGATCCAACGCGGCGAAGGACAAGCTCAGCCCCCTTCCCCTGCGCATCCCAGCCGATCGCAAGCGTGCCGCCGAAATTCGGCGTTTGCGCCGGGCGAAGACCGTTAAGGAACATTGCCGGACCGCTCCCCTCCATGCGCGCGTGGGTAAGACTCGCGCCGGCGCGGACGAACCAGGGCCCGTTGGACCAATCGGCCGAAGCTTCGACGCCCCGCACCTTCACCGCGTCGACATTCTCGCGCTGGAAGAAGGTGCCCCCTGCAGCGACGAAACCAACGCCCGGAAAATTGCCCGGGCCATGCCCCAAGGTCAGGTTCGCAATCGCGTCTTTCAGCCGGTTGACGAAAGCTGTCAGCGAAAGATGGAGTGGTCCGTGTGCATATTCGAAGCCAGCCTCTAAGCCGGCAAGCCGTTCGGGATCGAGGTCCGGATTTGCGGCGGTCGCGTCGCTGCCCGCGCGGAAGGGCCGGAACAGCTCGTTGAGCGTCGGCAAGCGCCAGCCGAGATAGGCGGCCGAGCGCAGGCTGAAGCCGCCGCCGAACGGAGCGGTCACGCCGCCCCTGGCGGTCGGAAGCCAGCCGCTGCGCGCGGGATCGTTCGTGTCGGTGAGCATGGCTCCAGTGGCGATCGACTGTTCGAAGAGATGGCCGTTGGTGATGCTCCAGCGGTCGATTCGGGCGCCGCTTGTCAGCACCACATCGGCAAGCTGCGCTGTCGCTTCCGCATAGAGGCCAGCGGTCCAGCTCTCGCCGCCGGCGGCGCGTCGGCGCGTGGGATCACCATCGACATAGGAAAAGAATTCACGCGATTCTCCGGTCGTTCGACGCGTGTCGGTACCGAGCCGAAGCTCGATTCGGTTGGGCATCGGCGGACGCAGCTCGAGGGCTCCGCCGAGCCCGTGTGAGGGAACCGAATATTGCAGCGAGACGCGGTTCGCTTCGCTTCGCCCGACAGTCACGCTGGCGAAGCTGCTCATCAGGTTTCGCCACTGCCAATAAGCTAGAGCGCTCCACTTCCATGAACCGCGCCCGACCAGGCGAATCGACGCGTCCGCTCCATTGGTTCGGTTTTCGGTGAAGTCGGTACCGCGCGTGCGCAAGTCGTGAAACCCCTCGAGGCTGGCCTGCAGTTCGACCTCGCTTGCGACCGCCGCGACCCAGCGTCCACGGCTGCTCCACTCGCGATAGGGCGCCGGTTCGTCGGCCGGACCGCGAGTCGCTTGGGTGATCGGCACGAACCCGTCGCTTCGCTCCCCTCGTGCGGAAAGGCTGAGAAGACCGCCTCGAACCTCGATTCCGACGCGCCCGCGAGCTTCGAGCGATTCCCTGCTTCCGCCGTCGACCTCTCCCGCTAGGCCGGCATCTGAGCGGCTGGTCATCTCGATTGTGCCGGCAAGCGCTCCAGGGCCGTTGGTTACGCTTCCGCCGCCGCGAACGACACGAATCTCGGACAGATCGCCGGGATCGTACGCCGGCCAGTTCACCCATCCGCCAAAGGGATCCGCCTGGGGCACTCCATCGAGGACCAGCAAGGCGCGGCTCGACGCATTCCCGCCGAGAGAACGCAGCGTCACGCCCTGGCTCGTGGGATGGCCGCTTCGAGCATCGGATCGGCGAAACAGTTCGAGTCCGGGGATGTCCTTGAGGAGCTGATCGAGCTCGTGCGTCGGCGATTGTTCGATCTGGCGCCGCGATATGCGCTGCACGTCGTAGACGCGTTCGGACTTCGCTTCCGGGAGCGCTTTCCCAGTGACGACGATTGCCGCTTGGGGCGCCTTCGGCGGCGGAAGCGCGGCGGCCACGCCTAGAGGATATCGCGGAGCGTCGCGGCGATCGTCAGTAACGACGTCACAGCGACTGCGAGCAGCGCCCAGGGCGCCCACCATGGCACCCTAAGTTCGATTTGACTCGTCCCGTTTCGCCATCGTTTCGATCCAATGCGCGAAGGCGCGCGACGGCTCCAATTAAATTCGCGGGTCCAGGACCGCGGAAAAACCCGAAAGAATAAACAAGGTTAAATATGAGTTGCCGCCAGTGCGGTAAATTGCTCTAATTCCAGCAATTCCGACTCGGAATATGTGACGGGGAAAGGGGCGCCCCGAGTGAAATTCGATGCTGCGCGACTGCAGGGGATTGCGTGTGGGGGACGCAGCCGTTTCGCGCGCCTGCTCGCGTCGGCAATTCTCGTCGCACCTCCCGTTCCGGCGCTCGCGCAGGCCCCGCCGCCCCCGACAATACCCAGGGTCACTCCGCCCACCCGCGAGGAGGTAACCCGCCCGGTCACGCCACGCCCACCGCTCCAGCCGCCGAGGCTGGAAGTGGAAGGCGGTGTCGAACGAGCGCCGTGCGCGCTGGACGGCGCCGAATATCGATCGATCCACTTCATCCTTCGCGGCGCCCAATTCGACGGCTTGGAGGGACTGACGCGCGATCAGCTGGCGAGCGCATGGACGCCCTACCTCGGTCACGACGTGCCGATCTCGGTGGTATGCGAGATCCGCGATCGCGCCGGCACGATCCTGCGCAACGCCGGCTACATTGCCGCCGTCCAGGTGCCGCAGCAGAACATCACCGACGGCACCGTCCACTTCCGAGTATTGATGGCGCATTTGAAGCAAGTGCGCGTACGCGGCAACGCAACCGGCGCCGAACGGATCATCGCCGGTTATCTCAACCAGCTGACCAAGGAGCCGGTCTTCAACCGCTTCGACGCCGAGCGCTATCTACTGCTCGCAAGCGACCTTCCTGGCTACACCGTTCGCCTGACGCTTCGCCCGGCCGGGACGAGCCCGGGCGAGGTGGTCGGCGACGTCACCGTCCAGCACACGCCGGCTTATGTCGACCTCAACATCCAGAACGGCGGCTCGGAGGAGCTTGGTCCATGGGGCGGGCTGGTCCGCGCGGAATTCTTCGGCCTCACGGGGCTGGGGGACCGAACGATACTCGGTTTCTTCACCACGCCCGATCTTCACGAGCAGCAAACGCTGCAAGTCGGTCACGACTTCCGTCTCGGCCCCGAGGGCCTAACCTTCAGCGACAACTTCACCTACGCCTGGGCGAGGCCGTCCATTCCGGATTCACATGTCCTTGCGAAGACGCTGCTGGACACGATCGAGGTCGGGTTTCCATTCGTTCGCCGTCAGTCCGAAACGATCCGTGGCGCGGCCGGCATCGACTATGTGAACCAGGACGTGAACCTCGACGGGATCAAGCTGACCCGCGACCGTCTGAGAGTCGGTTACATTCGGCTCGGCATCGATTCAGCGGCAAGCGACCTCGATGGCGCTGTGGCCAACGATCCGACGTGGCGCTTCCTCGCCGTCCTCGAGCTGCGCCAGGGCATGCATATCTTCGGGGCGACTCATGATTGCGGCCCGCTCGGCGCCGATTGCCTCGGGCCCGGCGAGGTTCCACCGAGCCGCGTTGAGGGTCAGTCGGATGCCACCGTCTTTCGCTACACAGGCTACGGCGAAGTTCGGCCTCTTCCGAAGCTGACGTTGGCGCTCGGCGCGCGGCTGCAATATGCGTGGAAACCGCTCCTTAGCTTCGAGGAGTTTTCAGCCGGCAATTACACCATCGGACGCGGTTATGACCCCGGCACCCTGCTTGGTGATCGGGGCTATGGAACGCAGGCCGAGATCCGCTTCGGCAAGCGGACGCAATCGGCGCGCAACAGGCCGGCGGTCGAAGCCTATGGCTTCTGGGACCACGCCTGGGTCCATAATCTCGACAAGCTGTTCATCATCCCCGGTTCGAACCACCTCGACTCGGTTGGCGGCGGGGCGCGCGTCACGTTCGACCGCTTCACGCTTGATGCCGCGCTCGCGGTTCCGCTGTCTCGCGTTGGAATCGATAACAGAAAGCCTGACCCGCGCTTCCTCATTTCGCTTACCACCCGCCTCTGGCCTTGGAGCTTCCGATGAATTCCCCATCGCAGCCCGCGTATCGGGCGATCCGCAAGAAGCTGTTCATCTCGTGCGCGTCGATCGCGCTCGCCACTGCTGCACTCTCTCCGCAAAAGGCGCGCGCGCAGGCTGCTCCCGGTGCTTTTCAGGGCGATCCGACCACCGGTTCCGGTACCGTCGTCTACAGCCGCATTACCAATCCCGTCGTCGGCTCCGAGACGATCACGATCGGAAGCGACACGGCGACGATCAACTGGGCGCCATACGATACGACCACTGGAACCACGGACCCAATCAACTTCCTTCCGAGCGGCGACACTGCGACCTTCACCAGCACCAGCGGAGTGACCGATTATACCGTCCTCAACCGGATCGTTCCCACCGACCCGAACCGCGCGATCGAGCTCAACGGGACGATCCTTTCGACGCTTGAAGGTGGAAACACGACGGGCGGAAGGATCTGGTTCTACAGCCCGGGGGGAATTCTCATCGGCGCCGGCGCCGTCATCGATGTCGGAAGCCTCCTGCTCACCACAGCCGATCCTGACAGCTGGAGCGTGAACGCCGACGGCAGCTTCGATATCAGCGTCGGCCACGGCAACGTCGCGACCAATCCGACCTCGAAGATCTCGATCGCCGATACCGCGACGATCCACGCACTTCAGCAGAACAGCTATGTCGCGCTGATCGCCCCGCGGATCGAACAGGCCGGAACGGTCGAAGTGAACGGGTCAGCCGCCTACATAGCCGGCGAAGCGATGACGATGTCGTTCAGTCAAGGGCTGTTCGACGTCGCCGTCGACGTCGGCACCGGCGATGTGAACGGCATCGTCCACACCGGCACGACGGGCGGACCGGCGAATGTGACTGCCGGCGACAATCACAGCATCTACATGGCGGCAGTCCCCAAGAACCAGGCGATGACGATGCTTCTGGGCGGCAACATCGGCTTCGATGCAGCGACCGATGCGTCCGTTCAGAACGGACAGATCATCCTCTCGTCCGGCTGGGCCCCTACTGGTTGCTCGCAGTGCTGGCAGACCCCCGACACGACGAGCAACGCGGCGATGATCATCACCGGCGGTCATTTCACTTCATCAGTCGACGCGCTTGCGAACAGCGATCTGAAGGCTGAAACGGACGATGGCGATCTCACCTTCGACAGCGACGTCACACTCTATTCCTACAACGCGGGCGTCACTCTTTCGGCCACCAGCGGCAACACGCTTTCGATCGGCGGAAACGTTGTTCTTGCGGCCGAAGGCCATGGAAGCGAAGGCCAGGCAATCAATTTGGACGCGTCCGGCGGCGGAATCCTCGACATCGCCGGGACGACTTTCCTCCAGGCGGACCAGTTCCCGGGGGTTGAAGTCTATGGCACCGACACCTTCGCAGGCACGGTGAATATTGCAGCCAACGGGGGCACGATATCGACAGCTGACCTCACGATCGACGTCTCCGCTCAGGGCGGTCCCGGCAATGCCGACAATGCCGCGGGCGCAGGCTACGGCGGAACGATCAACATCAATGCCGACGGAGGCGGATCGGTCACCGTCGACGGCACGCTCAATGCCAATGCCGCCGGCGTTGGCGGAGCCTCCTTCACTGACGGGGTGAGCGGGGGCACCGGCTATGGCGGCACCGTCAACATCTCCGTCACCGATGGCTCGATCGACTTCACCGGCGAGTCGCTTGTTGAAGCGATCGGAATCGGCGGAAGCTACGAAGGGTTCTTTACGCCCACTAGCCAGCAAGGTGGCACTGGCCAGGGCGGAGGAATTTTCGTTTCTTCGAACGGGCCGGGCACGATCACCTTCGGAAGCGTCACAAACCTCGACGCCGACGGCGAGGGGGGCGAGGGCCAGTCGGGCGGCGCCGGTTACGGCGGGGATTCCGAAATCTACGGCTATGACGGCACGATCGACCTCGGAACCTCGGCCTTCATCTCGGCGAGCGGGATTGGCGGGGCTGCGGGGTTCGGGCTTGGCGGCGATGGCGGACTGGGCCAAGGCGGCGTCGTAAAAATCGGAGCCTGGGAAAACAGCGAACTCGGAACGGCCGTAACGATCAAAGGAAGCAGCCTCCTTCTCACGTCAATCGGGCTAGGCGGCACAGGCGGGGCCGGCAATGGCGACAGCATTGCACCAGGAACCGGAGGCGAAGGCGACGGCGGCCGCGCACACCAAATTGTGGAGACGTTCAGTCCAGGCGGAATCTCAGTCGAGGTCCAGGGACCCGCAAGTCTCAACTTCGACCTGGTCATCGCGGAGAGCGAAGGCGATGGAGGCGCTGGCGGCGCAGGGGTAAACGGGCAGACCGGCGGTCTCGGGGGTGCCGGCTACGGCGGGTCCGCGGACTTCTCCTACTCCGATCCTTTCGGAACCGGCGTCGGCTCGGGCGGCGTGAACGTCGGCACGCTCGACCTCGAAACCAGGGGCTTCGGCGGAGCAGGCGGAACTAGCGACACCGGCACGCAAGGGGACGGCGGCCTGGGCAGCGGCGGCTTTGCTGATCTCAGCGTCACGACCGGCATGCTCAATCTCGGCAATCTCACCCTCGAGGCGAGCGGCCTCGGCGGCCAAGGAGCCACCGGCGGCGAAGGCAGCGGCGGCGACGCCGAGCTGCTGATCGACGGCGGCGGAATCACGGACACCGGCTCACTCGGCGTTTTCGCCCAAGGACAGGGCGGCTCCGGCACGGTTCAGGGCGGCGACGGCTCGGGCGGCTATGCCTATATCGCGTTCTCAACCGGCGAGGGCCAGAGCCTGGGCGGGTCGCTCGACGTGACCGGCGACATCATTCTGAGTGCCAGCGGAATCGGCGGCGCCGGGATGGACAATTCCAGCGGCGCCGGCGGCATCGGCGGCGCCGGCTTCGGCGGCTCGGCAGAGTTCTTTGCCACGGATTTCCTGGCTGACGGGGCGACGATCACCGTCAACGCGGGCAGTATCAGTCTTGGCGCGGCTGGCGACGGCGGCTTCGGCGGCGGCGGCGTGACCGGCGGCAGCGGCGGCGAAGGCAGCGGCGGCAGCGCCTATGCCGAATTCTACGGAGGAACGATCACAGCCGGCTCGATTGAGGCGAACAGCGCAGGAGCGGGCGGCGGCGGCGGCGCAGGATCGGACGGCGCTGGCGGAACCGGCGGCGACGGCTCCGGAGGTTATTCGGAAGTCGATATCGGGACGAAGGTTACGGCCGATGTCCAATCCGTCGCCTGGGCCTTTGGCGGCCAGGGTGGCGCCGGCACCCTCACCGGGGACGGCGGGAGCGGGTTTGGCGGCACCGCCACTTTCAACATCTTCCCGACTGGCCAGCTTATCGGGGCGGCAGACGTCAACACGTCGGCTTCAGGCGGCGACGGTGCGAACGGCGGCGAAGGCGACGGGGGTGATTCGGAACTGCTGATCCAGGGCTCGCTCAACGGATCGCACATCGGCATCTTCGCCGGCGGCACGGGCGGCAATGGCACCAGCGGCAACGGCGGCTATTCGTCGGGCGGTACCTCAGACCTTCTGATCGACGGCGGCCAAGCGAACGTCTCCGGCAACGTGCAGGTGTTGGCGGACGGCAATCCCGATCCCGACGGTGACGGAATTGGCATCGGCGGCTCCGGCTCTGTGAACGGCGGCGATTCCGACGGCGGCTCTGCGAAGATCGAAATCATGCCCACAGGGGGATCGCTGACTGTCGGCGGCGAAACCGATATTTACGCAATCGGTGTCGGTGGAGTTGGAGGGCCGAACGGCGACGGGTCAGGCGGAAATGGCGGCTATGGGCGCGGCGGCGAGGCTGATTTCCTCGTCGACGCGTGCACGTCCACCTGCACAATAAACGTCGCGATCCAGGACCTTGTCCTCCGCGCGCCCGGATGGGGCGGCAATGGCGGAAATTCCACCCTCGGAGGTAGCGCCGGCGAGGGAGATGGCGGCACAACCGACATCGATATTGAGCAGGGCAGCGTTTCCATCGGCAACATCATCGCCCATGCGAACGGATTCGGCGGTGTCGGTGGCATCGGCAGCAACGGCCAGGGCGGCGCTGGGGGTAGCGCAACAGGCGGTGCGAACGACTTCACCCTCGCGAGCGGCGCATCGATCGACGCGTCGACCTATTTAGGCACCGCCAACGCCTTGGGCGGCCTCGGCGGCACGGGGACCACCAGCGACGGCGACGGAGGGTCCGCGCAGTCCGGTACGAACAACGCCGTGATCGACGGCGACGCCACTTTCGGCGGATCGCTCGGAGCAGACCCGACCAGCACTGGGTTCGTGATGACCGCCTATGCGCAGGGCGGCGACGGAGCGAATGGAGGATCCGCAACGTCGGGCACCACGTCGATCACCATCGGAGGGTCGCTCACCACCACTGGTATTTTCGAGGCTGCGGCGCAAGCGGGCGGAGGCGCTGGATCCACGGGCGCGGGCGGCAGCGCTACCGGTGGGACAGCGTCGGTCGATGTCAACGGATCGCTGGGCGCGGCCGCGATCTATGTGGGAACCATAGCGGCGGGCGGGAACGGCGCGACCGATGGCGGCTCGGCTTCAGGTGGATCGGCAAGCGTCAACGTTAATGGCGGTTCGCTCAACATCAGCGATTTTGGAAGCTCGGTCGACGCGGACGCCACTGGCGGCACCGCCTCGGGAGGGCCGACTGGAAGCGCAACTGCGGGGAACGCCAGCGTTGCGAGCTTCAATGGCGGGGACATCAATGCCGTCAGCTTGATCATCGAAGCTCAGGGCGACGCAGGCACCGGATCAGTAGAAGTCAGCGCGGGCAGCAATTGCGATTGCAGCCCTGGCACGATCAACGCGGGCGATCTCAGCCTATTCTCGAGCAACAACATCAACGTTCCGACGATCGGCACCAACATCACCGTCGACGGGAGACTCTCCGTAGAATCGCTTCTCAACGTCACCGTTGGAGACGCGAGCGTAGGGGGTGAGATCGACATTGAAGCAGGCGGCCTGGCCGATTTCGAGGGCATTGCATCCGCGCCGGAAATCACCGTTACTTCGGGCGACATCAACGTCGCCGACGGCGCGTCGCTCGGAGTTTGGGGAGTCACGAATCTGTTGACCCTCAATGCGGTCAGCGACCAGCCAATCCTTCTTGGTGACACCGGTATCATTCCTGTGGCCGGCCAGTACGAGCTTAACGAAGCCGGCGACATTCACGCGACCAACGTCGTCGTGAACGCGGTCGGCGCAAATGGCGGCCCTGATCCAAACATGATCGTCGGCGATGTGAATATCGAAGGCACGGGCGCCCAGCCCGGCCAGGGGACCGCCTCGGTCACGGTCAATACGGATGCCTCGATCCTCATCCAGGGTGCAGTCCAATATCTCGGTGCCGACGCAAGCGACGTGCTCTCATTGAATGCTGGTGAAAATATTGAAGTGATCACCGACGCCGGCGGCAGCATCGCGATGACCGACGTGAACGGCGATCTCGCGGGCACGCTGGACCTGACGGCGCACAACGTCTGGGTGGCCGACCAGGCAATCATCTCGCAACTTGAAGAGGATCCGACCTCGGCCACTCAGCAAGAACTCGAGACCAACAACGGTCCGTACAACCCGGCCGGCTACCTCCAGGCGGGCGGCATCAATGTCGACCTGCTCGGCAGCACTTTCTTCGTGCAGAATAGCGGCACACCCGATGAGCTCGACGGCATCAGCGTTGGCTCCGGTGGCCTCGACATCGTCAACGAAGGCGTCGACCCGGCCACCGTCATCGCGTTCGGCCGCGCTGTCGTCGACGGTGTCGTCGATTCCGGACCCCTCTTCGTCCAGAACGACCTGACGACGTCGGGAAGCTTCACGCCGGATTCGACCGTGAATGATTGCCCGCTGGCTGGCTGCGCGCCTCCGCCGCCACCTCCTCCGCCGCCGCCACCTCCGCCACCTCCGCCTCCGCCACCGCCTCCTCCGCCTCCTCCGCCTCCGCCGCCGCCGCCTCCGCCGCCTCCGCCGCCTCCGCCTCCGCCGCCACCTCCGCCGCCGCCGCCGCCGCCGCCGCCGCCGCCTCCGCCTCCGCCGCCGCCTCCGCCGCCGCCGCCTCCGCCGCCGCCGCCGCCGCCGCCGCCACCTCCCTCCGCCGCCGCCTCCGCCGCCGCCACCACCGCCGCCACCTCCGCCACCTCCGCCTCCGCCGCCGCCGCCGCCGCCGCCGCCGCCGCCTCCGCCGCCGCCGCCGCCACCTCCGCCGCCGCCACCGCCTCCGCCTCCGCCGCCTCCGCCTCCTCCTCCTCCGCCGCCACCGCCGGTGACGACGACGGGGTCGATCGCGGGGCCCGAGAACGTGCTCGGTCCGGTCGGTCTGATGACGCCACCCAGCGAGGTCGCGTTCGAGGATCATGCCGACACATTCGTCGACCGGCTTATGGACGAGCTGTTCAGCGTCGAAGGCGACGATGAGCAGGATCAGGACAGCAGTGACTCCAATTCGCCGCCGAACTTCTGGCTCGGTCCGATCAACGTTGGCCCGGTTTCCTCTGGCAAGCCGGTCGATGATCCTGTGACCAGCGGAAGCGACAGTGCCGGCAATGGCCCTGTCGGAACCGTCGACAATGGCCCGACGCAATGATCGGAGGATGAGATGCTGAGCAGGCTCATTGCTGCTATCGCGACGCTCGCGGCCCTGGCGGCCGGTGCTTCGGCGCCCGCTGCACCGCTGAGCGTCCTCGACAGCTTTCGAATCGGCAACGCCGGTACGGTCTATTGCTCTGCGCAAAGCCTCGCGACCGACCAGGCGCTCACGGGCATGTTCGACACCGGCTATTCCATAACGTGCCGGGACGCCGCGCTGCCGGTTGGCAAGCTCTACAAGCTGCGCAGTCCACAGGCGGGCGAGCAGCGCCTCGCGGCAATCCGTAATTCAACCGCCGATTGCTCTCAGCCGAGTCCGGTGCGGATTGCCGAGCTTGGTCAGGTCGAAGCGGTAGATTGCCGAATCAAGGGCGAGGACGTCGCCTACCGCGCCTATCGGCTGGTGCAGGGCAACCAGCTTTACGCCGCCGAGGGCCTTGCCGGGTACGACAGCGCGCTTCAGCTGGGCTTGCGGAGCATCGTTGCCGACCGCCCGATCAAGGGCGAAGTCTCGATTGCAACGACCGGCTCCGGCGACCCGAGCGCCTTCGCGCGGGTGCAGGCGGGAACGCTCGACCCCTCAAGGGCACTTGCGGAAGCCTATCGGCGCAACAATGCTGGCAGCTATGCCGAGGCGGCGGAATTCTTCGCCGCGGTCACCAACCTTGGCGAGGGGTCGCTCAGCCGATCGGAGGCACTGGCCAATGAAGCGCTGCAGAGATCGAACCTCGGCCGCTACGCCGAGGCGGATTCGCTATTTGGACGAGCGGCGGAGCAGCTCGGTAACGACCCGCTCGTCGCTCGGCGGCTGCGCAACTATCGAGCGATCCACGAGCTCAACCAGAATCACCCGGACGCCGCGCTCAAGGAACTGGACAAGCCAATGCCCAAGGCCGCCGATGATGGCGACGCCACTGAGGCCGGCGTTCCCGTCATCAGCGCCGTGGCATCCAAGCGACTGAATTCGGAAACGAAGCTCGGCCAGCAGCTGGCCGGCGATACGGACGAACTCAGTCCGGCCGAGAAGGCGGTGATCCTCGATGGCCAAGCGCTGCAGCTGCGCGGAACGTCGCTGCGCCTGAAGGGCGATCTTGCGCAGGCGACCGATGCTCTCAAGCAGGCCGATTCCAAGCTCCAGGCCGTTCGCGACGGCCGCGTCGAATCCGTCGCCTGGATGCGGGCGCAGATCCTCGGAGATCTCGCCGCAATCGCCGAAGACCAGAAAAATATGGCCGAAGCCAACCGGCTCTATCAGGAGGGGGTAATTCTGCTCGAGGCCAATTATCCGGGTTCCGCAGCGCTTCTCAACGCAAAGGCGCGCCTGGCGGGCTATCTCTCCCGCACCGGCCAAGTGGCGACCGCCGAGGCGATGTTCCGCGAGATCGTTCACTCTCAGCCGGACACGAGCAACCTTCCGCCATCCTTCGCCGATGTCCTTCGGCCCTACGTCGACCTTCTACTCAAGAAAGGCGACGATCTGGCGGCTTCGGCGGAGATTTTCGAGGCAACGCAGCTGATGGTCCGCCCGGGCCTCGCGCAGACCCAGGCCGTGCTCGCACGCGAGCTCAGCGGCGGGACCGACGAGGCTTCGCGCCTGTTCCGGCAGGCCGTGACTCTCACTCGCCAGGCGGAGCGCGCTCGAATCGAACTTGCGCGCCTCACGGATATCGCGACTCCTACCCCCGACCAGCAAACGCGTGCGCGTTTTCTTAAGGCAGGTCTCGATCAATCGCAGAAGGAACAGGTGGCAACGCAAGCCGCGCTGGCGAGCTACCCACGCTACCGAGCTGTCTCGGATGAAGTGATGCCGCTCCCATCCCTTCAGAAGGACCTGCGCCCCGGCGAAGCCTATTATCGAATGACGATCGTCGGCGACGACGTTTACGCGATGCTGGTGACGCCATCGTCGGCGCGGGCGACCAAGCTCGATGTGACCGCAAACCAGCTAACGGATCAGGTCCAGGCGCTTCGCGACACGATCTCCACAATCGAGGATGGACAGCGCAAGACTTACCCCTTCGACGTCGCTCTGGCGCATCAGATGTATGGCGAACTCTTCGGGCCATTCTCGACGGAGGTCGCGGCCGGCAAAGCATCTGATCTTCGAGCCCGACGGCGCAATGCTGAGCCTGCCGGCAAACCTGCTGGTGATGGATCAGGCTTCGGTCGATGCTTACACCTCGCGCTCGAAAGCGAGCGACGACGCGGCGTTCGACTTCCGCGGAATCCAGTGGCTCGGCCGCGACCGCGATATCAGCACCTCAGTCAGCCCCCGCTCCTTTGCCCAGCTGCGAAGCGCTCCTCCCTCGGCCGCGAAGAACGAATATCTCGGCCTTGGATCAAACACACCGCCGTCCGCTGAAGCTGCGGAAATGGTCCCCGCTGCAGCGGACCGCGACTGCATGCTTCCGATGTCGGCGTGGACTCACCCGATCTCCCCGAAGGAGCTCCAGGTCGCCAGCGCGATCCTCCGGCCTTATGATCCGGGTGGAGTGCAGGTCGTGACCGGTGATGCCTTCACCGACACCGCCCTTGAGAGCCGCTCCGACCTCGATCAATTATCGAATCATCCATTTCGCGACCCACGGAGTCGTCACTTCGCGCGCAGCCAAATGCCCTGCCCAGCCGGCGCTGCTGACCAGCTTCGGCGGCAAGGGCTCGGACGGGCTTCTCACCTTCAAGGAGGTATTCGACCTCCATCTCGACGCCGACATCGTCATTCTCTCGGCCTGCGATACGGCGAGCAAAGCGACCACCGCGGCAACGCAGCAGGCCGGTCTTGGCAGCGGCGGCCAAGTTGCGCTCGATGGTTTGGTCCGCGCCTTCGTCGGAGCCGGCGGTCGTCTCGTTCTGGCTAGTCATTGGCCGGTATCGGACGATTATAATGCCACGGAACGGCTGATCACCGGCCTCTTCTCGGCCCCGCCCGGGAACGCCGACGGTGACAGCGCTGCAGACTGTCGCAGCGCCAGCTGATGGACGACGTCAACACGTCGCATCCATTCTATTGGGCGCCCTTTGCAGTCGTCGGCGACGGCGAGATCCCGGTGATCAGACCGACGCCAAGAATAGCGTCGAAATAGCTATTGCTGATCGTCGGTGGACTGGGGGACGAGGTCAGCCGCAGCGACAAGTCGTCA
Source organism: uncultured Alphaproteobacteria bacterium (assembly GCA_963831485.1). GTDB lineage: Bacteria > Pseudomonadota > Alphaproteobacteria > Sphingomonadales > Sphingomonadaceae > Sphingomicrobium. The sequence goes on from CAWHQE010000019.1 coordinate 438,404, forward strand.
CGCGCGCGACACGATGCGGCTTCGCCGGAGGAGGCGACTGCTGCTCCACCCCCGGCGAGTGGGGCACTGAATTGGCCGAAGCGAGAACCACTTGCGCCGAAACGCGCTGCTGCTGCGACACTTGCTGAGGCGCAGGCTTCACAGGCTCGGCTGCGGAGGCGCTGACGCTCGTCAGCGCTGCGACTGCAATCAATATGAAGCGGGCGTCCATGACCGGTTCCTTCGCGAGGATTCCCGGTCAAATTACCTGCGGCATGCTTTCCGACGTGCTTCGATAAGTGGTTAAGACTGTTGGAAGAATCGGCGCCGAACAGCGCTTTCGCGATGATTTATTAAATTATTTTTCGTAATGATGGCAGTAACTTAGCCTACTTGTCGGAACCCCGACATTCATTGACTTTCCATTAATCCAGTCCCACATTGATCGTCTTGACGCAGTCAAGGGGGCAACCATGACAGATGTCGTTTCCACGAAGAACAATCGTAAGCTGATTCTTACGACCGCAGGCGTTCTCGCTTTCGGTGTCGCAGCCTATGGGCTCGGGCGCGTTTATCCGCCGCTTGGCCCGAGTGAGGGTACTGTGGGTCCGGCGCAGCGCTATGTCTCGGCGCAGGTCGGCGAGGGCGATGTGACGCTGGGCGATACGCCGTTCCAGAACTCATGCAGACCGACGCTTTCGAGCTGATGGTCCACAATCCCGAGCTTCCGGGCGCTTGCGGCAAGCCCGGGCTTCAAGGCTCTCGCCAGCCAGCCGCAGGTTATGGCCGCATTGATGGCCAACCCGCAGGCCTTCAGCGCATTGGCCGGCCATCCAGAAGCCTTCGCGGGCGTCGCTTCGGCAGCGCAGCAGGCATCCGCTCTGGCGCCGCAGGCGCATCAGGCGAGCGCGGCACTGTTGGGCGCGGTCGCCGGTCACCCGGCAGCAATGCAGGCACTTGCTTCGCAACCGCAGGCGCTCGCGGCGATCTTTGCCAATCCCGCTGCCTTCGCCAGCTTCGCCAATAGTGCCAAGCTCGTTCCAGAACGCGGCGTTGAAGGCGTCTGCGGATGCGCGGATGGCGAGCAGCGCCGCTGCGTTCCAGCAGCTCGCCGGCGACAGCAAGGCGATGGCGGCGCTCAATGCCGATCCGAAGGTGTTCAGTGCGCTTGCTTCGAACGCAGCTTCCTTCAAGGCGCTTTCGGGCCAGCCCCAGGCGCTTCAGGCGGCCGTCAGCAGCGCTGCTTCTGCTGCTCACCAGCTGCAGTCAGCCGGGATCTCAAGCTCGGCGATGGCCGCGCTCGCAGCCAATCCGCAGGCCTTTGCGATGCTTGCCGGGCAGCCGCAGGCGATGGCGGCGATCGCGGGCCATTCCAACGCGTTTGCGGCGCTCGCCTCGCAACCGCAGGCGTTGGCCGCGGTCCTTGCCAATGCATCGGCATTCAGCAGCTTTGCGAACAACGCCGAATTCGTTCCAGAACGCGGCATCGAAGGCTTCAGCGGACGCGCGAATGGCAAGGAATGCTCGGCGGCCTTTCAGGCGCTCGCAGCGAACAATAAGGCGATGAGCCGCGATCTCGGCCGATCCGCGGGTATTTTCGGCGATCGGTCAGAATGCGCTGGCCTTCGGCAGCCTCTCGCAGCAACGCGAGCGCGCTGCAACCCGCAATTGCTCGCCGCAATGGGCAGCAATGCCTCGGCCTTTTCGCAGCTCGCCAGCCAATGCGAGCCAGCTGAGCGCCGCATCGAAGGCGCTCCAGGCGCTCGATGCGCACTCGATGGTCGCATCCGCGGCGGCGTCTAAGGCGCTCAACGCAAGTGCCTCTCAGGCGGTTCTTGCCAACCCGCAGGCGTTCGCCGCGATGGCTGGCAAATCCGCAGGCCTTCTCCGCGCTCGCCAGTCAACCGGCTGCGCTCGCGGCCTTGTCTTCGAACCAGAAGGCATTGGCGGCGCTTGCGGCTCAGCCGAACCTCGCGGCGCTGATGGCCAATCCGAGCTTCTCGGCAGCGCTCAACCAGGCTGGAGTCTCGCAGGCGGCCGCCCAGTCGCACTCCGACTGATCTAGCGGCTCGGGGGGGCCGTTCATCGGGGGCGACGTGTTTCAGCGGGCGCCGCCTTGCATTTGCAACGGCGGCGCTCGTTCTTTCGAGCTGCGCGAGCGCCGCGCTTGCTCAAACTCCCGTCGAAGCAGCCGCCTCTCCCTCCGCCTCCGGACACCACGACTGAGGTTGAAAAGCCCGACGCGGTACCGCCGCAACCGGAGGGAACGCCTCCGGCGGAGCCGGTCACGCCGGCGTCGACCAAGCCCAACGCGCCCGAGCAGGAGGAGCCGAAGCACGTTCCGCAGGACGCGTCGGGATTTCACCTTTCGACGCTCGAAACGAAGAATCTGACGCTTCTCTACATCGATCCGATCCAGACCTACCTGACGCCCTATCTCGGCCGTGCGTTCGAGAACTCGCTCGCCTTCCACGAGAAGAATTTGCACTGGAAGCCGTGGGAGCCGGTGACGATCCTGCTCAAGGACTTTTCCGACTACGGCAATGCGGCAGCGCTCGGTTCGCCGAGCGACATGGTCCTGCTCGATGTCGCGCCCCTGTCGCTCTCGATGGAGACCTTCTCGCCCGGCGAGCGCTTCTTCACGCTCATGAACCATGAGCTGACTCACGTCGGCACGATCGATGCGTGGAATTCGCGCGACTCGGGCTGGCGTCATTTCTTCGGCGGCAAGCCGGCGCCGATTCAGAAGCATCCGATCTCAATCCTCTACAATTACCTGACGAGCCCCCGGAACCTCACGCCCGCGCTGGTACATGGAAGGAAGCGCGGTCTTCATGGAAACATGGATGGCCGGCGGCCTCGGCCGAGCACAGGGCGGCTATGACGAGATGGTGTGGCGCGCCAAGGTGCACGATCATGCGCGCTTCTTCTCGCCGCTCGGCCTCGAGAGCGAAGGCACGCAGATCGACTTCCAGGTCGGCGCCAATTCCTACCTCTACGGCACGCGTTTCATGTCCTACCTCGCGCTGACCTACGGGCCCGAGAAGGTGGTCGAATGGCTTCGGCGATCGCCAGGATTCGAAGGCCTATTACGCGAACCAGTTCAAGCATGTGTTCGGCAAGTCGCTCAACTCGGTCTGGGACGACTGGATCGCGTTCGAGCACAAATATCAGCAGGATAATCTCGCGCGCCTCGCGCAATATCCGCTGACCGAGCCGAAGCATCTTTCGCCCGCGCGGCACTCGGGTCGATGTCGCGCGGCTTCGTCGATGAGAAGACGAACAGCCTGATCGCGGCTTTCCGTTACCCCGGCCGGATCGGATTTCTCGGCAAGATGGATCTCGCGACGGGTAAGGTCACGCACCTCACCGACCTCGACGGGATGATGCTCTACAAGGTGACGAGCATCGCTTTTGATCCCGTCGAGCCGAACGGCTTTCTACACGAACGAAAATTACGCCTATCGCGATATCAACGCGATCGACGTCGACACCGGCAAGCAGCGAAGGCTGCTGACGGACGCCCGGATCGGCGATCTCGCCTTCGACCAGGCCGACAAGAGCCTCTGGGGAATCCGCCATCAGAACGGCTTCGTGACGCTGGTGAGGATTCCGCCCCCCTACACCGGCTTCAATCAGATCAAGACGTTTCACTACGGCGAAATCCTCTTCGACCTCGACATCTCACCGGATGGCCAGCTGGTCTCCGCCTCCTACGGCGGGGTCGATGGAAAGCAGTCGGTCAAGGTCTGGAAGATGGCCGATCTCGTGAACGGCAACGCCGACGATCCGGTCACCACGCTGTCGCTTCCGCCGTCAGTGCCAGAGATGTTCACATTCACGCCGGACGGGAAGGCGCTGCTCGGCAATGCTTATTACACCGGCGTCTCGAACGTTTACCGACTCGATATAGCGAGCGGCAAATGGGACGTGCTCACGAACGCGGCGACAGGTTTCTTCCGCCCGCAGCTTCGTCCCGACGGCTCGCTGCTCGTCTATGATTACACCGGCGAGGGCTTCAATCCGTCGATCGTCCAGCCGCAAGTGCGCCAGGACCTCGGAACCATCAATTTCCTCGGGACCGAGGTCGTCAACGCCCATCCCGAGCTGAAAAGCTGGGGTGTCGGCTCGCCCGCGAAGGTCCCGCTCGACGAGCTTGTCACCAATCGCGGCACCTACAATCCGTTCAAGCGGATGCGCTTCGATGCACATTATCCGATCGTGTCGAGCTACGATCAGAAGCCGGCGATCGGCTATTATTTTCACATCGCCGACCCGCTCCAGTTCCGGCAGTTCAGCGCCGACCTCAGCGTCTCGCCCTACCATGTCCAAGGGGGCGAGCGGCTTCACCTCGACGCCGAGTATCAGACGCCGAACTGGAAGCTCACATATTGGCACAATCTGTCGGACTTCTACGACCTGTTTGGGCCGGTTTTGCGAAGCCGTAAGGGTGATGCGGGAATCGTCAATTACACGCGCCCGCTGATCTACGATCCGCCGCGCCAACTCGACCTATTCGGCTCGTTCGCCGCTTATTTCGGGCTCGACCAGCTGCCCGGCGCCCAAAACATCCTCGGCCCGAAGGATCTGCGTTCGGGCGAGATTGGCCTCAAATATACAAACACGACCAAAGCGCTCGGCGGAGTCGATCACGAGAAAGGCATCGAAGGCCAAATCGCCATTGGCAGCGACCAGGCCCAGGGAAAATGGTATCCGCGGATTTACGGCAGCCTCAGCGGAGGCTTGCCCTACCTTTCCCCAACAGCTCGGTCTGGCTGTACGGGCACGCCGGGATGGTCCACGGTCCGCGCGAGGACGCGCTTGCCGCTTATTACTTCGGCGCCTTCCGCAACAACTACGTCGATAACCGCCCGGAGAAGCGCTACCGCGAGCTTGAAAGCTTCCCGGGCTTTGAGATCGACGAGATCGCTGCCCGCAAGTTCGCCAAGCTAACCGGCGAAGTGAACCTCCCGCCAGTGCGGTTCGCGGAATTGGGTACGCCGTCCTTCTATCTAAGCTATATACGGCCGGCGATGTTTGCAGGAGCAATGGCCACTGAGGATCAGCAGCTGGTCGGGCACCATTATTATGACGTCGGGACCCAGCTCGATCTCGCCTTCACCGTCGCATTGCGGCTGCCAATGGTCTTCTCCGTTGGCGCCGCTCACGGCTGGGAGGATGGCCGCTCGCGCAAGACCGAATTCCTCGCCTCGCTGAAGATCATGTAACCGCCGTGGCCCAGCTGCTCGCCCAGTCCGCTCATTGGGGGCTCGCGCTGGTCCCGGTGCTTCTGATGCTGGCGCTGTTCGTCTGGCTCGACGCATTCAAGCTGATGAACCTTGGCGAGATCCTCGTCCTGCTCGTGCTTGGCGGCCTGGCGGCATTGGTAGCATATCCGATCAGCGGCAAGTTCATCGACACATTGCCGATCGGCTTCTCCAACTACAGCCGCTTCGTCGCGCCCTGGATCGAGGAAGGCGCTGAAGGCCGATCGCTCATGATCGGCCTCTTCCGAATCAACCGCATCGGCTACAAGTTGGACGCCGTCATTTCCGGCTTCGCGATCGGCGCCGGCTTCTCGGTCGTCGAGAACGTCATCTACCTCACCATCTACCCTTTCTACGGCGCAGGCACGTGGCTGGTGCGCGGGCTCGGCACCGCCGTAATGCATGGAACGACGCTCGCCATTCTAGCCGCGATCGCGCACGAGCTTGCCGAGCGCGAAACGCGCGAGGCCGCCGGCGACTTCGACTTTCATCTCTGGTGGTTCCTCCCGGGCTATCTGGTTGCAGTCGCGATCCACACGGCGTTCAACCAGTTCCCGGACAAGCCGCTGCAGGCGATGCTTGCGGCCGCGGTCTTTGCCCCCATCGCGCTCATCGCGATCTTCTACTTCGGCCAGGCCGAAGCCGACCGATGGCTGACCGCCGAATATGCGGAGCACCGGGCGCAGCTGGAAACGCTTCGGGCGGGCAAATGGCCGGACAGCGCCGCAGGCCAGAAGATCGCGGCCCTCGCCGATCGTTTGGGCCCCGAAGCCACAACACGAATCCGCCGCTACTGGGAGCTCCAGGCGTGGCTCGTTGCCGAAGCCGAAGAGACGATGCTGGAGGAGGAGGCTGGGGACGCCGAGTTCAATGCCGACGAAATTCGCGCAGCCCTTGCCGAGCTCGCCGGCCTCAAGCGCGCGCTCGGCCGGAGCACCTTCGCAGCGATGACTGCGCTGCTGCCGTTCAGCCGCAACGATCAGTGGGAGCTTTCGGAGCTCCGACAGCGGCTTCCCCGCAGCTAATTGCTGCCGAAGTACGGGAGCTTGAACTCAGTCCCGCTCCGCTTTTTATCGGGGAACCCTTGATAACGGCCGCTTCAACAAGGGATCCCTAAACGGCACTAACTTTGGAAATTGATCGATGTTTGGCAGATGTCGAGGCCGCCGATTACCATCTGTTAACCATTTGAGCAGATGCCCTCGTCACGGAGGCGCTCATGGCCGTAGTCGCCCATTTCGAAGAAACTGAGCAGAAGAGCGAACGCCGGCGCTCGGTTCGCCGAGCGCTGAGGCTCGGTGCGGGAGCAGCAGGGGAATCGGTGACCATCCGCGACATCTCGCTGACTGGGATGCTGCTCGAAACGATGAAGCCGATGCTGGTCGGCGCGAGCTTCGAGGTCGAGATCCCCCATGCCGGGGCCGTGTCCGCCCTCGTCGTCTGGAATAGCGGCGAATATTATGGTTGCGAGTTCGATCGGCCGATCTCCCCTGCCGCCATCAGCGCCGCCCGCCTTCAAGGTGAGCCGCTCAAGGCTAGCGAGACCCCTCCCGCGGCCTCCGATCCGCTTGCGGAGCTTCGCGCCTTGAATGCTGAGGTCGAAGAGATTGCGGCCCGGCTCGATCGGGCAATCGACCGGCTCACCGAGAAATAATCCTGCTCCGAGCAGCACTTGGGAGGCGACCCGGGATGAAGTAAGAGCGCACCGGGAACGTGAGAGCTGGAGTGTGCCGAATGCCAGAATATGTAATCGAACGCGAAATGCCCGGCGTCGGGCAGCTTGAGACTGCCGACCTCAAGGCCGCCTCACAAACCTCCTGCAACGTGCTTCGCGACCTCGGCCCGCAGATCCAGTGGGTCCATTCCTACGTCACGGACAATAAGATCTACTGCATCTACCGGGCGCCGAATGAAGATATGATCCGCGAACATGCCCAGCGCGGCGGCTTCCCTGCCAACAAGATCTCCCAGGTGCGCAACATGATCAACCCGACGACAGCCGAGTAAAACCAAGACTCTCCGCCTAAACACTTGGTATTTCCGGGCTGAAGAGGGGCTGGTCGATGGACGTCTTCGTCTCCTATGCGCGGCCTGACGAAGGCCATGCCGTGCGCGTCGCCGATGCGCTTCGCTCCGAGGGATATAATGTCTGGCGCGACGATGAGCTTCCCGCCCATCGCGCCTATGCCGAGGTCATCGAGGAGCGGCTGAAGTCGGCGAAAGCGGTCATCGTCCTGTGGTCGGCGGAATCCGCGAAATCGCAATGGGTGAGAGCGGAAGCGGACACGGCCCGCTCGGCTGGGACGCTTATCCAGGCGACCCTCGACGGAAGCATCCCGCCCCTCCCCTTCAACCAGATCCAATGCGCGGACCTTTCGGTCTGGGACGGAAGCGCCGACAACCATGGTTGGGTCAAGCTCAAAGCCAGCATCCGCTCGCTCGCAGGAGCAGCGCCGTCCGAAGTCTCCAAATCCCGCCGTGTCCACCGCCAATTGTGCATCTGCGTCCTACCCTTCCAGAACATGAGCGGGGATTCTGAACAGGAATATTTCAGCGACGGAATCAGCGAGGACATCACCACCGATTTGTCGAAAATCTCGGCCCTGGGAGTCGTCGCTCGAAACACGGCCTTTACCTTCAAGGGACGGTCGGTCGACGTGGAGGAAGTCGCACGCAAGCTTGGAGTCAGCCACGTTCTTGAAGGAAGCGTTCGTAAAGCCGGCGGCCGGGTCCGGATCAACGCCCAGCTGATCGATGGCGCGACCGGCGAGCATGTCTGGGCCGAGCGCTATGACCGCGATCTCGAGGACATCTTCAAGATCCAGGACGAGATTTCGCAGGCGATCATCGAGGCTCTGAAGGTCAAGCTTCTTCCCCAGGAAAAGAAGGCCATCGAGAAACGCGGGCACGAACAGCGCGGAAGCCTATAATTTCTACCTGCTCGCACGCCAATATTGGATCACCGGCAATCATGGAGACCCGCGCCGCGAAGAGCGCGTGATGCGGATCAGCAGCAAGGCGGTCGAGATCGATCCTTATTACGCTGACGCCTGGGCGCTCCTTTCGATCGCCCAATCGAACCTGCGCTACGGCTTCGGTTACGAGGTCGACGACGGCGTTGCGGCCGCGCACACGGCGCTCGCGATCAATCCTTCGATAGCCGAAGCTCACTGCGCGATGGCGAGGCGGCTCGAGACCAAAGGCCGCGACGACGAGGCGCTGGCGGAGCTGGAGAAGGGTCTCACAAAGAATCCGAACTCCTGGGAGCTCAACAAGGCGATCGCCAACTTCCTGATCTGGCGCGGCAAGGTCGCCGAGGCGAGAGAATGTTTCGAGAAAGCGACGATCGTCATGGAAAGCGATTTCCATGCCTGGGGCATGCTGACGACCTGCTATTTCGGTCTGGGCGACAAGGAATCCGCGCAGGAATCGGCACAGATGACGCTTCGGCAGGTTGAGCAGGTGCTTGCCCAGGACCCAAGCAACGGTGCGGCCATCAGCTTTGGAGTGAGCGCCCTTGCCGCGCTCGGAGAGACGGACCGGGCACGTGAATGGATGGAACGGGCGCTGCTGATCGATCCCGACAATCTCAATATGCGCTACAATTTCGCCTGCGCATACGCGCGCGACCTCGGCGACCGCGACGCCGCAATCCGGATGCTCAACTCCTCATTGTCGCGGCTCAAGGGAACGATCGGCAATGCAGAGCTCGATCCGGATTTCGACAGCATCCGAGATGATCCCCGCTTCAAAAAGATCATCGAGGACGCCAAGAACCGCCTTGGCATCGGCGGAAGCGCTGAAGCTCCGCTGCCCTCAAAAGCCACGCGCACCGCCTGACCACCGCTCACTGCCGCAAGCGCGATAAGTGCGTGGGGGTCTTTGCATACTGGACGTCCCTTGGTCGAAAGCCTTAGAGCTTTCCACCGCGGTTGAGATGCAAAGAGGACGCGACGGTGCCGGGCTTCCCCTCTCTCTCGGTGATTATAGAGTGGGAGAATGCGCGGTCCGCAGGCGCCGCTCGAGCGGCAAGCACATTGTTCGAACTTGTCTCCCAAATCCGCGAGATTTCCGACCAGTTCGCTCTGCGTCCCGAGTTGATTGTCCTCTATGAAGCGGGTGCTGTAGATCGTAAATCTGTTGAAGCAGCCCTAGCCGAAGCAGGGGCGGCCGATGCACCGATCGACGTGAAGCTCCATGCGACCGAGGGATCAAACTATTACGACCAGAAGAACCAGGGCGCCGACCTCGCATCCGGCGACTATTTGCTGTTCCTCGATAGTGATGTGCTCCCAGAAGCGGGTTGGCTTCGAGCATTGCTCGGCTCGCTCCGTAAAGGCGTCGACGTCGTGGCCGGCAGTACTTATGTCGAGACCAATAGCTTCCTTGGACGTGCCTTCGCTCTCTTTTGGTTCTTCCCACTGAGGTCGCGAGCCGGCGGACTGGTTGAAGTGACCTTTTTCTATGCCAACAATGTCATGTTCCGGCGCGAACTCTTCGTCGCCTACAAATTCCCGGACTTACCCCTCTATCGGGGTCAGTGCACCATCCTTGGTCAAACGCTCCGGCGGAGCGGTACTCGGCTCTACCTGCAAATGAATGCGCGAGTTCGCCACCCCCCTCCCAGCGCGGCGCACTTTGTCCATCGAGCCTTGTGCGAAGGCTATGATGCCACAATGCGTGGGCGATTGTCGGGGATCTCGACGAATCTAGGATCCGACGAACTTCGGCAGCAGCTTCAGCGCGTTCGAGCGCGAATGACGGCGAGGCTTGAGCGGGTGAAGGTCGGACGGGCCGAGCGGATCGTGGCGATGATGCTCGGCAGCCTCTATTGTGTGCTGCGCTTCGCTGGGCAAACATGGTCCGAGCGCTCACCCGAACAGGCTCAACGCCTGCTCGGCATTCAAACCTCCCCTCTTCCTTGCCCGCTGCGCGAAGCATCTCGCGCAGCCGCGGCGCCGTCGGTACCGCATTAGCGGGAGAGCGAGACGGGCGTTGGACCAAGTTCGCTCTTCCTTGCGTTTCGCGATACAGTGAAGAAGATGCGCGCCGTGGACAAGACATCGGCGGGGCCGACCCTGAACGCGTTGGCGGCCGCGGCTATCGGACTTTTGTGGATCCAGCTCGATATCGGCGGCGGCCCCGAGGATTACAGCTTGTCAGGCGCGTGGACCGGGGAGATCGGCAACCTGACCGTGGTCAGGTCGAACGTCATTTCGGTGGAACCGCCGGAGATTCACAGCCGCGTGACCTGGGAACTGACCCACCCGTCCTGGTCGCTAATCTTCATCGAGCGGCGCCGGTTCGTGGAAGGAAAGTTCAAGAGGTCGGCGCCTTACCAGGTGGCCCTGAGCGGCGATCTTCTCGAGGCCGCGCGCTTCCTCAACATACCGAAGGAGCTTTTCCTGCTGGGGCTCCGTGCCGACGGCTGGACAGCCTCGAGCGTCACTCTGGAAAAGCTACGCTGGCTCGACCTACCCGGCGAGGCAAAGGGTTTCAGGTCCTTGATGCAGTCACTCTAGTCGGACCGGAGCTGGCGGAGAGATCAGAACAGCTTCAATGCTTTGCCGATGATTGTCATCTCATCGTTGCCGAACGCTTCGAGCACTTCCGAAACGAAGTCCTTGGTCAGGAGCTCCTCCTTGCCCTTGAGCTTCTGAGCGGCGGCGTAAATGGCGCTGCCGACGATCAGGATCGCTACATCGAGCAGCTTCCCCGGCGTCTCCTCCTCCCAATTCTGCATTGATTTGGGCAGCCTGCCTGCTTTCGCCAGCCTCTTCACCGCGTCGCTGACCTTCCCTAATGCCGGCCGATTTGCGATGAAGGCGGCAATTCGGGGGGTAAGCAATAGTTTGAACTGATTCGCCAGCTTGCCGATTACCAAAGTCTCGGCAAAGCTCTTGGCGATGTCGAGCGTGATCTTACCCCAATCGATCTTCCCTTCCAGATCGAACAGGACCTTGCCACCTTCGGTCATGAAGCTTTCATAACCTTTGAGCCCAGCGCCTACTCCGGCCCGGACCAGCAGCGATGCCGCTTCGAACTCTCCCGCGACCGCCGTAATCAATATCGTGTTCGTGATTTCGATGAACGTCTCGCCTCGCTCGGCGCCCTTCGTGATTCCGGCGACGAACTCCTGCAGTTTCCTGTGCGTCGCATTGCAGGCCCTGACCGCGGCTTCCATGAGCTGGATCGCGCCGTTGCAATCACCGCGGCGATAGTCAGCAAGTGCAGCCCGAACGTACGACTTCGGTGCGAGCCAATCGGATTCGCCCGGGCGCTCGGCCAGGGTCAGGCAATTCGAAAAGAACCCGACGAACCATTGGTCCTTTTCGAGGGTCCGGAACCTTTCATATTCTTCGAGATCTGCAAGTGAAGCGTCGAGAATGATGCCGAGCGCTCGGGGGAATGGCACATTCGTAAAATGTGCGTTCGGCAATCTCAGACTTACCCTGACCTCGTTTTTCGTCTGCACTGGTCGGCGACCTCGCTGCGATTGCGGCGATTAGCAACGCAAACTCATCCACTGCACGGACGTCTATTCAGCGGGGACTGGCTCCGCTCCGGCCTCCCCGATCCGATGCGCCTTCGAACGAGGCGGCTTCCGCTCGGCCTCTTTCTTCGGCTCGGCCTTGACCTCGAAATCATAGGTGAACCCATCGCCACCGACGCCGACCCGGATCTTCTGGACCTCCTCACCCGTCATCTGCCGCTCGAGAAGCGCGATCGACATCTGCGGAAGCATCGTGTTCGTCAGGATGGCGTCGATCATTCGGCCGCCCGACGCCACCTCCTTGCACCTCGACACGATGAGGTCGACGACTTCGGGCGCAGTTTCGAGCTCGATTCCGTGGTTGTCGGCGATTCGACGCTGGATTCGCTCAAGCTGGATCCTGACAATTCCGGCGAGCATCGCCGGGCTCAGCGGATAATAAGGGATGACCTGAAGGCGTCCGAGGAGCGCGGGCGGAAACACCTTGAGCAGTTCGGGACGAAGTGCGGTCGCGAGGCCATCTGGATCCGGCTTCGTCTCCTCGTCTTCGCTCAGGCCCATGATCAGGTCCGTGCCGACATTGGATGTCAGTAGGATGATCGTGTTCTTGAAGTTGATGTGCCGGCCTTCGCTGTCGTTCATGAAGCCCTTGTCGAACACTTGGAAGAACATCTCGTGGACGTCAGGGTGGGCCTTTTCGATCTCGTCCAGAAGCACGACCGAATAAGGCCTTCGGCGGACGGCCTCCGTCAGCACGCCGCCCTGGCCATAACCGACATATCCCGCGGGCGCCCCCTTGAGGGTCGATACGGTGTGCGCTTCCTGGAACTCGCTCATGTTGATGGTGATGAGCGATTCATCGCCCGAGAAAAGCAGTTCCGAAAGGACGAGCGCAGTCTCGGTTTTTCCAACTCCCGATGGGCCGCAGAGCATGAATACGCCCACGGGCTTGCCGGGATTGTCGAGCTTTGCGCGGCTCGTCTGGATACGCTTGGCGATCGCATCGATCGCATGATCTTGGCCGACCACCCTTTTCTTCAGCTTGTCTCCGATCGTCAGGACACTCTTGATCTCGTCCTTGACCATCCGGCCGACGGGAATGCCGGTCCAATCGCCGACCACCGAGGCAATTGCATTCTGGTCGACCACCCCGAATACCATCGGAAAATCGCCCTGAACCGATGCGAGGTCCAAAATAGCTGCATGCAGGCTCTGCTCGAGAGCCCCTTCCTTGGATGCTTCGCATTTCTCCCCGCGGCGTGCCTCCGTCAGGGCCTTCCTTGCGCTCGTTAGCTTCTCGAGAGCTTCCTTCTCCTTCGCCCATTTCGCTTCGATCGAATCCCGCTCCGAGCGCGCCGAGGCAAGCTGCTCGTCGATCTTCGAGAGCCGATTATCGGCACGATATTGTTCCTGCTCTTCGCGCTCGACGACGTCCCTCTCGATTTCCAGAAGCTCAACTCGGCGGCGGCGGTCCTCGACCTGAGCAGGAGTCGAATGCTGCGAAACCGCCACCCGGGCGCAGGCGGTGTCGAGGAGGCTGACCGCCTTATCGGGCAGTTGGCGCGCGGGCACATAGCGCTGCGATAGCGTGACTGCCGCTGCGACAGCCTCGTCCAGAACGACGACGTGATGATGCTCTTCCATGATCGGCGCGACCGAGCGGATCATCGCGATGGCGCTCGCCGTTCCAGGCTCGTCGACATCGACTGTCTGGAATCGCCGAGTGAGTGCCGGGTCCTTTTCGAAATATTGCCTATATTCGGCGTGCGTTGTTGCAGCGATCGTCCGAAGACGCCCTCTCGCAAGCGCCGGCTTGAGAAGGTTCGCTGCATCGCCCGTTCCCGCCTGGCCGCCCGCACCGATCAAAGTATGCGCTTCGTCGACGAAAAGAATGATCGGCTTCGGACTCAACTCCACTTCGTCGATCACTCCGCGCAAGCGCTTTTCAAACTCGCCTTTCATGCTCGCTCCGGCCTGCATCAGGCCGATGTCGAGCGCTCGTAACGTCACCCCCTGAAGCGCAGGCGGCACATCACCATCGACGATCCGCTTCGCAAAGCCTTCGGCTACCGCCGTTTTGCCGACTCCGGCTTCGCCCACGAGGATGGGGTTGTTCTGCCGCCGCCTCAGAAGGATGTCGACGATCTGGCGGATCTCGTCGTCACGTCCGACGATCTCGTCGATCTCGCCCTTGCGCGCTTTCGCCGTCAGGTCGACGGAGAATTGGTCCAGTGCACCGCCCTTGCCGGCCGGTACTGTTCCGGAATCGGGGGCTTCCTCAAGATCACCCGTCGACTCCGCTCCCCGCTGTGTCGTTTCGATCGACGAGGCGAGCAAAGCGTCGAATTCGGCCGAAAGCCTCTCCACCTGGATTTTGCGGAATTGGGGGCTGATGTTCATCAGCGCGTTGCGCAATGTGGGTGTCTTCAGAATCCCATAGACAAGATGGCCCGTTCGAACGCGTGAGGCCGAGAATTGAAGCGAAGCGTAAAGCCAGCCCTTCTCGATCGCCTCCTCGATTTGCGGTGAGAAGTCCGAGATGGCCGTCGCGCCCCTCGGAAGTGAATTGAGCTCCTCGACGACGTCGCGCGCGAGCTTCGTGTCGTCCAGCCCGAACGCGGTTCGAATTGCCGCAACGTCGTTGCGCGGATCCTGAAGCAGGATGTGGACCCAGTGAACCAGCTCCACATAGGGGTTGCCCCGCATCTTGCAGAAGCCGGTTGCGGTCTCGATTGCTTTGAGCGCTGTCGGATCAAGTCGACCAAACAGGGCCGATCGGCTGATTTCCGTCATTGTATGACCCTTTCGTTCAGTCGGCTTCGTCTTCGCGGCGAGAGATGCGCATCAGCGCGCAGTCCAGCTTTGCCCGTCGGCTGCAGCCATGAAGTCCAGCCGAGCCGTGAGCGCCCGTCGAGTTTCGAGGCTGGGACGAGCGAATCGTCAATCTCGAGCGTCAGATCCCATTCGAGATGCGACGGCGCGAAAGCGTCCAAGGCCTCCGCAGCGATCGCGAACCGAGCGGCAGAGGGAAGCAACTCCTCGAATTCGTCGAAATTGTCCGCTCGGATCACCACTCGAAACGCATCCGAGGCGATGCGCACGCGCTGACCAGCAACCAGGTCGGTTCCAAGCGTTGCGAATTGCAGGCCCAGCCGGCTCTGATCCTGAAGCTCGATGCTTCGCCAGCGCGGCTGGAACTCGAGAATTCGCGCCTCGACGCCGAGGAGATGAGTCAGCGCATCCTCGATCGCTGCGGCACTCCGTCGGCCCGTGAAGAGACCCGCATAATGAAGCCTTGCGCGCGCCGGAAAGACGGCATCTGCAGCCACTCCTTCCGTCGCTCCGGAAATCGCCGCCAGGTAGAAGGCGAAGAGGTCGTCGTCGGTTCGATCGGCATGGGCTGCAGGCTGTGAGTCCGCCCAGCTGCGGTAGAATAGCTGAAGCATTCGTCCGCCCACAACGTCCAGGAAGTCGCCGAACGGTTGCGTCTTCGCGTATCTGCGCTCGTAGGTGGCATATTCCGTAAGATGGGTTGGGAGCGGGCCCATCGGGCCGGTTAGACCGAGCCAGTAGCCGCTCACTTTCGCCCGCGTTCCGTCGATCTTTACCGATTCCACAGTCCGTGGCGGGAAGAAGAGGCTCGGCACATGCTTAAGATCGACCACATTCTGCTCAGGCCGCTTCGACGTTCCGACGCGCGGCAGGTGCGAAGCGCGCGCTTCGGCGCCGCGCAACAACGGGAACAGACCGCTGCTGTGCACTCCTTCCGCCGCGTCCGCGAGGAAGGTCAGATGCTCTGGCGGCGCCCTATCCTTGGGGGCCATCGCGCAAACTCTCCCTCCTGAGCGCTTGTGAAGATGCATTCGGTGAACGAATTGATGCTTGCGAACTCGGCCAGGAATTGCTCGAGAACCGCCGAGAAGAGAAACATGTGCGACTTGTCGAACGCGGCATCGTCGAGCCGCACCCTGATCCTGTGCCCGCGGGCGATTGCCATTCGTCCAAGTCCCGGAACTCGGCGAGCGACCAGCTCCGAGTTCACTGCAAGCACACCGTCGATGTGGCGCCTCAGAGCGGGGTCATCCTGACGTCCATAAAGCGCGAGATGGTCGCGCATCACGGAGGCGTCGTCAGTCTCCTCCGGAGCCAAGGTGACGTAATTGGGAGTGAGGTGCGCGATGAGCCTCCAGGCGGCATCCCCGATGCCGAGCGGCGGCCGCGGCTTGGTCGGCGCTCGAACCACGGTGATCGCGCGCGCCGGAACGCCGTGCACGACAAAGTGGCGATCTCCCTTGAACGTCAGCAGTTCAGGAAGCTCGCGGTTGGAGACGAGCGCTCGAACGGCGAGCTCGGTGACCTTGTCCAGCCGCGTCGGATCGCCGGGCGAGGTCAGGCTGATCCAGGTCTCGGTGCCGATATAGTCAGTTCGACGGCGTAGCCTCTGTTCCTTGGTCGACAGCCTGCGCCATCGCAGCTGCGTCGTGTAGAACAAGGCTTCGGTCCAATCGTAAAGCAAGGCTCCGAAGGCGTAGAGTGGAGCAACCGTCACCGGCTGCACATTGTCGCCTGCATAGGCCTGCACATCGAGAATCCGGAACACCTCGAAATCGAGCGGACGGGTCCGGTCCGGAATCACGTGATATTCGTGCGTGTGCCGGTCGATCTGCACCCGGCCGAGTTGCTTTTCGAAGAGGTTGATCGCCGGAGTAGTGAAGAGCCTGAAATTCGCGGGGCTGACCGCGTTCGCGAGGATCGGCGACGACCGCGAAAACAGAAAGACGATGTCGCACTGATCGCCCGCCACTGCGAATGCCTCGGTAAGACCGCGCAGCGCAACGAACAGGAACCGCTCCGGACAGGCGAAATATTCGGTGAGCAGGCGATAGCCGCGGAATGATCGCAGTTCAGGAGGGATGAGTGCTTCCTCCCGGTCGAAACCCACCTGCTCGGGATTGGGCAAACGCACCGCCGCGGTCGCATCCGCGCTGTCCGGCCGCCGAGCGATGACAGCGACGGTCTCGCCGACGAGCTGACGGTAAAGCTCGCCAGGAACGCTTTCCGAGCCTGCCAAATAGATGGGCAATTTGTCCGGCGATAGCTGTGACAGCTTGGCTCCGCCGGCGCCCTCAATGCGAAGGCGCAAGCCCGATTCCGCCCTGCAGCCCGCCATTGCTGCAAAGGGGGCGATACCGGCGCGGCTTGAAAAATATTCTGCCTCGACGATTCGCAGCGGCCACAGGTTGATGTCGTGCACCGTACGGAAGATGACCGGCGTCGTTTCGGAACTGCTTTCGGTGCTTCGGAGCTCCGTCCCCCGCGGCACCAGATGCCCTCTGACAAGCGCCGGATCGCCCTCTTTGGGCTCGAAGGCCGCGATGCACATGGACGGAGTTGGTGCGAGGTAATGCGGCTGGACTGCGTGCAGCAGGTGCTGCGTAAATTCCGGATATTGGTCGCGGATCTTGAGCTGGACCCGGGCACCAAGGAAGGCAACGCCCTCGAGCAGGCGCTCGACATAGGGATCGGGATCGGACGGGGTCTTGAGGCCGAGCCGAGCCGCGACGGTCTCATGCTCCTCGCCGAACTCGCGCGCGCTCTCGCGCAGATAAGCCAGCTCTTCGTTGTAGATGCTAAGGAGGCGCGGATCCATTTACTCCGACACTTCCACGGACGCCGTGTCCGCTTCGACTTCGGTTCGATATTGCACCGGCACCGGCCGCAAGCCCGAGCTGATCTCGGCATGAATCAGGAAGACAATGGTGTTCGGTTTCTCGTCCGCTGCGACCGGCTCGACCACCAGGCTCTCGGCGTCGATGCGGGTTTCGAACACTCGAATGGCATTTCGGATCTCGCGTGCACGATCGAGAATGGTGCGCGTGTGAAGCGACCTCCCTGCCAAATCCGGGACTCCGTAATTCAGCACCGAAGTCTGGACTTCCGTGAACCCTTCCAGCTCGCCGCGCGCGCCGAACTGAGTCGTGTTCAAGAGCCATGCGAGATCGCGCTTTACCGTCGCCCGAAGCGCCGCCTCGCCGAAGCGATTGATCTCCGGCACGGGGTAATAGCGCATCACTTCGCTCGCGATGCCGCTAGTCTCGGTCGACTGGAGGCCGCTGATCTCGACATCAGCAACGAGCTTGTCGAAAAGAGTGGGCGTGAAGCGAGCGCCCGTTGCCATTATGCTCGGTCGAAAACGAGTGATCGCAGCGCTAGCAGGCCTATTTCTTCGCCTCCTGAAAGCGCCAACAGATGCTGGCCGCTACCGATTTCGTCGGCACCTTTGGTCTGCCATCCTGTGCTTCTTCCCATGCGTATCGCGAGGTCATTGTTGAGTTCGCTGCCGGGATAGCGCGTTGGAAGCAGGCCGGCCACTGACTGCCCTTCGCAAAATTCGATCTGGGCGGGATACCAGACTGTATCGCGAAGGTCGCGCGGACCCTCGCTGTGGATTCGTGCCACTTCGCTGAACGCGACCAGGCCGTATCTTCCCTGAACAATCACCTCGAACGTTGGACCGAAACGCGAATCGGCATCCGTGATCCAGTCAAAGCGAACGCCGTCGAGCTCTCCCGGCGTGTCTGGAGCCTGATCGAGCGCAGCATCGCGCGCGGCCTGCCCCTCGGCAGTCCGACCCTTCGCGGAATGCATGATCGAATCCGCAAGGCCTTCGGCCCATGCGCCGCGGATGACCGGCATTCGTTCGTTGCCGGCGAAGATCGCTGCGCGCTGCTCCTCTGCCTTCATCGCCATGCTGTAGACGGTCGCGAGCATTCGCGCTTCGGCCGAAATGCGCGCCAGCGCCTCGAGATGGGTGCGCGCCTTTGCCCACTCTCCCGCGACGGCGAGGAGCTGGAACAGGAACATTCGCGCGCGCTCATCGGCGGGGTTGCTCCGGACGGTCTCAACCAGCGCGCTTCGAGCGCCGTCGAGATCACCGGCCGCAAGCAGTTGATCGGCGTCCATGAGGCAGTCCTGCCGCGCCGCTCGATTTACAATCAGCTAACGCCCGCCCGAATGTCGAAGGTGCCGACAGTCGGGGAGCCCGCGCTGCCGTCGGCCTGCTGTTCGGTGTAGGTCTCGGTGATCTTGGCACAGTTGATCGTCACCGATTCCATCGGCAGGTCGCCGCTTGCCGCACCGCTGTGCTGAGCGCTCGTGATGAGGATGTTCTCAAGCTCGACCTTCAAATATTCCATCGGATTCTCGCCGGCCTTGCGAAGATGGATGGTCGCCTTGTCAAAGTGCGCGCCGTTTGCGCAGGACTGGAAAATCATCGGCGTGGCTTTGTCGATATATTTGACAATGCTCAGGTCCTGAAATTCGGCTTTGCCGGTTCCGCCGCCGCGGCCGAGCGTGTCGAAGGAGCCCTGCTGAACGACGCCGTAAGCGAAGGAGAGCAGGTCCCACTGACCCTCATGATCCTTCTTCTGCGATTCCCCCGGGATTTCCGGAAGTTCCAGGAACATGTCCATTGCCATGACGCCCACTCCTCTCGCTCAGGTTGATGAAACGGGGGCTGCCGAACCTTAGGCCGCTTTTTTCGGGAGCCGGGTTACCATGCTAAGGGCGATGGTCATGCCTTCGAGCTGGTAGTGCGGCACAAACATGAACTTGCCCTGGTAATAGCCCGGATTTTCAGGATCCGGGAGGATCTCGATCTTCGCGTCCTTCAACGGAAGCTTCGCCTTGGTCTCCTCGGTCGAAAGCTCCGGTGAGCCATCGACATATTGCATGACCCATTCGGAGAGATCGCGCTGCAGCTGCCGCTCTTCGCGAGTCCCGCCGATCCAGTCGCGGACCATGCACTTGAGGTAGTGCGCAAATCGGCAGCTGGCGAAAATGTACGGCAGCCGCGCAGAGAGATTGGCGTTCCCGGTCGCGTCCTTGTTCACATAGGCCTTCGGCTTATGGACCGTTTGCCCGCCGATGAACGTCGCCTGGTCGGTGTTCTTGCGGTGGATCAGGGCCATCAGCCCCGCTCCCGACAGTTCGGCCTCGCGCCGGTCCGAGATCGCGATCTCGGTCGGGCATTTCATATCCACCCCGCCGTCGTCGGTTGGGAAAACCGAGGTCGGCAGATCCGTCACTGTACCGCCGGATTCGACGCCGCGAATCCGAGTGCACCAGCCGTATGATGCGAATGCGTCGGTGATTCGAACGCCCATGGCATAAGCGGCATTCAGCCACAGATGCTTGCTGTGGTCGCCCCCGACCTCCTCCTCGAAATCGAACTCCTCGATGGGATCGGTTTTCGCGCCATAGATCTGCCGCCCGAGAAACCGCGGCATCGTGAGCGCCAGGTAACGGCTATCCTCGGAAGAACGGAAAGTCCGCCAAGCGGCATAGTCCGTCGCGTCGAACAATTTGCCGAGGTCGCGCGGATTGGCCAATTCCTGCCAGCTATCCATGCCGAACAAATTAGGAGCCGCCGCCGCGATGAATGGCGCGTGCGATGCAGCACCAATCTTCGCTAGTCCCTTCATCACTTCAAGGTCGGGAGCGCTGTGCGAGAATGAATAGTCGCAGATGAAGGCTCCGTAGGGCTGTCCGCCAAGCTGTCCGAATTCCGACTCGTAGATCTTCTTGAAGAGCGGACTCTGGTCCCAGGCGGCGTCACGGAATTGACGAAACGTTCTCCGGCACTCCTCCTTGGAGATGTTCATGACCCTGATCTTGAGGTCTTTGCCGGTGGACGTGTTGAACACCAAATAATGGAGCCCGCGCCAGGCAAATTCGAGCTGCTGGAACGACTCGTTGTGGAGGATCGCGTTGATCTGCTCGGACAATTTCCGGTCGAGCGCGGATCGCATCGCATCGACGGTCGAAAAGACGTCGTCGCCGATGATCGCCGCGTCAGCAAGCGCCTGCTGCGCAAGCGTCTGGACCGCGATCTCGATCCGTCCCTTCCGGGCGTCGTCACCAGGCTTGAATTCTTTTTGAAGCAGCGACGTGAACTCGTCGACCTCGACGGGCTGAGGTTGTGGCTGCGGCTGCGTCGTCGGTTGATTTACGGTCGCCATTGGTACCCCTCTCAGCGCACCTCGCGCGGATTACTTCTTCGATCCCTCCGGAACCGGTTGGGCCGGTTTTGCTTTCGCTCCCGATTCCGCTGACGGAGCCTTCGCGGCTTCGTCCTTGAGTTTCGCAGCGGACATCGCCTGCAAAAGCGCCGGATCTTTGAGCAGTCGGTCCAGCAGTTCCTGCGCACCGTCCTTGCCATCCATGTAAAGCAGGAGGTCGTTGAGCTGCTGACGAGCCTCAAGCAGTTTCGCAAGAGCCGGTACCGACTTTGCGACCTTGCCTGGCGAGAAGTCTTCGATGCTGTTGAATGTGAGGTCGACGGTCAGCTGACCGTCCCCAGTCAGCGTGTTGTCGACATGAAAGGCCGCCCGAGGCGCGATCGCCGACATTCGCTGGTCGAAATTGTCCATGTCGAACTCGAGGAAGTCGCGCTTATCGAGCGCCTTCTTTTCGGCATGGCTTTGTCCGGAAAGGTCGCTCATTACGCCCATCACGAACGGGAGTTCTACTTTCTGAAGTGACCCGTAAGTCTCGACTTCATATTCGATGTGAACGCGCGGCGCGCGGTTCTCACGAATAAAGCGTTGACCGCTCTTAGCTGCCATCGATCGCCCCCTGTCAGCTGGAGCCCTGAACCACCGGCCAGAGCTCGGACAGACCGGCTAAACTACGCTATAATCAACAAAATTCAATCGGAGTTTTCAGATCATCATTTGGTCGGTCGCTTGGCCAGGACCTTTTTCGCCTCCTCCGCGCCTGCCGGATTGATGTCATTGAGAATCGAGAGAAAATCCATGTTCACCCAGCCCTTCGCGCGTTCCAGCACGATGGGTATTGGACTTCCAGGCTCATGTTTTGAATAATAATCCATGATAGTTTCCAGCGCCCGGATCACATCCGCCCGCGAACTCGACTGAACCGCGCGCTGGAACGGGCGCGGCGGCAGCCGCCGTCCCATCGGAAGTTTCAGCCGCCTCCGGCGCAGGAGCACCAACGCCAGTCACTGCAACGAGCGCCTTTCGAATTAAATCGAGTGCCTCATAGGTAGGCGCAAAATTTGTCGCGGTATCCCCTTCGGCTTTGGCCGTAAGCACCGCATCGACGCGTAAAATGGATTTCCGAATCTCGTCGAGCACATTGACTGACGCAAGGAGCTCTGCGGAATCGATCTCGGCTATTGCAGCTCGAAACATGCCGATGTTTTGGGCTTCGTCACCTTGGTTCGCGAACGCCTCGATCTGCTCTGCCGTAAACTGCCCCAATCGGGGGTGAGCGACAATTACGACCCGACGAAGCGGGAGGAGGAAATCGCCAAAGGAAGCCAGCAATTCGCACGCACCCTTGCGGCCCTGAAATCCATATTCCTGAAGGCTCGGATGAACCTGGTCCCACCAAGTCTCGAACATCATGGCTAGATATGCGCAGCCAAGCGCCACGTCGGAAAGCCGTTGGGCACGCGCCCCCGCTCGAGCGAGATAAACGGCGAGCGACGCGTCCTTCGTTAGCTTGCTCTGTTCCTTGATCGAACGGATGATTGCCGGCCAGTCTGGGGCTTCGCCCTCGCCCCGGTCCGCGAGCTTGCCAGCCTCGAAGGCCGCTTCGATTTCCTGGCGCTTCGGATCATATCCAAGGTCGGGTCCGGCCACCGAATCCGGCGACACGGGCTTCAAGAGGTCGTCGAGCTCGGCCATGGTCAGAACATCCGACTTGTCAGTCGGGAGGATAGAGCCCCAGTCATTCGCATTGTCCTCCCCCGACCATCGTCGCTTTATCCGTGTGCGCGCGCTTCAGAGGAGCTGCGCTTCCACCCGACGGTTGTCGGGGGCGCTGGGGCTATGCCCCGGAAGGGGCCGGTCGGGCCCATATCCACGGACTTCAAGCCGGTCGCTTTGGACACCAAGGCCCGCCAGATAATCGGCAACGGCCTGCGCCCGGCGCTTGGACAAATCCATGTTCAAAGCCCGGCTTCCACTTAAATCCGTATGCCCCTCGATCCGGAACCTCTTCGTTGCGAGTTCGGGAAGAAGAAGGGCCTTGGCGAACACCTTCGCTTCCTCTTGCGCCTGCGTTGTCAGCTGCGCCGAATTAAGAAGGAAGGAGACTCGAAGATCCATCCGCCGCGGTTCGCCAGCCAAAGCGCGGCTTGTAGCGCGGCCGCCACCCTTGCTCACGACCTGTTGCCGCCGAGTCGATGATTGGCCCGCTTTCGGTGCCTGGTTTGCCTCAGGAGTCGATTGAGCGCCGGTGCGCCGCTCCGGAACGCTCAGCCGAAAGCCTCTTGAGCCGGGCGCCGCTATCGAATTGTCGGAGCCGGGCTGCTTGCTGCACTCGCCCGCGAATGCGCAGACATAATCGTCGACAGTTCGCGTCGGCGCCGTGGCTGGGGCTGGGGCTGATTGCTGCGCAGCAGCAGGTGTGGAGACGAGGGTGGCGAAGCAAATAGCAAACAGGCGGGTAACACGCATTGCGAACCCCCTTCTCGCGGACAGATGATCGCATCAATCGCGAAGAATTTCCGCAAACCTCAATTCTTAATCTTGAACGTAAATTCAATCAAGCAGCGCCCTCAAGTCACAGCCATATTGCACAGTGACTAGGCTCGTATATGCTCGCGAGGAGCAACTCCGTGTCGCACAACGACGGGGGAGGACTCGTATGCTCGACCAGTCGAGTAGGCAAAGCTCGCTCAGCATCGATCTCGGCGGCGAACAGGTTTTGCTGGAGCGCATCGAAGCCGTTGAAGCGCTCAGCACTCCGTTCCTCATCACGCTCGACATCATCTCACCGCTGGGCGAGATCGAATTGCTTCCGCATCTCGGCAAACCGGCCGCAGCAAGCGTCAGCCTGGAAGAGCAGCTGCTGCGCTATTTTCATGGACTTGCGACAGAAGCCGAATTCACTCGAGAAAGCCCCGCCGGCTTCCACTACCAAATCATTCTGCGGCCTTGGACCTACTTCCTGTCGCACAATCGCGATTTCGCAATCTACCAGGACCAGGACGTTCTGGAGATCATCAAGAGCGTGTTGGACGAGGCAGGCATATCCGACGTCGACTATACGCGGCTTAGCAAATCTCGGAAAAAGCGGACCTATTGTGTCCAGTACAACGAGAGCGACTTCAGCTTCATCTCTCGGCTTATGGAAGAAGAAGGAATTTATTATTTCTTCGCGCACAGCGACGACCGCCATGTGCTCGTGCTGTGCGATGGCCCCTCTTCACACGAGGACGGAGAGCCCGATACGCTGAACTTCAATCCGCATTCGAGCAGTGTGTTCAACGTCAACTCCGCGGCCGAGGCGGAAAGCAACCAGCAATATTATATCCAGTCCTGGACCGAGCGCGCTTCAACGGGGGGCGAAGCAAAGGTCACGGTTCGTGACTTCGATTTCGAGAAGCCGGAACGTCCGCTCGAGGCCGTGGCGGAAGGCAATCAGGTGCACCCGCGAGACTCGGTCGAGGTCTATACCTATCCATTCCGCTACAAGGAGGAGGGAGAAGGTCAGAAGCTCGGGACCGTGCTTCTCGACGCGCTGCGCACCGAGCGCCTCTTGTACCGGGGGCAGTCGGAGGCATCGGGACTCACCTGCGGAACAAAGGTCACGATCAAGGATCACCCCAACGATCGCCTGAATGGCGATTTCCTGATCCAGCACACGATCCACAGCATAGAGGCGGAGCGATATCGCAGCGGAGAGACGGGCGGGGAGTCTCCGCTTAGCGTCATGTTCGAGGCGGTGCCTGCCGATACGCAGTGGCGAGCACCCAGGACCACTCCGCGACCGGTGGTTTACGGCCTTAAATCGGCGATCATCACAGGCCCCGAGGGCGAAGAAATCTACACCGATGAATATGGCCGAGTGAAAGTAAGGTTTCACTGGGACCGTTCGGGTTCGCCGGGAGAAAAGAGCACCTGCTGGATGCGCGTCTCGCAAACGGGCGGGCTCGGAAACATCATCCTGCCGCGTGTCGGTCACGAAGTGCTGGTGGATTTCCTCGGCGGTGATCCGGACCGGCCGCTCGTCGTTGGCCGCGTCTTCAACCACACGCACATGCCCATTTATCCACTTCCAGATAATAAGACGATCGCGCTGTGGCGGACCAAGACCTACGGCCAGAGCGGAGACTATAGTCCGGGCGAAGCCCTGGACACGGGAGCACCCAGGGCAAACGAACTGAGGTTTGAGGACAAGGGTGGAAAGGAGGAGGTTTTTATCCATGCCGAGCGGGACATGAAAACCCGCATTCGGTACAAGGAATCCCACCACGTCGGTTGCGACCAGGAAATCATGATTGGCCATGATCGCAAGGAGACGGTCGAAAACAATGAGAAGGTTGAGGTCAAGAACAACCGCGAGCATGACATCGACAACGACGACACGCTCAAGGTCGGAAGCGACCTCTATATCGAGGCAGGCTCCAGCATCACGCTCAAAGTCGGCGAAAGCAGCATCAAGATGGATCCGACGAGCATCTCGATAAAGAGCACCTTCATCAGCGTCAGCGCCGATGGGAACATCGACATCAGCGCCAACGGAATGACGAACGTCACCGGCCAGGGATTCCTGATCCTGACCGGCGGTCTTGTGAAGATCAATTAAGTGGCAAGCTGGGATCAAGTGAAATGGACCGAGGCCCGCCAGGTTGCGGACCTGATGAAGCTCGACCCGTCCTTCCTCGAGGATCAGGAGGCTGATCCGGAAACGGGTTACCGGAAGCTTCGCAGTCTCGGGGAGATCGGCGCTGCGGTGCGCTATCTCGGCTATGCGCTGCCGCGGTTCGAAGCCGTATCATGGGCTTCACATCTGCTCCAAGATTGGTCGCGGAGCGCGACTCTGGGAGTATCGGAACGCCAGGCACTCGACTGCGTACAGCGGTGGCTCGAGCAACCAAGCGAAGAGTATAGGCGAGCGGCGCACGAAGCCGGCGCCAATGTTGCAAGCAACAGTCCGGAACGGCTTCTGACCGACGCCGTGTTCATGTCAGGCGGTTCGATTTCCGAACCCGATCTCCCGCCCGTGCAGCCGGCGCAGCACGTATGCGGAGCGCTTGCGGCTTCCGCAGTCCTTGCCAGCGCCTACGTCAGCGCTGATCCAAAAGCCGCACTGACGGCAGCATGCGACGCGGGAGAGAAAGTAGCGGCAAGCGGCGCCAAGGCGTTGGCGACGAAATGACGCTTACGCTGACGATTCGGAACGCTGCGGCCCTTGAGAATGGAATGCCGATCGAGTTCGTGCTTCACCGCCGCGGCGCAATCGTCGGGCGGGCGGATACTTGCGATTGGAGTCTTCCCGATCCGCAGCGACACATCTCCTCGCGTCACTTTGAGATCCGCTACCATGACGACGGCTATTGGCTGCAGGACACGAGTACGAACGGAACGTTCGTCAACAATTCGACGGACCCCCTGCAAGGTGAGCACCGGATCGAACAGGGTGATATAATCCTGATCGGAAATTACGAAATCGGCGCGGAATTGAGCGGCAGCGAGGCGGAGTCCGGAGAAGGCGCCGAGAGCGAACCCGAAAGTTGGAACGGCTGGGCGGATTCCGCTGCACCGGCGGCGAGCAGCGCCGGCGATGAATGGGGAGAGCCTCAGGACCCGCCGACGGTCGGGGCCGGATGGAAATCAACCGAACCAGGGGCCGGACAGCCTTCCCAATATAGCATAGCAGGACCCGCCACGCCTCCGCCCAGTCGCGGTTTCGAATGGGGTGAACGACGGCCCGTCGCGGAGGAGGTGCCGAGCACAGACGGCTGGGCGCCAACTCACGATGCTCCGGACATTCCGGACGGAGCATCGGTGTGGGAGGGCCCGCAAGCCGCCCCCGACACGTCGTCAGGATGGTCGAGCGCGGCCGCTGATCGTCCCCAGGCAGCAGGGCCGGCCGACATCTGGGGCCAGATTGCCGAGGACAATGTCGTCGATTGGGCTCGCGGCGGCTTTGGGTCTCCGGCGCCGCCACCGCCTGCCGATCCCCTGGGCCTCGAGGAGGACAATTCCATCAATTCGATGCCGCTCCGGTCACCTGTATCTCCGGACGAAGTCGTGACCGCGCCGACAGCTCCGCCTCGTCGTAAAGCAAAAGCGAAGGAAGCGCCGGCGCTTGGACCGGCGCCGGACGCGGATGCCGAACGGATGATCGCCCAGTTCCTTGCTGCAAGCGGAATAAAGATCGAAAACCTGAGAGGCCCCCGGACAGACGCCATCGCGCGCGCTGGCGGGCTGCTCCGCCGGTTGGTCGCCGGGCTGGTCGTCCTCGTTGAGGCACGCGCGCGCGCGAAATCGCAGATGGGTGCGGAGGCTACGCGGCTCGAATTAGACGGGAACAACCCGATCAAGTTCGCCCGATCGCCCGATCAGGTGCTCGCCCTTCTGCTCAGTCCTCCAGAGCGCGGATTCGATGGATTCCGAGCGTGCGGTCGAAGACGCCTTTTTTGATCTTCAGTCGCACCAGATGGCGACGCTCAAAGCGATGCAAGGTGCACTAAGGGCTACGCTCGAGCGCTTTGCTCCGGAAGCGATCCGCGCCCGGGCGGAAACAAAGGGATTCCTTGAGAGCATCCTTCCGGCGGCCAGAGATGCAACGCTGTGGCGCGCCTATGAGCGCGAGTTCAGCGGAGTCGCGCGCGGATCAGACGAAGCGTTCATGGACGTCTTCGCCAAGGAATTCAGGAAAGCCTATGAAGAGCAGTCTCGGACGGCCGGTCAATTGCCGCCCCGCTGACTTTCGACCTTGAACCACAGCATGTCGGCCTTCCATCCTTGCTGCGCTGCGATATTTGCAAATCGTTCCTGCCAGGCCATGCCGCGCGCACCGAGCGGTGGTCTGATGATATCCGCCGGAAACGGGCCCTTGCCCGTAATGAGCATGAGCCCAGACCAACCATCCTCATTGACATCGACTTTAAATCGGTACTGGTCGGGTCCCTGTTTCGTGGGATTCGTCTCTTTCAATTTATCTGCTCGGAGATTGCAAGCGAGGCCGCAACGATCTGGTCAAGTCTCGCGCGACTTTCGAATATCGGATCGATAACACCGGACGGCGCGATGCCGATAAGCGTGAGGTCGGCGGAGGGTTCTCCAGTCGCGAAACTGACGATAGCTTTGGCCACGCGCTGACCCTTGTAATCCCCGGCTTCAGCGATCGTATCCTGTGCCAAACTCGCTGGAGTGTCGTGAGACGCGGCGGCCCCGTGTTGCGGATTTGGCGATATGCATTGATCGCTGCGCAGCCTCCAGGCTCAATCGGAGCGACCGTCGAAGCATCGATGTTCGTGTTCGCAAGACCTGCAGCACGAAGGGCCGAATCGACTTCCGTTTGCGCCTCGGACGGATCTTCCGCTACGCCTCCGAGAACGACGTTAAGCTCGGACACGTCGCCTTTGATCGAGACAATGTCGAGCCAGCTGCAAGCAATCGATGGGATTATCGAGTTGATCGCGTCCTGGGCTGTCTCAACCGGATCAGATGACTCTACGGTCGACAATGGCGTGCGGGATGCTTGGGTTGCCTGCGATTGAATTTGCGAAGACCCGAGCGGCGCGCTCTTGTGTGATCCGCTCGTCAGCCACAGAGCGACCCCGCCCAGCAACACGAGAGCGGCGACGCCGCCGGCAATCGGCGCATAGCGCGGAAGTTTCGTCGTGCCGGTATCCGTGCCTCCCGGTCCGGACGGCGGTCGGCGTGCCGAATCCAGCATCGCCAGCACATCGTCCATGGAGCGCAGACGCTCGGCGGGGTTGGGCCGAAGCATCGCAGCAAAGACTGGGCGCAACGTCTCCGGCACGCCGCTGAGATCGACCCCTTTGCGGCGGCGGTCCACGGCATCGACCAGGGTGCCCCCCATGTGGAGGTCATGTCCCACCGCGGCGGCGGTCAGCACCAAAGCGAGACTGTAAACATCCGTCCAAGGGCCAAGCTCGCGGTTGAAGTCGCCGAGCTGTTCGGGCGCGACATAGCCGAGCTTGCCGGCAAAGCCTTCGCCGATGATCGTCCCGGAGCCCGGTGTAAGGTCCTTTGCGATTCCGAAGTCGACGATTTTCGACCTTTCAATCTTCCCGGATTCTAAGCAGGACATTGTCCGGTGAAATGTCGCGGTGAAGCACGCCGAGCTGATGGGCGGCGCGAAGCCCCGAAGCGAGACGCCGCAACAGCATCTCGAGCTGGTCGGGCGAAGGCTTCAGCGTGCCGAACACGTCGCAAAGCGGGATCCCGTCGATGAAATCGGTGACGATGTAGAGGATGCCGAGCTGGGGCTCCTGGGCGAGCACCCGATATTGCACCAGCGCTTCGTGCTGGAGCCGAGTGATCGACCGCGCTTCACGGCGGAACATCGCGATCACATTGGGGTCTGCGGCGAGCGAGGGCAGCATCACCTTGATTGCAACCCGTTCGTCCGACGTGACGTTCACGCCTTCGAAGACCTCGCCCATCCCGCCTCGGGCGATGAAGCGCTTCACTTCGTAGATATGGTTGAGGCAATCGCCGATCTTGATTGGCGTCTGGACAGCGGGTCGCGGCGCCGAAGCCGGCGGCTCAGGATGAACTTCGGCTGCGGCTTCGCTTTCCGCGGGACCATCCTTTGGAAGCCATTCCGTGTTGCCCGATGCGGGTTCCTCCGGCCCCCAATCATCGTCGGCCGGCTCAGCACCAGTCTCGCTCGTTGGCGCGGGCGGGCCTTCCGGTGAAGCATCGGCCGCGGTCGAACGTCCGCGGCGGGAAGGAACGAAGACCGTCCTCTGGTCGTCCGAGGGACCCTTCCCTCCGCTACGGTCGTCGGACTCGCTCACGATGCTTGGCCCGATTGTGCCATCGCCGGCACCGTCGCTTCGCGGAAGCGAACGCCGACCACGGTCACATTGTCCGGTGCGCCTTGGTCGAGCGCCTGGTTCACAAGCTCCGACGTGATGTCGTCCAGCGAAGGCCCGGCGAGCGTTCGTGCAATCGCATCGTCGGTGACGCAGCAGTGAAGGCCGTCGCTGCAAAGCAGGAATGTATCGCCCGGGTCGACTTCATCGACGATCACGTCGACCTGGATTTCGGAAGTGACCCCAATAGCGCGCGCGAGCACGTGACGCATCGGATGGTGTCCGGCTTCCTCTGCCTTGAGCATCCCAAGATCGACCATCTCCTGGACCTGCGTATGGTCCTTGCTCAGCTGGTGGAGCTCGCCAGCGCGCAGCAGATATGCGCGGCTGTCACCTACCCACAGGATTGCAAAGCGTCCTTCCTGCACGAACAGAACGACGCCCGTGGTCCCGATCTGCTTGCCGCTTGAGCCGGCTTCCTTTTGGATTCTATCATTGGCGTCGTGAAGGGCCGCCGCGATTTGCTCGCACCGGTCCTCGAATGAGCCGCTCAGCTGCAGCTTGCCGAGCGCTTCGACGACGACTCCTGACGCCCACTCGCCATTCTCATGGCCGCCCATGCCGTCGGCCACGGCCCAGACGCCGCACTCTTCCGAAACAAACCAGCCGTCTTCGTTATGATCGCGAATCTGTCCCTGGTGGGTGCTCGCACCGGTAACCGATCGGAGCGCGGCCACACTCATGCAGACGCGCCGATCGCCGATGCCAGGACATGCGATATGATCTCAGTCGGAGCCTTTTCCTTAAGAGCAGGCTCTGCAGGATCCTCGTTCCACCAGCCCTGGACGCAGTGCGCTCCGTTCAATGGAATGTCCGGCGCTTCGACCGCTTTCGCAAGCTCATCAGCGTTCCAACGAAGCGCAATGGCCTCGGATGCAGCTTCTTCACAGAGCGTGGAAGCGATCTCGACTTGTCCCTCGCGCAGATTTCGGAGCGCCACCAATAAAGGAAATCGCCTTCCGCTGGAGTTAACAGACGGCACGAGCGCGCCCGCAGTCCATCCATCTTCATCCCAGGCGAAACGCCACGGAGGCGCGGCATCGAACGCCTCGTCGAACTTCTCGCCGAGTTGCTCGCTCGCTATCGCCATGCTGGTGGCGAGCCACTTGTCGAGGAGATCGCGCTCGCGACCCGTCACTCCCCTTGCCACGAAGTCGCCGTGGAAGGGCAGTTTCCCAATCACCATCGCTTCGCTCACAGCTTCGAAGGACAGCGGAACGACCAGATTCCGCCGCGCCCGAATGGGTTTTCGGTCGAAGGCAATTCAAGAAGCAACGTCACCCATTGCGACCCGGAGCGGAACGTCGCTCGGAGCGCCTGCGGGCCGGCGTTTTGCTTGTCCGCTTTGTCCATCAGCCGGAACAATGCCCATGGGCCTTCCGCCGAGATTCGAACCGGCGGCGGCGGTTCAGGAGGCGTTATCGGCGTTGTCGCTGCCGAAGTCGCTGGGGTTGCCGCCGACTTCGAGTCCTTGTCGCCAGAGGATGCCGCGGCAGCCGGAGCGGGAGCAGCTGCTGGCGCGGGCGCGGGAGGCGGTACCGGATAGAGGTCGATATAAGCTTCGGGATTCGCTTGCGGCGACCAGGAAATCACGCGGGGCCCGGGCGATTTGGAATCCATTTTCTGGCTGCTGTTGCCGGTGGAAATCTCAACGGCGGAAGTATCGCTTCCGAACTGCACGACCGACACTTTGAGCGCGAGCCCGCTGGTCAGGAAATCGCGGATTTGCGATGCCTTCTCGAATTCCTCGGCAGAGTTCGGATCCATTGCAGCGGTGACAGGATTGTTATCCTGCCAGCGCCACGTCGGCCCGTTACTATCGAGCAATGGTTTGAGACGAGTTTGAACGTAAGAGGTCAGCGTTCCGCTGCCGCCAAATAGGCGCAGCATATCAAGCATTGCCGCGTCCTGCGGCGCCGCACCGAAAAAAGGGTAGCGCTGATCGGCGACCCCCTTGCACGCCTCGCCCACTTGTTCCCACGAGGTTGCAACCGCGCCGGTCACCGTCGTGACCTGCGCGCGGGTCCCGCTGCCCGCTGCCGACTTCACGAATTTCTGAAGCTGCGGGGGCGCGGAATCTCCAGCCAGCTTCACGCTGGTGACGGCCGTCGCCATTGCCGTCTGAAGCGAGTCCGTTGCAGCGCCGGAGGCGACTGCCGAGCGCGCAGAATAAACCGCTCCTCCCGCCTGTTTCACAGCCGCGACGAACTGGCGCAGCGGCGAGTCCTGCTTGCCGTCCCCGACATAGTCCTTGATCTCGTCGAAGTGGCTCGAGATGGCATCGCCAGCATCGAGCCCGGTATCACGCCCCGCGCTATAGGCTCCTCCCAGCTGTCCGATTCGCGAGCTGCTGAGCTTCTGGCGAAGATATCGCTTTCCGACAGCCGAGGCGCCGCCCTCGAAGCTGCTGTTTCGACGGACCTCGAGAAGCACCCGCTCGAGCGGTGAGGGCTCGCGAGTGAACGCTCCGTAGGCGACCTGGTCGTTGAAATAGTCGGCGGGCTGGAGAACCGCGATCACCTTCTCCCACGCGTCGATATAATCGCGCGAATAGCGCCCGGCGACGCCGGGGCGGATTTGGCCGATGTCGGAGAGGACGCTCGATGCATTGCTGCCGAGCACCCAAGCATCCTTCGCAATGTCCTTTTGAACGGTTGCGAGCGCTACGGTGTAGAACTTCTCGAAGCCCTCGCGGGTGTAGAAATACGGAACTCTCGCGCTCATGACTGCATCCGGCTGAGCGAAGGCGCGAGCGTCCCCAGGGGTGAGAATGCTGGTCATCGTCCACGGCGAACCGGACAAAGCCGCCTTCTGCACGAGGATTGCGTAGGCTCGGTCGGCGGGGGACAATGTCTGAAGGAGCGTTCGGGCATCGCTCACTAGTCGCCCATCCAACGGCGGCTTCGCCCACGACGAGCCGAGATCTTTGTCGTCGAGCAGCGCGTCGAGATGTCTTGTCAGGTCCGCGCGTTCCGGAGCTCGGTCGGATCCGGCGTAAAGCTCGTTTTCCCAATCCGAAATGATCCAGTTGCGGACCGCCTTGCGTATCCATTGGCCCCTGTCCGCCAAGCATCAGATAGACCTTGAGCGGCTCGTAGAGGGCGATCGGGTCACTGCGGTTGGCCTGGAGCACTTTTTCCAGCCGTAGCAGGAGTTGTGGCAGAAGGATCCGGCGAAGGCCCTCGCGGTACGCTTCGTTCCCCGACCTCGCCAATCCGGCCTGGAATAATCCAAATCGCATGCGCAGCGGAGTGCCCGTAGTGCGCATCGCCTCATACCCTTGAGGAAGGTTGCGAAGCGAATCGAGAACGGGAAGCGCCTGCTCGAGATCGGGGTCGGTTTCGCGGACTTCAATGAGGTCGAGGCCGGCCTGCTTCGTTTGCTGCTGGGCCGAATTGGACTGTTCGAGCATCACCGCCTGGAATTGACGATTTTTCGAGAAGCTGACCGTCCACGCGATGATCGTCAGCAACGAAGCGACCGCAATCACCCCGATCACTGCTGACAGACGCACGCGCTGCCGGAGTCGCGCTTTGGGTTCGAGTTCGACCAGGCCCGCTTCGCCGAACATGACTTCCGACATCAGCCGGTTGAGGAAATAGGCTCTGCCGCTGGAATCCGACGCATCAGCATGGGCGGGCCGGTCATAAACCTCGGCCATGCTGGACAGGATTCGATCGAGCGGGGCGCCTTCCTGAACGCCGCTGGTAAGATAGAAACCGCGCAGGAGCCCGCCCGGCAACTCATCGCCAAGAAACGCACCGTCGATGAGGCGCATCATCCTCGCTCGGAGCGACTGGAGCTGTGCTGGGAAGCCGAGGATCAGGCTTCGCCGCTGCGAATCCGGCTCTTCATAAAGGCGCTTGGCCTGGCGGTCGGTGACGCTCTGCGTCATTCGGTCGAAGGCTTTCGCCAGCTCCTCGGCACTCGCCCGCCCGCGCGCGAAGGGAAGGGTCGAACCCAGCACGGCGCGGCGTCCTTCGAAGTCGAGGTCGGCGAAATATTCGGTGAAGCCGGCGAGAAGGTCCGCCTTGGTGATCATGAGGTAGACCGGCGCTGCAACCTCGAGCAATTCTCTAAGCTCGAGCAGGCGGCGCCTAATGGCTGCGGCATGGTCGTCGATCGCTGCGCGATTGGAACGAATCAGCTCGTCGATTCCGATCGAAACGATGACTCCGTTGATCGGCTGGAGCGGACGGTATTTCTTCAGCAGTTGAAGGAATTTCTTCCACCCGCTCGAAATCGACCGCGCGATCGCTGTCCTGCGTCGTATAACGTCCGGCGGTGTCGACCAGCACGGCTTCGTCGGCGAACCAGAAATCGAGGTTACGGGTCCCTCCGACCCCCTTGAGATTCTGGTCAGCGAAGGGAAACCGAAGCCCGGAATTCAGGATCGCAGTGGTCTTCCCTGCGCCCGGTGGGCCGATGATCACATACCAGGGCCGGTTGTAGAGATAGTTTCGCCGCGACCCCCTCGCCGAGCGAAGCGACGCCATGGCCGCCTTCATGCGCTCGGCAAGGGCCTTTTCTTCCTCGTCAGCAGGATCGACTTTCGCAAGCTCCGCGGCGATCGCTGCATTGGCTTTGCGGGCGCGGCGCCAGCGGAAGAAGGCCCAGGTCAGCCAGATTGCAACGACGGCGACGCTGAAGGCTATCCGGACCCACCAGGGCCGCATGAAGTGAACCACCAGCGGCAAGCCGAACAGAAACAGTGCGAGGAGGATCGCAACTGCAAGTCCGGTCCAGAACCACCAACTGGTGAAAACACGCTTCACCGACTTCTCCTAATATCTGCGCAGAAGCACGACCTCCACACGCCGGTTCTGTGACTTGCCCGCCGCCGTGGAATTGGTCGCGATAGGATGGCTGTCGCCAAATCCCTTCGCGGTCACCCGGCCGGGATTGCTAAGGTTGCTTCGGATGATATCGGCGACGGTGTCGGCACGCGCCGATGACAGCGCCATATTGTCCGGGAAGGTGAGGTTATGGACTCGGTCGCTGTCCGCATGGCCCTCGACGGTCACTGGCCCAGGCTCGCTCTCGATAGCCTTCCCGATCCGATTGAAAAGGCCGGACTTGCCGGGTTCGAGCTGGTCGCTGCCCGACTTGAACAATTGCCCGATCGTGGTGCGGACGCGCACCGTCTGCCCGTCTTCGATCACGACGACCAGATGAGCGCGAATCTCGGGTTCAAGGAACTTCTTGAGCCGGCCCGCCTGAGCGCTGTCGGGCATCGCCATTTCCGCTCCGGCACGGGAGAGGCGCAGCGGCGTGTCAGGCATGAGTTGCGCGACCGAGGTCGACGGCGCATCGCCGGTATTCATAAGGATGAGGCTCATGACCACGTAGACGAGGAAGAGAAGCCCCATTGCACCCGCCAGGGCCATGCCGACGTAAGCCCAAAAGCCAACCGACCTCAGCGGCGCCTTCTCGCCCTTCCATTCCGGCGAGATCTCGATCGGCGAAAGGTTGCGCACGTGATCGAGCGCGCCCTGCAGCCGAGCCATGATCTCATGGAGTCGGCGCTGGCCGTCCGGCATGAACTCGGAAACGCCCTTCAAATCCTGCCGCCAAACAGGCATGACAAAGCTCGATGAGATCCCGATTGTCATTCGGGTATCGAAGCATGTCGTCGACCAACTGCCAGAAGCGATCGCCGCTGATATTTTCGTGGAAGAAACCGACGACGAGGCTTCGGCGCGCCCATTCCGCCGCGTGCGCACCGGTCCCGGGGAGGTTCTGGGCAATATCGTCGATGGTCGCGCACAACGCATATTTGGCGCGCTGTCTCGTCTCATTGGGATAGTGCTGGGCGATGGTGCGGTCGAACGCGGCAATGACATCGGTCGCTTGGCGATGGAATCGCGGCAAGCTCATCCGCACCCGTCCGGAACGAATACCAGCGGCCAGCGCAAGTAGCGGGCTCGCCTCGGCGAGCATGAGGTTGCGCACCTCGCGCGGCGTCGTCGGCAATGGGACGTCGTCCTCGCCCAGGCGCGAGGGCTCCATCGCGGGGCCCGAGGGGGGCGAGGGCCGCTCGAGACTGTCGGCCGTCGGAGCGTTCCACACTGGCTGTTCGGCGCCGCTGCCCTCAACATCGCCGCGCGAGCCGGGGTTCGTGGTCTCGCCATTTCCGTTATCGCGAGGAGTCGCGCCCCAGTCGGGCTCCTCGGACTCCGACAGCCGGGGCCGTTGCTGCTGCCGGTCTTTCTTCAAGCGTTGGAGGGGCGACGGCCGGAAAACCGTTTTGTTGCGATTGGAGCCGCCGTCGCCCTCGATCGTCATCGATTGGCCCTCTTCACGCACCACAGCTCAAGCTGCAGCTCCGGCCATTCGCCGGCGACGTGGAGTCCAAGTCCCGGTGCGGTCGCGAAATCACGCCAGTCGCGAACGCTTCGGTCAAGCTCGAAATAGACATATCCGGGAAGGACCCGGATTTGCGGCGGCGGAGTTGGGACATGCCGAAGCGGAACGCCGGGCAGAGCCGACTCCACGATCTGCTTCATCTTCTGGACTGCAGCGATCTTCGCGACGCTGGGGAAGAGCCTGCGGATTTCTTCGACAGGAGTCGCCGCCGACACCGCGAGGTAGAAGTAGCCCGTCTTGAACAGATTGTGATCCGTGATGGTCGACACGTAAGCGCCCGGCCCCTTCTGCTCGAGCGGGAGCTGGACCGCGGAGCGGTCGAAGACCATCGAAAGCAGCGACTGGAGCAGGTCGAAGACCGGCTCGAAGCACAGCTGCGGATTTTCGTGATCGTAGGCCGGAAGCTTCGGTGGCTTGCGGTCGGGCCGGATCAAGGTTGAAAGCTCACCGCTCATCGCGAGCAGGGTCTCGTAGAGACGCTCGGGGTGAACGGCCGGCAGGTTCTCGAGATGCTGGAGGACCAGCATCCACTTATTGAGCGCCTGCAGCAGCAGGAAGCTTGCGAACGTCTCGGCTCCGCCCTCAGTTGCCTCGACCGCGCGCAGCGCAAGCTCCTCCGCCCGCTGCTCGACCCGGCCGAGGATATCGGTGAGGCCGCCGGCCAATCGTTGGGCTGCAGCGATGTCCAGCGTCGGCGGGATATAGCGGTCGTCGAAGACGAGCTTCTTGTTGCTGATCTCGCGCACTCGAGCGACACCGAGCGTCACCCGGCCATAGGTCTGGTCCCGAGTCACTCCGAAGCGAAGATTCGGAAGCCCGAACTCGATGGGCTCAGTAACCGTATCGTCGGAAAAGGCGTCGGAGACTTCCTGTTCCGACACTGCGAAGCGCGCCTCGTGCGATGCGGACTCGGCTTCGCGGAATTCGACCGCGCCGGGTTGAGCGGCCGGAAGCGTTAGAAAGATGATCGCATCCCGCGCGTCGGCGGGTACATCAAGTGGCGGAGGCGGCGGAAGCTCATCGGGAATCGAGAAGGGAGTCCCGTCGGGCAGAACTCCCGACGCGCGAACGACGCCGAGCTTTCCGAGACTCGCGAGATCCTCGTCCACAATGATCGAGGTGAAGCCCCACGCATAGGGGCGGACGCTATCCACCCGAGCGCGAATATGGGCGTCGAAGTAGCGCTCCTGTGCCTGAAAGTGCTGCGGCCGGAGGAACATGCCTTCGCGCCACGCTACGCGGTTCTTCCCGGTCATGCACAAGCCCCCGTGGGTTTGTTAATTAAGCACAGCTTCAACTCAAGTGAAAGCTGCGATATCGTTTGCCCTTCGTCCGGGCCCCGGGGGTGGCGGAGAGCACCATGGCGGTCGATCGCGGCAACGGCGAGTCCTTCGATCCCCGCAGCTGGTTGCGGACGACGCCGGCTGCGCCTCCGACTGCCGGAGCAACACCCCCTTCGAGCAGCCCGGATTCCTTCGATCCGTCGACCTGGGTCGGCAAATCGCCCCCGCCTCGCCCGAAGGAATCTCGAAGCGAACCGGAAGCGATCACGCCGCTAGCGGGCTCGAATCGCCCGATCATTGCCGCAGGAGCGGTCGCACTCATCGCCTTGGCGGGCGTGTCGGCGGCCTTTCTCTCCCGGCCACCGGCCAAGCATCTGACGTCGCATCCAGTCGTCGTTGCACAGGCGCCGAAGCAGGAGATAGTGCCGCAACCGCCTCTGCCCGTCGAGCAGCCGGGCCACAGCCGGCGAACCGTAACCCTCGCCGGGCCAGATCATGTCTCCGAGGCAATTGCCGATCTCGGGATCGATGCCGCCACAATTGCCACGGTGACCCGGCAGGTCCTCGACACCATCGGTCAGTCGCCGGGCGAGCTGAGGCTCACAGCGGACGTCGCTCGCTCCGGCAACGGACATCAATCCTTGAGCTGGCTCGAAGTCACTCGGATCGATGGCGCCGGCGTTCGCTTGCTCGCCGACGGCGATCGCTTCAAAGCTCAAAAGCTCCTCGCCAAGCTGACGACCAAGACGATCGCGGTCCGCGGCGAAATGGGTACGACCTTCTACAATTCGGCGGTCGAGGCCGGGGTCGACGACAGCCTGATCAGCGACTTCGCGGGCGCGTTCAATTACGACGTCGACTTCCAGTTCGAGCTTCAGCCCGGCGACATCTTCGAAGGCGCGTTCGAGCAGGATTATAATCCGTCGGGAGAGCCGGTCGGGCCGCCGCGGCTGCTGTTCGCCTCGCTTCGGCTACAGGACAAGTCACTGCGCTTCTACCGCTTCAAGTCAGGAGGCCAATATGGCTGGTTCGACAGCAGCGGGCGAAGCAACAGACGCTCGCTCATGCGCACACCTGTCGACGGCGCACGCGTATCGTCAGGCTTTGGAATGCGTTTTCACCCGGTTCTGCATTTCACGCGGATGCACAAAGGCACGGACTTCGCAGCGCCCATCGGGACTCCCGTCTATGCGTCGGCCAACGGCAAGATCATCGTCGCCGGATGTTGCCATGGCGACGCCGGGACGATGATCGCCATCGAGCACGACAATGGCTGGGTGACTCACTATTTCCACCTCAGCAGGATCATGCCGGGCATCGTCGCCGGAATGCGCGTCACGCAAGGCGAAAGGATCGGGGACGTCGGCATGAGCGGCGGCCACGTCACGGGGCCGCACCTCCACTACGAAGTCATCATCAACGGCACGCCGGTCGATCCGCTGAAGGTCCCGACCGGTGAAGGCGTGACCCTCGCTGCAGCGGAAATGGCCGCATTCAAGCGGGAGCGGGACCGGATTGATTCTGCGCGCGCTGCTGCGGGCGATCTCTAGCGGGGACGATCAGGAGCGGTGCAAGAAGGATCGCGAGCGCGAAGGTCATCGCGATGCTGGCGTTTAAGCCCTCGTTCGAGCCGCCCCACCACGCGCTTCCGATCAGTTCGAAGTTGAAGATCGACCCGAAGCTTCCGCTGCCGGGATTGGGATCGAGACCGAGCAAGAGCTGCTCAGCCCAATTGTAGGAGAAATGAGCGGCGACTGCGGCCGCGATCCCGCCGTAGCGATAGGCGAGCAGGCCGAACAGGAGCCCGCCGAGGAAGAGGTTGAGGACGCTGATCGCCGAGTTGGCGCCTCCGACCAGGTGCAGCGCTGCAAAGGCGATCGCAGTCACCAATAACCCCCAGAATCCCCAGGCTTTGACGAGCACAGGCTGGAGCCATCCGCGGAAGAAGATCTCCTCGCTTCCGGCCTGCAGGAGAATGAGCATGGTGCCCCAAAGGAAGAGGCCTGGCGACGTTCCGCCCGTGGAATGGCGGAGCACGCCAGCAATTGCCGCCAGCGCAGTTCCGATGAGCAATCCGACGAGCCCGATCGCCGCCCCCTGAACAAGCTTCACTCCAGCGCCGGACCCGAGACGGGCAGCGTTCACCTTGCAAACTCCGCCTCCGCCCATGCCGGCGCCGAGGAGAAGGCCGAAGATGATGACGGTCCCGATCGTCTCGTCGACCGCTGCGCCGTGCGGCCCGCCAGGCGCCGGAAGGACAAGCGCGACGACATGCTCGCCGCCCCAGAGAATGAGGAAGCAGAGGACGATGGCGACGGCCAGAACGGCAGCGGGAAAAATCCAGGTCCTTCCGCTCATTGCATCGCCGGCTTCTGCCCGTCGTACAACGAGCCGTTGTGAAGCCTGTACGCGTGCCGGACCCGGTCGTCCGCCTCGACAAGATACTGGCCGACCCCGTTGAACCATGGCGCGCGCTCGTCGGGAGTGCAGGCCTGAATGTAGGTGGTGAACACGCGCGGATCATAGAAACGGAAGAGCGCGACGGTGCCGTCGGGCAGTTTCGCATTGAGGAACTTCTTGAAGTGCCGACGCGCGTCGTCGAAGCCGAGGTCGCTATCGCAAAAGATGCCCCAGTTTCCGGTTCGCCCGCGCTCCTGCCAGGCTTTCATCAAGGGCTCGCGGCGGTCAGCGACGACGAGGTGCGGCGAGGCAGCGGCGAGCACATGCGGCACGTCGCCCGAGAACAGACATTCCTGATGCTTCGATTGCTTGACGAGGCCGTGCAGCCCCTCGTCCTGCGCAGTGTCGACGAGCGCGTACCAGGTCATGTCTTTGAGGCAGAGGCAGCGGCGGCGGCGGCTGCTGCTTCCGCGCACCGCTCGCAGAAAGCCGCGCCGCTCTTTGCCGCATCCTTCATCGCCTGCGCCTGGGCCGCCGGCCTCGGGAAGTATTTTCCCTCGGTGAGCGCGCCGATGTACGCCTTTTCCTGCGCGGCGATCTCGACGCCCGTGGCTTCGCCGCCTCCGCCACCTCCACCGACACCCCCGCCCCCACCACCCGAGTCACCGATCAACACGGTGAAGCAGCCGGTGACGATGACGCCTCCGTGCACGGTCATGTCCCCGATCCGAGCCGCCGGAAGGCCGCCGACGAGGACTGTGAAGGCGCCTTGTACGATCATGTCGACTGGGCCGACGCAGATCGCCATGTCGGTGATCCGTGCCTGCGGCATCGCGCAGGTGAGAACCGTCGGCTCGCATGGTGGGATAATCGGGCCGCCGACATGCGGAACCACGCCCGTCACCATCGGGCAGGTGTGCATGTCGGTCACTCTGGCGGCGGGTTGGCCCATCAGCGCTGTCCTGATCTCCTCAGAGCTTCGTAATGGTGCAGTTCACCTTGCCCGTTTGGATGCTGGGTGGATACTCATTTCCAACGATCGCAGAGCAAGCGATCATCAGATGGGACGGCAGGCCGGACCAGTGGCGCGAATAGCTCAATCTGCCGCTGTCGGGCAGCCGAGGTGCGGGATGCCATTCGTCGGGATGCAGCGTGATCTCGCTGAGCGGCA
Source organism: uncultured Alphaproteobacteria bacterium (assembly GCA_963831485.1). Taxonomy (GTDB): domain Bacteria; phylum Pseudomonadota; class Alphaproteobacteria; order Sphingomonadales; family Sphingomonadaceae; genus Sphingomicrobium. The sequence continues at coordinate 479,253 of CAWHQE010000019.1, forward strand.
TCGTCATCGATCTCAGAAAGAAGGTGACGCGCGCGGCGATGATTCCCTCGTAAGTAGCATCTTCGACTGACGCCTCGCCAATTGAAGATGAACTGAGGTGGAAGCGCCCCGGATCAGGCGACTGTTTCCCTGCGGCTTTCAGCACATCGGAAATATCGCGAAGAAGCTCCGCGCTGCTATGGGCTTCCTTCACTTCGGCTATCTGGTTGGCGAAGTTGTCGATGTACCAGTCCATCACGATGTCCTAACGGCCCCGGTGCTCATTTGTTTTTCATCTTGTTTGTCACACTTCGATTCGCTCGACTTCCGACGTTCCACGCGTCTGCCTCTTCAGGGAGGGCCCTGTAGGCGGCATAGGTCTTGTCCGAGCTAGCCTGCGCTTGCTGATACGAATCGTAATCGTCTTTCCACTTCTTGAGCGCCTCTTGTTTCTGCTGATCCGTGGAGCGCGGATTGGCAACGGTCGCCTCATATGCCTTTTGACTGTTATCCGCCTGGGTTCCGGCCGCACCGGCCTTCGCTTCGTCGGTGGGCATGTCCGTAAGCGTTTTGTCACGGGCATCGCTCCCTTTTCCGTAGACACTGTTGAACATCGCGTCCGCACAGTCTCGCTTCGGATTGGTCTTGCGCAGCGGCTTCTTCTTCGCGGCTACAGCAACTGTGGGGCTTATATCCCTGCTCGTGGCGATCTTGTCCGCCGCCACACCCTCTGCCGCATCCCGCCGAGCGATCAGCCACCATTGTTCACCATGACGAGTCTCATGGTAGACGGTATCCGAAAGTTCGGCGAACTCTGCGTCCGTTACCGCCGGCTTGTGCAGCAGCGTGTCATTGATGTCGATGTTCCAGTGCTCGAAGTCGAGCTGACCGTCGGTCCCCTCCGAGAGGCTATTGTCCGGATTCACTTTAGGTGGAGGGAAACCTGCTCCCTTGGCCGTCTTGTCGACGATCTTCTGCAGTTCTGCAGTTCTTTCCGCAGAGGTCAGCTTGCCCCACTTCTTTCGCAGCTTTGCCATGTCCGTGGCATAGGGTTCAATCAGCTTGTTGCTGCTCATCCCGTACCCGTAGCAGGGCCGGTGAGGTTTGCGGCGCGAGTGAGGGCACGTCTGAACTGAGCCCGCCGCGCATGATGTCCCGGGACCGGTCATATTAGTTCACGCGTGCACGTTGCTCGAGGATGTCCAGTCGTTCCTCAGGTGCAAGGTCCTGACGCTCAAGTACATCCCGGTTCAAAGGATCCTTGAACCTCAGTTGCATCTTGGCAAGCGCAAGAACCTCGTCTCTGTTCATGAATCCACACCGGCGCGCGGTCGCAACGATATCAACCGAAAAGCTTTGGAGTTGGAAGGCATAGACCTCTAGGATCTCTTCCGGCGAGGTACGCGCCAACTCCTGCAGAGCGTGCTCAAGCCATCCGGCGGTTCGCTTCCAGGCCTCGTCGTCCAACGCGTCAAATGCCTTTTGCGAAATGCTGTGCGCGACCATCCGTTCAGTGCTCCGTGGTCGGTTGCTCGTGCTCGCGCTCAACCGGTGTGCGCGCAATTCTACATTCTCTTCGCGATCGTCTCGATGTCGCTGATTACTTGCTCGCAGTCGCCGCCGGCGCTCGCGCGAGTGCCGACTTTCTCGCGTCGCCGACGATGAAGTAGGCGCCCCAATAATAAGGGTGCGAGTATTTGGGCTGCGCCATCAGCTCGCGCTGCGCGGTCTGCAGCGACGCGCCGATGTCCTCGGTCCGCGCGGAGCGGTAGAAGGCCTCCATCAGCTCCGGAGTGCCGGCGGCCGCCGGGATTTCCCAATGCGTCGCGAGCACCGACCGCGCGTTCGCGGTCAGGAAAGCGCGGACCAGTCCCTCGAGCGTTGAACCGGCTTCCTCCTGTCCGGCAAGACGAGCGACATCCTCGCTTCGAATCCCGGCGCCGGTGTCGCATGCCGAAAGCACGACGAGATTGGCGTCGAGCCGAAGCCCGGCGATTTCGTCGAAGCTCAGCAGGCCGTCCGAGTTTGCATCGCCGAACGAGGTGACGAGCGCGGGCGGTGATTTGGGACAGCCCCACTCGCCTTCCTCGAGACCGTGCGTCGCGAAATGCAGGATCGCATAGTCGCTGATATCGGCCATGTTCTCGACCGCAGTGTCGGTGAAGGCAGCCTCGGTCACGACCGGCGCATTGGGGTCGCCGAGCGTGTTCGCAGCGCGCCTTACTTCATCAGCCGGGATCGGCGGAAGCGTTGCTGCAAGCTGCCTCAGCGCGCGCGAATTGACGTAGCAGAGGTTGTCGACGTCGACCGTCGTACCCACCGCGGGAACAGTCGGAACCTGGTGCTCGGCGAAACCGATGAACGGCTTGGTCGCGTGCGACGGCGGCAAAGAACGCGCGATCAGGAACGATCGCGGCGACACTTCGGTGGACAGCTCGGATTGTCGCGCAAGGAACGAGACCGAGCTGAAGTCGAACTTGTCCGCCACCGTCTTGTACTTGTCGACGCTATCCTTGTCGGTGACGAGTACGCCGATCGGGAGGCGCTCGAGCGGCCCGGCAGGCTCAACCACGAGCGCGGAGACATGCTGAAGCCTGTCCGCCGCGGGACCGGCGATCAGCCGATACAGCGTATAAGCGGCGGCGACGTCGAAGGGACTGATCCGTCCCGGCGTGCCGTCGATCGAATCCCGAACGCGCGCCGCCAGGCCGGTGAGAGCCGCGTTCGGCGCATCAATTCGATAGATCGACGTGTCGTTCGGAGTGATCAGGATTGCGTAGTCCTTGCCCCGAAGTTCGGTCAGCTTGAAATAGGCTTCGTCGGGGCGAAGCGCGGACCGGATCTCATTCACGCTCGCCGGCTGCTCGTCATAAAGCTTAAGGCGCGGGTCCGTTGCCAATTCTGTATTCAACTGGGTCAGCCGGTCCTGCGCGGAAGCGCGGCGCTGCTCAAGGTCGGCGGTCCGGGCTTTCTGCGCGGGATCGAGGTCGGCGACCTGATATCTGATCTTGGTGAGCTCGCGCTCGACATCGATGCGATCGCGAAGCTTGGATCCCACCGCTGGATCAGCCTGCAGGATGTTGCGGATGCGGTTCATCTGCCGCTCGATCGCGGGCTTGCTCACCGTTTGCACCGCTCGGAAGAATTCCTCCGCCGTCGCGCTGTCGGCCGAGCCAGTGTTGGCGCCGACGAGCAGGTCGAGATATTGCTCGAGCCCCGCCGGAGGAACGCCGCCGGGCATTCCCGATTCGACCAGTGCGTCCAGCGCCTGGGAATATTGTGCCCGCACGTCCTGGAGCGGAGCGCCTTGCCGCTGGAGGATCGATGCACGCTCCAGGAGCAGCTGCGCAAGGGCCGGCTCGGCTCCCGACGAGGTCGCGATCACGCTCTGGCGGAGCGCATCTGCGGCCCGGTCATAGGCTGCGAGGGCTTCGGTCCAATTTCCGGTTCGAGCCGCCAGGCGCCCGCGCTGACGCTCGATCCGGGCCTCCATCCAAAGCGCGACAGTGGGGCTGATGTCGGGCGAATGGAGCGGCTCGAGATCATGCTCGGCGGTCTCGATGGCGGTGCTTGCACCTCCGACATTGCCGAGCGCAAGCATGGCGACGCTTTTCGCCCAATTCGCCTGGGCTCGAAGGAGCAGCTTGTCGAGCTCCCGGGCGTTCGGCACATCGACCGACCGCTGCGCCGAGCCGCGCGGAGCAGTGGGCCGATTGAGCGCGCTGAGGACCGCCGGATCCTCGAGCGGTTGTTCGGTGCCCAAGGCCGGACCGGCAATGCGATTGAGCATTTCCAGCGCTGCCTGAAACTGGCCCTGATTGATGAGATCGAGCGCCTTGTACGTGTCACGCTTGCTGGTGAGGAAACCCGACGTCGCATCGGGAGCGCTCGCCATGATCGAGTCAGCGCGCGCGAAATGCTCGGCCGCAGTCTGGTTGAAACGGATGTTGGAGTCGGCGAGCGCAGCTTCCAGCGACAGCTCGGCACGCGTGCTTGGCGATGCGTCGGCCGGCAAACGGCTGAGCGCATCGTTCGCGACTCGCGACGCCTCGATATGCTGGCCACTGCGGTTCAATTCGATGGTCTGGAGAAGCGCCGTCTGCGGGTCGAAGTCAGCCCCCTGCGCGGCATTGGCTGCCTCAGGCGGAAGCGAAAGGCTGGCAACATCCACGCCCGGCCTGACGAGCTCCTTCCCGCCCACCGGGCTTCCGGCGAGCGCGAGCATGCCACGTTCGAGCGGCTGGAGCACCGCTGGAGCGGCCGACCCAACGATCGTTCGATCCTCGTTCTTGGCGACAATCACGACGGCATCGGAGTGCAGAAAGGAATCGTAGCAGCGGCGCGCAGTCGCACGCAATGTTCCGACCTGAACAGGTGTCGTCGCTCCGCAAGAGAGCGTCGCTTCGAGCGCATCGAGCGAGCCAGGAGCATCGACCACTGACCTGATCGCTGCGACAGAGCGGCTTGCGGTCACACTGCGACAGGTGACGACGAATGAAGCGTCAAATTTCCCTTTGACCGTTGCGTCATCATAGGTCCGCCTGGCGGTGCATGGATCGCCTTCGGCATTGTGACCGACCTCGAGTGTACCTGCCATCAGCGCGGAATTCGGCCTCGTCGCGCAGCCCGCCAGGACGAACATGGAAGCGGCAAGGTAAAGGAGGGCGCGGCTCGACTGCAAACTACTGGTCATTGGGCTTCTCCTGGACCCGGCAGGTTTCCCGCTTGTCGTCCGGCGTGCAGTTCTGAGGTGTGTTCGAATCATCGATCCCGAGCACGCCGAGCAGACCCTCGTTGTTGGTGCCGACGAGTGAATCGAAGTCGAAGGCCTTGTCGTCGCCCGAGCTGATCAGGTCCTGCTGAGCCAAATCGCCGCCGCCTTGCGCGAACTCACTGCCGCCACCGCTGTCGTTGGTGCCGGTCACAGGCGGCTCGGTCGGGTTCACACCCGGGAAGGTCGGGTTGGTCGTGCCCGGAGGTCCGCCGCATCCTCCACCGGTTAGGATCAGGCACCCGTTGATCCGGCTGTTCCCCATGGAAACGGTAGTCGGGTTAACAAGGAATGCAGCGCCGATTCCTCCGATTTCGTCGATCGTTCCGAACAGCTCGAAGCCGTTCCCGTCAGCGCCCGAGGAGACGATATTGAGAACGCCTGCATTGACCCCGCTCGGCAGGCCGCGCCCACCGGTGTTCTGGAACAGCGCATAGTCCTTGTAGGTGACCGTGATCGTGCCCGCGCTGATCACGATCGGATTGGCGTAGCCGCCCGGGATTCCATAGAGGCTCGATCCCGGATTCCCGATCCAGTCCGTCTGAACGACAGTGGTGGATGCCGGCGTTCCGCCAGCGATCAGTCCGAGCGGCTGCAGGAATCCGTCGTCGAGGCCGACGCCGATCTTCACACCGCGAAGGTCGAGCGAGCCGTCGCCAAGGATGATCCTTCCGCCACCCGAACTCGTCGGCGCGATTCGAATAATGCTGGCGAGGGTCGACGGGTCGTTGGGATCGGCCGGATCCAGCGTCCCGCCGATCTGGAGCGTGCGGGTCACGCCCGACCCGTCGATCGCCCCCACGATATCGACGCGGCCAGTCCCGAGCAGGTTGATCCGCGTCGATCCGACATCGTTCGCGAACAGGACATTGCCGACCAGCAGATTCTGGCCGAGCGAATCGATCGTCAGAATCGGCGTATGGATGCGATTGATCTCGTCCTGGGTAAGGGTGAAGGCGTTGGGAGCGCTGGCGTCACCGAGGACGGTGACGTCGTTCCCTCCCGCTCGATTGGTGATCGAGACTTGCGATCCCGTAATTCCGCCGAGGATGTCGAGGTCGTTTGCGAGGATATTCACGACCCCCGACTGGGCCGTCACTGTTCCGAGCGTCACCAGTAGCGCCGCATCGAGATTTCACGTCGCCGCCCGCGACGCCATTGTCGAGGCTGAGGTTGCCGGTCGTTGCACGGACGGTAAGATCGCTTCCTGGACCGTTCGCGATAGCGTCGGTGAGGCTGACGTCGCCGCCCTCAACGAAGATGTCGTTCCCGGCGAGATTGGAGTCCAGCAACGCATCCGCCGCGCCGGCGGTATCCAAAGGCCCCACCCCTCCAATCGTAACACCGCTTCTGAGTGTTCCGACGTTGAGCGTATCGCCTGCGACCAACGCTATGTCGTCGCGCGCGCTGATGTCGCCCGTGTTGATCGTCCCCCCTGCGCTGATCGCAACATCCGTTGCGCTCAGCGGATCGACCACCGTGACATCGCCGCCCGCCGTAAAGGCGAGGTCTCCGCTGATGGTTTGGACCGTCTGCGCGAGAATGTCCGTGTCCGAAGTCAATGTGGCGCCGGTTCCGGCCAGCAGCGTTCCCGCCGTCAGGATACCCGTAGCCCCCTCCTTCACCAGGGTGATCGTGCCGCCTGCTTCGCCGTCGTCGATGTTAAGCGGGCCGCTCGTCGCGCGGACCGTAAGGTCGCTTCCCGAACCGTTCGCGATCGCCTGGGTCAGATCGACCGTGCCGCCCTGGACGAAAAGGTCGTGACCGGCGAGGTTCTGCCCGAGCAAGACATCGGCCGAGCCATTTTGGTCGACCGGTCCCGCGCCGCCCACCGTTACGCCGCTCTGCAGGATTCCGACGTTGAGCGTATTGCCTGCACGGAGCGCAATATCGTCGCGGGCGCTGATGTCGCCGGCCGTGATCGTGCCACCCGCATCCATCGCCACGTCGACCGCACTTGCGGAACCGTCGACCGTGATGTCCCCACCCGCGAAGAAATCCAAGTCTTGCCGGCTGGACGTCACGGGCTCGCGAAGACGAATGTCGGATCCCGCGCCAAGCGCGTGGACGACATCGACGGCAATGGCCGTTCCGTCCACATCGATGTCGTGACCGCTAAGGTCAACTCCGGTCAAAAGGTCGTCCGCCGCGCCGGCTGTGTCGACGGGGCCCTGGCCGTTGACGGTCGCGCCGCTGATGAGACTTGCCGCGGTCACCGGTCCACCATCGGCACGGATCGCAATATCGTCTCGAGCGGTCACTGATCCGACCGTCACCGATCCGCCTGCGCTTATCGCAACATCTGCGCCAGAGATCGTCCCAGCGAACGTCCCGCTGGAAATCGAGAATGTCGTTGACGGCGGTAAGGATCGCGTCGCCGCCCGCGCTCACCGACCCGCTGTTGTCGATATCATTGCCCGCGTCGAGCACCGCCACGCCATCGACGCTGATGACCCCCGAGTTCGTGATGTTGTTGTCGGCGAACAGATCTGCATTCCCGCCTGCATCGATCGTTCCGCCATTTTCGATGCTTCCGTTCGAAGCTAGCGCAGTGAAGTTCTTGCCTGCCGAGATGGAGCCTGAATTCGTGATGTCGCCGCTGTCGGCAAAGAGCGCGACGCTCCCGCCGGCTGAGATCGCTCCGGAATTCGTAACATTCCCGATATTCGCGAAGAGCTGGACGTTGCCGCCGGCGATGATGCTTCCGTCGTTAACGACGTCGATGTTCGGCAGAGGTCCGCTGACGAAAGCCTCAGCCGTCAAAAACACATTTCCGGTCGCCGTGATTGCGCCGCTATTTGCAACGTGCACGGAAGCGTTCACCGGCGTCGCCAAATTTACCGCATCGATGCTGCCGACGAGATGCACATCGCCACCCGCGGTGATGGAACCGCTATTGGCGATCTCTACATCCGCGTTCGGCGGCGTATCGAACGTCACGTCCGAGGCTGCCAGAGAAATGGTGCCGAGCAGACTTACGTTGCCGCCCGCATCAATCGACCCGCTGTTGGTTACCTGAACATTGCCGGTCGCTCCTGCAGCGGTGACGGGTCCGGTGGCATAAGGGACGGCAAGGGCATCGATGCTGGCGATGAGCTTCACGTCGCCTCCTGCATCGATCGATCCGCTGTTGAGCACACGCGCATTGGCGCTTGCAGCTTCCGACGCCGAAGCAGAGACTGTCGCCACCGCGTCAATAATCGCGTTGAGGTTCACATCTCCGCCCGCACTGATCGAGCCGCTGTTCGTCACCCGCGCGCTAAGCGGTCCCGTCGCATAAGCTGAGGCGGACGCGGTAATGGATATGTTCGCGACGAGCTTGACGTTTCCGCCTGCATTGATGGTCCCGTCATTGACCACCTGCACGCTCGGAATCGGAGCGCTTTCATATCCGGTTGCGAGCGCCGACAGAGTGACATTGCCGTCCGCCGTGATCGCTCCGAGATTTGTTACGAGGTGGTGCGCCTGCATCAGGACGTCGGCCCCGGCGTCGATTGTGCCGGCATTCTCGACGGTCAGGGGCAGCAGCAAGAGACCGCCGCTGCTGCCGCTATGCGGCGCATGAAACTGGAAGGAACTCGTTGCCACCGCTCCGCCCAGATAGATGCTTCCGGAAGCAGTAAGTTCACCCTGATTTTCAATCCGTCCGGGTGACGAGGCCGGAATGCTCTCGCTTGTCGTTCGGGCCGCCAGGCTGAGGACAATGTCGCCGCCGCCGGCGCGGGTGGCTGTAATCGTTGCCGAAGGACCGACGGAGAGCAACGCATTCACGGCGTTCGCTTGGTTCTCCTGTATCATTGCGACGCTTCGTCCGCTCACCTGGCCGTTGACGTTGATCCCGTTCGAAACGGGGGTCCAACCAAAGGTCGTGATTGCATAAGTCAGCGGGCTGCCGGGATCCGCCGGTATGTTGACCGAGCCTGCGGCGACGAAAGCGACGTCGGTCGCTCCGCTCACGACGCCTCCGGCATTCACGTCGACGAATCCTCCGATGAGCGCCAGACGTCCCTGCTCGGTCGTCAGCTGGGCACCGTTCTGCACCGTGATTCCCGTGAGGCCACCCCCCTGGAAGGTGAGCTGCGTCGGCACTGCGTCACCGAGCAGGAAATCATTGTCCGTAATGCCGAGCGTGCTCGCAACGAATGAGCCGACATCGATTCTTGCAGTCGACCCGAAGATGATTCCGTTCGGGTTGATCAGGAAAACCTCGATCGTCGGATCCGACAGCAGCGAGCCGTTGATGTTCGAGACGTCTCCGGTCACCACCCGGTTCAATACCGCGGCGTTGGTCGGCCCGGTAAAGTCGACCGTGAAACCCTGGTCGATATCGAAACTGTTCCAATTCTTGATGGACCGCGGCGCCGTCAGCGTGACGGTCTGGGTATTGCCGTTCGTGGTGATGTTCGGATCAGGAGCGGTCGGAACCGGGAGCGGATCGGCGTCGGCTCTGATCGGCAGCGCAAGGGAGCGCCGCGACAGCGGTCGAAAGAAGGAGCCGGAACCTGATGCTTTTCGAGGAGATCATGACTCACACTCTCCTGCTCGCGGGATACTTACCTCATCGGTGAGAACACCGTTGTCAGTGACAACAGCAATCGGGCCGGCGGCTTGGGGCCGCCGATGAACGGGCGATCGAGCGGCTTCGCGTAGGTCGCCTCGACCAGGAAATAGGGCGAAATCACCGCACGCGCGCCGGCGCCCCACGACGCCAGTCTGCGCCCATGGTCGGTGCTGAAGCGATCGAGGTTCGTGACCCAGACGTTGTCGTAGAAGCCGAATAGCTGGACCGTCGCCTTGGGCTTCTCAAGGACGTTCGCGCGAATCTCCGGCCTCAGCGCGATCGCCCTGTCCGCGAGAACGGCTCCCGGATCGTAGCCGCGGCCGACCGTGTAATTGCCGATTGAATATCGCTCGAAATCGAGGAGCGGATGGTTGGCCCACTGACCCTCGCCCTCGAGCGAGAAACTGAAAACCGACGGCAAGCGGACGACTCCGCCAAGCTCTCCGCGGACGACGAAGGCCTCCGGATCGCCCTCTACGCGCGAGGCGAGGATGCTATACCGCTCGGACGAATCGAGAATATTGAGGCCCTTGCGCAGCTCCAGCGCGCCGTGGAGCGAATAAGCATCGCCACCCTCAAGCAATGGCTGGTGAAATCCGGATTCGGCACGCAGGAAAGCAACGCGCAGCTTGTCGTCGGTCAGCAGTCCAAAGCTCGAATGCGCGCGTTCCTGGAGCAGCTCCAGGCCGCCGCGCAGCCCGAACGAGGCGCGGCGCGTGCGAACGATCGGCATGGTGGCTTCGAGACGCCCGATGAGCGAGGTCGAGTTGAGATCGAGAATGTCGTGCGGATCGATCTCGTGAACGTCGGGGCGCGACCAGGCGTAGGCGAAATGTCCGCCCAAGGTCATCCCGTTATCGCCGAAACCCATCACATGCCCGAGCTGCACGACCTGCTGCTCGTGGAAATCGACCGTCGTCGAAGCTGCCAGATAGGTCATGTCCTGCGCGTGGGTCAGACCATAGATCTCCGCGCGACCGTAGAGGCTGGTGCGGCCAAGCTGGCGGGACCCGAAGTTGTTCGCATTGGCGAGGAGCTTGAAGGGCTGGTAATAGACGCTGATGATCCCGACGAGCTCGCCCGGCTTGGTTCGCGCCGGGGCAAGCGTAAGGCGAACCTCGACCCCCGGAATGTCGCTCGCGAGGAGGAGGATGCGTTCGGCCTCGAACTGGTTGAACGGATTTAGCGCCTTGAGCTGCTCGGCACGGGCGGCAAGCTCGGCCCGAAACGGCGGAGCATCGCCGCGCATGTGCACCTCGATCAGATGACCGGTGATCACCTGTAGCTGCAAATGCCCCGTCTCGATCCGCTGGGGCGGGATCTGCACCGCGGCGATATAGCCTTCGTGCCTCAGCCTCGCTGTGGCATCGTCGCGGATGTCGCAAACGACGGAGATGGGACGCTCGCCCGCCGGCGCCTGCACTCCAGCGAGGAGCGCGCGGATCGCCGGCGCCAGCTCTTCCCCGTCGGGCCCGGTGAAGTCCACCGAGCTAATGTTCGCCCGTACGTCGGAGCCGTGAAGAGGACATGGCTCGGGCTTGAAAGCATTGCCCGCTTCGACCCGCACCGATGAAGGGCGCGTTTGCTTGGGGACATTGCTTCGCTCGATTTCTTCCCTGCTCGGGGGAGGCGGACTGACCTGCGTCTGCGCAGCCATATTGGAATTTGGGGACAGCAACGACGAGACTAAAGCCAGCAAATATGCTGATTGGTCCGACACGAACGCCCCCTGTTCGCAGTGTGACCGCGCCCACGTCGAACGCGCGCCGAGTCATCACGCAACTCGGTAACGGCAGAGGATGAACTCGCCAGCCTCAGAGTCAACGCGTTAAATTGGAAGTGAATCTTAGGTCAATGTCTTAGCTTATCGAAAGTGAGCATTGCCGCGTGACTATAGATCGCCCCATTTCAGTCGAACGCTGCCCAACAACTTCTACCGACGCTCTGCTTGCGATCATCCCGGCAGCATGATCAATGCATTGCGCATCATCGCCTCCACCGCGGAGCGCCATTGCGTCGGGTCGGTAAATCCACTCTCGAACGCCAAGGCTTCCATGCTTTTGGCGTCGCGAGTGCCGTCGAGCCCAGCGAGGAAGCGGCGAAGGACGGGATCCTCGATCTGAACCTTGGAGTGATCCAACGTGCAAAGCGTATCGACACCCTCTTCGATCAGCGCTCGCGCCAGCCTGCTCAGCGCCGGCCGCTCCGGGATGGATGTCGCAAAGGGCTCGGGACGAGTGTGGAGCTGGACGTAGCGAAGGTCGAACAGATGCAGTAGCGAACGAAGGCGATCGTCATCGAGGCCAAGCTCGGCAACGGGAACGCGTGCCGGCCGCGCCTCAGCGAGCTGCTCAAGCGCCGCCTGCAGCGCAGGATCGCCTTTGACGGCGAACTCGCTGCCTTCGTCGGCGCGCCAGCCGTCCTTTTCCAGCACGTAGCTGGCGGATGCCCTGAGAGTGCAAACCGAACCCGGCTCGAACGTGCGACGGGGTTGCAACTCGGCGCGAACGAACAGGCTGTGTCGGAAATAGCGAAGTTCGGCGAGGTCGCGCTGCTCCGCCAACCTTACGATCTGTCTATTCACGTCGGATTCGGCTGAAACGCCGTCGGGCAGGAAGCCATCGAAGAAGCGGCGACGGCCCGCATCCGCAAGGTAGATCAGCCCGACACGCTCGGCGGCAGCGCAAACTGCGGAGTGCAATTGCGGGTGATATTCGTCGCCGAGCTCGTCATGGAACAGCACACCGTCGGACTGATTCAATGTGCGTCGCGCCTGGTTTCGGTAGGCGGACATGTCGAGCCCATCGTCAGGCTGCGGTTCGGCGAATTGGCGAAGCACCTCGCGCGCCGTTTGAAGCGTCGTTGATGGATCCGCATCGGCCGGAATGAAATGGCGCATCAGATCGCGGATCGCCAATCTGAAATAGCCGCCGGGCAGCGCATTGTAGCTGACGAACGCAATGCCGTTCGGACCGAGTGTGCGGCCAATCAACGCGAACAGCGCCTCGCGCACCGGCTGCGGCACCCACGCATAGAGACCGTGCGCAATGATATAATCGAACTCCCCCGCGAGCCTGTGCTGCGCGTCCATCAGGTCGCGCACTTCGAGCCAGACATTGCTGAGGCCCGCCGCTTCCGCTCGAGATTGGCCTCGCGCAATGACAGTCGGTGCGAGATCGAACCCCAAGAACGTCGCGTCAGGCGCTGCTGCCGCCATCGCAAGCAGGTTCATGGCGTCGCCGCAGCCAACCTCCAGAATCCTTGCCGTGCCGGGAGACGCAGCGGCGATGTCATGCAGCTGCGCAATCGCCCCAAGCCGATCGGGATGAGTCTGTGCGAAGATCGCCGTGGGGTATGCGACGTCGTCGTACGGAGTAGCGGACGCCTGCGCCGGAGCGATCATGTCGCGAAGATAACATTCCCGAGTGGGTCGATGAAGTTGCGGTGAGCGTTTCGTCGCAATCCGTCGGACGGCTCAGAGTGCCCGCTGGAGCGCTCATGACAATGCTTGCGAAATGCTACTCTGACGACGGCGGGATGTTCATTCCCCTTAAGCTTAGCGGTCGCGCCCCTCGTTTCGTCGAGCAGGCGGCCGATCGCCTTGGGTAATGGCAGGAACGGGCGGATAGTGTTGAAAAACTCGGCTCAAGTTGATTTCGGCGCTGTCGGCATTGCGGACATTAGCCGCGCGTCGCAGATTGCTCGGCACCCGCAGACTTGTCACAGAACCGCTGATAAGGTTGGAGCAGGCCGAAATACTGGATGCGCCATGCCTGTAGTCGCTGCATACCAATATCGCGACGGCGCTCGAGCTCGAAGCGTTGGGATCGACGAGAAGATCGATCGCGCGAGCGGCGCAGAGTTCGTGTGGATCGGGATTCCCGTCGGCAATCCATTTTTCGAATAGAGAGACCCGATCGGCGGGCCATGCGCCGTCACAAGACATGCTTGTTTTTTAGGATCAGTCGGGATTTGCGCCTTCGGCTTCGTTCTCGAGGACCTTTCCGGTGCGAGCATCGACACCGACTTCGTATGTTTTGCAGTGGCTACGGATGTCGAAAGAGTAGCGCAGGCCAGTGCCTCCACCTTCCTTTTCCAGTTCCTGGTCGGTGATCACGCCCGGATGCGCCCGGACGGCGGTCTGCCTGGCCTGGGCAAGTGTGACCTTGGCCATCGGCAGGAGGCTCGCGCCAGCAAAATGCTGCGGCGCCGCAGTAGCAGCAGTGGTGAAAGCGAAGGCAATCGCGCCGATGAAAGCGATCGTGGACATTGAATTCTCCGAGTTCTCACATCCCCTGCGAGCATCAACACTAAGGTCTCCCAAGCTCTTTGGAAGACCGTAAATTATTGAATATCCGTAACTTTATAGGGACCTTTATGCTCGGCCAGGGTCCCCGACAAATGATTGGGTTAATGTAACTGGCAACGAACCATCTTCACCGCAAATAGCGCGGTGGCGGCTCGGCTCATGCCAGTTTCCGTCCCGAGAAGAACAAGGCGATGATGGATCATGCTCTCATCAAGGCGATTGCAACCGCTGCAGTGATGGTTGTGTTTTGGCTCGCACTCTTTGGAGCGCTCGTCGGCCTAGTGATCGCGTTCACGGATTGGCTCTGAAAGGAATGGTTAGGCCAACGGCGTCTGGTGCTTTTATGGGCATTTGCGGAGCCTTGTTGATGCTCCTACCTTTTGTGCTGCCACACCTGAGCAAGGCTGCGTCAGCAATGTTGTTCGACATCGCTGCCCTATTCGTCGCTTCATCCTTGATCGCTTTAGGATCAATCGCCAGCTGCTCGTGCGATCTAAACGGGTTTCGTGGCCCTCAAAAGGGGGTCACAGCGGTGCAGTGCTATCGCGTGTTGCCGAGAGCCGCCGACGTCTCCCGGTCATCGATGACCTCCTCGGAAGTGCAGGTACGAATGGTCCCTTGGGCTGCCGTTTTGCAGTAGCCTCGGGCCCAGAGCTCCTTGAGGATAGGCTGCTCATCGCAAGCGAATGGAGTGCAAGCATCGAGCTTCTGCTTGAGCTGCGCCAGCGTAGACTCTTTTAGGGAAGGGCTGCTCGTACTTGCCGACGGCAGAGCCTGGCCCTGGCCAGCCCCAGAGCCGCAACTACTGGCGATCGCACAGAGTGCGACCAGCGAAACACGAATGTTCATGGAGTCTCCGGTGAGACGGCCTGATACCGGGCGGCTGACGGAAAGGGAAGGCAGGTTGGCCGCTCTACCAACAAATCAAAGGAAGGCGGCGCTAACCCTGTTCGCTGTCTTCGCGGCGGTGGTAAGGAGCCGATTAGCTGGCGCTATCTCGGCGCATTCGCCCATTGAGCGGTGCGGCGGTCACGATCATTGGCCGCGTCCTTGAGTCCGTTATGGGTGGAACGCGGACGTTCCGCCAAAAGTCGTTCCTAATCGTTGGCCTCCCAAAACTCGTCGAACTTCTGAGGTCCAAAGATTTCGCCGCCGCTCTTAAAGATTTCGATTTCTGGCTCGCGGTCGGGGAAAAACTCCGCTTCTCAGCGCTCGCCCGGAAGCGCCAGATGCACCATCGATGCCTCAACAATTCCCCGTGGCGGCGACGCGACCGGTGCTGACGCTCCCACTGGTTTGAAAGAGATCATCGAGCTCAGCGAGGACTCCGGCAATCTGTCGCTCGCCGACCTCGCCAACCCCCTCTGCCCGCATCCGCTCGACAATCCTGCCGAGGACATCACGCGCCACCGCCCGATCCTTGTGGTTAGGCCAGACGACCTGAACCAGAGAACCAATGACCAGTCCGTAGGCCAGATTCTGCTCGCGCAGCCGTCGTAGCTGCTCTTCCATCTCGGTGTTCCTTATCCTGCGGCTTCGACTTGTTCTGGGTCGAACGTCAAACGAAGGTCCGCAAGGAAACAATTGCAACATTGGGAAAATGTTATTTGAACGTAAGACGAGGCGAGGTTTCGGGTTAGCCGCGTGGCAGGTTCACCAAGACGTTCCCGAGCCAAGGCGCTGGCGATGCGCGGCGCATATCAGATCCTTCGAGCCGTCTCCGGCGCAAGAGATTTGAGACGCGACCTCCGCGACGCCGCATGGCTCTCCGAGGCCGACGCCGTCATCGTCTCATTTCCGAAGTCCGGCCGAACATACCTGCGAGCCATGCTCGCCCGCCTTTATCAGCGGCGGTTCGGTATCGATGAGCGCGACTTGCTTGAGTTCTCGAAGCTTCGGCATTCACCACCGAGGGTGCCTCGTCTGCTCTTCACCCACGCAGGTGATGCGATGCGGCGACCCGAAGAGATTCACGTTGATCCTTCCATCTACAGTCACGCCAAGATCGTCCTGCTGGCGCGTCATCCGGGCGATGTTGCCGTCTCACGCTACCATCACTTGAACCACCGAAGCAGTGATCCGGCACGGCGAAGGCTGGCTCACCAGCCTCTGGATGAGTTCGTGTGGAGCGAACACGGTGGCGTACCTTCGATTATTGCCTTCCTGAATACGTTTGCTGCTCTCCCGGGCGTGACCCTCATTCGGTACATGGACCTTATCGGCGACCCAGTCGGATCGCTCCACAAGGTCGCGGCGGCGATCCGTCTCACTGTGGGCCTCGAGGACATCGTGGACGCTGTCGAGTTCGCCGCACTTCCCAATCTCAAGCGACTTGAGCAGACCGGCTATTTCAGGTCGAAGCGTCTTCGTCCGACGCGTCCGGACGATGCGCAGTCGGGAAAGGTTCGCAAGGGTACTCCAGGCGGCTATCGGGCCGAATTGTCCCCTGCGACCGTGGCTGCGATCGACGCATTCATCGCTGACAACCTGGACCCGAAGCTGGGGCTGGTGAACCTGGCCGATGCAGATCGACGCTGTTCAATGGTTTAGCCAGAGAAGGCCGACCGCAAATAAGAGCACAACAAGCTAAGCGGCCAAAACGCGGCGGGCACTCATGGCCTCGGATTTAGACCGAGCGCATAGATCTGCCCAAGTGAATAATGCCGCCGTGCCGTCCGCCAAAGGTCAGGGGGTACGAATGTCCGTTTCCCACCCATTCTTGCCATTAGAAGCCGAGGAACACGCCCTCCGCTCCGGCAGCGCCAGCAAACTCCTCGAAGTCCATGTTGGCGAGCGACAAGTTGTTCTCCACTGACCAGAGTTCACTCGGGATGACCCGGAATGTCTGCTCCGGTGCAGACGCATCAAGGCACAAGACGGGCAACACCCCGTCCTGAGCAAACCTTTCCGCATCAGCGAGGTTGAGTCCGCCGTGCGTGAGGTCATGGGCCAATAGAAGGCGCTTTGGCCGGCGCTACGGAGAGATCCACCCCACAATGGCAACGACTGCGGCCACCATGCTCGCGCCGAGCGCCATCACCAGCAATTTTATCGCAAGAGCGGCCGGCGCCACATTTGCAGCTCGCAGGCCACCGAGGCGCTGTAGCAGCGGTCCTCGCAGCCAACCCAGCCAAATTGCAAAGGAGATCACCACCAGAAGCGCCGCGGCGAAAGCAAGAATGTCTGCCACCTCAGGCATCGTAGCGCGCCTTGCCATAGTTGGAGGCGCCGCTGGCATAGATCGCCGGCGGCAGCGCATTAGCGAGGTCAATCGCCTCAGTCTCAGGTGAGAGAGCTTTCAAACAATACCGACCAGCCAGATCATAATGGATGAGCCGAGCCTCTGCGCTTACTGCATTTTGAGCTGCCTTGAGCGAAGCCCTCTTGCGGCTGAGCCAATATCCCTTTTCCATAATCCATCTCCTGCGAGCGAGAGCACCAGGGGTCTCTCTGTCACAGGGCGCTCGGTTGCGATCTCAGGTGATGAGCTGTTGTACCAGCGTCCGGATGAATGGCTCGTGACGGTTCTGTGTCTTATGTCTGGAATGGGTGGGGAGCGGACTTCGCGCTAATGTCGCATTCGGGTGGATAACGGACATTGGCAGGTCTGTGCCGCGGCGAGCTCCGGCCATAGCAAGCGGTCCTTGGGTGCGACGTCGCTACAACCGGAACGTGGGCCGCCAACGCACATTCTGTGCTCCCCTAAGATTGCCATTCTCGCTGCCCTTGTGAAGAAGCTCGCCCTGCACACGCGAGGCGTGACTTCACCCGCATCGCGAAGAGCGGGAGGGGGCAAAGGGATCGGTCGGGATTCCCCCTGGATCCGGCCGATCCCTTTGTTTTGCGGCACATATGGGGGTGCTGGCCAGCCTGCTGACCATTTTAGAATGGCTGGTCGGAAGGGGCGAGCACTCGATCTCGAAGCAGCTCATTCGCAAGCCGAGTAACCGCTTCGAGTTGGACGCGCACGATATCGCTTGGCTCTTGGCGTTGAGAGAAGCCCACGCTTAAGTTTATCGAGCCATCGCTGGCACGGTCTATTAGGCCCGCCGTGATGAGTTTTTTGATTTTTCGTCGAGCCGTCTCGCGGTTGATTCCCGTTGCCGCCGCTATCGAGCTGATATTGCATGGCGTGAGATCCGAATGCGGGACTGGCGTGGCCAAATCCTCGAGGCCGGGATCGACCGACGCCCGAGTTAACTTCTCGCCCACGATCGCTGCAATCGCTAACATGATCATGGCGTTATCCGGATCACTGAAAGGGCGCCGCCAGTTTTCCATGAGGCGAAGGGTTAAGCCTAGAATTCGAAGGGCGATGATCCGGCTTTTAGCGCGCGCCACATTGTCGTCGACTGAGAGCCGCAAATCCATGTCCTCGGCCTAGGACGGTGCCGCCCACAAGGCCGATGGCTAATAGCACAAATTGTGCACACCGCCCGCTTTGTCAGTCTTGGCGTCCAGCGAGGGCCGAAGTGGACCAGTGCCGTAAATCAGCAATGCGAATGATCGGCGGGTGAGGAGAAGAAAGTCTCCATCTTGCTCAAGGCTGTTAGCGTCAGCCGGAAAAAGGCAGGCCGATCAGACGTGGATGCCACCAGCCCCTCCCCGACCAGCGCATCGATCCACGAAAGCAAGCTCTTCGTCGGAAGTCCCGTTGTCGCGAGCGCGTCAAGTCCGCAATGCTCTTCCTCCAATGCGCCCGCGTACAAGACCAGCAGGATGTCCCAGGCAGGATCGGCAAAGAGGTGAGCGGGGAATAATGCACGCCGCGAGTTTCGAGCAAATATCGCTTCTTGAACGGCCTTTAGTCGCTGCTGTCTAGAATGCGGCATGCGCGATGCATCCAACTTTCATTACGGGAGCGCCCCTTGGAGCCATGACGAGTCCTGCGCGCCAGCAGATCGACGCACAATCTGTGCCGTAACCGGGCGTACTGCGGCGTCGACGATCCCTCCCTGCTTCCGTCGTTCGCGCGATGTCGGTCCACCTGAGGCCGGGTAATTCCGATTTTGAGGATAGGCAGCCAAACGCCTCTGCGGTGCGCCAGAAAGCTTCGCGAGCGCGATGACGAAGATCAGAAACATTTAGGTGGCTGAGGCTAAGCCGAAGGACGCTTGAGCCGCGGCTCGTTATCCTGCCCCGATGACTGGATGCATTCCTCCGTGTGCACTAGCAGCTTATTGCACTTGTCTAGTGCGAGGTTGAGCAGCCGGATCACTTCCCTGATCCTCTCAACGTCGGTTTTCTCGTCGCCTTTTGTGGCCATGCACGGTCCCCGGTACTGCGGGCTTGGGCGAGCCCGCTGTGCCCTGAAGGCCGCCCACCAGGCGGCCTGGACGGGCCTTCCCCACCTTCCAAACGGCACATCGTGCCAAAAGCCCGGCGACCGGCGCTGGACCGCCCGCACTGAGCGTATATCGGCAGCAGTTTTCACGAACCAGTGCGCTCAGGCCCAAGAATGAATCTGGCGGGAAACCGCGCCACATCGGCGCGTTTTGCCTATGGTCGGTTTCTTCGAGTCCTTCCATTGGGTCCCTCGTGCAGTCCGGTCCTCAATCGCCTGCCGGTAAGTCGCAGATCGAGCTTTCCGAGAGCGAGATCGAAGCTGCGGCTATGCTTCTCGAAAAGTTGCTCGGCATCGATTCCGGAGCGGTTTTTCTAGCGAGGCTTCGAAGCGGCACATCGCTTCAAGCTAGACCTCGCATTGTCGAGCTTGCCGCTCGCGTGCGGCGGCATCGACTGCGCAGGCGAGAGCTGTTTCCCCAGCCGATCTTCGGCGAGCCCCCGTGGGAAATGTTGCTCGCTCTCTACTTGGACTTTCCAGATGGAACGACGATTGCGACGCTCGCCTCCGGGCTTGGGTTGGCAGGCACGACGGTCCGCAGATGGCTCGGGTACCTGAAGGATCATCATTTAGTGAAAACCGTTCGCTCGGGCCACGACGCGCGCTCGCTCTGCGTTCTCCTAACAGATAGCGCGCGCGAGCGGCTGGACAGCTACTTCAACGAGATTGAGCTGATTTGAATGAGCGACGATGTTCTTTGGAATCTGCGTCAGCGAGCATCGCAGTGTCGCCGATTGGCGGCCCTTACACATGACCAAAGAATGGCGAAGAATATGCTGAAGTGGGCTGCCGAGATTGAGGCGGCCATAGAGCAATTAAACAACCCACCAGAAGATCGGGAGCGGCTTTGATCCCGAACATGGGTCGGCTGACCCTGAACATGCTGCTGTCGTTTGCCCAATTCGAGCGCGAGGTCGCCGCCGAGCGCATCCGCGACGAGATCGCGTAATCCAAGGCGAAGGGCATGTGGATGGGCGAAACAAGCCCGCACATCCGACGCGATCGCACCTGACTGTAGAGCAGAAGCAACGTCTATTGCTCGGGCGGCCGACCTAGATTGTCTGACCGGTCCTTCAGGCAGTGCGAGCGAGTCTGCTTGACGCCCTCTCCAAACAAGCCGACAGCGCATTGGCACTCAATGATCGAGAGTGCCAATCGCTTCGCTGGCGCGGGCCCCCGTAACGAATCTGCTTCATCCCGCCCGTCTGGAGGCTAGAATTATGGCATTTCGTCCACTGCATGACCGCGTGCTGATCCGTCGGGTCGAGGCGACTGAGAAGACTGCCGGGGGCATAATCATCCCCGACACGGTCCAGGAAAAACCGCAGGAGGGCGACGTCGTCGCCATCGGCGGAGGCTCCAAGTCGGAGGAAGGCAAGATTACCCCTCTCGACGTCAAGGCCGGCGACCAAATCCTGTTCGGGAAATGGTCCGGCACCGAGGTGAAGATCGATGGTGAGGACCTCATCATCATGAAGGAAAGCGACATCCTCGGGATCGTCGGCTGACGCAAACCTTTCCAACATATTTTGCGGACCAGAGATCCGCTCAACCGAATCAAGGAATTTTTGAGCATGGCAGGCAAAGACGTCAGGTTCTCGCGCGACGCGCGCGAAGGAATCACTCGCGGTGTCGACATTATCGCCAACGCAGTGCGGGTGACGCTCGGGCCCAAGGGCCGCAACGTCGTCATGGACAAGAGCTTCGGCGCTCCGAGGATCACCAAGGACGGTGTTACCGTCGCCAAGGAGATCGAGCTTAAGGACAAGTTCGAGAACATGGGTGCGCAGATGGTGCGCGAAGTGGCCTCGAAGACCCACGACCACGCGGGTGACGGTACCACCACCGCAACAGTGTTAGCCCAGGCGATCGTTCGCGAGGGCATGAAGTCGGTCGCAGCCGGAATGAACCCGATGGACCTCAAGCGCGGTATCGACATCGCGGTCGCGAAAGTCGTGGAAGACTTGAAAGCGAGATCGAAGCCGGTCTCCGGCTCGAACGAGATCGCCCAGGTCGGAATCATCTCGGCCAATGGCGACAAGGAAGTCGGCGAGAAGATCGCGGAAGCGATGGAGAAGGTCGGCAAGGAAGGCGTGATCACCGTCGAGGAGGCCAAGGGCCTCGAGTTCGAGCTCGACGTCGTCGAGGGCATGCAGTTCGACCGCGGCTATCTGTCGCCCTACTTCATCACCAACCCCGAGAAGATGCAGGTCGAGCTTTCGGATCCGTACATCCTGATCCACGAGAAGAAGCTCTCCAACCTCCAGGCGATGCTTCCGATCCTCGAGGCCGTGGCGCAGAGTGGCCGTCCGCTCCTCATCATCGCCGAGGACATCGAGGGCGAGGCTCTGGCGACGCTCGTCGTCAACAAGCTGCGCGGTGGCCTCAAGGTCGCGGCGGTGAAGGCTCCGGGCTTCGGTGATCGCCGCAAGGCGATGCTCGAGGACATCGCGATCCTCACCGGCGGCGAGATGATCAGCGAGGACCTGGGCATCAAGCTTGAGAGCGTCACGCTGAACATGCTCGGCCAGGCCAAGCGCATCACGATCGACAAGGACAATACGACGATCGTCGATGGTGCCGGCGCCAAGGAAGGGATCGAGGGACGGGTTGCGGCGATTCGCCAGCAAGTCGAGACGACGACTTCCGACTATGACCGTGAGAAGCTGCAGGAGCGGCTGGCGAAGCTCGCCGGCGGCGTTGCGGTGATCAAGGTCGGCGGCGCTTCCGAGATCGAGGTGAAGGAGCGCAAGGACCGCGTCGATGACGCGCTTCACGCGACCCGCGCCGCGGTCGAGGAAGGCATCGTTCCGGGCGGCGGAACCGCGCTGCTCTACGCCACAAAGGCTCTTGAAGGCCTCAACGGCGAAAATGACGACCAGGTCCGCGGCATCGACATCGTTCGCAAGGCGCTCCAGTCGCCGCTTCGGCAGATCGCCCAGAACGCCGGGCACGACGGAGCGGTGGTCGCCGGAAAGCTCATCGATGGCAATGATCAGAACATGGGCTTCAACGCCCAGACCGAAGTCTACGAAAATCTGGTCGCAGCCGGCGTGATCGATCCGACGAAGGTCGTTCGAGCTGCACTCCAGGATGCGGCTTCGATTGCAGGTCTCGTCATCACCACTGAAGCGGCCATTGCCGAGCTGCCTGAAGACAAACCGGCGATCCCGATGGGTGGCGGCGGCATGGGCGGAATGGGCGGAATGGGCGGAATGGATTTCTAGGTATCGAGTAGCCGATAGATCCGATTGTCGCCCGACGGGCTCGCAGTCGTGATGCGCGCCTTGTCCTTACGAGGCGCAGTCCGCAGCAAATGCTCTCTGCCGAGCGGAACCCCGTGCTGCGTTCATCTAGAACGGGACTGCCGAAATGGAGCCGAGGGGAATTCGGCGCGGATAACGGGATATGAGGGTGCTCCGGCAGACCTCTCCAGTCGCCCAGCGCCGTCAGAATGGCGCACTTCCGTGGCCGCTCCGCTTTCGAACCCGCAGTTCTGTCGGGATGTGTGGAGAGGAGAAGACGACATCAATTGCGGACGATCCATCAATGTGAAACGATTGCCGAATGGGCGTTGCGTTCCTCGTGTTTGTGACGGTCGTCATGACGGCTCCCTTGCCTAGTGCCTCAGCGCACCATCCGGCCTGCACTGCTCAAAACGGAAAGCCGGTCCGATACGAAGCGAAGCCGCTCTCAGTCGAAGATGCTGGCGGGCGTCACGTCCCGATGATCAGTTGGCCCGCGCCGGGATCGCCAATGATCGGCTCGCTCCAATATAGTTGGGGCTTTCGGCTGACGTTCCACGACCCACGTCTGCAACATTTTGACCTGCCGACGCCGGGTCTACGTTCCGCGACTTCCGGATGCTGGATCGGCTATCACGTCACTTCCGTTTACAGTGACGCAGGTCAGACCATCAATGCAGTAAGCGATGCCTTTTATCTCCTGAACCCCTGGGCGGGAGGCGACCCGCCGATATTTGAGCATCCAGCGAACGTGCCGGCCATTGCGGGTTACCGCTACGTAGCGGCGGACAAGACATTTAATTCTCCCTATCAATGGATCGGGATTTGGACGGCGAAAAGCGCTCGACGTTCCATAATCGTAGCGTTCAATGACGAGCGCTCGACAGTGCTCGCCACCCTTCCCTTCAAGCTTGCCGGGATTACCACTCTCCCCGCGCCCGACGCTCCACCGGTTGGAATTACGGTTGTAGGCGATGCGCCAAAAGGAATGCCTGTCCCGCTGATCGATCTGGTTTGGGTGCCCGGAGCGGAGAAGGCCAATCACTAGTGTCCGCTATAACCGTAGCGGACATTGGGGCTCAATCTTCGACCAACAGGTCTCAAGCGTTCGAAGGAACTCCTGAGTAGCTTCTGCGCTACGGTCTCAACAGGAGGAAAACCATGAAAATTGCTGCTTCGCTCGTTGCTGCTACCCTGATT
Source organism: uncultured Alphaproteobacteria bacterium (assembly GCA_963831485.1). Lineage (GTDB taxonomy): Bacteria > Pseudomonadota > Alphaproteobacteria > Sphingomonadales > Sphingomonadaceae > Sphingomicrobium. The sequence continues at coordinate 502,662 of CAWHQE010000019.1, forward strand.
GCATCACCGGCTGTTGCTCAGACGACCGCCACGACCACTCAAGTCCACACGACGACGCGTCACATTCACGCGACGAACGTGCCTGTGCGTGAAACGACGCATCACCACGTGTCTCATCATGTTCGGCACCATGTCGCGCACTGCGATCGCGTGACCAAGCACGGCAAGAGCTATTGCGAAAAGACCCATCACACCGTTGTCAAGAAGACCGTCACCACGACGACGCACAGCTAAGCATAATCTTGCCATCGTGCGGGTGTTTGGTGCTACCGCCCAGATTAACCGCACGAAGCTCTATTTCGGAGTTCATGCGCTCGCGAACCTCTGATCGTTTGAAGGGCTGTTGTCGAAGGTCGCTACGGCCGTTTGATTGATCTTAGCCCAGTCCGCGCGCTCAGCTCGAGCGGCGACCGTTCTCCTTTCAGATGGTGATCGGCTTGGGTCCGCCGATCAGCTTGGCCATCTTGCGGAGGTTCTGGGCGGCTGCGGCGAGATGGAACTCGTCGCGGGCACCGCAGGGACCGCGTAATCGCAACCGATCGAGCTTCAGGATCCGCTTCAGGTGAGCGAACAGCATCTCGACCTTCTTGCGTTCGCGGCGTGAGACGAGCCACGCATCGGTTTTGGAGAGGTCGCGCGCGAGGTCGCGAGCGCCTTCGTGGATCGAGCGTTGCACCTTGCGCTGCGGCTCCTTGGGACAGCAGCGGGGCTTGAGCGCGCAGGCATCGCACTCGTGCTTGAGCGCACGGTAGTTCAGCGCCGTGCCGTCGTTGACCGGTACGCCAGTGGTGCGCATCTGCGCGCCACCTGGGCAGTGGTAAATGTCGTTCTTTGGATCGTAGCGGAACTGCTCGCGGCTGAACGTTCCGTCGGTTCGCCGTGAGTGGTCGAACACCGGGACATGCGGCTCGATGCCCTTGTCGTGGACCAGCCAGGCGAGCATCTCGGCCGAGCCGTAGCCGGTGTCGGCGGCGAGCTTCTCCGGCCACAGGCCGAAGCGCTCGATGCGTCCGATCGATCATCCGCTTGGCTGCAGTCACTTCGGCCTGGCGGACCGCGGTGCTCGCTTCGACATCGACGATGACAGCATGCTCGAGATCGATGAGGTAGTTGGTCGCGTAGCAGAACTCGCCGGCCGCCGTGCGGCTGCGGTCCAGCGTGCGGCCGGATCGACCGGCGAGACGGCCTTGGGAGCGACCGGCGTCGCGCTTCCGAACGCGGCATCGTCGAGCACGTCCAGATACTCCCGAACGGCCCGGCTCGACGCGTCCGATGGAAGCTCCGGCTCGCAGCGCTGGCGGTTGGCGTCGGCGCGGATGAGGCTGGCATCAACCGCAAAGCCTTCACCACCGACGAGACCCTCGGCAAGGCAGCGCTCGACCGTCACTTCGAACAGTCGGCGAAGCAGATCGCTGTCACGGAAGCGGCCGTGCCGGTTCTTCGAGAAGGTCGAGTGGTCGGGCACAGCGCCATCGAGCCCGAGCCTGCAGAACCAGCGATAGGCGAGGTTGAGATGGACCTCTTCGCACAGCCGGCGCTCCGAGCGGATGCCGTGGGTGTAGCCGATGATCAGCATGCGGATCATCAGCTCGGGATCGATCGAGGGCCGTCCCGTGTCGCTGTAGAAAGGGCGCAGCTCCTCGCGCAGCGCGGATAGATCGACGAAGCGGTCGATCGACCTCAACAGATGATCGGCGGGAACATGCCGCTCGAGGCTGAACTCGTAGAAGAGCGCCTCCTGGCCACCGTACGCTCACCCATCATCAGCCACTCTCCCGACCCTCGGTCGAGACAACTGAATCAGACCGGAGTCACCACTGCAAGCGCAGAGTTTTTCAACACAATCGACCCATTCCTGTTGGGGTGGACGGCTCCCAGCGGCATCGCAATGTGCCAAGGTGAGGTCGTTGCAGAACTCACAAAAGGAAGCCGTCCGTGACAGACATTATCCGTATTGGCCTCGACACGTCAAAGAGCCTTTTTCAGTTGCACGGTGTCAATGCCGCAGAACAACCGGTGCTTCGCAAGCAGTTGCGTCGCAGCGAGATGATCAGGTTCTTCGAGAAGCTGCCTCCCGTGGTGGTTGCGCTCGAGGCCTGCGGTGCCTCCCATCATTGGGCGCGTCTGCTGAGCTCCTTTGGCCACGAAGTGAAGCTGATCGCGCCGCAGCTGGCCAAGCCTTACGTCAAACGCGGCAAGAACGATGCGGCCGACGCCGAAGCCCTGTGCGAGGCTGCCAGTCGCCCGACGATGCGCTTCGTTCCGGTGAAGTCGGCGGACCAGCAGGCTGCGCTGATGCTGGTCGGCGTGCGCACCCGATTGATCAAAAGGCGCACCCAGCTCGCCAATGCCATCCGAGGTTATGCCGCCGAGTTCGGGGTGACAACGGCAAAGGGCATGTGCCGGATCGAGCCCTCTGCTGGAGCGGATCGCGGCTGATGAAGCGATTCCCAAACTGGCGCGTGAGCTGTTTGCGCTTCAGGCCCGGGAATATGCTCAGCTCGAACGCGAGATCGAGGTGGTCGAACTCAAGCTGATGGAGTGGCACCGCAGCGATGAGTGCAGCCGGCGCCTCGCCCAGATCCCCGGCGTCGGACCGATCGGCGCATCCATGCTGATGATGAAGACGCCCGATCCGCACTCGTTCAAATCTGGGCGGGACTTTGCCGCCTGGATGGGGCTGACGCCGAAGGACCACTCAACCGCCGGCAAAACACGGCTGGGAGGGATTACGCGGGCTGGTGACGAGCTCTTGCGCAGCACATTGGTGGTTGGAGCAACCGCGGTGATACAGCAGGTTCGGCGCACTCAGGGCACGAACGCATCGCCCTGGCTTCTGAAGCTGCTCGAGCGGAAAACACCCAAGCTTGCCGCGGTGGCGCTTGCCAACAAGATCGCGCGGACTGCGTGGAAGCTGATGGTGAGCGGCGAACACTATCGTCGTCCTGTCGAGCAAGCGATCGGCCTCGCAGCATGACAATTTGGCCAGCCACGATGAGCGTACGACCAACGCTATCGTGCTGAGCTGATGAAGAGATCTTGCAGGAAATGAGCAGATGGCGTGATCGATCGATCCAAGGCGCGAGACAATCCGTTAGTGGCAATGGCCGATTAGAGGCCGCATTCCTGTTGGGAACTCGTGCTGCGGAAACCATCTTGGCCAGCGTTCATATGAGCGCACCAACAGGCCGCACATATGCACGCAAACGATCCGATCAAAATATCTGCTTACACCCTCTTGCAAGAGGGAGCCGTCCACATATGCCGCTAGCGGCGGAGTGGCAGCTATCGACCCATTCCTGCCGTTAGCGCCTACCGGAACAATCGCCTTCCTGCTCTAATTCCTGACCCTGAGCTCCGGACAAATCCTGATGGCTTAGTTGGCCGTGAGCATGAGTGGATAGCCGCGTGGGGACGCTGGCCAACCTTGACCGGGCCGGACCGAAAGTGGGCAGCGCCAATTACGGGCGCAAGCGCTCGGGCCGGACCTTACGATGCTGATCGTCGCAGCGCTCGGATATTTTGCGTGTGCCGCCATCGGGACATTGCTGAGCGTGCCGCCATCAGGGTTCGCGATCATCTGGCCGGCCACCGCATTCCTGATTTCACTGTTCCTGATCAGCAGGCCGAGACTGTGGCTCTCGTGCATTGCCGGTGTCGTCCCAACCCACTTCCCTGATTGCTGCCGTCTTTCAACCTCACGCGCCATTCATTGTCATTTTAACGCAAGTAAGCGGCAACCTGCTGCTCGCCCTGCTCACGGTGGCGGCAGTCAGACGGGTTCTTAGCGAGCGGCCGCAGTTCAATACCTTGAACTCGATCCTCGCATTCCTTGGTATTGCGGCGGTTGCCGCGCCCGCGCTGGTTAACTCATCACGCTTGGCGTCCATCTGACGACCGGTTGGATCAGTGATTTCTGGCTAGCGTGGCGGCAGTGGATGATTCAGCAATCTTCCCAACCGCGACGATTCCCTTGCTGGTGTCTCTCGCGGCGAACGGCAAGCTCACGGGTTACACCACAGAATCGGCAAAGCCGGAGCGAGAGCTCGTGGTTCTCGCGGCGCTCCTCTTCGTGTGCACGTTCCTGGCTTACGACGGTAAGGTCGACGCGGGCCGCTGGCCCGTTCTTTTCTTGTTCCCTTCCCCTTCCTCCTCGGGGCTGCCCTAAGGCTCGGAGTGGGGGGCACCTGCCTGTCGCTCTTGTCTTTGCCACGGCGACCATCGTTCAGGCGCTTTGGCACCACGGTCCCTTCGCAGTGGGCGCGCCGATCGATCAGGTGACTTCGCTGCAGACCTATCTCGTCACGACCTCGATTCCGCTGATCCTCCTCGCCGCACTGATGGATGAGCGCCGCGGGCTGAATGGCTGCTTCAGCAGTCGGAGGCGCGAATGCAGGCTGTCGCATCGTCGACGGAGACGTTCCTTTGGCAGTGGGACCCGGCGACGCAAACCCTGTGGATGACGAACCCCTGCCGACGCATGTTCGGACTGACCAACGTTGCCGGCCTGACGCCCGAATTGCTGCTGAACGCGCTTCTCCCGGCGGATCGGGGACGTATGTGGAAGGCGATTCGATGCGCGCTCGTGCCCGGAGAGGACGTGGCATCACAGGAATTTCGACTGAATTGCGATGGGGACATCCGATGGATCACGCTCGCGATGCATTCCGATTTCGATCGCTCAGGCAACCTGGCCCTCTTGAGCGGTGTCTTCGGGGACGTCACAGTGCGAAAGTGCGCGCAAATCGAGACTGAGCGCTTGCGCAAGAAATTGCAGGGGTTTCGACAGGACGAACGGCGGCGCATCGCCGAGGAGCTGCACGATTTAACAGCCCAGCATCTCGTCGCGGCGAGCCTCAGCCTCACTCTTCTAAAGACCAAGCTCCGAACGGCGCAGTCGCGCATTATCCTCTCGGATGCGATGCAGGCCGTTCGCGAGGCCGCCCAAGAAATCCGGACCTTTTCCTACTTGCTTCATCCTCCGCAACTGGGAAGCTCCGGATTGTGCGCAGTCCTGCATGATTATGTGCCGGGGTTCGAAAGCCGGACGGGCATCCACACGTCGCTTCGATTGAACTCTGAGATCGACCGTCTGCCGATCGTCACCAACATGCGATCCTTCGAATTGCTCAGGAGAGCCTCGGCAATGTGCATCGCCATGCCGGGGCGTCGAACGTATCGATCAATGTCCGCTTCGTTGCCACCAGCGTTCACGTACTGGTACGAGATGATGGGAAGGGCATCGAAGTCGATGCGGGCGAGGAATTGAGTGACCGACTGCGCCTTGGTGTCGGAATCCCTGCGATGGCCGCTCGCGTAAAGCGCCTGCGTGGCCGGATGGAAGTCAGCAGCCGTTCGAAAGGAACGACCGTCCATGTCGCATTCCCGCTTCCGAAGAGGATGGCGGCAATGCTCCACTGATGGTTACGCGTAACTGCAGGATGCCATGTTCGCAGGGGTTGCCCGCTGTTGCTCATGGCAGCTTTCCACCCATTGCGGACAGTAGCCGTTCTGCCATTACTACCGTGGTGAGGTACTTAGCCGCGTTCATCCTTGTCGCCGTACTAGGGGGTTGCCAATTTAGCTCCACCCGACCTGACCAAGACAATTTCACCATTCATGCTGGCCCTAGCGGCATCCAACCATTTATTGCCCTCTCGACGCTTCGCATCACTCCACGTATAAGGAGGGCGAGTATCGCATAGACCTGCTCTATCGAACGCGTTCGGCAATAAGCCGGCTGGCTGCCAAACAAACGCTCCTGGCTTCAGCGAAGGAGATCGGCTAAAACCGATCATCTCCTTCAAGAAGTGCTAGCGCCAGCCGTGATGTCCGCATTCCACCTCTTCCCAACGTAGCATCTTAGGTCCGGCACCGACCCATTGCGGACATTAGCTCCGCCGTTAGTCTCGATCATTAGCCAAGAGTTCGAAGATGACCGACGACCTACCTGTTTGGCCAGCCAAGCTGCACTCGCGAGAGCAAAGGGCCGTCAAGCAGCGAAAGCGGGTATTCGAGCTGGCGCTCAAGCAAGCAGGACGGACCCGGGGTTGGCGCTATGCCGGTGGTGAGCTGTTTCGGCAGGACGGCGAGTGGATTGCTACCGTTTCGCCATGGCTCCTGGTGGGAGCGCGGCGCACTGATGCAATTCAGGCTCAAGCCGATGGCCTTGGATCTGCTCTTTTGGGAGATTGTCGGCCTTCCGGAGAATAGTCGCCTTCCATTATCCTTCAGGGTGACCGGTGCGTGGGTCTGGCTCCCTCCCAGGAACTTCAAATCGGCAGAGCAGAAAGCGAACCAGATCGCTTGGCGGAGATGGTCGTAGATGCCTCCGATGCAGAATTAGTTCAATCTCGCGGGGATCGTTCAGTCGAGTTCATCCTGGCAGAATTACGCGAAATCCAATCGTTGTCGGGGCAGACCAAGATAGAGGCGATTTGCCTCCAAATCTTGGCAGGAAATCTTGATGAAGCCCTCGCGCTTTGCGGCACCGATCCAGCAGGGTCAGGCGGTGGATTTGAGCGGAAATCTGACTTTTTTGGACCAGGCCAAGGATTGGATTGTCGCTAAACGGCGGGACGCCATCGCGCAGGTCTGAATGGCAGCTTTCCACCCATTCCTGCCGCTAAGCCAAGGCAGATTTCGACCTATTCCGGACTTTCGCTCGCTACTCGTCCTCGTCTTGGAGAGGTTCGGCGTTGCCTTACTCGCGGCGAGCACGGCGACATTAGCTTCAGTCGCCAGGAGGAAGAAAGTTAGCGCCATCCAGTCGACGCCCGTCTCGGGAGCCCAGATGTTCCAGAGGCCACCATCGCTCCAATCTTGCCGAGCCCGAACGCAAAGGCCCCGAGAACCGCTAAGCCGAAAGCGACTAGAAGCCCGGCGAAATGGCCATTGCGCACGACCGCCGACTCGCGCTCATCGAGCTTGCCGCCAAGGCGATTGTTGAGCGGCCCCAGCACAAAGACGATCGTGGTTGCCGACCAAACTGTGATGATCACCAGGTAGCCGAATCCATTTGGGCGGCCAATCTGCAGGACGAGGCCGGCTACCGCGAGCGCGAGCAGCACCAAGGGCACTACCCGGAACCGGACTGGGTTGCCGAATTGCATCCTCCGCTGAAGCCGCGGAAAGCCGGTGGCCTCCGCCAGCTGGTCGAGCTTTTGGGCAAGGGAATCCCCCTTATAGGTCATCAACGATCTCCATGGCTGAGCAGCGTTTCGGCGACGGTCGGGAAAGGCCGAAACGAGAACAGCAGGTCCACCGGCAGCTTGAACACCGCTGCAATGTTTAGTGCGAGCTCGAGGCTGGGATTGTAATCGCCACGCTCAAGAAAGCCGATGGTCTGCGGATTGACGCCCACTTTCTCCGCGAGCGCCTTGCGACTGATTCCCGCCTCGGCACGGAGCACAGCAATTCGGTTGTGTATTTTCCTGCTCACGCGTGCAAAGTCGCATATCTGTTATGTAAACACAATGACATTTGTTGAGCTTCTGCGGCTGCAAGGAGTTGCTGGCTAGGGCGCACGTACTGTCGGGGGCGCGAACAAGGATTGGGTCCGCTTTCCACCCATTCCTGTTGGGGTGGACGGCTCCCAGCGGCATCGCAATGTGCCAAGTTGAGGTCGTTGTAGGACTCACAAAGGAAGCCGTCCGTGACAGACATTATCCGGCGTTGGCCTCGATACGTCAAAGAGCCTTTTCAATTGCACGGCGTCGATGCCGGAGAACAACCGGTGCCCCGTAAGCGATTTCGTCGCGCCGAAATGATCAAGTTCTTCGAGAAATTGCCACCGGCGGTGGTCGCGCTCGAGGCTTGCGGGGGCTTCCCATCACTGGGCGCGCCTGCTGAGCTCCTTCGGACATGAGGTGAGCTGATCGAACCAACGACAGTAGAAGAAGCCTATGAGGGCGGCCCGCGCTCGGGCATCCCCAAGCGCTTATCTTCGGGTAGGCCCAGAACGTTCCCGCAACAATTCGATCGGATCGCGGTGCCAGCTGGTCCCTTCAAGTTCCCGGAACGAGCGCGACCAACAGCCCTCTTCAATCGCGCGATCGGCCGGACAAAACACTGAGCTTGTCTGCAGCGATATTTAGCTTTTCTCTACTGTCACCAATGCAGGCGATGAGACTTCTTGCCTGCTGGCGCGTGATCCGGTGCTTCCGAGCAAGATAGTTAGCGGAATAGCCCCGCCCAGGCGCGGATCTGCATCGGGGCCGCGCCCTGTTCGTTAGGTTAGCAGGAGGCCTATCCACGCCGAGCGCTCGTTCGAACGATCGATTGTTGTGTTCTTCTTGCGAAAGCGCTCTCCATATTCCGGGGGACACCCTGACGAGCTTGGCGGCGCATCGCTCACACGAGCAGTGCCAAGAATTCCCACGCATGACGGGCAAAGACCGGCGGTGACCGACGATGCGACAAAGTGCCCGTCGAAAGGCGGACGACAGCGGCGAAAGCAACGCTGATGCGAACCCCAAATTCGCCTCTTTCAAGATGGATTTCGCAGCCATTGCCAAGCAAGCCTCCAGTCAGTGTCCTGATCGCCTCGTTCTTAGAATTGGTAAGGCAGTCGGACCGTCACATTCATGTCCGGAGAATCCTAGTGACTCCCACGGCGACGTTGGCGATCAAGGTAAGACGGCGATTGATGGAGAAGGTCGCACCCAAGTTCAGATCCCCGACATTCGCTTGGCTGCCAACGATCGTCTGCCAAACCGTCTTTGCGGTTGGATCGGTCGGATCGAAAAGAAGGCTCGAATGATTTACGAACCGCTCGGTGAAAGAGGCATCAAGCGAGGAAAGATCATTGAGGGCGAACGCCACGCCGACGCCGTACTGAATTTCGTCCCCGATCCGAGCGAATCCCGGTTGTTTCCCTATTGCCGCCCCATCCATATCGGGGAAATGACGCTTGAAGTTGTGGAAGTAGGTGAGGCTGCCGAAGACGACCATTGGATCGATGGTCTTAAGAACAGAGACCCCTGCAGCTGCTCCCCAAACTCCTGTCCCGGTGGACAGCCGCGCCGGGATTTTAAGATTTCCCTGGCTTCCCGGGACTTCGATGAGCGCAACTCCGAATGCATCATGCCCGGTGGGAGCCTTGCCTCGCACAAAGGCGACGATGTCGGGCCGTGCGCCAGTTTCTGCCAACACCCGGTAGCTGAGCTCTCCGCTGATATCTCCAAGGCCGTTGTCTGTCACGCTAGCTTCAGAGAGCCCTGAAGCGTTCCCTCCGGCTCCTCCTGATCTGAAATTCGAGTGCCTGTACAAGGCGGGAATGTCGACCTGAGCCTGGAACCGGTTCAGCCCATATCGCATGGTGATGTCGTCGGTGATCACATCCGCGGTGGTCTGGTCGAGACTGATGACGCCAAGGAAGATTGCGTCCAGCGCCAGGAAGCCGCTGAGATTGAGCTGCGCGGTGCTGAAGTGCGAATAGCTATATCCGGTGTCAAGAGAGAATGCGTGCCCGAAATATCCTTGTTCCTTTTGCGAGACCGCTTGCACAGCTTGGCTCTTCGCGGGGGTCTTTCGATCGGTTTCGCTATCAAGGGGCGGTGTGGTGGTCGGCTCCGATGCGTCACTATAGGCGTCCGCGCCTATGCCGCGGGCGCGCATTTGATCTGCGCTTGAGTCCTGTAGGCGCGATCCGCTCGTTAGCGTGACGCCCCCATCGAACTCATTGATGCGCTGCTCGAGACGCTGAATTTTCTGATCGGTAGACTGCTGCTCCTGTTGAGCGCCTTTAGCTCTGCGCGGAGCTCGTCCACATCGGACTGGTCAGGAGCGGCTTGTGCTGCGTCAATTGGCGCGGCCACGGAAACAAGGACTACAGCAATCGATGCGAACGCAGACTTCCTGGACATACACACCCCCCCGAGCGTGACCTTAACCAGCAGATTACATATGCTGATTGCCGAAGACAAAAGAAGTTCGAATAGGCTCGGGGTCCTCATTGTCCTGGCTCCCGAGCGCAAGCACTAGCTCGCCACAAAAGACCGCCTTCGCGATCATATGCGTCTTGTTTCGAGCGCGCATCTTGTAGCGCGCATTCTCGATGTGCCGCTCAACAGTCCGGTGCGCGATTCCAGTTCGGAAGCGACCTCTTTGGCCGACCTTCCCTGAGCAACGCGCTCGAGCACCTGACGCTCTCTAATGCTCAGATGTGGTGCGTCGTCATTTGGATCCAAGTAGCCCATGCTTGCCCCCCGAGTGCGCGGATCGACCTATGCTAACTTCCTGATTTGTATACTTACAACAATACATCACCCTTGTTAAGAGTTATTTAACGAAAGTTCATACCGCTGCGGGACCATCTCCATAGTCTGCGTTAATGGGTAAAACTACTAAGCGAAACCCCTAAGTCATCGCCCTTGGGGACGCTCCAAGTATTCGCGCCAATAGCCATCTGTCCGCCGAGCGCAGATAATCCGAAGTGCATAGGAGTATCGCAAGTGGGGGCACTTCGTTTCTTCTGCCTATTATTCGCAGGCGTGATCTCAATCGCGACGGCAACTCCCGCCATAGCGAAGCTTCCTGGGTCGACCCAGCCAGGAGCGATCCCGATTCCGCTCGGTAACATCCTTATCCTGCGCGACGTTCCAGCACGCAATGCGATCGAACCCGGAGCGGGCTTCGCGCTGTCCGTTTCGCCAGCTCCTCCTCCCTCGATCTTCGGGACGATTCAGAGCGTTGTGACGTCGTCTGACCGACGTAGAGGAGGCCGCCGTCACGGGGTCTGTTGGCAAGACGGTGGGCCAAACTACCGCCGGTGCGGTCGACCGAGCTTTAAGTTCTGGTTCGATGGTCGGGGGCATGCCGCTCAGTCACTCGGGAGCCTCGGCAGGCGGCAGCCAGGTTAACGGCGCAATCCAGAATGGACTCGGGGCTCTCTCAAACGCGCTTGCGAACGTACATGGAGGAGGACCTGATTCGCCTCTTCCAGTTCACGTTACTTGCGTTGCTCGCAGCCGGCAGTGCTGGCGCTCAAACGGACACTGCTACTGTCCAGGGCGGAAGCGTGACCGGCGTCGGACTCGGCGAATGTCGCGGCTGGCGATAGCAACCAGCAGGTCAACGCCGCGCTCATTTCAATCGGAGGCGACGCGGTCGGACTTGCCGGCGTGGTCCAGAACACCGGCGATACCCCCGAATTCAGCGGGCCGTTATTTGCCAGCGTCGCTCCCGGTACATTTGCGAACTCCACCGGCTGGCTTGCGATCAATGGCGTCGCCGGATCCGGGAATCAGCAGGCCAATATTGCCGTAATCGCATTGGGAACGACTGGTGTCGCTCTTGGCGACACTGCGCTGAGCCAAGCTCGCGCGTCACACGGACCGACAGGAGGCCCTGATGAACAGGCCGCAACTCAAGATCGCGCCGTCGCCATTGGTGACGGGGCGTTCGCGAGCAGCAGCGGGCTGGTTCAGGTCAGTCTGATCGGGGGCGACAGGAACTCCTCCGCCAACATTTTCACGCTGGCCGGTTCGGCCGGCGTGAATCATTGACGACCAAGGAAGAGAAGGAAGAAAGCGATGACCAAGTATATCCTACTCGCTAGCGCCGCCGCGGCGCTGGCCTTTGCGCCGACTGCGGCTTCGGCTTCGGAGTCCGGCGGCGACGTAACGCTGACGTTTTCGAATTATGTGTCAGCGAGCTCTGATGCTTCGTACGACTTCTCGATTGACCCGTCCATCACCGGTACCATGTACGTTCTTAGCGTGATTGAACCGGATAGCGCAGCGTCCGCACAGACCGACGCCAAGCAAATCATGTTCGGCAATATCGTAAGCTTCTGGGATCCCTCGCAGTTTCCCGAGGATAGTGTGAACCCAGACGAAGACATGGGTCAGCCGGGCCATGTTGCTAACAATGCAACTGCTGGCGACGTGACTTCCAGCGGCAACACCGGTGTGAACGTTGCTGCGGGTCAGTACAACATGCAGCAGAATAGCGCGAACCTGTCCGTGTCCGCAAACGCTGATCCGAACGCGGTCGGCGGTTGGGCAAATGCTTCGACGACCGGTTATCAGTCGCTCATCGCAACCCTTTACGGAACGCCGGGCGGCTCCCAGCCAGGGGGCAACAATACCGAGATCTACAATTATTACGACACCAACACTGCTTCGGGTGGCGCCGTCAGCAGCAACGGCAATGTCGGCGAGAACGTCGCAGCCGGCGCGTTCAATCAGCAGCAGAACCTGCTGACGATTGCGGTTGCGAACAACTCGATCCTGTCGGAGACCAGTGCTGCCCTTTGGCAGAACTCCAACTGCAATGAGATCGGCATTCAGAACGAGACGAACACTGCGACCAGCGGTGCGATCAGCGGTGCCGGCAACCTTGGCGTGAACATTGCCGCGGGTGTCGGAAACCAGCAGACGAATGCGCTGACTGCAGCTGTCTCCAACGCGACGGCTCCGGCTGGTGGTGGGGGCACCCCAGGCGGCGTATAAGTAGTCACCTTTGGTTTGGGAGGGGTTTCGAAGCCCCTCCCTTTTTTTGCTGCGACGGGCTTGCACAAAATGCGTCTTTTTCTTCCCGGTTTCTTAGCGTCAGGACTGGCGATGGCCGTTCCAGCAGCGGCTGACACGTCCCGGGCTCCGGTGTGGCTGGCGCCGCTAGCTTCCGGAAACCAGACGATCGTCTCGAAGCCGCTGCACAGCTGGAAAGACATGAAATTTGATGGATTGGTCCGGCAGCAGACGGACTTCAGCTGCGGAGCTGCAGTTCTCGCGACCGTCTTCAACGGAGCCTACGGAAAGCATGCAACCGAGGCGCAAGTCCTCGTTAACATGCTGAAGATCGCCGACCCGGCTGTGGTCAAGGACAAGGGCTTCTCGCTCCTCGACATGAAGAGATACGTAAACGAGGTCGGCTTCGCAGCAGAGGGCTACAAGGTCAGCTTCGACGCCCTCCACCATCTGAAGGTCCCGGGTATCGTTCTTCTCAACCTCAAGGGCTATCATCACTTCGTCGTCGTTCGGAAGGCCACTGTTAATCTGGTGCAGCTCGGCGATCCGGCACTTGGCAACCGTGTCATGACTTGGGTGACTTTGAGGCCGCTTGGAACAACGTTGTTTTCGTTATCGTCGGCGACACTCTCGATCCGAACAACGCGCTCAGCAACCCGCCGCCGCCATTGAGCGCGCGCCGGTTGTTCGAGCAGCGCAATCCGGTGTGGGACGCCGACGCGATGGAATTCGGTCTCACGACAGTGGACACACTTCGATTTCTGAAGGGGGTCTTTATGAAGATGCGCAGATTGCTAACCGCTTGCCTCCTTCTCCTGGCTGGGGCTGTTGCGGCGCCGGCCTGCGCGGCGCCCCTCTCCGGACTGGAAGGCATCGGCACGCCTGTTTCCGATCAGACACTCGACGCAATGCGCGGCAAGTTCGTGGCTCCCGAGGGCGTCACCTATTTCGGCATCCTCATGTCGTCGAGCTGGCAGGGCAGCGACGGCATTACGACGTCGGCCAATTTCCTCTTGAGCATTGACTTTGCTGCCGCGGCCGCAGGTTCGAGCAGCGGCATGCCCGTTGTAATGGTCAGCTGGGCGCGTCAATGCACAACGTGCGATGATCCCTCAATGGACGTCAGCGGCTTCACACCGGGAGCCAACGGTTATGTCGCAATTCCGGTCGGCGGGCTCAACACCGTAACCGGAGTTGTTCAGGACCAGCAGATTGCGGGATCGGACAACCGGTCGGCGAATGTCATGTCGATCGTACTGGTACCTTCGGGGTCAGCCGTTCTCAATACGTCTGGAATGACTGCATTGGCGCCGGGCCAGCAGAGCAAGACATTCACTGATGGTGACACGCTGCAATTCAGTTATTCGAACCAACAGCTTGGACTCGCAATGACGGATCAGAATGGCGCGCTTCGGCAAAGCGTGAACGGCAATCTGGGACAGGTTGCTCAGGACATTCTCATCGGGGAAACAACAGCGTAGCGCTGAACAACATGAGCCTCATGATCGGACTTGATCCGGCAGCTGCAACGCAACGACTGAGCGTCCAGAATGCCCTATTGTCGATGAAGGGCTTAGGCTTCTGAACCATTCGTTCGGGGTCTGCGGCCTCTCCTGCGGATCGCGTGCGTAATTCGTTGGAATCGAAGCGCGTCCTGGTTGTGACTAACCAATTGTCTGCTGCGGGGGATCCCCCCGGAGATAGCTTCCGAATGAGGAGTTCGCTTGGAAGGAGGAGCAGCCGAAGCGACAGCCGTTTGCAGTCCAGAGATGGTTGTCCGGGGCCGTTATGGTGAGAAGGGGAATACCCATGAACAGCAAGTCCATCCCGAGGCTGCGGGACGCGTTGGAGCACCTTCATCGGGCTTTGCAGCGATCAGACCGCGGACGAGCTC
>CAWHQE010000020.1:0-46799 GCA_963831485.1 uncultured Alphaproteobacteria bacterium
CGGTTATGCGGGTCCGGCGCTCGCCGCTCCTCCTCACACGGCGATTGCGGACGGCACCTATGCGGGTGCCGACACGACCAGTGACACGGTCACCATCTGCGACTTGGCAACGCCGCCCGGCAGCCCCTGTTTCTTCGGAGTCATCGACACGACGGGTGCCGCATCGACGGCGACGGTAAACACGACGGCCAACGGAATCATTCTCCAGCACGGCACGGGCGCGCCGGTCGCGCTGACCATGACGAACGCTGCCGGATCGAGCGCTGAGGTCGGTGCCATCGCCTCCGCATCGAGCGCCGCGGGAGCGGCCGCTGCGCATGCTTCCGTTTCCCAGGCGATCGATCAATCGGGATTTGGTGCGAGCGTGGCCCTCTCGCTCATTAATGACGGCACGATCACGGAGGATGCAGTCGCCAACGCCGCGGCGAGCGCGGCGGCGACCGCCAGCGCGTACATGCACGGCGGCGGGCAGTTCGCGACCGGCGCCGCCATCAACGAGGGCATGGCGAACGGCGGCGCGTACAATGCGCTTGCGACCGCGAATGCTAGCGGAAGTGTCGCCCACGCCCAAGCGACGGTGAACTATGGATTCTACCAAGACGCGACCGGCGGCGCCGTCGACCTACATACGACCAACTCGGGTACGATGAATTTCGTCGCGAATGCGAACGCCGTCGGAAGCACCGCGTCCGCTGCCGCCGCTATCGAGCGCGGCTTCACGCAGTTCGCGTCCGCTTCGACAAGCGCGTCCGAAACGCTCACCAACTCCGCGGCCGGTCTGATCAACGTCAGCGCGATCGCGAACGCGTCCGGCACGGTCGCTGCGTCGGCGAACGCCTTCGTCAATGATGCGATCTACCAACGCGCGTCGGCGACCGGCACGGTCAACCAAACCGTCGCCAACGCCGGCACCCTCAACATCGGTGCGTCGGCGAATGCCCATGGCACCACCGGAACCGGCGCGCTGACCGCGAATGCGGTCGCCGACGTCGCCGGCGGCATCGTTCAATCCGGCGCCGGATCGAGCGCAGTCGCTTCGGTCAGCAACGCCGGCACGCTCAACATCATGGCCAACGCGAACGCGGTCGCCTCCGGTTCAGCCGCGGCGACTGCTCGGGTCGGCGGAACGACGAGCAGCGGTAACTTTCGCGGCGCGATCGACCAGAACGTCGCCGGAAGCGTAGCTTCGGCGGTCATCGACAACAGCGGAACGCTCAACATCGCCGCCAACGCGGCTGCAGCGGGGCCGTCCGCGAGCGCAATCGCCGACGTAACCGTGCCGATCTCGCAGAATGCATCGGCGAGTGCCGGCGACGCGAGCGTATCGCTCACAAACAGCAGCGCTCTGACGATCAGCGCCCTCGCCAATGCGAAGGCGACCGGCCAAGCCGTTGCGTCGGCTGCAGTGCACGGCGCCACGACACACCTGACGAGTATCGCCACCTCCGGCGGCGGCACGATCCTTGTCCCGACCTCCAGCAGCTATGGCGTAATTCATCAGAACGCTTCGGCGGTCGGCGGCGACGCGTCGGCCTCGATCAACAACAGCGGCGCCCTGACAATTTCCGCGAACGCGGCAGCAACCGGTTCTGCGGCTAGCGCCAACGCAGCTGGTGACCAGCGCGATCCATCAGAACGCGCACGCTTCGGCTGCCGGCACCGCGCAACGCTCGTGCTCGGCAACGCCAATGCATCCATCGCCAACGACGGCGCGATCGCCATCAATGCGATCGCATCGGCGCACGCGACGAGCGGCTTCGCCGCCGCGCATGCGACGAACAAGTCGGGAATTGAGCAACAGGCGGTCGCGAGCGGCGACGGCGATGCGACTGCCAGCCTGACCAGCACCGGGACGATTGATCTCGGCGTGCTCGCGCATGCGGTTTCGACCGGAAGCAGCGCCTTTGCCTTTGCCAGCCAGGGGCATGGCATCTCCCAGGAAGCGACCGCGCTCGGTGGCGGCGATGCGAACGCCGCGATCGATCTCGCAAGCCTCAACCTTCACGCGACCGCGCTGGCTGCCGGCACAGCTGCATTTGCAAGGGCGGTGAACAAGAGCGGACTCGATCAGTTTGCTGTCGCGTCCTCCGGAAACGCGAATGCATCGATCACGCTCGACGGCGGCAACATCAGCGCATCGGCGGGTGCCAACGGAACTGACGGTGCTGCGTCCGCCAACGCTTACGTCGGCGCCGCAGGGGGCGGCGTTGCCCTCTTCCAGGAGGCCGGAGCAGGCAATGGCGGCGACGCCACCGCCAGCCTGACGAACTCTGGCGCGCTGACGATCGGCGCGAAAGCCCGTGCCAAGGCCGATGAGACCGCGGTCGCCGCGGCTTTCGCCAACGGCATCGGTCAGCGAGCGATTGCAACGGGCGGCGGGAACGCAAGCATCACGCTCTCCAACACTGCAGACGCGAGCATCTCCGTGCTTGCAAGCGCCGGTGCCACCGGCGCCACGGCGTTCGTCGCAGCTTCAACGAGCAACGGCTTTCATGGCGCCAGGGTCGGTACGGGTATGTTCCAGGCCGCATTCGCGAGCGGAGCAGGCACGACTCCGGGCGGCGGCGATGCGAACGCGGCGCTGACCAACGACGGTTCAATCAAAATCGGTGCAAACGGAGTCGCGAATGCGACCGCAGGAAGCGCATTCGCATTGGCGAGCGTCGGCGTCGGCGTAATCCAGAATGCCAGCGCGACGAACGGCGCGGCATCGGTCTCGCTCACGAACTCGGGGGCGCTCAGCATCGCTGCGAACGCGAGCGCCGTCGCCGGCAGCCGTATCGTCGGCGTCGGCGCGACGGCAACCACGCTCCGCGGCAATGCTCTCGCGGGAGCTTCGATCGTCACTGGCCTCGGTCAGCTCGTGAATCTCGAGCGGGGGAGTCGACGGTTCCGCTACACTCAACAACTCGGGCACGATCGACATCACCGCTTCGGCGAAGGCCAGCGGCGGTGCGAATGCTGCGTTCACCACCACGAGCAGCTTTGGAACAGGAACGACCGCCGTCACCTTCACAAACCCAATTCCGGGTGCCGAGGCGGTCATCCGCGTCGGTCTTGCACAGGTCGTTCATGCTGGCATCGGAACGGCGGTAGTCGGCGCCGGCGCGACCGCCACGACGGCGACAATTGCGGGCGATGCAATTGCCTCGCAGGTCAACTCGGGCACGATCAATGTGGCCGCCAAGGCAACAGCGACCGGAACCGCTGAAGCTGTAGCGGTCGCCGCAGTCAGTGCCGGTGATGTGCAGATCGCGTCGGCCGTTGGCGGCAATGCCAGCGCCTCAATCGACAACAGCGGCACGCTGAACATCTCGGCCGTTGCAAATGCGACCGGAGGTACTGCGCAGGCCGCATTCAGCACCGCGACCGCGGCGGGGACCACCACCACGCCGGTTCCGGGCGCCCTCGCATTCATCGGCACCGGCATTCACCAGGTTGCAGCGGCAAATCCTGCCGTGACCGGCGTCACCGCCATTCCGACGACCGGCGGGGGCACCTTCCTTGCGGCCACCGCTGCGCTGAATGGCAATGCATCTGTAACGCTCAACAACAGCGGCTCGATCAGCATCGGGGCGACCGCCAATGCTGTCGCCACTGGTCCGGCGATGGCGTCGGCAGTCGTTGGCGCCGGCATCGCGCAGAGCGCGTTCGCGGGAGCAACCACGGTCGGCACCGGCGCAACGGCGGCTCTCGTCGGTGGCAATGCCTCGGCATCCCTGACCAACTCGGGCACCGTCAACGTCGGCGCGAACGCGAACGCTTCCGGTTCCGCGGCGGCGGCCGATGCCAAAGTCGGCGTCGGTATCGCTCAGACCGCAAGCGCCGGCAACGGTTCGGCGAACGTCACGCTGACCAACGCCGCTTCGGCCGGCACCGGCACCGGAACGACCGCTACGAGCGGGTTCACGGGCGCGATCAATGTCGGAGCGAATGCAAACGCGATTGCCGCGGCCGGCCCGGCTTCGGCGGTCGCGAGCGTGAGCGCAGGAATTGCGCAGGTCGCGAGCGGCTTCACGGCGAACGCCTCGATCGTCAACGACGGCTCGATCAGCGTGACGGCGAACGCGAATGCTTCCGGCAGTGCAGCCTCTGCATCCGCAGCTGTTGGCACGGGTATCTTCCAACTTGCCAACGGTCAGGCGGGCACGAGCGTCACAACGACTGCTAACGGTGCGACCAATGTCGTGGCGACTGGTGGTGGCAACGTCAGCCTCGTCAACAACGGCACGATCGACGTCGCAGCCAACGCGACGGCGAACGGAGTGGTCGCCGCGACGGCTCTCGCCAATGCACGCGGCATCATCCAGAGCGCATTCGCAACCGGAACCGGCGCGGGCGCTGGGGTGGCCTCGGTCTCGAACGCCGGCGCGATCAATGTCTCGGCTGTCGCCAATGCGTTCGGCCCGGCTGCCGGCACTGCAACCCCGACCGGCCCCCTCACAGGTGCGGCATCGGCCAGCGCCAGTGCTGTAGGAATCGCCCAGTTCGCGGGAGGCACCGCGACCATCGTGAACAGCGGTACGCTCGGCGTGCTCGCCTCCGCGAATGCTTCGGGCGCGACCCTTGCGGTCGCGAATGCGAACGCAATCGGAGCCTCGCAGATCGCTCCCGTCGCTCAACTTCGTCAACAGCGGGACGCTGAACGTCACCGCATCGGCCAACGCTGCGGCGGTGCCGTTCCTGACGGCTACGGGGACGGCGACAACCGCGACTGGAGTGACTCCGACTGCGCCCGCTTCCGGGTCGGCTCACGCCGTAGCCGTAGGCTATGTCGGCAACGGCACGGTGCCGGTCGGCGGAGTCAATGTCGCTGCCGTCACAAACAGCGGCACGATCAACGTCAAAGCGAACGCGGCCGCTCCGGTCACAGCGTTGGCTTTGGCGCAGGGCATCGTTCTCAACGCCCCGACGACCTCCGTCACTACCACGCCAAGCGGCGCAACCGCCCCGGTGACGACGGTGACTGGCGGAGCGCTGCTGGCGAACATCACCAATAGCGGCACGCTGAATGTGGCGGCGACTGCTGCCGGCGCCGGCATCACGGCAACGACGGTGACCAACACCACGGCAAGCGGCGCGACGAGCAAGATCGTCACGACGCATCCGCACTCGAGCGCCCTCGCCACCGGCATCCGCCTCAACGCAGGTGCCTTGGCGACGACGGTCACGACGACGACGGCGAATGGCGCCAAGAACGTGACGGTCAGCCATTCGACCATCACGAACTCGGGCACGATCAACGTCCAGGCGGTCACCGCCAACGGCGGCCCGGCCGACGCTTACGGAATCCGCGTGGTGAACAACGGTACCACCGCTTCGGGCGGCGGGTCGCTGATCATCAACAACTCGGGCGACATCATCGCTCGCTACTCGACCGATGGGGGAACGACCTTCCACCGGGCGACTGCGATCGATGTCACCGAGGCGCCGAGCCCGACGGTCGTCAACCTGCTTGGCGGTCACATCACCGGTGACATCAACCTGCAAAGCGATGCAGACGCGATCAACGTCACGACCGGAGAGACCTTCTTCAACGGCGTGGTCAACGCCAGCTGCTTCGATGCGGCGGCGATCGCGGCGGGCGGAGACAATCCGACGGCAAGCTCGTGCGGCGTCGGAACGCTGACCATCGGAGACGGCGCCGACGCCGGCGGCAACCTCCACATGACGATCGATCCGGTCGACGGCCCGTCCTATGCGTTCGTGAACACGTTCACGGTCAACTCGGACGGAACGCTGACGCTCGATCTTCCGGCTGCGACCGGCGGGACGGCGACTCCGGGAACCTATCCGCAGATCTTCGCCGATACGGCGAACCTGTCGGGGACCCTGGTGGCGAACATCTCGAGCCCGAACGGCCTCTATGACACGACGACGTACGACAATGTCATCGACGCGAACGTCCGCAACGGCGAGTTCGACCAGTGCCTGATCAACGGCATCCCGACGGGATCGCTGCTGCTGCACTTCGGGTGCGTCTACGATGCGGACAACAACGTCGACCTGGCGCTGACGAGGAAGCCGTTCGATCAGATTGCGGGTCTCAACGCCAACGGCGTTGCGGTCGGCACTGGTCTCGACAGCTACTTCAACGTGAACCTGACGGGCGGGGCTGCAAAGATGTTCGCCGATCTGTTCCTGATCAGCGACGCGGCGAACTTCAACGTCGCGCTCAACCAGCTGTCGGGTTCGGTCTATGCCAACTATCTGAACTCGTTCCCATCGCTCGGCGTCCACTATGACGACCTCGTCGACCATGCGACCAACTGCGAGATCCCGGCGCTTGCCGGTTCGGTCTTGGAGTGCCGTGCGTCCTCGCCGATCCACATCTGGGGTCAGCTCGACTACCAGACGCGCAAGGCCGACGGCGACATCGAGGCGGGGGACTCGAGGTCGAAGCGGTTCACCGGCCTCGTCGGCGTCGATGCGAGCGTCAGCAATGCGGCGATCCTTGGGCTTGAGGGCGGCTATGTCACCAACCACCTGAACGACAATCAGTTCGGCGACACGGTGAGCGGCAAGGGTTGGCAGGTCGGCGCCTACGCCGTCTACGATCCGGGCTCGTTCTTCCTGAAGGGAGTGACGACCTACAGCTCCTTGAACGGCAACTCGAACCGCCACATCAACTTCACCGGGCTTGGCACTGGGACGAGCTTCGCCGCCAACCCGACCGGCAGCCCCGACGTCAAGATGTGGACCTTCGGTCTCCACGGCGGCGCCAGGGTCTCGATGAGCGCGAGCTCGGTCCTGACCCCGTACCTCGACTACGACTATGTCAACGCCAAGCTGAACGGCTTCTCGGAAGACAATGGCGCTGCTGCAGCGCTGACGCTCGACAGTGCAAAGTCGAACCACAGCTACCTTACCGGCGGCGTCAAGTGGGCGACGCAGATAGGCGGCATGGTTCCGGAGCTGAACCTTGGCTACCGCTACCGCTTCGGCGACCAGGCTTCGAGCTTCCACGGCTTCTTCACCGCGGATCCGGAGAACGACTTCGACATCGTCTCTTCGGGCCAGAAGCGTGGAGCGTTCCTGGCCGGGCTCAGCGTCGGCGGCAAGGTCGGCCCGGTTGACCTCAGGATCGGCTACGAGGGCGAGTTCAACGGCGACGTGACGAGCCACAGCGGCAACTTCAAGATCGTTCTTCCGCTGGGCGGTCACGCGGCTCCGCCGCCGCCTCCGCCGCCGCCGCCGCCTCCTCCGGCGCCAGAGGCAGCTCCGCCGCCTCCGCCTCCGCCGCCGCCGCCTCCTCCTCCGCCGCCGCCTCCGGCGCCGGTCGAGCGCGGCGAACGCGGCGAGTAACCGCAACGCTAGGCAGGGGTGGGAGTCGGCACACCTCCACCCCATGCCGGGTTGGCCGGCCCGCCCCCCTGTGGGCTGGCTAAACCGTCAGAAGGACGGCCGTTCTTCTGAAAACGAGGCCCGCTCTCTAACCGAGGGCGGGCCTTACTCCTTGATGGACCCTGATCGACCCCCGGTCCTAAGATTCCGGAGCCTGTCCCTTCCGACTCGCCCGCGAGGCTGGTAAACGAACCGGACCAGTCAAAGGGGGCTTTGACCATGACCACGTATGCGCTTGTCGCGGGCATGGCGCTCGCGTTCACTTCATCAGCGGCAGTGGCGGACCAGAGTTCGGCCTATAAGCAACAGGCGAACGGCGAGGCCGACCTGCCGCAATGCACGCACCGGATCGGAACGCTGGCGATCGTTCCGCCTGACCAGGAATGGTGGCGCGAGTACAACCTCGGCAGCCCGGAGGCGATTATCAAAGTGTTCGTCCAGCAATCGGGCTGCTTCACGCTCGTCAATCGTGACCGAGCGATGCACAGCCGCGCCATGGAGCGCGCGCTGGCCGAGCAAGGCGAGCTCCAGCAGGGCTCGAACATGGGAGCGGGACAGGTCAAGGCGGCGGATTATTTCCTCCAGCCCGACATCGTCAGCAGCAACGCCCATTCGGGAGGCGGCGGAGTCGGAGCCGCGCTCGGCGGGATCCTCGGTCACACGCACGGGTGGGCGAACACGGTCGGCGGGATCGCCGGCGGGATCAACGTCAACAAGGGCGAAGCGAACGTGACGCTGTCCCTCGTCAATGCCCGTACGACGGAGGAGGAAGCGCTGACCGAAGGTTATGCGCGCAAGACCGACGTCAGCTTCGGCGCGGGCGGCGGCGCAGGCTGGTGGGGCGGCTTCGCGGCGGCCGGCGGCTACGGCTACCAGAACACCGCGATCGGACAGATCATCGTGCTCGCCTATCTTGATGCATACCGGAAGTTGGTAACTCAACTCGGCGGAACCCAGCCTTATTCGCCTCCCCCATCCCACCACTGAGGCCTGGCGACTCGCGTGAGTTTCATTTGACCCACGTCGACTAACGCAGTTTACATTCCAGACGAGCGGTCGGCGGCTTGACCGCTCGACAGGGGGTGCATCGATGAGAAAGCTGAGCGTGCTGGCTGCGGGCGTGAGCGCTGCTGTGTTGATGGCAGCTGCACCGGCCAAGAAGGACAACCCTCCGCCGCCGCCGATCGCAAACTACTGGATGGACGTTTCGACCACGAGCGGCTTCGGAGCAGCGATGATGGGAGGCGGACGTCCGAATCCGGCCGCGATCATGGCGATGATGAACGGCGGCGGCGGCGCGGCCGTCGGGCACATGCTGAACCTAAGGCTTTCATCGCGCGATAAGCCGTCGGGAACTCCGGAAGCCAATCATCTCATCCCTGCTGGCATGGACATGGGCCCGAGCTTGCCGCTGGTCTCGCCCGAGCGGATGCAGGAGCGGAGCGGCAGCGGCGGTGAGCCCGGCCAATATGAAAAACCGAAGGGGCGGATGCTAATCTACTGGGGCTGCGGCGAGCATGCCGCTGCGCCAATGGTCATCGACTTTGCCAAGGTCGCGGCCGGCCAGATCCCGCCGGGCCTCGAAGCGCTCTCGCGGATGGGACGGGCGATGGGCCGGATGTCGATGCGCCAGCCCACCGCGGAAAATTCGGCGGCGTTCGGTGAATGGCCGAACACCAGGGATTCGCGGTCTGTCCCAGCCTCCGCCTCGCTGGTCGGTGCCCATCGGGTCGAGGGGAATTACTCGCCTGCGATCGCCTTCACGCTCGGTCAGGGCGAAGACTTCATGCCCGGCCTGGGACTGCGCGAGTCAAATGCTCTTCCGTCCGGCGCCGAAAGGCTCGACTGGACCCCCGCGGCGCAGGCGACCGGCTATGCGCTGGCCCTGTTCGGCGGCGGCAGAGGCGACGGTGACATCATCATCTGGACCTCCTCCAAGTCGGCGTCGCTCACACCTTCCTTCGATTACGAAACTCCGGGCGAGGCGAGGGCGCTCGTCGAAAACGGATCGGCGCTCCCGCCGGGCACCAGCGAATGCGTGCTCCCCGCGGAAGTCTCCCGCGCAGTGCCGCAGGGCATGGTCATGATGATCGGCTACGGCCCGCAGGCCTCCTTCTCCGACAAGCCCAAGGCCCCGACCTGGACTGCGCGTGTGCGGTACAAGACGACAGCCATGCTGATGCGCGGCATGGGGAACATGGGCATGGGCGGCGATGATGGCGGCTACGCGACGAGCGATCCGCCGCCACAGCAGCCGCAGCCGGATCAGCCGCAGCCGAAGAAGCGCCGCACACTTGGAATCGGAGGCCTGCTCGGGGCAATCCCGCACTAGCTTTTCAACGGCCTTGCCCCGGCGGGTAGGGTAATTCGAGCGGCTGGCGCGTAGGACTCGCCCCCATGAGCAGCGGACCCGGACGACCGCGTCACGACGACCTGCTGACACCCTCCGAATGGAAGGTGGCCGAGCAGGTGCGGCACGGCATGACCAATCGACGGATCGCCGAGCGAATGGGAGTCAGCCCCGACGCGGTAAAATTCCACGTCGGCAATGCGCTTTCGAAGCTCGGCTTTTCGAGCCGCGTCGAGCTGCGCCGATGGGACGGCGTCGCCAAGGGCACCGCGCTCGATCAGTTCAGGAGATCGGCGATGGACAGTGAGCTTTCGAACGGAGGCTACATGATGCTGGGGCAGGTGGCGCGGACGACGAAGCGGTTCGAGGAATCGCACGCCTGGTACCGCGATGCGCTCGGCCTTCCCGAACTGTACAGCTTCGGCAACCTAGCCTTCTATGACCTCGGCGAAGTCCGACTGATGCTGACCGAGGAGGAGGGCGAACTCGCTTCGGAATCGATCCTCTATCTGCGCGTCCCGGACATTCATGCGTCGAAGGCGCAGCTGGAGGCGCGGGGCGTCAAGTTCATCAACGCACCGCACCTGATCCACCGCCACGAGGACGGGACTGAGGAATGGATGGCGGCGTTCGAGGACAATGAAGGCCGCCCCCTTCAGCTGATGATGCAGGTCCGCATGACGTCGCGCTGAACCAGCTCAGTCCTTACCCGACTTGCAGATGAGCTTGTTGATCTGTTCGGTGAGGTCGGTGTTCTGCCGAAGCAGCTCGTTCAACTGCTCGGTCAGGTGCACGTTCTGTTTCATCAGCTTGTGCATTTCGTCGCTGAGCTGGAGCAGCGCTTCCGCATCGTAGAACGTCTGCTCGAGCTGCTTGTCAGACTTTTCGGCGGCGACCTTCTGGCCGACCATGATGATCGACAAGAGCACGAGCTGAAGGAAGGTCTGTGCGAACCATGCGACCAGCGTCGGAGTTCCGGCCCTCACCGCCGCCGGCAGGCTGATCAACGCCAGTGCGGCAAAGGCGTATGCGCACCACATGGTGCCGACGATGTTGGTGATCACCACGGCCAGCTTGCTGTTGAAGCCCGCCGCTTCCTCCTTCGCCCTGCGGAAGGCCTCCTGGCGCCTTTCAAGGTGCGGATGCGGGATGTGTGGCATGTGCGGCATGTGAATTTCCATCGGCGTGCCCCCTAAAGCGACGCGAGCTTGCAACGCGTGCATCCTCTCGCGGACGGCGGCCGGGATCAAATGACTTTTCTGTTAAACACGTGAGGTGCGGTTAGATCTCGGGCGATCGTCTTTCGCTCCAGCGGCGTATGAATTCGCTCATCCGAGAAGGGCGGCGCCAATTCCAGCGAGCAGAACGCCGCCGAAGATCATTGCAATCCGGCGGCGAAGGCCGCGCCGCCAGTGGTCGTAGGCGGGGACGTCGAGGAAATAGCGGTCAGGACCGGTTTCGACGACCACTCCGCGCCGGATCAGCCGCGCGAGCATACGTCGCTGGAGCGGCCGGTCGGGGATGTAATGGACCGCGGCGCCGGGGCTCACCGCATTGTTGGCCATGAGGTGCGAGGCGATTCTCCTGAGCGCGACGGCGACTGCTGCACTTGCCACTGGCCTACTCCTCTTAGCCTCGGCTTTCGAGCGCGGCGGCGGCCTCGTCGACGAGCTCCTGGATGATGGCGGCGACCGGCTCCTCGCGGTTGACCATGCCGACCGATTGGCCCGCCATGACCGAGCCGGTCTCGACGTCGCCATCGATGACCGCGCGGCGGAGCGCGCCGGCCCAATAATGCTCGATCTGGAGCTGGGCTTCGGCCATTTCGATCGCGCCCTCGTCCAGCTTTCCGGCGACTTCGCGCTGCTTGGCGGCGAAATTCACCATCTCCGGTTCTTGAGCGCTCGCACAGGGATGACCGGCAGGCGTGGATCGATCTGGACGCTCGGGATCGCATCGCGCGCCGAGGCGCGGATGAAGGCTCTCTTGAAGTTCGGATGGGCAATGCTCTCGTTCGCGCAGACGAAGCGGGTGCCGAGCTGGACGCCGACTGCGCCCATTTCCAGATAGGCGGCGATTGCTTCGCCGCGCCCGATCCCGCCGGCGACGAAGACCGGAATGTCCTTGCTGACGTTGGGAAGGATTTCCTGCGCGAGGACGGAGGTGGAAACGGGGCCGATGTGGCCGCCCGCTTCCATGCCCTCGATTACCAGCGCATCGGCGCCGGAGCGCATCAGCTTCTTGGCGAGTGCGAGGGCGGGCGCGAAGCAGACGAGCCTGGCGCCATTGCCCTTGATCCGTTCGATCGCTCCGCGCGGCGGAAGGCCGCCGGCGAGGACGACGTGGCCGACCTCATGCGTGGCGCAGACATCGATCAGCTCCGACAGCTGCGGGTGCATGGTGATGAGGTTGACGCCGAACGGGCGGTGCGTGCGCACTTTCGTCTCGGCGATCTCGGTGTCGAGCAACTCGGGAGTCATCGCGCCGCAGGCGATCACACCGAAGCCGCCGGCATTGGAGATGGCGGAGACGAGGTTGCGCTCGCTGACCCAGCTCATCGCGCCGCCCATGATCGCGACGTCGCAGCCAAGGAATTCGGTGCCGCGGTGCATGAGCTCGGCGAGGCGCTCATGGCCTTCGGTCGGATGAACCGCGCGCGGCTCGGCGATGAGCCCCTCGCCGCTCACGCCGAGCGCTCCGAGTCGAGGCCGAACGCGCTGTGGAGCGCTCGGACTGCAAGCTCGAGATCGGCCTCGGCGATCAACGCGCTGACCTTGATTTCGCTGGTCGAGACGGCGAGCAGGTTGATCTTCCGCTCGGCCAGCACTTCGAACATCGTCGCTGCCAGCTGCGGGTTCGAGCGGATTCCGACGCCCACGATGCTGACCTTGGCGACCGCATCGTCGGTGACAAGCTGCTGGTAGCCGATGTTGCCCCTGCGCTGCTCAATCACCGCCATCGCCTGGGCAAGGCTTGCCCGCGGAACGGTGAAGGTGAGGTCGGACGAGCCAGTGTCCGGCGTAGCCGCGTGGACGATCATGTCGAACGCAATGCCGGCTTCGGCGAGAGGCGTGATCACCTGCGCGACGGTGCCCGGCTTGTCGGGAACGCCGGTCAGCGTGATCCGGGCTTCGTTCCGGTCCGCCGCGATGCCGGCAATGAGGTTGCGCTCCATTTGTACTCCTGAAAGCTCGGCGACGATGTCGGTGCCAGGCCTGTCCTCGAACGAGGACAGAACGCGCAACGGCAAATTCTCGCGCATGGCAAGCCCGACCGAGCGGACCTGGAGGACCTTCGCGCCGACTCCGGCAAGCTCCAGCATCTCATCGAACGTGACCTGGGAAAGCTTGCGCGCCTTGGGGACGATGCGCGGATCGGTCGTGTAGACGCCGTCGACGTCGGTGTAGATGTCGCAACGGTCGGCCTTCACGCCCGCGGCGATGGCGACGGCGGACGTGTCGGAACCGCCGCGGCCAAGCGTCGCGAGCCGGCCGTCGGTCGATACGCCCTGGAAGCCGGGGATGACTGCGACCGTGCCACCGGACAGCGCCTCGTCGAGGATCGCGCTTTCGACCGCTTCGACGCGGGCGTTGCCATGGATTCCGGAAGCGCGGACGAGCTGCCAGCCCATGAAGCTTCGAGCGCCGACGCCCATGTTCTGCAGTGTCATGGCGAGGAGGCCTGAGGTGACCTGCTCGCCGCTTGCGACGACGACGTCATATTCCTTTTGATCGTGGAGCGCTGCGGCTTCTCGGCAGAGCTGGACGAGGCGGTCGGTTTCGCCGGCCATTGCCGAGACGACGACAAGCACCTGATTGCCGGCCTCGGCCTCTCGCCGGACTCGCTCCGCGACGCTTCGAATGCGCTCGATGCCCGCCATCGAGGTGCCGCCGAATTTCATCACGATGCGCGCCATTGGGCGCGGCTCTTAGCTGTTGCCGGCGTCGGCGCAACCGGCGAGCCATTCGGGCAGCCGATCGGCGGCAATCAGGCGCTCGACGTCGATTCGGGGGCGGACGACCGCCCAACGAACGCCGTCGACCAGCACCTCGGGCGTGAGCGGGCGGCTGTTGTAGGTGCTCGACATCGCCGCGGCATAGGCTCCGGCGGTGCGGAAGACGACGAGGTCGCCGGGCTCGACGCGGTCCATCTCGCGAGCGATGGCGAAGGTGTCTCCGGTCTCGCAGACTGGCCCGACGACATTGGCGACCCAGCGCTCGCCGGACGGGCGAACCGCGTCGATCTTGTGCCAGGCATCGTAGAGAGCGGGGCGCATGAGGTCGTTCATCGCCGCGTCGACGACGACGAAGGGGTGAACGGGGCCGGGCTTGATCCGGATGACTCGCGAGAGGAGCACGCCCGCGTTGCCGACGAGCAGCCGTCCGGGCTCGAAGACGAGGCGAACGCCCCAATCAGAGGTGATACGCTGGACCATCGCGCCATAGTCGGCGGGGCTTGGCGGGTGCGGTTGGTCCGGGTCGTAGGGCACCCCAAGGCCGCCGCCGAGGTCGCCGACGCGGATGTCGTGCCCGGCATCGCGCAGCCGGGAGATCAGCTCGCCGATATGAGTGAAGGCCGACGCGAACGGCTCGAGGCTGGTGAGCTGGCTTCCGATGTGAACGGCAACGCCCTGGACGTCGAGGCCCGGCAAGCGGGCGGCTATCGCATAGGCGTCAAGCGCGTCGCCGATCGCTATCCCGAATTTATTCTCGGCGGTGCCGGTCGTGATCTTCGGGTGAGAGCCCGCCGCCACATCAGGGTTCACGCGAAAGCCGACCGGCGCTGCTCTACCCATCGATGAAGCCACGGCCGACAGCATTTCGGCTTCGGCGACAGATTCGAGGTTGAACTGGTAGACTCCGCCTTCGAGCGCGAGACGCATCTCGTTCTCGGTCTTGCCGACGCCAGAGAAGACGATCTTGTCGCCCGGGACTCCGCCGAGACGTGCACGGCGATACTCACCACCAGAGACGACGTCGGCACCTAGTCCGTTCTTGGCCAGCGTCGCGACGACGGCGACGTTGGGGCTGGCTTTCACCGCGTAGCAAATAAGGGGATCGCCGAGCGGCTCGAGCGCCGCGGCAAGCGCGTCGGCGTTTCGGCACATCGCCGCGGTCGAATAGACGTAGACCGGCGAGCCGACCTCGGCGGCGATCGTCGCGAGCGGGACCTCTTCGCAATGAAGGTCCCCATCGACCAGTCGGAAGTCGTCCATCGGGTCTCCAACGCACGACCGGCCTTTCCCTTTGCAAGGCTTCGGCGCATCAGGGCCGCCATGGCAGAGACGAGCATCGTCGCGGAAGAGGCGGAGCGCTTCGGGAAGCTCGCTTCAGACTGGTGGGATCCGAAGGGTCGCTCGTCGATGCTGCACAAACTCAATCCCGTCCGCTTGAAATATGTGCGCGATCAGATCGACCAGCATTGGCAGGGCGACGAGTGCAGCAGGACTCCGCTGGAGGGAAAAAGCGCGCTCGACGTCGGGTGCGGTGCGGGCCTTCTCACCGAGCCGTTGCGGAGGCTGGGCGCCGAGGTCACGGGAATCGACGCGTCACCCGACGTCATCGCCGTCGCGCGCGAGCATGCGCGGGCGATGGGCCTCGAGATCGAGTATCGCTCCGGTGACGTGCAGGAGCTGGAAGGTCAGTTCGACCTGGTCACGGCGATGGAGGTCATCGAGCATGTCGCCGACCCGGCGGCGTTCGTCGAGGCGCTGGCGCGACGGCTCGCTCCGGACGGGCTGCTGCTGATGTCGACGCCGAACGCGACGAGTTGGGCGAAGCTGCTGATGATCACGGTCGCCGAGGGGCTCGGGCAGATCCCACGCAACACGCATGACTTCGACAAATTCATCGCGCCGGACCGGACGAAAGCGCTTCTCGCGGACGCTGGATTGAAGTGCATCGACGTGGAAGGGATCGCCTGGTCGCCGATGCGCGGACTGCACCTCAGCGACGATCTCCGACTCAATTATCTGGTGTCGGCAGCCCGCGCTTAAGCAGCGGACGCTTAACGCTTTTCCGTTCGCCGCAACGTCTCCACGCTTCGCGTTTAACTTGGTTAACGCGGCTATCGCTCAGACTCTGCTGGTTTAGATTCTGCGCGGGGAGGGGTTTTCATCATGCGTTCGCCATTCAGCTTTTCGTCGCGTGGGGTCGCGATCGATCTGGGTACGGCCAACACGGTCGTCTATGTGAGCGGCGTCGGGATCGTCGCGAACGAGCCGTCGGTCGTTGCGATGGAGACGATCAACGGTGTCCGGAAGGTGCGCGCCGTCGGCAACGATGCGAAGCTGATGATGGGCAAGACACCCCAGAAATCTGAAGACGATTCGTCCCTTGCGCGCCGGGGTCATCGCCGACCTCGAGGTCGCCGAGGAGATGATCAAACATTTTATCCGCAAGGCGCATGGCGGCCCGACCCGCTTCTCGCGCGGGCCGGAGGTCGTGATCTGCATTCCATCCGGGGCGACGTCGGTGGAGCGACGCGCGATTCGCGATGCGGTGACCAACGCAGGGGCGGATCGCGTGTCGCTGATCGAGGAGCCGATGGCTGCTGCAATTGGCGCCGGGCTGCCCGTCGCCGAGCCCGTCGGGTCGATGGTTGTCGACATCGGCGGCGGAACGACAGAAGTCGGGGTCATCTCCCTCCAAGGCCTCGCCTTCTGTCGCTCTTCGCGGGTCGGAGGCGACCGCATGGACGATGCAATCGCTTCGTACGTCCGCCGCAACTTCAACCTGCTGATCGGCGAAGGAACGGCCGAGCGGGTGAAGTTCGAGATCGGGTCCGCGGTTCGACCGGTCGATGAAGCCGGGCTGGTGGCGCGCGTACGCGGCCGCGACGTTGGCCGTGGGATGCCGGCCGAGATCGTGCTCACGCAGGCACAGGTCGCCGAAGCGCTGAGCGAGCCGGTCAACCAGATCGTCGAGGTCGTGAGGACGGCGCTCGAAAACACGCAGCCGGAGATTGCGGCAGACGTGATCGACCAAGGCATCACGATGACCGGCGGCGGATCGCTGCTGCGCGGGATCGGCACCGTGCTCCAGGATTCGACGGGCTTGCTGGTGCGGATCGCCGACGATCCGATGAGCTGCGTCGCCCTTGGTGCCGGACAGACGCTCGAGGACAAGATGCTGCGCGGCGCTTTGCTCGCCGCCTAGAAGTCCACCTTGTCGTAGTGGCCCGGGGGAACGATCACCTCCATCCGCTCGCCGAGCAAAGGGCGGAAGCAGGGTCGGGACTTCATCACCGCGTACCAGTCCTTGGTCTGTTTGTGCCCGCGCCAGTCGAGCGCGCCGAGATAATCGATCACGCTGAGGTGGGCGGCGGCTGTAAAGTCGGCGAGGCTCAGGCCCGGGCCAGCCAGCCAGCGGCGGTGGTCGAGCAAATAATCGAGATAGTCGAGGTGCTCGCTCGCGGTTCGCATCGCTTCGCGGAGGATCCGCGTGTCGGGGCTTTCGCGGTTGACCAGACGCTTGCGCATTCGCTCGTTCATCAGCGGCTCGACCGCCTCCCGGTAGAGCTTGATATCGAACCATTCGGTCATCCGCCGGATTTCGGCGCGAAGCGCTGCGTTGCCGTGGATCATCGGCATCCGGTCGACGGTCTCGTCGAGATATTCGACGATCGGCTGCGAGCCGATCAGCGTGACGCCCTGATCCGGCTCGACCATCACCGGCGTCTCGCCGGCCGGGTTCAGGTCGATAAACTCGTCGCGCTTCTCCCACGGATTCTCGCGCACCAGCTCATGGCCGATCCCCTTCTCGGCGAGCACGAGCCGGACCTTCCGGGAAAAGGGGCAGAGCGGGAACTGGAAGAGCTGCCACATCGCGGGGCAGCTTTAGCGGCGCTGGAGGGCTAGTCCACCGTCATTGCGAGCGGAGCGACGCAATCCAACGCGCGGATGGATTGCCGCGTCGCCTTCGGCTCCTCGCAATGACTTCATCGGCGCGGATAATTGGGATCGGGGAGGTTGGAGATCGCGCGCTCGATCGACCTCTGCGCATTCTGGAGATCCTGGGTGATCTGCGGGAGCGCTTCGTTGAGCGCCCGCATGCTCTGCTCAAGCTTCGGCTTGGCCGAGGCAATCTGCTGCTCGATGTTGCGATCGAAGTTCGGATCGTTGCGGCGGCCGAGATCGCGGACCGTGAGGTTGCGTTCGGCGCGTGTGGCCTTGCGGCCTTCCAGCGCCGCCTGGACGCCGCCGACCTTCATGTCGAGAAGCGCCTGCGACAGCGCCTGCATGCTGTCGGCAAGCCTGTCGACCGTCTCCGGGGGCACCTGAAGAGCCTGCGGCGCGGCAGGGGCAGGCGGCGGCACAGCCTGCGCGAGCGCGGGCGCTGCGCAAGTTGCGAAAGGCAGAAGGGCGAGGGCTAGACGCATAACGCTAAGTTCCTGATTTCATGCCTAGCTTAGCCCAATCGGGCGGCGAAAGAAAATCACCGCGCGAACAGCCACACGAGCGCCGCTATACCGACGATGATGCGATACCAGGCGAAGGGCGCGAAACCGTGCTTCGAGATATAGTGGACGAAGGCTCGGACCACCACGATCGCGACCAGGAAGCTGACGACGAACCCGACTGCCACCGTGCCGAAGCCAACTCCGTGAGCGCCGGCCATCATCTCGTGGTGGTGCTTGGCGAGCTCGAGCGTGGTCGCGCCGAGCATCGTCGGAATGGCGAGGAAGAAGCTGAACTCGGCGGCGGTGCGGCGCTCTACGCCGAGCGACAGCGCTCCCATGATCGTCGCTCCCGAGCGGCTGACGCCCGGGATCATCGCCAGGCACTGCACGATCCCGACTCCGAGCGCGGTCTTGGCCGGCATTTCGGCAACTCCGACCGTCGGCGTGTTCTTCACCAACCGCTCGATCGCGATAATGGCGATTCCGCCGAGGATGAACATCACCGCGACGACCTTCGGGGCGCCGAGCAGCTGCTCGATATATTTGATGAGGATGAAGCCGAGGATCGCCGAGGGCAGGAAGGCGATCAGCACGTTGCGGACGAACCGCCACGACATTGGATTGCGCTGGATCAGGCCTTCGAGGACCGCCCAGAAGGTCCGCCAGTATAGGACGACGATCGCGAGGATCGCCCCCAATTGGATGATGACGTTGAACGCCTCCCATTTGGCCGCGTCGAAACCGAGCAGCTCGGTGGCGAGGATCAGGTGGCCGGTGGATGAGACAGGCAGGAATTCGGTGACGCCCTCGACGATGCCGAGGATGATGGCGACGAGCAGTATCGGCATTGGCGGAGTTCAGCCGGTTAGGAGGCCGCGGTCAAATTGATTCGGCGGCCTGCCAACTTCCCGCCACGACGGAAGCGGCCGAGCCATTCGTAACCCACGGCCGCGAGCGGCGTCGGTTCGATCCCGAACGCCTTCAGGCCCGGCAGCTCGCCAGACAGCACATTGTCGCGCTGGAGCATCATCCATTGGTCCTGCGTCAGCGGCGCGCCGGGAAGGAAGCCGAGCTTGGCAATCAGGCCGGTGATGAAGTCCGGAGTATGGACGATCTCGGGCTTCTGGCCGGTCAGGTCGATGATCGCCTGGTGAAGCTCGACCATGCTCATCACCTGCGGGCCGCCGATCTCATAGGTCTTGCCGCCAAATCGGGCGGGATCGAGCGCGGCGAGCGCGATCGCCTTGGCGACATCGCGCACATAGACCGGCTGGAAATTGCGCCTGGGAGCAATCACTGGAAGGATGGGCAGGTTGGCCATTGCGGCGAAGCGGTTGGTGAGATCGTCCTCGGGCCCGAAGACGAGCGAGGGGCGGATGATCGTCGCGTCTGGGAATGCCTCGCGGACTGTCTTTTCGCCCTCGCCCTTGGTGCGGCCGTAGTTCGATGGCAATTCGAGGCTGGCGCCGATCGCGGAGACCTGGACCAGGGCGCCGACGCCTGCGTCGCTGGCTGCTTCGGCGACGTTGCGGGCGCCCTCGACATGGACGCGGTGCATCGCTTTCCCGAACACGCCGCACAGGTTCACCACGCCCGTCGAGCTCTTCACCGCGTTGCGCACGCTGTTGGCATCGGTGATGTCGGCTTTCTCGAAGCCGAACTGTCCGACCTGGGCGAGCGGCTGAAGGAAATAATCGGTGCGCGGATCGCGGGTCGCGACGCGGACCCTGACGCCGCTCCTGAACAGGAATTCGCAGACGTAGCGGCCGATGAATCCGGCGCCGCCGAAGACGGTGACAAGCTGTTCGTTTCGCTCGATCATATGGGTGGCGGCCTAAGCACTTGCTTCCTACATTGACAAGGCAGGCCGGCGTTTCCTAAGCGCCGCGGCCTGCCAACAGCGACAAGTGCCCAGGTGGCGGAATTGGTAGACGCACCAGCTTCAGGTGCTGGCGCTCGCAAGGGCGTGGAGGTTCGAGTCCTCTCCTGGGCACCATCGCTCTGCTAAGTATTGTCAGGATTGGCAAACCACTGAAGACCAAGGGTTACATCCAGATGGGTGTTACATCGGAACAACGCGATGGCCCGTCGCCACGCCATCATTGAAGCTTCGACGGGCGCGCGCGCTTGATTCTTGATTTGGGTGGTGGAGGGGATCCAGGACTATAAGCATAGCTTATAACGAGCCTCCTAATATATAAGTTATAGCTTATAAAAAAGTCGACAAATCATAAGCTATGGCTTATACAGCAGTGGAATTTCTATAAGGTTTAGCTTATGAAGGTGACCGCATCTGCGAACGCCAGGCGCCACTTGGACCGGCGACTAGCGGGGTTACGTGATCGCCAGAAGGACTTAATCCCCCCGCGCGGATGGATAAGGGCGATCCGAGACGCGCTGGGAATGACAGCCGCCGACTTGGGCAGGCGCATGGGCGTAAGCCAAGCGGCCGTTGCTCAATTCGAAAAGGCCGAAAAGGATGGTTCGATAACTCTTAAGTCGCTGCGATCAACGGCCGAGGCGTTAGAGTGCACCTTGATTTACGCGTTGGTACCACGTCGCTCGCTCGAAGAGCTGATGCGCGATCGCGCGTCTGCGCTGGCCGACGAACAATTGGCGCGCGCCCATCACACGATGTCTCTTGAAAACCAAGCATTGCTTCCAGACGATCTTAAAGCGGAACATGCGCGGTTGATCGAAGATATACTGCGAGATGATCCCAGCCGTTTGTGGAGATAATGAGCGCGTCATTCTCGCAAGAACTGAGCGCACGCGCGCACGAAGATGATGCGCATCATCCAGGTCGTTGGCGACCGCTCGACGCCGTTGCTGCTTTTCGTTGTCGGTTGCCGCAGACCACCTTGCAAGGGTCACAATCCGGCTGGGACCCTCATGGCTGATCCGCTCTTCGACGATGATAAATCCAACACTCCGCTTGAGGCTGAAGAGCGCGAGGCGCTCATGCCTACATACATCACGACTAGAGCCGAACTGAATGGGGCCGAGCAAGCTGGCATAACAGACGCCGACCGATGGGCATTCTCGCGAAAGCGCGACGTGCTCGACGCCCGTTTCTTATCGTCATTACACAAGCGAATGTTTGGAGAAGTTTGGCGATGGGCTGGCAGGTACCGCCAAACTCCAAGAAATCTAGGCATTGAAGCCTATCGCATTCCAATTGAGGTTCAGGCGCTTATCGATGACGTGAAGTATTGGATCGAACACGAGACATACCCACCCGACGAGATAGCAATTCAATTCCATCATCGCTTGGTCGCGATCCATCCTTTTCCGAACGGCAATGGTCGACACGGCCGTCTCGCTGCCGACCTTCTGGTGGTGCAGCTTGGTCGCCCTCGCTTTGAGTGGGGCGGCGGCAATCTTGTGGAACCGGCGGAGCTAAGAGTTAGGTACATCGACGCTCAGCGAGCTGGTGACAATTACGACATTGGACCTCTTTTGACGTTCGCACGGCCCTGACGTGCGGGGCGCCCGGCCGGCCGATCATCTGCGGGAAACAGCCATCAATCCTATTTGCCGATTGCAACTGCGACTATTCGCGGTGTTACATGTGCCTGGTCCAACTGTTACACCCACGGTTGAACCGACCTAATGTTTTCAAGTGGTTGGGAGAATGGTGAGATGGTCCTCTCCTGGGCACCATTGCCACGCACAGCCTGTCCCGGGGACCGGCAAGCATGGCAATCCGGACGAAGCGGGGGCACGCCATCATGACTGTTCAAAGGCCGCTCGGCCTGTGGGAGATCGTTCTCTACGGAGTCGCCATGAACCTCGGCATCCGCTGGCTCGCCACGGGCGCGGCCACCGGCACCATGGCTTTGCCGATATGGATCGTCGCGGGAATCCTCTTCCTCGCGCCGCTGGTGCTCGCCACGCTGGCACTGTCGCAGCGATTTCCCGAGGAAGGCGCGATCTACGCCTGGGCGCGCGAGACGCAGGGGCCGCTTCCCGGTTTCCTCTGCGGCTGGTTCTACTGGGCCTGCAATCTGCCCTTCTTCTCAGGCCTCTTGGTTTTCGCGGTCACCCTGCTCGGCCGTGTAGCCGGCGGCGGAATCGGCGCCTGGATGGTGACTCCGGGCGGAACGATGATCGCCTCGTCGGTCCTTCTCATCGCCATCGCCCTGATGCACTCCGCCGGGATCGGCGTGGGCAAGTGGATGCCGCTGATCGGCGCGAGCATCACGATCGGGCTCTTTGCGCTGATCATCCTGGGCGGATTCTACCTCGCCAGCCGGGATGGATCGGCGACCGATTTCGCCCACGCGCAATATCTGCCGAAGCTCAATGCGAACGCGGCGATCCTGTGGTCGACCATGATCTTCGCCTACGGCGGCGCGGAAGGAATCGCCTTGATGCGCAGCCAGGCCAAGGGCGGAGTAAGATCGATCAAGATCGCCGTCATCCTGATCGGCATCGCCCTGATCCTGGGCTACGCGACCGGTACGTCGGCGATGCTCATGGTCCTGCCGCAAGCTCACATCTCGCGACTTGGCGGGTTGCCTGACGCGTTGGGCGTGCTGCTTCAGAAGCTCGCTGTCCCGCATCTGCTGCCGGTGATCCTGTTCGGCTTTTCCTTGTCGATCCTCGGTGCGCTCAGCTCATGGTTCGGCGCGTCGGCGCGGCTGCCGTTCGCGGCCGGCCTCAGCCATGCCTTGCCGCCCGCCTTCGCCAAGCTGAGCCCGAGGACCGGGGCGCCCGTGAACGCGATCTGGATTCAGACGGCCCTGGTGATCATGGTGCTGGCTCTGAGCCAGTCCGGATCGAACGTGGCTGGCGCCTACGACTTCATGATCGCCATGGGCACTCTATCCTACTCCCTGCCGTACCTCTTCATGTTCGTCGCCTGGAGCAAGATCGCCGCTGGTCCCGGAGGGAGATTTGGCGCCGCGGTTGGATTCGTCGTCACCACGTCCGCCGTTCTCGGCAGCATCGTTCCGAGCCCCGACGCGGCGGCCCCGGTCGAATCCGTCGTGAAACTGCTGTTCGCTACCGCCGTCATGACGGTGTCAGGAGCGGCGCTCTACTATGCCGGCGTCCGCCGCTCGCTCGCCGTGGCCTAGTCCGGCTTCTGGACGCTGGGCTCGAGTACAGCCGAAGAGGCTGCCGATGACTCTTTATGCGATCAACGGTGTCGAGCCGCAGCTGGGCGAGGGCGCGTGGGCGGCGCCGTCGGCCGACCTCATCGGCGACGTACGGTTGGCGGAACGGGCGAGCGTCTGGTTCGGGGCGGTGCTCCGCGCCGACAATACGCCGATCCTGTTGGGGGAGGAGACCAACTTCCAGGACGGGGCGATCGGGCATAGCGATCCCGGCTTCCCGCTGACTATCGGCGCGCGCGTGACCGTCGGGCACCAGGCGATTCTTCACGGCTGCACGCTCGCCGACGATTGCCTTATCGGCATGGGCGCGCGGATCCTGAACGGAGCGGTGATCGAGAGCGAATGCATCGTAGGCGCGGGCGCGCTCATTACCGAAGGGAAGAGGTTCGCGGGCGGGAACCTGATCGTCGGCTCGCCGGGCCGCGTCGTGCGCGAGCTCAACGATACCGAACGCCAGCTATTGCGAGCCTCAGCCGCGCATTACGCGGAGAAAGCTGCAGGTTACGCGGCCGGGCTGACGAGGCTTTGAGCAGCGGCCGGAAGCTCGGCCTTTGCCGGCGAAACTGGAAGCGGCACTCGCCGCCCGTGGAATTCGAAGACGATATAATGCGCGGGCTCGTCGCCGATGTTGCGCATTCCGTGAATCTCCCCGCAGAACAATAAACGAGGCCGCCCGGGCCGACCTCGCGACTCAAGGTTCGGACCCGGCCTGAGTGAACGAGAATGGCGACATCATAGGGGTCGGCGTGGGGAGCATAGCCGGCGCCTGGTTCGAGCCTCGACATGTGGCAGGTCAAGTTGCGCAACCACATCGTTGGCGCCGAGAGGACCGGGCGGGTGACAAAGCCTCGCCCCGGCCGCGCTTGCGGAGGTGGAGGCGCGCGAAACAGGGTGGCTTCGAGCCGCGTCGGTTTTGGCGTGCCGCGGGTGCGCCACCTGAACATCATGTAGGTGACAGGCAAGGTGCCCGGATTTCGGATCGTATGATGATGACCGGGCGGGTAATAAGCGAAGTCGCCGGCTTTCGCCCGGATCGGGCGAGCGCCGTCATATGAGGGCGCATCCGCCATCAGGAGATCGGCCTCTCCGGAAAGCACCATCAGCAATTCTTCATCCGCGTGCGCATGCGGCGGATGCGGCGAATAGCCGGGGCTGAGAACGGCAGCGTGGCACGACATCGAGTTCGAGCGCCGCCGTCGATCCGCGGAACAAGGGGTAGCGCCGCCAACCCCCTTGGGACGCCTCCTCGAGCGGAAGACCGAGGTTGCGGATCGACGAGGGAAGAACGGGAAGTGCTGGCCCCGGCTGCGGGGTCTGGCCCGATGAAACGACGCAGTTGATGCGATCGTTCGCCTTGCCGTGAATCAGAACGACAGGCGGGCGAGGGCTATCAAGGAAGCGGAATGGCCAATCGAGGCTTTCGGGGATGCGCACGGGACTGTCGGCGGCAGCAAATTGCAGCAAAAGCGCGGTTCGGGGCTCCTTCGACGCGTTGAACGACCCATGCCAAATGCGGCCATCGAACAGGATCGCCTCGCCGTCGGACACGTCGGGTTGCACGAGGCGGGTCTCGGGATCCTCTTCGCTTGCGCGGCTCAGGACCCATTCGTTCGAATGGTCGGTCCGGGAGCGGCCCTTTTCGAATCTCACTTGCTGGATGGTCTTGCAGCGGTGCGAGCGAGCAATGAGCCGGAGGCCAGAATCGCGTGTCACATTGTCGAGACCTATCCACGCAGTAACGAAGCGTCCGTCGGGCGCCGAGGATTCGACGTCGACGTGCCAGGGATGAAGCATTTCCGGTGATCGCCGGACGACGGAGGCGCTCCACAGGATCACGTCGTCGCCGAGGATCGGAAGAAGCAGCTCGATCAGCCGCTTTTTCGTGGCGATCCCTTTCACCAGCCAGTCAGGAAATTTGCCCTTCGACCAGGTCGAGCCTTGCTGATCCCCCTCGCGTTCAAGCTGAGCCAGGATCGCACGACATTCGCTGGGTCCGAGGAGCGTCACCGGTCCAAGGAATCCATCGCGCGCGAAATCGGCTACGGCTCCAATCATTCCTGCCCCCGCGGACCAGATGAGGCGAATAGTAGCATTCCGCATTGCCACGGCAATCGGCGCGACGCGGCGGCGCTGCGCGTAGTTTGATGATCGAATGCAATATTGTAGGTCGGGAGTCCTCGGAATGAGGATTCGTCAGGAGCCCAAGTGACGAAACTGCGCCGGCTTGTGTTTCTGATGGCCCTCGGTTTGCCCACGGCGGCAGCGACACAGGCACCTGTGCGGCCGGAGCCCTCACTATCCCAATCCTTGGCGGATCAGGAGGCGCAGCCGGCGGAAAGCTGCAAGAGCAGCGATCCCACTGCGGTCGTCGTCTGCGGCAGGTCGCAGCAGCGTTACCGGATCGACCCCAACGTCCTCGCGGCGGCCCGCGCAGCCGAAGCGCCGCCACCCAAGCCCGAACTCGATGCTACCAATGCCAACACTTGTGTCGGCCCGAATTGCGGCGGAGCCACGATCCCTCTCGTCGCCATGGCACTGACCGCCCTCAAAGCAGCTGAACTCGCAGCGGAAGGCGACGATTGGAAGGAAGCGTTCCGAACGCATCCGGACCAGTACAAAGCCTACCAGGCGTCCAAGGCGAAGAAGGGCAAGATCAGCATCGGCGTCATGGCGGGTAACCACTAGCGGAGGCGAGACCAAGCGGAGCTTCGTCTCGCTTGGCCGATCCAGCGGTCGTTCACTTTTGGCCCAACCACGACAGTATCGATATCCAAGTGACCAATCGACCCCAAGATTTCTTCGAGATCGAGGACATCGACGCAGGCGCGCGCACCCGGTGGAATTCTATCCCCGGCCGCAATCCGCTTGGCGAGGAGGATCGCTGGAAAGCAGGGGATGTTCGGTCCGTGCGCCTGGCGCGCAATCATAAAGATGCGGATTTCAATCGCCTGACCTCGCACGTCGACTCCCTTAAGAAACATGTGAAAGCCGCTCTTGTCGGAGCCGAGCGGGGCGGAGAGGAACGACAGCTTGAGCAGGCGCTCTGCGTAA
Source organism: uncultured Alphaproteobacteria bacterium (assembly GCA_963831485.1). GTDB lineage: Bacteria > Pseudomonadota > Alphaproteobacteria > Sphingomonadales > Sphingomonadaceae > Sphingomicrobium. The sequence goes on from CAWHQE010000020.1 coordinate 26,266, forward strand.
GGCGACAGTGACCGGACGAAGCCCAAGCGCACGATCCAGCTGAGGAGCCAGGTTCCGATGTGGAGCAGCTTCACCTCGTGGCCCGCGGCGAACCGCAATTCCTTCAATTCAGGATAGCGCGCAGGGAACAGGTCCAGGTCTGGCACATTGCAATGGCCAAAGAGACGAAGACCTAGCTCGGGGTAGCGAACCGCGTGCAGCCCTTGCCAGCCGAAGACGCGCTTCGCTTCTCCTCCGGAGAGAATCGCGAATGGCTTTCCGACATAGCTGAGGATTGCCGCAGTAGTGCTGAGCCCTCTGTTGGTCGCCTGCGCGGCTGCGATTCCGTAGACCGCACTTTCGAGGCGGGCGAAGCGCGGTTTGTATCGATCGATGAATGCGGCGGTGAGGCAAGGGACTGAACTCGCGCCGGCGATCACAATTATCCCGGCTGCCTTTGCCTGCGGATCAAGCTCGTCGATTGTCGCGACGAATTCCCGAGCGTCGGCGAGATCGAGATAATGGGCTCGCGCGGCAATTGCGGCACGTGCGATGCGGTGATCCTGAGACTGGAATGGCCCAGTGGCATGGATGATCAGGTCAGGACGAATTTCCTGAATTCGCGCCTCGATGTCAGCGTCGATGTCCAAGGCACAGCCGGCCGCGGGATTAATCGCCGCCAGCGCAGCAGCAAAGGCATCCGCCTTGGGCTTCGATCGCCCGGCAATCAGGAGTGAGACGTTGGGATCGCTGGCCAGCGCTTCGGCGATATAGCTTCCGAAATTCCCGTAGCCACCAATGATCAGGACACGCTTCACCAATTGGGTTTAGCAACCATCAGCCAGAAGACGACGACCAATCCAGTGAAGGCGGGCCAGCCGAGAACGAACCAAGCCTTTCTCAGCCGCTCATAGGCGCGACGATCGAACTCAGCGCCGGCGATCTTCGCCTCGAGCATCCGCTTCATTCGAATTTGGAGGGCCACCACTGGTATCCAGCACAATCCCGCAAGAACGTAGAGCGCGTAACTCGTAATAAGCCAGTGCTCTCGCGGATCGAGGCCCGATTTCGCAATCAGCAACGCTCCGGTCACCGGCTGAAGGATGACCGCCGGCAAAGTGAAGAGGAAGTCCGCGAGGACCGTGGTTCGCGCTGCAAACAGGCGCGCTTGATCATTATCGTGCCGAGCAGACCAGAAGAAGAAGGCGACGCCCAGGCCGGTCCCGAACAGGACGGTCGCGCCAAGGACGTGCAGGGTCTTGATCAGGAAATAGCTGTCGACGGCCGAACCCAGCTCAGTACACCCGCTTCTTCGGCTTGATGTAGCTGATGTCTTCGGTGAGCGTGAACTCGTGGACGGGGCGGTAGTCGATCTTCACGCCGCCGCCCTTGCCGCCCCAGCCGTCGAACCAGGCGATGGTATGCTTCATCCAGTTCTTGTCGTCGCGCTCGGGATAATCTTCCTGCATGTGCGCGCCGCGGCTTTCCTTGCGGTTGTCGGCGCAATGCATGGTGACCGCCGCCTGTGAGAGCAGGTTGTCGAGCTCGAGAGTCTCGACGAGGTCGCTGTTCCAGATAAGGCTTCGGTCGGTGACATGAACGTCGGCCATGCGATGATAGACCTGGTCGATCTTGGCGACGCCTTCGGCGAGCGTCCGGTCGGTGCGGAAGACGGCGCAGTCGGCCTGCATCGTGCGCTGCATCTCGAGCCTGATCTCGGCCGTCGGGCTGCCGCCCTCGGCGTGGCGGAACGTGTCGAGACGGGTGAGGGCGAGCTCGGCGGAATTCTCCGGAAGCTGCTCCTGCAGGGCACCCTTCTTCACCACCTCGGCGAGGCGGAGGCCGGTCGCCCGTCCGAAGACGACGAGATCGATGAGGCTGTTGGAGCCGAGGCGATTGGCCCCGTGGACGCTGACGCATGCGGCTTCGCCGACCGCGAACAGGCCGGGCACGACCGCATCCGGGTTGCCGTCCTTCAACGTGACGACTTCGCCATGATAATTCGTCGGGATGCCGCCCATCGTATAGTGGACGGTCGGCGCGACCGGGATCGGTTCACGGGTCAGGTCGACGCCGGCGAAGGTCTTCGCCGTCTCGGTGATACCCGGCAGCCGCTCGTGAAGGATCTTCGGGTCGATATGGTCGAGGTGAAGGAAGATGTGGTCCTTTTGCTCGCCGACGCCGCGCCCTTCGCGAATCTCCATCGCTTCCGAGCGTGAGACGACGTCGCGGCTGGCGAGGTCCTTCGCGCTCGGCGCGTAACGCTCCATGAAGCGCTCGCCTTCGCTATTGGTGAGATAGCCGCCCTCGCCACGCGCGCCCTCGGTGATGAGCACGCCAGCGCCGTAGATTCCGGTCGGGTGGAACTGCACGAACTCCATGTCCTGGAGCGGAAGGCCAGCGCGAAGCACCATCGCGTTGCCGTCGCCGGTGCAGGTGTGGGCCGAGGTTGCGGTGTAATAGACGCGGCCGTAGCCGCCGGTCGCGAGGACCACGGCCTGCGAACGGAAACGGTGGATCGAGCCGTCGTCGAGGTTGAGTGCGACCACGCCGCGGCAAACGCCGTCCTGCATGACGAGGTCGATCGCGAAATATTCGACGAAGAAGTCGGCGTCGTGCTTCAGGCTCTGCGAATAGAGGGTGTGGAGCATCGCATGGCCGGTGCGGTCGGCAGCGGCGCAGGTGCGCTGCGCTGCCGGGCCCTCGCCCATGTTCTGGGTCATCCCGCCGAACGCGCGCTGGTAGATCTTGCCCTCCGCCGTGCGGCTGAAGGGGAGGCCCATATGCTCGAGCTCAATGACCGCGGCGGGCGCCTCGCGGCACATATATTCTATCGCGTCCTGGTCCCCGAGCCAGTCGGAACCCTTGACGGTATCGTACATGTGCCAGGTCCAGTGGTCCGGGCCCATGTTGCCGAGGCTCGCGGCGATCCCGCCCTGAGCGGCGACGGTATGGCTGCGGGTCGGGAAGACCTTGGTGATGCAGGCGGTCTTGAGGCCGTTTTCGGCCGAACCCATCGTCGCACGAAGCCCGGATCCGCCGGCGCCGACGACGACCACGTCATAGATATGATCGACAATCTGGTAGGCGGCGCTCACCGAGCCCCTCCGAAGGCAATCGCCGCAAGCGCGTAGAGTGAGATCGCTCCGCCGGCGACGGCGAGGAAGAGCAGCAACGTGTTGATCACGAAATTGCTTCCTGGCTCATGGACGTAATCGTCGACGAACACCTTCATGCCGTCGAGGGCGTGCTTAAACCCGACGATGACCAGAAGGGCCATCGGGATCGCCGCGCTCGGAAGCCTCAACCATTCGGTAAGCGTCTGGGGATCGCGCGCCGGCAGGAGCAGCATCGAGGCAACGAACCACATGCCGAGCAGGAGCAGCGCGATGCTGGTCACGCGCTCGGTCAGCCAATGCTCTCCGCCTTCGCGCGCCGAGCCGAGGCCGCGGGCCTGTCCGAGCGGCGTGGAGCTGTCGCCGATGCTCACAGCTTGCCTCCATGGAAGAGATTAAGGATCTCCGCCCAGAAGAAGGCGGTCAGGAGCATGGATCCGATGATCGTCATGATCGCCGAGGCCTTGTTGGTCTCGAGCTCGAACGCCGCGCCGCTGTCCATCACCAGGTGGCGGATCCCGGAAAGCAGATGCTGGAAGAAGCTCCAGGTGAGGCCGACGAGGACGATGAGGCCGATCGTGCTGTGCTCGGCCTTGGAGAAGGTCGCATAGGCGTCCGTCCCCAGCGCCAGCGCCATCAGCCACCAGGTGAGGAGCGCGAGGCCGGCGACCGACAGTGCGGTGCCGGTGGCTCGGTGGAGGATGGAGACGACCATGTGGGGTCCCCAGCGCCATATGGTCAGGTGGGGCGAAAGCGGTCTCGGTCTAGTGCTTGCCATGGTGCCGCCGCTTAAGGCGCGGTCCGGAAGGGCGCAAGTTTCGGAGCGCTCCCTAACCCGGTCTTAACCATTCGTGCGGCAAGAGCGGCTGCAAATAGGCCAAGCGAATGACGGAGAGCGGACGAATGAGTGGCGAGACTGGACAGCTGCAGCGCCTGACGAACCCGCAGGTGAGCGAGCGGCTAGGCGCCTACAATCGCACGGAATCGCTCGACCGCGACATCGCCTTGTTCAAGGAATGTGCGCTGGGCTTCGTGGTTGCCGAAATTCGCGAGCAGTTCGGACCGGAGCGCGCCGAACGATATGCCGGCATCTATACCGGCAAGGTCGACGCGACATGGGTCCAGTCGATCGCCGAATATGGCCGCCAGATCTTCAAGAACCACACGTCGGTGCCGGAGTATATCGCCGATCGAATCGAGATCGCGAACCGAGTGTTCGCTGCTTTGACCGAGCAGTATCAAAGCGATGCGAAGCAGCTCGCGAGCTGCATTTCGGCCTATTACCGGCTCGACCTCATCGAAACCGACATCATCCTCGCCCAGGTCGCACTCCTCGAGGCGATCGAGGCTGCCGACAAGCGCGGCAATGAGAGCGAGCAGTTCGAGCGTCGCGTCGGCGAGCTGGTGCGCGCAAGCACCGAGCAGTCTAAGGCCCTGACCGAGCGCACCCGCTCGACCGCCGCATCGGCCCGCGGGATGCTTGGCAAGACGAGCGAAGTCGCCGCCGCAGCAGAGCAATCGGCGGTCGCGATGCGCGAAGCGGCTCAGACCGCGGCGGGCCTGATTCGAGCGATCGAGGATGCGCGCGCCGAAGTGGAAGTCGCCGCGGGCGTCGCCACGCGCGCCGGCGACCAGGCCAGCCAGGCGGTGAAAGTCAGCCAGGCGCTGTCCGCTCACGTCGAAGCGATCGAATCGATCCTCAGCCTGATCCGCGACATTGCGGGCCAGACCAACCTGCTCGCGCTCAACGCCACCATCGAGGCGGCACGCGCGGGCGATGCCGGCCGCGGCTTTGCGGTCGTCGCTCAGGAGGTGAAGAGCCTCGCGTCGCAGACGGCGCGTGCGACCGACGACATCACCGCGAAGATTACCGCGATCCAGCAGGCGACGCGCCAGACCGTCGAACTCGAACGCGTCGATTCAGGGCACGGTCGAAGAAGTCCAGAATTCGGCCGACCGCATCCGCGAGGCGATGGAGCTCCAGGCGCAGACGGTGACGATGATCACCGCCGCCGTCGACGAGACCGCGCTGGCCGCCAATTCAATGAGCTCGACGATCGCCGCGATCCGTTCCGACACGGAGAATGTCGCGAAGGACATCGACCAGGTCGAGCAGGGCTTCGGCCGCTTCTCCGAGCAGATCTCGGGCTTCAAGTCGACGGCCAAGGAATTCGTGAACGGCATGGCCGCTTAAGCCGCGCACCCGTCATTGCGAGCGTAGCGAAGCAATCCAGCCCCGAACTGGATTGCTTCCTCGCATTCGCTCCTCGCAATGAGGCGTCAGCTGTTTTAAGCGCCGCCGCCATGAACATCCTCGTCACCGGAGCAAGCCGCGGCATTGGGGCGGCCACCTACGCACTTCTCAAGAAGACCGGCCACAAGGTCGTCGGCCATTCGACAAAGGGGTCCGATCAGCTGATCGCCGGCGACCTCACCGATCCGGCTGCACCGCGCGACATATGGGACACGGCGCTCGACGAGCTCGGCGGTGAAATTCATGTCCTGGTCAACAATGCGGGCATTTATGAAGGCGTGGCTGACAACGCGCCCGACGATGAATGGCATTCGGCGTGGCAGCGCACGCTGATGATCAACCTCCAGGCGGCGGCTGACCTTTCGCGGCTTGCCGTGTCCCACTTCCTCGATCGCGGCGGCGGCGGGCGCATCGTCAACGTTGCGAGCCGCGCTGCCTTTCGCGGCGATTCGCCCCAGCACTGGCATTATGCGGCGTCGAAGGGCGCGATGGTCAGCATGACCAAGACCATCGCACGTGGCTATGCGGGCGAGGGCATCCTCTGCTTCGGAGTCGCTCCCGGCTTCACCGTTTCCGAAATGACCGCTGAATATCTGCAGGGCCGCGGCGGCGCGCAGATCATCGCCGACATACCGCTCGGCCGTGTCGCGAGCACCGACGAGATCGCCGAGGTGATCCGCTGGCTGTCGACACACGCGCCGGCTTCGGCGACCGGAAGCATTATCGACGCCAACGGCGCGAGCTATGTTCGCTAGCCTCGCCTTCTGGGCGGCGGCGCAGATCCTCCCCGTCGTCGTTCCGCTTGGAAAGCCGCAACAGATCGAGCAGCCGAAGGCGCCCATCGAGCAGTCGGGCCCGCTGTTCGCCTCGCAGTGCAAGGACTGGGACGATTACGACAAGGCAGCGCCGCCGGTTCGGATTTTCGGCAACACTTATTATGTCGGGACGTGCGGAATCTCCGTGATCCTGATCACCGATCCGGCGGGCGACATCCTGATCGACGGTGGCACCGAAAAGGACCCGGCCCTGATTGCCGCGAACATCCGAAAGCTCGGATTTCGAGTGACCGACGTCAGATATCTGCTCAACAGCCATGAGCATTTCGACCATGTCGGCGGACTCGCCCAGCTTCAGCAATTGACAGGCGCGCAGCTGGTCGCCTCTCCCGCTGGAGCTCACGCCTTCAAGGAAGGCATGCCGACCCCGGAAGATCCTCAGGCGGGACTTAAGCAATCCTTCCCCTCGGCCCGGGTCGATCGCATCATTCAGGACGGCGAGCAGGTCCGGATCGGCAACAACGTACTGATCGCGCTTGCGACCCCCGGACACACGCCGGGTGCAATCACTTGGCATTGGGGCAGCTGCCAGGGCGGTATGTGCCGGCAGATCGTCTATGCCGACAGCCTGACTCCGGTCAGCGACAACAGCTACCGGTTCAGCGATCATCCCGCCTATCTCGCTTCCTATCGCGCGAGCATTGCCAAGGTCGCGGCGCTGCCATGCGACATCCTGATCACGCCGCATCCCTCGGCGAGCGACATGGTCAACCGCTTTGCCCTTGGGAAGCCGCTCGACGATTCCAACGCCTGCAAGAATTATGCTGCCGAGCTGACGAAGAAGCTCGACGAGCGGCTCGCGAAGGAAGCCACCGCTAAGTGAGCTTCAAAGTCTCAATTCCCTGCACCCGTGCGCAGGGTGAGGCGGTCGCTGACATTGCCGATCTGTTTTCCGCGTCGGCGGACCCGCCGATACTCGTGGCGGACGAACCCGATAAATCGATGCCCGACGACTGGCTGATCCATGCCTATTTCGAGCATGCGCCGAGCGCGGAGGAATTGCGCATGATCGGCGGGCTTGGAGCCGGCGAGCCGAGTGTCGAGGAGCTTGGCGAAGCGGACTGGGTGACGATGAGTCAGTCCGGCATTCAGCCGATCCGCGCCGGCCGTTTCTATGTCCACACGCCGATGTATCGAAACGTGCCGCCGGGGACGATCTCGTTCGAGATCGACGCCAGCCTCGCGTTTGGCACCGGACAGCACGCGACGACGAGCGGTTGTCTCGAAGCGCTCGACGGTCTGCATCGCGAGGGCCGCGGCTTCGCCAATGTCGCCGACATCGGGACCGGTACAGGCCTTCTCGCCTTCGCCGCTTTGGCGCTTTGGCCCGAGTCGAAGTGCATCGCCAGCGACATCGACGCGGTCGCCGTTGGTGTCGCTCGCGACAATGCGCGGATCAATGGTGTGAAGCTGGGCCATGGCGCAGGCGAGCTGCTGCTCGCCGAGGCTGACGGAATGGATTCCCCGATCCTTGTTGCACGATCGCCGTTCGACCTCATCATCGCGAACATTTTGGCCGGGCCGCTGATCGACCTTGCGCCCGCGTTCGCCGCCTCGGTGGCGCCGAACGCGATGATCGTCCTTGCCGGCCTGCTCGATACGCAGGCGGATGAAGTCGAGCGCGCGTTCGAAGAGCAGGGCCTCAGCGTCCGCCACCGCGGCTTCGGCGAGTGGCCGGTGCTGGTCTGCGAACGGGCCGACTAGCAAGCGAAGCCTCTTGTCTGGCAGCATGGCCGCTGCAACAGCTGCGCAATGAAATTCCCGCTCCTCCTCACAGCTGTGCTGTTCGCGACATCTGCGCCCGCGGCTCCGACCCATCATGCCAAGCCCCGCTCGACAAATCCGCCAAGGGCCGAAGCGGCCTCACCCAAGAAGGCTGAGCCAAGTAGGACGGCGAAGGAGTTTTTCCATCCAACCGAGGTCCGCTCGACCGGCTCGGTGACCGTCGGCGGGCAGCCGATCGCCTATGATTCGATCGCCGGCACGCTCGTTGTTCACGCGAAGGACTGGCAGGACACCGACGCGGTCGAGGCCGACGCCGACGCGGACAAGTCCGACAAGGACAAGAGCGGCCCGAAGCCCGAAGCGTCGATCTATTATGTCGCTTACTTCAAACAGGGCGCGCCCGCCGCTGGACGGCCGATCACCTTCCTGTTCAACGGCGGCCCCGGCTCGTCGAGCATCTGGCTGCACATGGGCGCTTTCGGACCGGTGCGGGTCTCGACCGCCGATGCGCCGAACCACACGCCGCCCGCGCCCTATGGAATGGTCAACAATGACGAGAGCCTTCTCGACGCATCCGACCTCGTCTTCATCGATGCGCCGGGAACCGGCTACAGCCGCATCGCCGGCAAGGACAAGGAGAAGGCATTTTACGGAGTCGACCAGGACATCCACGCCTTCACTGATTTCATCACGCAGTTCCTGACCAAGTACGACCGTTGGAACTCGCCCAAATATGTCTTCGGCGAGAGCTACGGGACGATGCGCGCGGCAGGGCTGTCGCTTGCTCTCCAGAATGCGGACGTCGATTTGAACGGCGTGATGCTTCTGTCGGACATCCTCAACTGGGACTTCATGCCCGACGATCCGCAGCTGAACCCCGGTATCGACATGCCCTACCTGGTCGCGCTTCCGACCTATGCGGCGACTGCTTGGTATTTCAACAAGGCGCCCAACCGCCCGGCAGATCTCAACGCCTACCTGGCGCAGGTCGAGCAGTTCGCAACGGGCGATTATCAGCAGGCGCTGCTGAAAGGCGACGCTCTTCCCGACGCCGAGCGGAAGCGGATCGCCGAACAGCTTTCGGCCTACACCGGGCTCACCGTGCCCTATCTCCTGAAGTCGAACCTCAGGATCGAATATGGCGCGTTTCAGAAAGAGTTTCTCGCTGAGCAGGGCCTGACGACGGGAACGCTCGACACGCGTTTCCTCGGCGCGACGCTCGACCCGCTAAGCAAGGTCGCGAGCGACGATCCGCAGGGCGCTGCGCTCGGCGCGGCCTATGTCGCCGCCTATCACAACTATGTGCAGGACCGGCTGAATTACCGCCCGGACATCCAGTTCAAGTCGGGCATCCCGATCTACGGCAAGTGGGACTACAAGCATCAGCCGCCGGGCGCCGACAAGCCGCTCATCATGCTCCCCAACGTACTTCCCGATCTCGCCACCGCGATGAAGGTCAATCCGACCATGAAGGTGATGGTCAACGGCGGCTATTTCGACGTCTCGACGCCTTACTTCGAAGGCAAGATGGAGATGCGCCACTTGCCGATCCCTTCCGCGCTGCAGGGGAACATCGAGTATCATTACTACCAGTCGGGACACATGGTGTACGTCCACTTGCCGATGCTGGTGCAGCTGCATGACAATGTGGCGGACTTTATCCGGCGGACCAGCGGGGTGCGTTAGGTTTCCTCGGGCAGGTAGGCGGTTGAGTAAGGCGAGAGCCGTCTCCAGCCGACGTTTGAATAAAGTCTTTCGCCCTCGGCGGTGGCCATCAGCAATTGGCGGGCTGCCGGCGATCTTCTGCAGCCTCCGAGCGCGGCCACGACTGCTCGGCCGAGACCTCGGCGGCGGAGTTTGGGGTCGGTTTCAATACGGTCGTAGACGAAGGCTTCGGGCGTTTCGGCTGCGTAGCCGCCGGCGGCGAGTTGGCCGTCATTCGTGCGGATTTCGACGCGCGTGACTGGGCCGTTGCGGATGGTCTCGACCTCGTAGCCGGGCGGGAGTGGATGGGACGGCGCAGGTTCGCCGTCCAGCGCCATGAACCAGCTTCCGCCTTTGACGATCCAGTGAGTCGGAAGTGTTTCCCGAAGCTCCGCTTCGGTTCCGCACAGTTTGATGAAATACCGGGGCTCACGGATCGAGCGGCCGAGGTCGCGGATGCCGGGAACGACTTCGGCGAACACCCAGCGTGTAACTTCTTTCTCGCTGTTGGTCTCGAGGCGGAGGCAGCCGAACTCGGCGGCGGGTGTGGGCAGTCCGCGCGCGACCGATCGCGCCGTCAGCCACATTCGCAAATGCTCAGGATCTGCTGCCAATCACGCCTCTGCGACAATTCTCGCCCATTCCCCCTCGCCGACGACGCGAATGCCGAGCTCCTCGGCCTTCTTGAGCTTGGAGCCGGCGCCGGGACCGGCGACGACGAGGTCGGTTTTGGCGCTGACCGAGCCGGCCGAGCGTGCGCCGAGACGCTCGGCCTGGGCCTTGGCTTCGTCGCGGCTCATCGTCTCGAGGCTGCCGGTGAAGACGATGGTCTTGCCGGTCCATTCCGTCTGCTTGGCATCGCTGATGAATTGTTGCGGGGACACTTCGGAGAGGAGGTCGACGAGGACCTGCTGATTGTGCTTCTCATGAAAGAAGTCATGCAACGCCTCGGCCACGACGGGCCCGACGCCCTGCACTGACGACAACTCTTCCTGACCGCCTTCGGAGAGCGCAACCCGCCGCAACTCCTCGACCGTGCCGAAGCATTTGAGAAGGTCCCTTGCTGTGACGATGCCGACATGGCGGATGCCGAGGCCGAACAGGAAGCGCGGACCGTCCGGGTGGCGCTTCGCCTCGATCGCGGCGAGGAGATTGTCGACCGACTTCTCCTTCCACCCCTCGCGGCCGAGGAGGTCGGGCCGATGAACGCGGAGGCGGAAGATATCCGCGGGCGAATTGAGCCAGCCGAGCTCGATAAACTCCGCGATGCTCTTTTCGCCGAGGCCTTCGATGTCGAGCGCGCCCCTGCTGACGAAATGACGAAGCCGCTCGAACCGCTGGGCAGGACAGATCAGGCCGCCGGTGCAGCGGACGTCGACCTCGCCCTCCTCGGCGACGGCTTCGGAATTGCACATCGGGCAGCGGGTCGGGAATTCGTAAGGCGGACGCGGTTCGTCACGCGTCAGGTTCTCGATCACCTGCGGGATCACGTCGCCCGCGCGCTGGATGCGCACGCGGTCGCCAATGCGGAGGCCTAGGCGGCCGATCTCGTCGCGGTTGTGGAGCGTGACGTTGGCGACGATCACGCCGCCGACTCCGACGGGCGTGAGGCGTCCGACCGGTGTCAGTTTGCCAGTGCGGCCGACCTGGATGTCGATCGCCTCGAGCCTGGTCTCGGCCTTCTCGGCAGGGAATTTGTGCGCGAGTCCCCAGCGCGGAGCGCGGGCGACGAAGCCGAGGCGCTCCTGAAAGTCGAGCCGGTCGACCTTGTAGACGACTCCATCGATGTCGAAGGGGAGGTCGGCGCGCGCTTTCTCGATCGCGCGATAGTGAGCGAGCATTTCCCCGCTGCCGTTGCAGCGGACAAGGAGGTCGGCGACTGGAATATCGAAGCTCTCGATCCGCTTCATGGCCTCGTATTGGGTGTCGGCGAGCGGCGCGCTGAGCTCGCCCCAGCCGTGGGCGAGGAAGCGGAGCGGGCGCGCGGCCGTAATGCTCGGGTCCTTCTGGCGGAGCGAGCCGGCAGCGGCGTTGCGCGGGTTGGCGAAGATCTTTCCGCAGCTCGCTTCCTGCCGCTCGTTCAAAGCCTCGAAGTCGGCCTTCGACATGTACACCTCGCCGCGCACTTCGAGCACATCGGGCGCGCCGGCGATTCGCTCGGGGATGTCCGAGATCGTGCGTGCGTTGGCGGTCACGTCCTCGCCAACCGCCCCATCGCCGCGCGTTGCCGCCAGCACGAGCTCGCCATTCTCGTAGCGAAGCGAGCAGCTCAGCCCGTCGATCTTCGGCTCGGCAGTGAAGGCGACGAATGCATCGGCCGGAAGGGCAAGGAATCGCTTCACTCGGGCGACGAACTCTTCGACTTCTTCGCTCGAAAAGGCGTTTTCGAGGCTAAGCATCGGCCGCGCGTGCGCGACCTTGGCTAGCCCGCTCGTCGGCGCCGCGCCTAGCCGCTTGGAAGGAGAATCCGCGCGGACGAGCTGAGGAAATCTCCCCTCCAGCTCGCGGTTCTCGCGGACGAGCGCATCATAGTCGGCGTCGGAAATCTCCGGCGCATCCTGGTCGTGATAGAGCTTGTCGTGCCGGGCGATTTCCTTCGCCAGCCGCATCAGGCGGTTGGCGGCGTCGGCCTCGGTCAGGTCTGTGATGCCATGATCAGGCATGCCCGCCGAACAATTCCTCGAGCAGGTTGACGAAGCTCGTCCACGACCGCTCAGCAGCGAGCGCGTTGTAGGCGACTCCGTCGATCTGAAGCTCGCTCGCGTGCGGGTTGGTGAAGCCGTGGCCGACATGGCCGTAAGCGTGAATCTGCCAATCGCACCCGGCCTCGGTCAGCTCGTTGCCAAGCGCGACGACTTTCTCCGGCGAGACCATCGGATCGTCCCAGCCGTGATAGGCGACGACCTTGGCGCCGATCTTCTGAGGCGGAAGGCCGGGCGGGTCGAACAGGCCGTGGAAGCTCACCGCCGCCGCGATGTCGGCGCCGCTGCGCGCCAAGTCGAGCGCGCACTGCCCGCCGAAGCAATAGCCGGCGACAACCAGCTGGTCGTCGGGCACTTCGGGAAGGTTGCGGGCGACCTCCAGCATGTGCTGAAGCCGGCGGCGGAGTGCTGCGCGGTCGCTCCTCAGCCGAGTCATCTCGCCGAACATCGTGTCGCGCGGCGCGCCGTGGAATTTCTTGCCGAAGAGGTCGGCGACCAGCGCATTGTAGCCGAGCTCGACCAGCTGCCGGCCAAATTGCTTCTCGAGATCTGAGACTCCCATCACCGTCGGCACGAGGATCACCGTCGGCCGGGCTTCCCCATCGCGTCTGCCGATGAACGCGCTTTCGAGATGTTCGCCTTCGAACTCGTGGGCGACTGGGCGTTCCTTACTCATGACATCTCCCTTGCAAGCTCGGCCAGTTTCGCGACCGTGTTCATGTTGCGCGCTGTCCCCGCTTCGGCCGGCGGGATCCTGAGGCGCGATTTGCCGATACCCTTTTCGCCGTACGCGACAAAGACCTCGCGCGGACCCGTCGCGATGCGTTCGTCATCAGCTTTGTTTCGAGCTGTCTCCAGCAGGTTCTCGGGCGGCGGTTCGTCGAGGAAGAAGGCCTGGACCTGGTTGGCGGCCTGGTCGGTGAAGGGATTGGCTTTCACGACCGCATCCAATTCCGCGGCGGTTCGGAGCATGACCCGCACTTGCTTGCTCATTTGGGCCTGCAGCTCCTTCTCGAGAGCACTCCTCAGCTCCTCTTCGGGCCGATCGCTCACAAACAGCAGGTTGCCGCTCGCGATGTAGGTGCGCGCGGAGACGAGGCCGAGGTCGTCGGCAATTCGCTTGAGATCGGCCATCTTGAGCACAGTCTTGCCGACCAGGTTCACGCCTCGAAGGAGCGCAACGTAAGCGGTCACGCGGCGTCGAGCAGGCGCGACGCCTGGGCCCGCGCCTCCTCCGTGACCGACGCGCCCGACAGCATTCGCGCGATCTCTTCGCGCCGCTCGTCGCTCGACAGCTTGCGGACGGTGGTGCGTGTGCCGTCGGAGCCGTGGCTCTTCTCGATCCGATAATGGTGCGAGGCTCGGGCGGCGACCTGTGGCGAGTGGGTGACGACCAGTACCTGCGACTGTTCCGCGAGGCGGGCGAGCCGCTCGCCAATGGCGCTTGCAACGGCGCCGCCGACGCCGCGGTCGATCTCGTCGAAGATCATCGTCGCCGCAGTGCCCGCTTCGGCGAGCGCGACCTTCAGCGCGAGGATGAAGCGCGACAGCTCCCCGCCCGACGCGATTCGGGTCAGCGGACCGAACGGCGTTCCAGGGTTGGTCGAGACCTCGAATTCGACACGGTCGGTTCCCGATGGTCCGGCCTCAGCCGGGGCGATCCCGGTCCGGAAGCGTGCCGCATCGAGCTTGAGGGGGCCAAGCTCTCTCGTGACGGCGGTGTCCAGGCTCATGGCCGCCCCGCGCCGAGCTTTGCTCAGCGCCGCCGCCGCCTCGGCATAGCGCCCGTGCGCGGCAGCAAGCTCGCGGTCGAGTTCGTCGATATGCTCGCTTCCCGCGTCGATCGCTGCAAGCTGCGAACGCATCTGCGCCCCAAGCGCCGCAAGCGCGTCCGGCTCCACGCGGTGCTTGCGCGCCAGGCCACGGATGTCGAACAGCCGCGCTTCGGCCTGTTCGAGGCGCACGGGATCGAAGGCCAGCGCATCTGCAGCGCGCGCGATCCGGTCCTCGGCATCGCTCGCCTCGATGAGCGCGCGGTCGAGCGCCGCGAGCGCGTCGCCGAGCAAGGGGTGGTCTGTGGTTCCGCGCTCGATCCGCCGTGCTGCCTGCCGAAGCAGGGCCAATGCGCCCTCGGAACCGCCGAGCAATTCGTCGAGCCCGCTGAGCGATTCGCCAGCCTTCAATCCGGCCTGCATCGCCGCGCGCTCCTCCGCCAGGCGGGTCTCCTCGCCTTCCTCGGGCGCCAGAGACTCGATCTCCGCCGACGCATGCGCGAGCCATTCGCGGTCGCGCTCAGCAGCGGCGAGCTCGGCGCGCGCCGGCCCGAGTTCGGATTCGATTCGGACCACTTCATCCCAACAGGATTCGACCTTGCTGAGGTCGAGCCGCCCAAAGGCATCGAGAAGCGCACGGTGGCCCCTGGGATTAAGCAGCCCGCGATCATCCTGTTGTCCGTGGATCTCGACCGCGAGGCCGCCGAGTTCGCGGAGGAGTCCAGCAGGCACGCTCGTCCCGCCGAGGAAGGCGCGGCTTCCACCGTCGCTTTTCAGGATGCGCCGAACGATCAGCGGCTCGCCCGGTCCAACTTCGATTCCCTGCTCGCCGAGCAGCGTACGAGCCGAATGATCGTTCGAAAGCTCGATTTCAGCCGATACAGCGGCCGATTCCTCGCCGGAGCGGAGCAGGCCGGAATCGGCACGGGCGCCCAGCGCTAGCCCAAGCGCATCGAGGAGGATGGATTTGCCCGCACCAGTCTCGCCCGTAAGCACGCCGAGCCCCCGCTCGAATTCGAGATCGAGCTCTTCGACGAGCACGATGTTGCGGATTGAAATCTGTTTCAGCACGCGCGGCTCCCGGGCGGAACAGCCTTAGCCGACCCGCTGCGCGCGCGCATGCTTCAGATCACTGGCCGTTGGGCTTTTGGCCCTGCGGGTAGCCGCTCGCCTTTGGAGCCTTGCGAGACTTCTTGGCCGGCTCCGAGGTAACCCCGCCCGGCTGCGGCGCCGATGCCGTCCACATGCCGGTCTTGTTCTGCTCGGAATGGAGGAGCCGAAGCGATTGGCGATACCAATAGGTCCCCGGATAATTCTTGCCGAGGACTGCAGATGCCTTCCACGCTTCGTCCGGAATGCCGAGCGAGAGATAGCATTCGACGAGCCGCTCCAGCGCTTCGGGCGTGTGGCTCGTCGTCTGATACTGGTCGATCACGTTGCGGAAGCGATAGGTCGCGGCGAGCCATTGGCCCGAGCGCTCGTAGAAGCGTCCTACCTCCATCTCCTTGCCGGCAAGATGGTCCGTGATCAGGTCGAGCTTGAGCCGTGCGTCCGAAGCGTAGCGGCTGTCCGGATAGCGGCGGACAAGCTCGTTGAACGCATCCGAAGCCTGCGAGGTGACGGACTGGTCGCGATTGGGGTCCGGAATCTGCTGATAATAGCTCATGCCAACGATGTACTGGGCGTAGGGCGCCTCGTCGCTTCCGGGGTGGATGGTCAGGAAGCGCTGGGCCGAGCTGATCGAGTCATTATATTTCTGCGCGAGATAATAATTGAACGCGCTCATCACCTGGGCATGCCGCGCCCAGCTCGAATAGGGATGCTGGCGCTCGACCTCGTCGAACAGCTTGGCTGCCTGTTCATATTCGCCCTGCTGCATCGTTCGCTGCGCCGCGGTGTAGAGCGAGCTCACGTCCCTCGCGACGTAGGCGGTGTCGCCGTTCTTGTTACGATCCTTGGCGCAGGCCGCGAGCGGCAGGACGCAGGCGCAGGCCAGCAGGAGGGCGGCAGAGCGTGAAAACTTCAGCATGGGAACCTCATTAGCGTTGCCTCGGGGGCAGGCCAAGCACGGCATTGGCCGTGTGAAGCTTGGCCGTAGCTGAACGGAATTTCAGGCAATTTCCGCCTGAGCGCCTTCCTTGTCCTCGGTCTTCAGGAAGCTGTCGGGCTTGACCCCCAGCCAGACGAGCACCGGGGCCGAGATGTAAATGGACGAATATGTGCCGATCAGAACGCCGAGGAAGATGGCGATGGCGAGGCCGAAGATCACTTCCGGGCCGATCAGCATCAGCACGCCAAGCGCGATGAGCACGGTGAGCGAAGTGACGACGGTTCGCGCCAGCGTCTCGTTCAGCGAGACGTTGATGAGCGGTAGGATCGCCATCTTGCGATACTTGCGGAGATCCTCGCGGATCCGGTCGTAGATGACGACCGTGTCATTGAGCGAGTAGCCGAGGATGGTGAGGAAGGCGGCGACGACGTTGAGGTCGACCGGGAGCCGAGTGAAGGCGAAAAAGCCGAGGGTCATGGAGACGTCGTGGGCGAGCGTCAGCAGCGCGCCGACGCCGAACTGCCATTCGAACCGGAACCAGATGTAAACCGCGATCCCGATCATCGCGAGCGCGATCGCGATGGCGCTGTTCTGCGCGAGTTCCTCGCTGACCTTGCCTGAGACCAATTCGCCGGCATCGACGCGCGCGCCACGATATTGCGCCGGGATCGCCAAGCGCAGCTTGCCTACGAGGGCATTCGACGCAGTCTCCGGTCCCGCCGGCTTTGGAAGCCGGATCTGAAAGGTGCGGTTGTTGCCAAGCGTCGTGATGCCCGCCTCGCAATTGCAGAGCCGGTCTACCCAGCCTCTGAGCTCGTCGACATGGACCGGCTGGACGAATTCGGCGCGCACGACCTCGCCGCCGACGAAGTCGATGCCAAGGTTGAGGCCGCGATAGACGGTGTAGGCGATCGAGATGACCGTCAGCAGCGACGAGATGACCAGCGCGACGTTACGCCAGCGCATGAAGTCGAGATTGGTGTTCTCGGGAACAAGCTTGAGGAGCTTCATGCCGCTCTTACCTCAGATATGCAGTTCGCGCGGGCGAGCGCGGCGGATCCACAGCGCGACCAGCATGCGGGTGAAATAGACGGCGGTGAACACAGAGGTGACGACGCCGATCAGGAGCACGACTGCGAAGCCGCGCACCGGCCCGGAGCCAAAATAGGCCATGATCGCGGCCGAGATGACGTGCGTGACGTTGGCGTCGAAAATAGCGCGGAAGGCTTCCTTGTAGCCCGTCTCGACAGCATCGAGCAGCCGCCGTCCGCGCCTTATCTCCTCGCGTATTCGCTCGTTGATCAGAACGTTGGCGTCGACCGCGGCGCCGATCGTGAGGATGAATCCCGCGATTCCGGGAAGCGTCAGCGTGGCGTTGAACATCGCCATGATGCCAAGGATCAGGAACGCGTTCACGACCAGCGCGATCGTCGCATAGATGCCGAAGCGCCCGTAGGTGACGAGCATGAAGATGATCACGGCGAGCACGGAAACGACCGACGCGATGGCGCCCTTGTGGATCGAATCCTGGCCGAGCTCGGCGCTGACGGTGCGCTCTTCGATGAAGTTGAGCTTCACCGGCAGCTTGCCGGATGCGAGCGAGACGGCGAGGTCGTTGGCGCTCTGGACGGTGAAGCTGCCCGTGATCTGCGCGTTGCCGCCGAGGATCGGACCCTCGATGGTCGGATAAGACAGGACCTTGCCGTCGAGAATGATGGCGAAGGGCTTGCCGACATTCTCCTGGGTCGTTCGGCCGAAGCGGCGGGCGCCAGCCGAATCGAAGAGGATCTGGATGTCGGGCCGGCCATTGTCGTCGAAGCTCTGGTTGGCCTTCGAGATCTGGTCTCCGGAGACCATCACGCGGCGCTTGACCGCAATCTGGCCGCTGCCATCGGCCATCGGCAGGACTTCGCTGCCGGGAGGGGCGCGGCCTGCCTTCACGTCAGCGGGGTTGGCCGAAAGGTCGACGAGCTTGAATTCCAGGCGCGCGGTCTGGCCGATCAGCTTCTTGAGCGCTTCGGGATCTTCGACGCCCGGAACCTCGACGAGGATTCGGCTTCCGCCTTCGGTGACGACTGTGATTTCCTTGGTACCCGAAGGGTCGATTCGGCGGCGGACGACGTCGCGCGCGACGCTCATCGCATCCTTCATTGCCTGGATCGTCCCTGCGGGCGTCGGAGTGAGGACCACCCGCGTCGAATCGACGACCTGAACGTCCCAGTCTCGCTTGCCGGTGAGCGCCACGGGTCGCGTCAGGTTACGCATCCGATCGACGGCGGCGTCGATTTGCGTCGGGTTGCGGACCATGAAGGACAGCCGTCCGCCGGCGGTCGAGATGTCGCCAACGTCAATTCGCGGGTCGCGGCGAAGCTCGGTCGCGACAGAGTCCTCCATCGCCTGGAGCCGCTGCTTCTGGGCATCGCCAGCATCGGCCTCGAGCAGCAGGTGACTGCCGCCGTTAAGGTCGAGGCCGAGGCTGATCTTGTAGTCAGGAAGCCATTTGGGCCAGTATTTCGCGGCCGGAGTTGCGGCGATCAGGCTCGGGATCGAAAGAAGGATTCCGGTCGCGACGACCAGGCTGACGAGCCATACCTTCCAGCGGGGAAATTCGAGCATCCGTCAGGCCTCAGTCGTTCGCCGGCTTCGAGCCCGACGGGCGCACCTCGGAAAGCATCGATTTCACCACTCGGTGGCGGTGGCCGGCCGCGAACTCGACCTCCACCTCATGATCGCCGACCTTGGTCACTTTACCGATATGACCGCCGCCGGTGACCACCTCGTCGCCCTTCTTCACTGCCGCGATCGTCGCCTGATGCTGCTTCACCCGCTGCTGCTGCGGGCGAATTATCAAGAGATAGAAGATCACGAAGATCAGCAGCCAGGGCGCGATCCCCATCACGAGCCCGGCGGTGCTGCCTGCGCCGCCGCTTGGAGCGGCCTGAACCATGGTCATCAACATTGGCGGGCTGGACATTGAAGAAAACGGACTTTCGAGATTGAGGAATGCTGGTCGGGGCGACTGGATTCGAACCAGCGACCTCCACACCCCCAGTGTGATGCGCTACCAGGCTGCGCTACGCCCCGACTGGCTGGGGCATCTAGGCAGCCCCACTAATCTAGGCAAGGTGCGACGGAGGTGGGATGGCGCGGCGGTGGCGAAAAAGCAAATCCGGCAAGCGGGTTGGAGCGCTCTTGACGGCGCTCCTCGCGCTCCCCGCTTTGTACCTCACGGCTGCGCTGATCGGCTCGCTCGTCCCGGTCAACCGCGGCTGGACCGAACCCGTTAGGGGCACGACGATCTATATCGCCGATAACGGCATCCACGCCGACCTCATCATGCCGGTAAATGCGGACGGGCTGGACTGGTCTCCCTTCCTGCCCGAGAGCGACTTCGCAGCCGCACCGGCGGACTCGCGCTGGATCGCGTTCGGCTCCGGCGAGCAGCGCGTCTACCTCGATACGCCTAGCTGGTGGGACATCAGGCCGGGCACAATCTGGTCAGCGCTCGCGGGCGGAAAGAGAGTGGTTCACGTCGAATATGTGTCCGACCCATCCTATTCGGTTCGGCAGGTGCGCCTTAGGCCGGAGGAATATCGCCGCTTATGGGCCGCCATTCGGGCCGACTTCAAGCTCGACTCGAGAGGCAGGCCGGAACGGATCGACCATCCGGGTTACGGGCCGTTCGACGCGTTCTACCGGGCCAGTGGCAAGGCCAACGCGCTCCGAACCTGCAATGCCGTCGCGGCCGGCTGGCTGAGGCTCGCCGGTGTGAAGGCGAGCCTCTGGCCGCCATTCGTCAACGGATTGGTCTGGCGCTATCGTCGAACGGCCGCCTAGCCGATTACGACTTCTTCGCCGCAGCTTCGACCTGCGCCTTGGTCATCGCGATGACGAGACCCTTGTCGCTCTTGGCGAGGCTCGAGATCGGCACCGTCACCTTGACCTTGCCGGTATTGAGGACCGCGCCCTTGGCGGACACCGAGTTGATCTTTCCGACCGCGTTTCCGCTGGTGTCGAAGATCGATGCGCCTGCCTTCACGTCGGCCTTCGTCGCCTTAGTTGTCGCGGCCGTTTCGGTCTTTGCGGCGGCGGAAGGCGTTGCTGCGGTTGTCGCAGCAGTCGGATCAATTGCCTGACCCGTCGCCGCTGCTGAAGGCGCTGTCGCTGCCGGAGCGGTCGCCGGCGCCGGGTTGGTCGCCTGCATGTCCTGAGCCCATGCAGCAGCCGGCAAGAGCATCGCGGCGCTCGCGAGAATCGTCAGTCTAAGTCCCATTGATACCTCCATCTGTGGATGGACGACCAACGGCAGCAATCGGCATTGCGACGCACACGGTGCGACGGGGTGTGTCCCGGAAGGGTCCGCTCGAGGAATTTAACTTATGTTTTTAAAGTACAT